>JBBJLW010000010.1:0-108981 GCA_037720595.1 Gaiellaceae bacterium | reverse complement strand
TGAAGACCGACGCTGAGGCGTACCTCGGCGAGCCGGTCTCGGACGCCGTGATCACCGTTCCCGCGTACTTCAACAACGCGCAGCGCGAGGCGACGAAGGACGCCGGCAAGATCGCCGGGCTGAACGTCCTCCGGATCGTCAACGAGCCCACCGCGGCCGCGCTCGCGTACGGGCTCGACAAGGAGGGCGGCGACCAGACGATCCTCGTCTTCGACCTCGGCGGCGGCACGTTCGACGTCTCGGTGCTCGAGCTCGGCGACGGCGTCTTCGAGGTCAAGTCGACGAACGGGGACAACCACCTCGGCGGCGACAACTTCGACAAGGCGATCGTCGACTGGATGGTCTCGGAGTTCAAGAAGGACCAGGGGATCGATCTGGCCGCCGACAAGATGGCGCTGCAGCGGCTCTACGAGGCCGGCGAGAAGGCGAAGATCGAGCTCAGCTCGACGATGACGACCCAGATCAACCTGCCGTTCGTCACCGCGACGGCCGAGGGACCGAAGCACCTCGACCTCCAGCTCACGCGTGCGAAGCTCGGTGAGATCACCGCCGATCTCGTCGAGCGAACCGTCGGCCCGACGAAGGCGGCGCTCGCCGACGCGGGGCTCGACGCCTCGAAGATCGAGCACGTCGTCCTCGTCGGCGGAATGACCCGGATGCCGGCGGTACAGGAGAAGGTGAAGGAGATCCTCGGCAGGGATCCTCACAAGGGCGTCAACCCGGACGAGGTCGTCGCCGTCGGCGCCGCGATCCAGGCGGGCGTCCTCAAGGGCGAGGTCAAGGACGTGCTCCTGCTCGACGTCACCCCGCTCTCGCTCGGGATCGAGACCAAGGGCGGTGTCTTCAACGCGTTGATCGAGCGGAACACGACGATTCCGACGAAGAAGTCGCAGACGTACACGACCGCAGAGGACAACCAGCCGTCGGTGGAGATCCACGTGCTCCAGGGCGAGTCGGAGATGGCCGTCTACAACAAGACGCTCGGCAAGTTCCAGCTCGTCGGGATCCCGCCCGCGATGCAGGGGATGCCGCAAATCGAGGTCAGCTTTGACATCGACGCGAACGGGATCATCCACGTCACCGCCAAGGATCACGGCACCGGCAACGAGCAGCAGATCAAGATCGAAGGCGGCTCGGGGCTCTCCGAGGACGAGGTGCAGCGGATGGTGAAGGACGCGGAGGCGCACGCCGGCGAGGCGCGCACGCTCCGCGAGCTGGCCGACGCCCGCAATCTGGCGGAGAACCTCGCCTACCAGACCGAGCGGAGCCTCAAGGATCACCGCGAGAAGCTGGAGGAGGCTGATGCCTCGACGATCGAGGGTCGGATCATGGAGCTCCGCGCCACGCTCGAGTCCACGGATGTGGCCGAGATCCAGGCGAAGACCGAGGCGCTGAACGAAGCGGCGCGGTCGCTCGCCGACGCGGTCTATGCCCAGGCGAGCGCACAGCAGCAGGCGCAGGCTTCCGGCGATGGCAACGGCGCCGGCGGCGACGCGGACGAGGTGATCGAGGACGCCGACTACGAGGTGGTCGATGAGGAAGAGGTCAAGGAGGCCAAGACGTCGTGACCGACGAGCAGCGTCCGATCGGCGAAGAGGTCGTCGAGGAAGAGGTCGTCGAGGAAGAGGTCGTCGAGGAGCCGGTGGCGGAGGAATCCGCGCCGGCTCACTCCACTGATCAACCGGCGCAGGCGCCGGACGACTCCTACTTGCGCCTCGCGGCCGACTTCGACAACTACCGCAAGCGGGTCGCCCGCGAGCAGGCGGAGCTGGTCAAGCGCGCCAACGAGCGCATCTTGAACGAGCTCCTGCCCGTGCTCGACGATCTCGAGCGGGCGCTCGAGGCGGCGGAGGAGCACCAGGAGGCCAAGCTCGAGGAGGGCGTCGAGCTCGTGCACCGCTCGCTGGCGGCGCTGTTGCAGCGGCACGGCCTGACTCCGATCGAGACCGAGGGTGCGTTCGACCCGCACGTGCACGAGGCGCTCCTCGCCCAGCCGGGCGAGGGGACCGAGCCCGGCTCGGTGCTCCAGGTCCTGCAGAAGGGCTACCGGCTGGGGGACCGCGTTCTGCGGCCGGCCCGGGTGATCGTCTCCGAATGAGCAACCCGTACGACACGCTCGGCGTGCCCAAGAACGCCTCGGCCGACGAGATCAAGAAGGCCTATAGGAAGCTTGCGCGCGAGCATCATCCCGATGCGAGCGGAGGCGACGAAGCGCGATTCAAGGAGGTCCAGGGCGCCTATGACGTCCTCTCGGATCCCGAGAAGCGCCAGCAGTACGACACGTTCGGCTCGACGAACGGGCGCGGGGGCGGCGGGCCGGCCGGCGCGCAGTTCCAGGACTTCGACCTCAGCGACCTCTTCGGCGGGCTCTTCGGCGGCGGCGCCGGTCGCGGTGGCGGCGCGCGGCGCGGACCCCAGCCCGAGCGCGGCGCCGACCTCCAGACCGAGGTGCACATCTCCTTCGAGGACGCACTCGCGGGCGTGCAGGTGCCGGTCCGCGCTAACGTGGAGACCGCCTGTCACACCTGCGGCGGCTCCGGCGCCGAGCCCGGCACGGCACCGATCGTCTGTCCGGTGTGCTCGGGGCGCGGGATCACGTCCGACTCGCAAGGTCTGTTTGCGCTCTCGCAGCCCTGTCCGCGCTGCCGCGGCAACGGGACGATCGTCGAGCATCCGTGCAAGACCTGTCGCGGCTCGGGCCGCGAGCGGGTGCAGAAGACCTACCAGGTGAAGATCCCCGCGGGCGCGAAGGACGGGACGCGGATCCGGCTCAAGGGCCGCGGCGAGCCGGGTCGCGGTGGCGGCCCGATGGGCGACCTCTACGTGGTCGCGCGCGTCGCGTCCTCCCCGCTGTACGAGCGACGCGGCGACGATCTCGTCGTCGACGTGCCAGTGAGCTACGCCGACGCGGCCCTCGGCGCAAAGGTCGAGGTCGCGACGCCCGAAGGCCCGATCTCGCTCAAGATCCCGGCTGGCTCGCAGCCCGGGAAGCTGCTGAAGGTGAAGGGCCGCGGGGCTCCGAGGCTGAAGGGCGGCGGCAAGGGCGACCTGCTTGCCCGCCTGCGGCTCGACGTCCCGCAGAAGGTCTCGAAGCAGGAGCGCGAGCTGCTCGAGAAGCTGCGGAAGGTAAGCGGCTGATGGACAACCACCCGCGCTACATGATCTCCGTCGCCGCCGAGCTCGTCGGGATGCACCAGCAGACGCTGCGCCTCTACGAAGCGAGGGGGCTCGTGCGGCCACAGCGCACCGCAGGGAACACGCGCCTCTACTCCGAGGCCGACCTCGAGCGGCTGCGCGTGATCCAGCGGCTGACGACCGAGCTCGGGCTCAACCTCGCCGGCGTCGAGCACGTGCTCCGGCTCGAGGACGAGCTGCGCAAGGCGCAGGCCCGGGCTGCGCGGCTCGAGCGAGAGCTGCGCGACGAGATCCGCACCGTGCACCGGTCCTACCGGCGCGAGATCGTGCTCTACCGGCCGAATCAGCCCGCGAGGCAACGCTGATGGACTTCACCAAGCTCACCGTCAAGAGTCAGGAGGCCGTCGCGGCAGCGCAGGAGCTCGCCCGTCGGCATTCACATCCCGAGCTCTACCCGGAGCACCTTCTGCTCTCGCTGCTCGACCAGGAGCTGCCTGCGCAGCTCGTTCCGGACGCGGTCGCGCTCCAGGCGGAGACGAACGCGAAGCTCGCCTCCAAGCCGACGGCGCACGGCGGCTCGGGCCAACCCAGCGCCGGAGCAGCGTTCACGCGCGTGCTCGACCGCGCCTTCGAGGAGATGCGGAAGCTCGAGGACGAGTACGTCTCGACCGAGCACCTCCTGCTCGCGCTCGACGTCGTCCCGCGCGACGACCTACTGGGCCGGATCAAGGAGGTGCGCGGCGGTCAGCGGGTCACGAGCCAGGATCCGGAGGGCACCTACCAGGCGCTGTCCAAGTTCGGTCGCGACCTCACCGAAGCGGCCGAGAGCGGCAAGCTCGACCCGGTGATCGGCCGCGACGAGGAGATCCGGCGCGTGATCCAGGTGCTCTCGCGCCGGACGAAGAACAACCCCGTTCTGATCGGTGAGCCCGGCGTCGGCAAGACCGCGATCGCCGAGGGGCTCGCGTCGCGCATCGTCGCCGGCGACGTGCCCGAGAGCCTCAAGGACAAGCGAGTCTGGGCGCTCGACGTCGGTGCGCTCCTCGCCGGAGCGAAGTACCGCGGTGAGTTCGAGGAGCGGCTGAAGGCCGTGCTCGCCGAGATCGCTAACGCGGAGGGCCGGATCGTCCTCTTCATCGACGAGTTGCACACAATCGTCGGTGCGGGCGCGGCCGAGGGCGCCGTCGACGCCGCCAATCTGCTGAAGCCGATGCTCGCGCGCGGCGAGCTCCGCTGCGTCGGCGCGACCACGCTCGACGAGTACCGCAAGCACATCGAGAAGGATGCGGCGCTCGAGCGGCGCTTCCAGCCGGTGTTCGTCGGAGAGCCATCCGTGGCGGACACGATTGCGATCCTGCGCGGGTTGAAGGAGAAGTACGAGTCGCACCACCGCGTCCGGATCCGCGACGCCGCACTCGTCGCCGCAGCCGTGCTCTCCGACCGCTACATCGCCGACCGCCAGCTCCCCGACAAGGCGATCGACCTGATCGACGAGGCCGCCTCGCGGCTGAAGATGGAGATCGAGAGCTCGCCGCTCGAGCTCGACCAGGCCGATCGCGCGGTGCGCCAGCTCGAGATCGAGCTGGCCGCGATGGGCAAGGAGGCGTCCGACGTCCGTGAGCCTGTCGAGCGGGCGCTCGCCGACGCGAAGGAGCGCCGCGACGGCCTCGCCGCCCGCTGGGCCGAGGAGAAGGGTGCACTCGACCGGATCGGCGAGATCACGAGCCGGATCGACGAGCTCCGGATGGAGGCCGAGCGGGCCGAGCGAGCCGGCGATCTTCAGCGCGTCGCCGAGATCCGCTACGGCGAGCTGCCGGCGCTCGAGAAGGAGCTCGCCGAACGCGAGACGCCCGCCGATCCGATGGTCAAGGAGGAGGTCGACGAGGACGACATCGCCTCCGTCGTCGGCTCCTGGACCGGGATCCCCGTCTCGCGCCTTCTCGAAGGCGAGACCGAGAAGTTGATCCACATGGAGGAGCGGCTCCACCGGCGCGTGATCGGCCAGCCCGCGGCCGTCGAAGCGGTCTCGAATGCACTTCGCCGCGCACGCTCGGGGCTCCAGGATCCCGATCGCCCGATCGGCTCGTTCGTCTTCCTCGGGCCGACCGGTGTCGGCAAGACCGAGCTCGCCCGCGCGCTCGCCCAGTTCATGTTCGACGACGAGCGGGCCATGATCCGGATCGACATGTCCGAGTACCAAGAGCGGCACACCGTCTCCCGCTTGGTCGGGGCGCCGCCCGGCTATGTCGGCTACGACGAGGGCGGCCAGCTCACCGAGGCCGTCCGCCGGCGGCCGTACTCAGTCGTTCTTCTGGACGAGATCGAGAAGGCGCACTCCGAGGTCTTCGACGTGCTCCTCCAGGTGCTCGACGACGGCCGCCTCACCGACGGCCACGGCCGCACGGTCGACTTCCGCAACACCGTTCTGATCATGACCTCGAACATCCGCTCGGCCGAGCACATGCGCGAGCACTTCCGGCCTGAGTTCCTGAACCGGATCGACGAGATCGTCCGGTTCGAGCCGCTCGAGAAGGAGCAGCTGGGCGAGATCGCGGAGCTCCAGCTCCAGCGGCTACGAGACCGCCTCGCGGAGCGGAGGCTCGGGCTCGAGCTGACGGACGCCGCGAAGGATCTGCTCGCCGAGACCGGCTGGGACCCGACCTACGGCGCCCGCCCGCTGAAGCGCGCGATCCAGCGCTTGATCGAGAACCCCCTGGCGCTGCGGCTGCTCGAGGGCGACTTCCGCGACGGCGACACGATCCGCGTCGACGCCCGGAACGGCGAGCTCGTCTTCGAGCGGGCTACCGAGCGCGTCGCCGTCTGACTGGGTCCGCTCCTAGGGCCAGCGGCCGGGGCCGGGTTCGCCCGCCTCGCCCTGCTCCCACTCCGAGCGCGGCGGCGCGAAGAGGTCGAGCACCGTCGCTCCGTCCGGGCCGGCCTCGGCGCGGTGCGGTGTGCTCGAAGGGATCTCCCACGTCTCGCCGGGGCCGAGTTCGCGCTCCTCGCCGGCGACGCAAAAGCGGAGCGAGCCGCGGAGCACCATTCCGAGCTGCTCGTGCTCGTGGCTGTGCTCCTCGGCGACCGCGCCCGGCTCGAGCTCGACGACGGCGAGCGTCAGGCGCTCGCCGTGAACCGCCCGCGCGGTGATGCCGTCCCAGACCTTCCGCGGGACGATCCGCCGGACATCGTCGAAGGCGCTCACCCGACCGGCTCCAGGAAGACGGTCTCGCCGCGCTCCGGCGGCGCGCCGACGATGAAGAGGCGCAGCTCCTTCTCGCTGCGGTTGGAGAGCTGGAGCGCGGTGCCCGGCTGGACGACGAGCACGCTGCCGGCCGCGAGCTCGTGCTGCTCCGGCTCGTCCCCCTCGCCCAGGTGGACCGTCAGCGTCCCGGCGAGGACGACGAAGACCTCCTCCTGGATCGGGTCGATGTGACGCCGCCCGACCGCGCCCGGCGGGTAGCGGAAGAGGTTCGCCCGCGACTGCGTCAGCGCCTGCGAGAGCTCGGCGGCGAGGCGCGGGTCGCCCTCGCGGCGCGGGTGCCACTCGAGCTCGCCGGCGTGGAAGACGGTGTAGCTCACGGGGGAAGTTTTACCGCAGCAGCGCGACCGCGACCGCTTCGTCCAACGTCAGCGCGACCCCCCGCGCCTGAGCTTCGGCAAATGCGGCGTCGTCGAGCTGAGCGTGGATCAGGGCGAGGGTCTGCTCGTTCAGGCTCGCCATCAACGCTCGTCTGCCGCCGACCGTTTCGCTCATCGCGTCGAAACTGGCGAGAAGAGTGGCCGCTGTGGCCGGTTGACCCGTGGAGGCGAGCGCGGCTGCGAAACGACAGAGGTCGACCGCGGTGTCGAGCACATCACCCGCTTCGCTGTGGATGGCGAGGCCCTCTCTCAGCAGCGAGAGGGCTTCCTCGATCCGCTTCTCGGCCATGGCGTGCTCGGCCAGCGCTCCCAGCGCGGTTGCCGCGATTCGCTTGTTGCCGGATGCTCGGGCACGAGCGAGGTTCTCCTCGTGGAGCGCGCGGGCTTCCTCGGGATCGTCCGAGGCCAGCGCGAGATGGCGGCTCGCCAGGAGGGCGGAGTGCTCGTCGCCGAGCTCGCGAAATGTCAGAATCGCGCCTTCGTACAGCTTTCTTCGCTGCGGGTCGTCGCCCGCGAGATGGCCGAGCAGGAAGCTGCAATAAGCCTCCCCCCAAGCGTCGCCCAGGTCGCGGTACAGCGCGAGGCCCTCCTCGGCTCGGAGCCGTGCGACCGCCGCGTCGGCGGTGTTGAGAGCCATCACCGCCGACCCGAGCAGAACCTTGGCCCGCCCGGATGAGGGCTTGCCGTCGGCCAGTGCCCGCTCGAGCCGGCGGCGTCCTTCCAGCAGGTGGCCCTGGAGATACCAGAATCGCCAGAGCGCGCCGGCAAGGCGTTGTTCCAACTCGCTTTCGCGGCGGACATCGATCCAGTCGAGCGCGGCCCGAAGGTTGCCGTGGTCCGCCTCCAGCCGGTCGACCCACTTCGCGGGGCTCCCGCGGAGCTGGGGCTCCGCCTCCTCTGCGAGCGCCAAGAAGTGCTCGAGGTGCCGTCGCCGCAGGTCCTCGGCCTCGGCCGCCTCCTCGAGCCGCTGGCCCGCATACTCGCGAATCGTCTCGAGCATCGCCTGACGGGACTCGTCGCCGCCCGGATCGACGTGCAGCAGGCTCTTGTCGAGGAGCGATGAGAGCCCACCCACGATGTCCGTGTCTTCACCGCAGACGGCGTCGGCGGCATCCAGGGTCCAGCCGCCGCTGAAGATGGCGAGCCGGGCGAAGAGCCGCTGCTCGTCCGCCGTCAGTCGCTCGTAGCTCCAGTCGAGCGTCCGCCGGAGCGTCTGCTGGCGTTCCGGATGATCGACCGGGCCTTCCGTCAGCAGGTCGAGGGAGCTTCGGAGCCGGACGAGGAGCTCCTCGGGCGCAAACAGCTCGACTCGCGCGGCGGCGAGCTCGATCGCAAGAGGCAGGCCGTCGAGCCGAACGCAGATCTCCGCGATGGCCGCATGGGACGACTCGCTCCGGGGCAGGTTCGCGCGCACCGCTTGCGCCCGGTCCAGGAACAGGGCCGCAGCCGCGGCTGCGTCGAGCGGTGGCACGCGATAGAGATGTTCCCCGTACAGCCGCAACGGCTCGCGGCTCGTGACGAGCAGCATCAGATTCGGTGAGGCTGCGAGGAGCCCACCGAGCGCCGGAGCTGCGCCGAGGAGGTGCTCGACGTTGTCGAGGACGGCGAGCGCCGGGCGATCTCCGAGCCCCGCAGCCAGCGAGTCTACGAGCGGGGAGCCTCCGCTTTCGTTGATGCCGAGCGCGTGCGATACCGCGGGCAGGACCAGGTCGGGGTCAGCGACCGAAGCGAGGGAGACGAAGAACGTTCCGCCCGGAAAGTGAGCGGCAGCTCCTCGCGCGGCCTCCAGCGCCAAGCGCGTCTTGCCCGCGCCGCCCGGCCCCGTGAGCGTCACGAGCCGAACGTCGTCCGAGAGGACGAGCCCTCGCACCTCGGCGAGCTCGCGCTCCCGTCCCAGGAGCGGCGTCGGCGGTGTGGGGATTCGCGCGCGGGAGGTCCTCACGGAGACGAGCTCCAGCTCGGGATCCTGGTTCAGGATCTGTCGCTCCAGGCGTTGCAGCGCGATGCCGGGCTCGAGTCCGAGCTCGTCGAGTGCGGCCTTCGCGCGCCGGTAGCAGGTCACCGCGTCGGCTTGGCGCCCACACCGGTAGAGCGCCAGCATCAACTGACTCCACAACCGCTCGCGCAGCGGAGCTTCGCGGACCAGCCGCTCCAGCTCGGGAACCACGAGCTCGTGCCGGCCGAGCGAGAGGTCGGCATCGACCTTCGACTCCAGCGCCAAGAGACGCAGCTCTTCGATGCGGTTCGCCTCCGCCGAGGCGAAGGACTCGTAGCGGCGGTCCTCGAGCGGTGCTCCGCGGAAGAGTGCGAGGGCCTCCGCGAGCAGCTCGGACTGCTCCTCCAGCGGCCGGCCGCGGGAGCCCGTCAAGACTCGCTCGAACCGGTGGAGATCGAGCTCGTCCTCGTTCAGGTGCAGGACGTACCCCCCGTTACGGGTCTCGATCCGGCCTCGACCGAGCAGTTTCCGGAGTGCGGCGACGTGTCCTTGAACGGCGTTTCGCGCGGCGGGCGGCGGCCGACCCTCCCAGAGCGCCTCGGCGGCCTCCTCGGGAGAGACGCGCTCGCCTGCCCGGAGCAGCAAGAGCGCGAGCAGCGCCTGCTGCTTGAGCCGTGGAGGCGTTATGTCACGACCGTCGTCGACGACCTCGAGCCGGCCCAGGATGCGGAATTCCACCCGCTCGGATTCTCGCATGTCCGGACGTCAGGACGGCGTCAGCGCCCCGTCAGCGGTGCGGGGGAACCTTGACCCGTCTAGGAGAAGGAGCGTTCCGTTGCCTGTACCCGAGCTGTCCGCGATCGAGGAGCAGATGGTGCTGCTCGTCGCCGAGGGACGAAGCCATCGTGAGATCGCCGGTGAGTTGGGGCTCAGCCTCAAGACCGTCGAGTGGCACCTCGCCCGCGCGGGACGCAAGCTCGGGCATGCGGCGGCGCTCCATGACCGGATTCGGGAAGCAGGCGAGCTGTCGCCCGATCAACCGCAACGAAGGAGCGAGAGATGAAGAGCCGCTACATCCTGCTGGTCGCAACGGTCATCGTCGGGATCGCATTCGCCGCGATCCTCGGAGTCGCGAAGGCGACCCCGCCCGCCGCACAGAGCACCGAGACGCTCGCCCGCGGTACGACAGCCGACGAGCTGGCTCTCGAGGTGAGGGGCAAGTTCCCGAATCAGAAGGCCAATCCGTGGCGCGGCACCTACAAGTCGCCGTGGGACCTGATCACGCTGCGGATCACGTTGCCCGTGGGCGCCAACACCGGCTGGCACCGTCATCCCGGCCCCGGCTTCATGACGGTCACCGCGGGCGCCCTCACCGTGTACGCGAACGACTGCACGAAGACGACGTACACCAAGGGCCAGTCCTACATGGAGGTGCCGGGCCTCGTCAACCTCGTCCGGAACGACGGCACCGAGCCGGCGGTCTTCGTGGGCACGTTCCTCGTCCCGACGACGGCGACGCTGCGGCTCGACGTGCCGGCCGCGCCGTGCAACCCGTAATCCCGATGAAGGAGGAGAAGATGAAGAAGTCACTCTCGGTCTGCGCAGCGCTGGCTGCGGCCGCCCTGATCGGGCCGACCGCCGCGCTCGCCCACCCGCACGTCGTGTCGACCTCCGGCCAGGTGCTCGCGAACGGCCAGAATCACGCTCCGTTCGTGAACGGCACCTCCTGCGGCGGCGACCCGGCCGCATATGGTCTCGAGACGGCGCATCACGGCCCCGACGCCGGCACACCCGGCCGGGCGGACGGCTGCTACCAGACGACCGGCTCGGTTCCGCCGGGACAAGACGTTGCAAGTCCCGTCATCCGCTGACCGACGGATTCGACCTGCCCGGCCGCCACGACAGGTGGCGGCCGGGGCCTGGTGGCATGCGGTCAGCAGTGCGCGGCCGTCCGCACCCCGCTCAGTGCGCGAGCCAGCCGGCGTCCATCGGGAAGACGCTGTCGGTCATCGTCCACGCGCCGGGACCGCAGAGGAACTCGACCGCGGCCGCGACCTCGTCCGGCTCGATCAGCCGCTTGACGGCGTTGGCGGAGAGCAGGACGTCGGCGAGCACGTGTTCCTCGTCGCGGCGACGCGACGAGCCCGTGCACCGACGCGATGTTGAGCACTCGGCTCCAGCCCGCGTCGATCATTCCCGGCGGGAACGCCTTGGTAAGGAGAAACGGTGCCGTCAGCAGCACTGCGAGCAAGGTGTCCCAGGCGTCCTCGGGGAAGTCATCGATCGGGTCGACGTGCTGGAGCCCTGCGTTGTTGACGAGGATCTGAACGGACCCCGCCTCGGCGACAAGACGCGCGATGTCGGCGCGGTCGGTGAGATCGGCCGCGACGATCCTGGTGCCCGAGAGCCCGGCGGCGAGAGCGTCGAGAGCCTCGCCGGCGCGGTCGCTCGCGACGACGTGCGCGCCGCCGGCCGCGAGCCGGCGCACGGTAGCGAGGCCGATCCCGGACGCAGCCCCGGTGACGAGCGCCGTCCGGCCTTTGATCGTGGAGACGGCGCCCATGCGTAGCTCGCACGATAGGTTGTCCGCCGTGAGCGCGACCGTCACCGGGGCCGAGCGGGTCGAATGGAACCTCGATGACCTCTACGAGAGCCCGACCGACCCGCGCCTGCAGGAGCACCTCGACGAGGCCTCCGCCGGTGCGGCCGCCTTCGGTGAGCGCTACCGCGGCAAGCTCGGAGACCTCTCCGCTCAGGAGCTCGCCGATGCGGTCGCCGAGGCCGAACGGCTGCGCTCGATCGCGACGCGGGTCGAGGCGTACGCCCGGCTCCGTCTCGCCGCCGACTCGTCGGATCAGAGCCGCGGCGCACTCGTCCAGAAGGTGCGCGAGCGGAACACGCAGATCGAGACGGAGCTCCTGTTCTTCGACCTCGAGTGGGCGGGGCTCGACGACGATGTCGCCGAGCGGCTGCTCATCGATCCTGCGCTCGAGCGCTACGCCTCGGTGCTGCGCTCCGAGCGGCGCTACCGTCCGCACCTGCTCAGCGAGCCGGAGGAGAAGATCTCCGCCGAGAAGAGCCTCACCGGCGTCAGCGCCTGGGGGCGTCTCTTCAACGAGCTCCTCTCCGACCTCACCGTCTCGCTCGACGGCGAGAGCGTCTCGCTCGACCAGGCGCTCGCGCAGCTTTCCCGTCTGACCGAGCAGAGCGAGCGCGCCGAGATCGCGGAGGCGGTCACCGAGACGCTCCGACCGGGGCTGCGCACGCGCGGCTACATCCTCAACACGATCCTCAGCGAGCGGGCGGTCGAGGATCGCCTGCGTGGCTACGAGAGCTGGATCTCCGCTCGCAACCTCTCGAACGAGATCCCCGACGGGGCCGCGCAGAGCCTGGTCGACACGATCGTCGGCCGCTACGACATCCCGCAGCGCTACTACGCGCTGAAGGCGCGGCTTCTCGGGCTCCCGCGCCTGGCCGATTACGACCGGTTCGCGCCGCTCCAGGAGACGCCGGGGACCATCTCCTGGGAGGAGGCGCGCGAGCTCGTGCACGAGTCGTTCGACGGCTTCTCGCCGCTCGCGGGCGAGATCGTCGGCCGCTTCTTCGAACGGGACTGGATCGATGCGCCGCCGCGTCCAGGGAAGATCCTCGGCGCCTTCTGCGCCACGCTCGTCCCTGACGTCCACCCGTATGTGCTCATGAACTACGCAGGCGAGCGGCGGAGCGTGCTCACGCTCGCGCACGAGCTCGGCCACGGCCTCCACGGCGTGCTCGCGCAGGATCTCGGCCTGCTGAACGCCTCGACCGCGTTGACGCTCGCGGAGACGGCGTCGGTCTTCGCCGAGGCGCTCACGTTCGAGAAGCTGATGGAGCGGGAGGACGACCCGCGGGCCCGACTCGACCTTCTCGTCGGCAGGATCGACGACACGATCGCGACCGTCTTCCGCCAGGTGGCGCTCAACCGCTTCGAGCACGCGAT
Organism: Gaiellaceae bacterium; assembly: GCA_037720595.1. GTDB lineage: Bacteria > Actinomycetota > Thermoleophilia > Gaiellales > Gaiellaceae > Gaiellasilicea. The sequence goes on along the minus strand of JBBJLW010000010.1, from coordinate 96,292 downwards.
CCACACCGACAGGCGCGAGGAGGGCGAGCTCTCGGTCGAGCGGATCTCCGAGCTCTGGCGAGCCGAGCAGGAGCGAATGCTCGGTGATTCCGTCGAAGTGACGGAGAACTACGGCCTCTGGTGGAGCTACGTGCCGCATTTCATCGGCGCGCCGGGCTACGTCTACGCGTACTCGTTCGGCTACCTCTTCTCGCTCGCGATCTACCGGCGCTACCAGGAGGAGGGCGACGCACTCGTCGAGCCTTACCTCGACCTGCTGCGCGCGGGCGGGTCGGCGCCGCCGGCGGAGCTCGCCTCGCGGCTCGGGTTCGATGTCGGGGACCCGGGCTTCTGGTCGGCCGGCGTGGACGCGATCGGGGTGCTGGTGGACGAGGCCGAGGCGCTCGCGGCCGAGCTCGGCTGATTGAGCAGCCGCGGCGTCCTCGTCGTTGCGGCGACCGAGCGCGAGCTCGTGGCGGTCGCCGGGGCCGAGACGCTCGTCTGCGGGATCGGGCCGGTCGAGGCGGCCGTCGCCACGGCGCGGGCGCTTGCAGAGCGACGACCGGCCGTCATACTCCACGTCGGGATCGCCGGCGCGCGTAGGCTCGCGCCGCTCGCGCTCGTACTCGGGTCGGAAGCGATCTACTCGGATGCGGCAGGGCCGCTCGTGGCAGCGCGAGCGCTCCCGGATCCCGCTCTGCTGACGCGTCTTCGCGGCGCCTTCCCGGACGCGCACGTCGCTCCCATCGGGACGAGTGCGCGGGTCGGCGGAGGGCGCCTCGACATCGAGGCGATGGAAGGTTTCGCCGTTCTGCGAGCGGCCGAGCTCGCCGGCGTCCCGGCAGTCGAGGCGCGCGTCGTCTCGAACGAGCTCGGCGAGTCAGATCGCGCCCTCTGGTGCTTCGACGAGGCGTTCGCACGGATCGCCGAGCTCCTACCGACGCTCGTCTCCGCTGCCCGGCTGTAGCGTTCGCCCCCGTGGCCCGGCCGCGCTACCCGAAGCAGGACGCGCCGCTGCCGCAGCCCCTGCCGCCCGAGACCCGCACGGTCGGCCAGCTAGTCGCGGAGAGCATCCGCTTCTACGGCCACCGCTTCTGGGCCGTGCTCCCGCTCGGCCTCGCAGTCGCGGCGATCAACCAGATCTCGGCCGGGCGCTCGACGCTTGCGCAGGCTCTCGTGCTCGCAGCCGGGGCGCCGTTGATGGCAGCGGCGTACGTCCGGGCATCCGCGCTCGTCGGTGGAGCACGCGTGGCGCCCCGCGATGCGGCCAGGGCGATCGCGGTCGGCGTGCTCGTCTGGGTGCCCGCTGCCTTCCTCACCCTCGTTTACGTCCTGCCGGCGATCGCGTGGCTGGCGCTCGTCGGCCTCGTCGTGCCCGTGCTCGCGCTCGAGCGCCCAGGCGTCGGCGCAGCTCTGCGGCGGGCGGTCGAGCTCGCCCGGGCGGATTACGTGCACGCACTCGCGTCGCTCGCCACGCTCGTGCTCCTCTTCGGGCTCGTCAAGCTGATGCTCGTGCTGTTGCTCCGCGACCTCGGCGATTCCGGCGAGCGGGTGGCGCTCGGTCTCGCCGACCTCGTCGTCTCCCCGCTCCTCTTCATCGGCGGCGCGATTCTCTACGTCGACCAGTCGGCCCGTAGCTCGCGGACCAGCGCGAGGAAGCGCTCCGCGGGCGGCGTCAACGGTACGTCGCGCGCGTAGACGACGGCCATCTGCCGTGAGGCTCGCCACCAGGGGGCGTCGAGGATTACCAGCGTCTCGGCCTTCAGCTCGACGTCGATCGCGATCCGGCTGATCGCCGCAACGCCCGCTCCGCTAGCGACGGCGAGCTTCACGGACTCCCAGGACACGAGCTCGAGCCGCCGGCGCAGCGCGAGGCCGAGCTGGAGCGCCGCGGCTTCGCTCGCCGCCCGCGTCGCCGAGCCCCGCTCCCGCGTGACCCACGTCAGCGCCTCGAGCTCGGGCCGACGCCAGCGCCTGCCGGCGAGCTCGGGCGCACCGACGAGGACGATTTCCTCTTCCAGCAACAGCTCGCCGTCGAGCTCCGGTGGGAGGACGAAGGTGCCGACGATGCCGAGCTCGGCCCGATGCGCGCGCACGACTTCCAGTGCGTGCGACGACTCGGAGAGGTCGTAGTCGATCTCGACGCCGGGATAGAGATCGTGGAACGCGGCGAGCAGGCGCGGGAGGAGATAGATCCCGGGCGTACCCGACGCGGAGAGAGTGAGCGTGCCGACGCCGGGGTCGCCCGCGCTCTCGAGCGCGCGGCGCCCGTTCGCGAGCAGCGCCTCGGCGCGGAGGACGTAGTCGGCCAGCATCGTCCCGGACTCGGTCAGCTCCGCACCGCGCGGAGTGCGCACCACGAGCTGTCGCCCGAGCTCGGTCTCGAGGAGCGACACCTGCTTCGAGATCGCGGGCTGGCTGACGTAGAGCTCTTCGGCCGCGCGCGAGAACGACGAGCGGCGAGCGACGGCGGCGAACGCGCGCAAGCGAGCTTCCAGGTGCATACCTGAGGTTATAGACGACGTTCCGGATATGTATTGGATTCCTCGGGCGATCGGCCCTAGCTTGGGCTGGTCCACGGCAACGGACCGTGGCCCACCAAGGAGGCAACCGTGCGTCGAATCGTGATCATTTTCGGGCTCGTTCCACTCGTCCTCGCCCTGGCCGCCGTCGCGGCTCTCGGTGCGGGGCGCGCGGACGGCCCCGCCGCGCCCGGACAGCGCGGCACCGTCTGGGTGGTCAACCGGGCGCTGAACGACATCGCGGCCTTCGAGCCGGCGACCGGCGATCTGCTGGCCGTCGTCGGTCTCGGCAAGGAGCCGAACGGCGTCACCGTCGCGAACGGCAAGGTGTACGTCAGCGAGGAGGGCGCGAACGCGATCGCCGTCCTCGACGCCCAGAGCTTCGCGGTGCTGAAGCGGATCCCGAGCGGCCCGAAGCCCCATCACATCCAGTCGAGCCGAAACGGTCAGCGCGTCGTCTTCGGGGTCTACGGGACGAACAGGGTCGGTGTGATCGACACCGCCACCGACACGCTCGTCGAGCTGGCGACGAGCTCGAGCGCGGCGGCGCGGACGCATGCCCCGTTTCCGTCGCGGGACGGCAAGACCGTCTACGTCACGAACGAGGTCACGAACGAGATTGCGGCGGTCGACGTCGCGACGGGTGCGATCGAGCTCAGCGTCCCGGTCGGCAACAGGCCGAGCGAGATCCTCGTGACGCCGGACGAGAAGACGGCCTACGTCTCCGTCCGCAACGAGAACAAGCTCAAGGTGATTGACCTCGGCTCGCGCGCAATCACGGCCGAGCTCGTCGTCGGCACGCAGCCCGACACGCTCCAGCTGAGCCCCGGCGGGAAGTCTCTCGTCGTCGCGCTTCGCGGTCAGCCGGCGCAGGTGGTCGTCGTCGACACCAGCTCGCTCTCCGTCGCCGCGACGATCACGATCGGCGGTGCCGGCACCACCGCCGCGCATCAGTGGAGCTCGGCGAGCGGCCGCTACACCTACGCCGCCTTTGAGGGCCCCGCCGCCGGAGTCGCCGTGATCGACCACCGTTCGAACGAGGTCGTCGCAACCTATCCCTATCCGGGCGGAGGCAAGCCGCACGGGCTCCACTACGCCGATCCGGCGGCGACGCACGGTCCCGTGCTCGCGCTCGCAGGGCGGGCGCTCGCGGTTCGAGGCGGCAGCGCGTCGGTCCAGCTCGCCTGCAAGGAGCAGACGGCGCTCCGCTGCACCGGCCGCGTGGCGCTCGTGCTCCGCTCGGGTCGCGAGCTAGGCAGCAAGGCCTTCTCCACCGCCTCCGGCGAGACGGAGAAGGCCGAGCTGCGGCTCGTGCCCCGCACTCAGGAGACGATCCGTCGCGGCGGGACGATCCACGGTCGCCTGCGGATCGTCGCAACCGACGGAATCGGCAACACGAGGCACCCGCTCCGCCCGCCGTACCTCGTTAGGCTCCCGGAAATTCGACCGAGGAGCCGCGATGCCGACGTATCTGATGTTGACGAAGCTCACCGCCCAGGGCGTGCAGACGCTGAAGGCGAACCCGGCGCGGCTGCGCGAGGTCAACCGGGACGTCGAGGAGATCGGCGCGAAGGTGCTGCACCAGTGGGCGACGATCGGCGAGTACGACTTCGTCAACATCGTCGAGGCGCCGGATGCCGCCACGATCGCAAAGGTCTCGCTCGCGCTCGGCGCCCGCGGCAGCGCGAAGCTCCAGTCGCTCGAGCTGCTCGAGGTCGATGCCTTGATCAGGGCGCTGGAGGGCTAGCGGAAGCCCGGCTCGGAGGAAGCCGCCGGGAGCGGGCTCTCGGGCAGCCCGGCGCGCGGAGCGCCGGCGTTGTACTCGCCCGGAGCCACGTCGTTCGGGCCGTCGGGATGGAAGAGAGAGGCGAGATGCTGGATCTGGCCGCGGCCGGGTCCGAGTTCGAACTGGCCGCCGCCGTAGATCGCGATTCCGCGCTCCTCGCAGTAGTTATAGAAGTCGAAGAGGCGTTCTACGGTGCCGAAACGGGACGGCTTCGAGTTGAGGCAGCGCGGCGCGAACGAGAGCGCCTCGACGTCCTCGACCGAGTGGATCGGGAAGTCCCAGGTGATCCGGTCGCGGTGTGGTGCGAGCACCGGATCGGTCTCCTCGTTCAGTCGGGGATCCTCAAGCCACGCATCCGGAAAGGCCTCGGCGACACGGCCGTAGAGCTCGGCCGACGGTGTCGCGTCCACCCAGTTGCCCTCGTACAGGCCCTTGAGGTCGACGACGTCGACCGCGCCGGTTGCGGCGAGCTCGTCAACGACCTCGTCTGTCCACGCGTCGCGCGCATCGAGCTTGACCCGGATTCCGGGCGAGACGGTGCGCCAGCCGGCGACGTCGCTCTGCGAGATCACGAACCGGACCGGACGAGGTGTGCGGCCGACCGCCTCGGCGAGCGAGAGGCCGCTCTGGCGCAGCGCGAGGTCGAGCGCGGCGCCTTCGAGTCCCCACTGCCGATAGCCGGGCAGCTCCGGCAGGCTGGCGGAGAACGTCTCCAGCGTGAAGGCGCCGGCGAGCTTGAGCGGCGGCCCGGCGGTCTGCTTCTCGTAGGTGACGTCCTCGCCGAGGCCCTCCTGGCCGTCACCGAAGAGGTGGACAATTGTGCGGCCGGGAGCATCCTTGCGCTCGAGCGGCTCGAGCTCGTAGCTGTCGACGACGAGCTCCAGGTTCCTGACGGTGTCAAAGAGAGGCATAAGCGACTGCCACCTCCGCGGCCAGGCCGGCGTTGTCGGCGATCAACTCCCGGTTCGCTGCGAGCGTCCTGCCGCCTGATTCCCGGTGGAGATAGGCGAGCACGAACGGGGTCACGCCCTGGCCGGTCACGCCGTGCGCGTTTGCGTCGGCGAGCGCGCGCTCGATCAGCGGCTCGATGTCGTCGAGGCTCTCGGTCGCGGGCCGGCCGAGCAGGATCGAGGTGTGGCGGCCGAGCCGCCAGTGCGCGCGGGCGACGCGCGCGGCCTCCTCGGCCGACTCCACGCGCGCCGAGACCGGCGGGCCTCCGTGGGCCGCGTAGAAGAGCGGGAGATCGTCCGTCCGGAAGCCGAGCACGGGCACCCCGAGCGTTTCCAGCAGCTCCGCGGTGGCGGGCACGTCCAGGATCGACTTGACGCCCGAGCAGACGATCAGCGCCTCCGTCCGGATCAGCTCGCCGAGGTCGGCGGAGATGTCGGGAGGGCTCGGAAAGCCGCGGTGGACGCCGCCGAGTCCGCCGGTTCCCATGAAGCCGATCCCGACCGCGCGGCAGGCGGCGAGCGTGCCGCCGACGGTCGTCGCGCCGACCGCGCCCTGGACGATCGCCGCGGCGAGGTCGCGTGGGCCGACCTTGCGCGCGTCGGCGTCGAAGCGCACGAGTTCGTCCTCGCCGAGGCCGACCCGAAGTGCGCCGTCGAGGACGCCGACGGTTGCGGGCACGGCTCCTGCCTCGCGCACTCGGCGCTCGCTCTCGAGCCCGATCTCGACGCCCTCGCCCGCTGGAAAGCCGTGCGCGACGAGCGTCGTCTCGAGGGCGACGACCGCGCGCCGCTCGGCGAGCGCGTGCCCGACCTCCTCGGCGACGACGATCAGATCCTTCACGGGCTCGACCCTAACGGACGTGTCCTTGCGTCAACTCAGGCTGCCGGTCGCAGAGACGGTCGCAGAGACGGTCGCAGAGACAGATCGTCCTTTCAGGGCATGGCTCCGAGCTTCGCGACGCAGCGCGCGGCCGCCGCCAGGGCCAGCTCCGGCCCGCCGACGAGATAGCCGGCGGCGAGCGCGTCGCCCGCGCCCGTCGTGTCGACGACCTCGGCCGGGAGCGCGGGCAACTCGAGCTGGCCGAAGCGGGCGCCGTCTTGGCCAAGCTTGAGGATCCACGTGCCGCAATCGATCGGCCCGCCGAGGATCCGCTCCTCGTCCTCGTTCGCGAAGACGACGTCCGGGCGCAGCGCCTCCAGCCGCTCGCGGAAGCGCTTCGGCCCGAAGTCGCGGATCGCGCTCCAGGAGGAGAGATCGACGCTGACGCGTGGCGCGAGCTCGGCGGCGCGCAACGCCGCCTCGTCGATCGGCGAGCGCAGGAGCGAGTAACCGGGGAGATGGAGCAGCTCGCAGCTCTCGAGCCAGGCGGGGTCGAGCTCGGAGGCGCGGAGGTCGGGCGAGACCCCGCGATCGGAGGCCATCGTGCGGCCGCCATCCTCGGAGACGAGCGAGACGACGGTGCCCGTCCGTCCCTCCACCACCGGGCCGCAGACCTCGACGCCGTAGCGTTCGAGTCCGCGCCGTGCGGCCGGCCCGGCCTCGTCGTCCGCGAGCTTGCCGAGGAAGCGCGCGCGGCCACCGAGCTCCGCGATCCAAGCAGCCACATTCGCAGCCTGACCTCCCGGCCCGAGCTTCGTCACGGCATTCGCGTCCGCGCCCTCGGCGAGCGGCTGCTCGAGCCGCACGATCACGTCGAGCAGCAGGTCGCCCAAGGTCACGATCATCCCTACGATCCTTCCATGGACGACGACTCACGCCGCTCGCGAACGCGCTCGTTCCTCGTCGGCGCAGCGCTCGGGGCCTCGGCGGCGCTCGCCGCCGCGCGGAGGCTCCGCCCGAAAGATCGGCGGCGCGAGACCCCAGCCGGGCTCGCCGCCTTCGAGGAGGCCCCCTGCTACCGCGATCTCGTCGAGAGCGAGCGCGCCGCCCCGTAGCCGCGCAGGGCGCGGGCGGCGCGCTCGATCGTGAGCAGGTTGACGTCGGCATCGCCGATCCAGAGCGACTTGCCGACGAGGAACGCCGAGCCCGCCCGCTCGAGGTAGCGCTTCGGCGTGCGCGTCGGCCCAGTCGTGCGGATCACGAGGAACGGCCCGAACCGGCGCACCTCGAAAGCGGCCTCGGGATTCGGCCACAGCACGTCGATCTCGAGGGCCGGCGCCGCGTTGTTCGGCTCGCTCGCATCCAGGATCCAGACGCCCCGGCCGAGCGGTCGCTCGAGATCGAGCAGCGCCGAGAGCGCAAGGTTCGCGTCGGCGCGTGGCAGCACGACGAGCGGGAAGTCGGCGTTTCGCTCCCACGCGCCGAGGTAAAGCGGCTCGAAGCCGAAGAGGACGTCGTCGGGAAGGCTCGTCGCCGCGAGATAGGTGGACGCATCGGCACGCGCGACCTGGCGCGCGTCGGGTTCCCACTCGAAGAGCGGCGGCGTCTTCTGCCACGCCCAGGCGAGTTGCACGGCGACGAGCGCCGCGAGCGCGATCGGCGCGAGCCGGCCGAGGCGGACGATCCCGGCGGCGATCGCGAGCGTCGCGAACGGGAGCGCGAAGATCAGGTGGCGTGTCTCCGGCGAGGTGGCGCTGCCGAGCTGAGCGGCGAGGAACGCGAGCGTCGGCACGACGACGATCGCCGCAGTCAGCACGACCGTCTGCCGGGGTAGGACGCGGAGGCCGAGCGCGCCGAGCGCGGTGACGAGGACGAGCAGCGGCCACCAGCCGGTCGTGAAGTCGCCGAGGACGCGCCAGAGGTAGGAGAAAATCGGCAGGGGGCCGCCGAGCTTCTCGCCGCCGGCGCCGACGCCGACGTCGAACCGGCCGGCGAGCACGAGGTCGGTCAGCCAGAACGGGATCCCGAGCACGGCGACCGCCGAGAACGCGAGCGATGCGGGCCGCAGCCGGTCGCGGCGAGCAAGCAGGACGAATACGACCTGGGTCGCGAGCACGATCGCCCCGTACGGATGGGTCGCAACGGTCGCGAGGATCGCGATCACCCACGGCGCCCACGAGCGGCGGCCTCCCCGCTCGAGCGCCCGAAGTAGGGCCAGGTACGCGAGCGCGCTCGTGAAGAGGAAGAGGCTGTACATCCGGCCGTAGACGCCGTGGAACAGGAACGTCCAGCTCGCAGCGACGAGGACGGTCGCGACAAGCGCCGGCCGCCGGCCGGCAAGGCGGGCTCCCAGCGCCGCGACGACCGGGAGGCTTGCGACCGCAAAAGCCGCGGAGACCAGGCGAAGCCCCTCGAGTCCGAAACCGAGGTGTGCGATCGTCCATGCGAGCAGGAAATGGAGCGGGGCGCCGCCGCGCTCCTCGAGCACGACCTGGAAGAGTTGATCGATCGGGTAGCGGCCGACGAAGAGCGCGAGTGTCTCGTCCTCGTGCGGCGGCCAGGCGAGGAGCTGGTGGAGGAGGAATCCGGCCGCGGCGAAGGTCACCGCGCCGACCGCGAGCGGGTATCGGCGACCGACGATCGCCGCCGGCAGGGAGAGCCCTCCGCGCGGGCGGATCCCTGTTGTCTGAACGCTTTCGCTCATCGTTGCCCGTAATTGTCGCTGCTAGCCTTGCCGCCGATGCCGATCTACGAGTACCGCTGTCCCGACGGACACACCTTCGAGGTCTTCCAGCGTATGGCCGACCCGCCCTCCGAGGTGTGCGAAGTGTGCGGCAAGGCGCCCGTCGAGAAGGTGCTCTATCCGGTCGCGGTGCACTACAAGGGTTCCGGCTTCTATTCGACTGACTACGGCAAGGGAGGCCGCAAGGCGGCTGCGACCAGAGACGGCGATTCCGGCTCGAGCGCGTCGTCGAACGACTCGGGCTCGGGCGGCAAGGACTCCGGCTCGTCGAGCGACGCGGGCTCCGCGAGCAGCTCGCTGGAGAGCTCGAGCAAACCCGCCGCCGCGGCTGACTAACCGCGCTCGGCGGATGCCAGCGCAGCTGAGCCTCCAGGCGATTTCGCTCGAAGCGACTAGCTAGCGCCGCGAAAGCGTGTTCAACCCGAGGAGGAGGATCGCCGAGCCGGCGACCGCGAGCAGGAACGGCTTCAAGTCCCAGCCGAAGTCGATCTCCTCCCCGAAGACGGCCTCCCCGAGCAGGCCGCCGAGGAGCGCGCCGATCACACCGACCGCGAGCGTGCCGAAGCAGCCGATCCGGTGGCGGCCCGGCGTGAGGGCCCGAGCGACCGCTCCCGCGAGCAGGCCGAAGACGATCCAGCCGAAAATGCTCATCGCGCGACCCTACTCGTCGGAGCTCCTACCGACGAGGCAGCCCGCCGCGAGTGGCTGACCCGGCGGAGGCGGCTGCGGAGCCGAGGTGCCGCGAAACATCGCGATCACGGCGAAGTTCTCCTGGTCGCCGAGGATCACCGACTGGCCGCCGACCGACGCGAGCTCGCCGCCGAGCCGGCAATGCAGCGCGCGCGAGCGGTTGGCCCGCTTGTAGACCCAGCCGAGCTGGGCGAGCTCCGGCGCGGAGAGGTCGGTCGTCAGCGGCGCGACGAGATCGCCTCCGACGAACGGGAGTCGCGCGAAGGTGCGCACGCTCGTCAGCTTTCCTGCCATCGCCTGCACGACCTCCTGCTGGCGCTCGCCGCGGGTCAGGTCGTTCTCGGCCGGGTCGAGCCGGTTCTCGCGGATGCGGGAGTAGATCAGCGCCCGTTTGCCGCTCATGTGCTGCGTGCCCTGCTCGAAGCGCCACCCGTCCCACCGCCGGCAACGTGTCTGCGTCGCGTAGGGGCAGTCGAACCGGTTCGAGAGGATCGGCTTCGGCACGGTCACGTCGATCCCGCCGAGCGCGTCGATCACGGTGCGGAAGTCGTCGAAGTCGACGAGCATGACGTGGTTCGCCTCGAGGCCGGTGAGTGCCGCGATCGTCTTCATCGCGAGCGCCGGGCCGCCGAGCTGGAAGGCGGCGTTGATCTTGTTCGTGCCGTGACCCGAGATGTCGACGCGCAGGTCGCGCGGGATCGAGAGGAAGGCCAGCCGATGACGGCTCGGATCGGTGCGAACGACCAGGATCGAGTCGGAGCGGCTCGATTCCGAGCGGGCCACGGTGCGGTCGCCGTCGGTGCCGAGCAGCAGAAGGAGCGTCTGCTCGGAGATCAGCGCCCCGTCCTGCTGCGCGAGGCTCGACTCGACCGCCTTCGGCAGCCGCGCGTTCGCGTCGGTGACACCTTCGCGGAAGGAGAGGTAGCTCGCGACCCCCCAGCCGACGACGACGAGCACGAGCAGCAGCAGCGTCAGGCCGATCCGCCGGCCCCAGCGCGGGCGCCGCTCCTTTCCCTGACCGCCGCGACCACCTCGCGAGGAGCTCCGGGTCGGACGAGCCGGAGCTGGCACCTTGCCCTTGGCGCGGCCGCCTTTGTAGAGGCGGTACGGCTTCTCTTCCTCGGGCATCCGGCCGGGTATGGTAGCCGCGGCCCGTGAAGAGTCAGCGCGTCATCGGCGTCGATCTCGGCGGCACGAAGATCCTCGCCGGCGTGCTCGACCGCGACGGCGCGACCCACGAGACCTGCGAGGTCAGGACTCCGACGGAGTCGCAGGAGGCGCTTGTCGAGGGGATCGCCGAAGCCGTCGAGCAGGTGCTCGAGCCGGGGATCGCGGCGCTCGGACTGGGGATCCCTTCGGTGATCGACCGCAGCGACGGACGCTCGCTTGGCTCGATCAACATCCCGCTCGCCGGAATCGCTCTCGGAGAGGTGCTCGGCGAGCGCTTCGGCATCCCGGCGGCCGTGGAGAACGACGCAAATGCGGCGGCGCTTGCGGAGTGGCGACGCGGCGCCGGTCGGGGGGCGGACGACCTCGTCATGCTCACGCTCGGAACCGGCGTCGGCGGGGGTCTTGTCCTGAACGGCAGTCTCTACCGCGGCTGGGCGGAGCTCGGACACGTCGTCGTGGTCGCCGACGGCCCTCCATGCCAGGGCAACTGCACGGGCCGCGGTCACCTCGAGGCGGTCGCGTCCGGGAACGCCGCCGACCGGGCGGCGGAGGAGCTGTGGGGGCCCGGCTCGACGGCGGAGCAGCTCGTCGAGCGGGCGCGAGCGGGAGACGGCGAGGCGGTCGAGGCGTTTGCCCGGATCGGCGGGCTCCTCGGCGCCGCGATCGGTTCCTTCGTCAACATCTTCGGTGTCGGCCTCGTGGTCGTCGGCGGCGGTTTCGGCATCGCCGCGGCCGACTTTCTCTTCGAGCCCGCGCTGGAGACGGCGCGCCGCGAGGCGCTGGAGCCGGGACGTGAGCTGCGGATCGTCGAGGCGGAGCTCGGGAGCGACGCCGGTCTCGTCGGCGCCGGCCTGGTCGGGTTCGAGGCGCTCGACGGCGAGCGCAGCCACTAAGTGCCGCTCGCGGTCTGCGCGACCCCGATCGGGAACCTCGAGGACGTGACCCTGCGCGTGCTCCGCGAGCTCGCGGAGGCCGATCTCGTCCTCTGTGAGGACACGCGGCACACAAGGGGCCTGCTCGAGCGGCACGGGCTTCGCGCACGGCTGCAGAGCTATCACCGGCACAACGAGGCCGCGCGTGTCGGCGAGCTCCTGCCGCGGCTCGAGGCGGGGGAGCGGATCGCGCTCGTCAGCGATGCCGGTCTGCCCGGGATCAACGATCCTGGCGCGAGGCTGATCGCGGCGGCGGTCGAGGCCGGGCTGCCGGTCACTGTGCTGCCGGGACCGTCCGCGGTCGAGACCGCCCTCGTCGCGAGCGGGTTCGCGGCCGAACGGTTCCTCTTCGTCGGCTACCTGCCGCGCCGCGAGAAAGCGCTCGCGGAGCTCTGGCGGGAACTCGGCAGCTCGGCGGATCCGGTCGTGGCGTTCGAGTCGCCCCAGCGTTTGCCGGCGACCCTGCGCAGCCTGGCGGCGGCACTGCCGGAGCGACGGGTGGCGGTCTGCCGGGAGTTGACGAAGCGCTTCGAGGAGGTCGCGCGTGGGACGGCGGCCGAGCTCGTCGAGCGTTTTTCGGCAGCGCCGAAGGGCGAGGTCACGCTGGTGCTCGGCGGTGGGGTCGTGAAGGCCGACGAAAGCATCGCGCTTGGTGCTGTCAAGGAGCTCGTCGGTGCCGGCGTTCCCCGGCGGCAGGCCGCAGACGTCGTTGCGCGTCTTTTGTCACTGTCTCGTAACACGCTCTACGAAGAATCGTTGCAAAGCGGCTGAGAGACACGGCTAGCGTGGACGGGAGTTGCTCTCCCCGACACTCGAAGGTAGGTGGCGTATGCGTCGCATACTCGTCGCGGCCGTAGCTCTCGCGACTCTCGTCGCAGTACCGGCAGCGCGTGCCTGGACCTGGCCGATCGACGGCCCGATTCTCCGTTCCTTCTCGTTCGGATCCGACCCGTACGCCGGCGGTCAGCACCGCGGCATCGACATCGGCGCGGCAATCGGGACTCCCGTCCGTGCTCCCGTCTCCGGCACCGTTTCGTTCGTCGGCTCCCTCCCGAACGGCGGCCGCGCGGTCACGATTCAGACCTCCGACGGCTACGCGGTGACGCTGCTCCAGCTCGGGTCGGTCGAAGCGCTTCGCGGCTCCGCGGTCGATGAAGGGGCGACAGTCGGCGCGGTCGGTGAGAGTGCCGACGCGACGACGACGCAGTCACACGTTCATCTCGGCGTCCGCCTCGCCTCGGATTCCGACGGTTACGTCGATCCGCTGGGCTTCCTCCCTGCTCGCGCGGGAGTCTCCGTACCCACCCCGATACCGGTCGTCCCTGCCTCGGTCATTGCTGCGCCGGTCGTCCCTGCGCCGGTCGTCCCTGCACTGGTCGTCTCCGTGCCGGTCGTCTCCGTGCCGGCAATCGTTCACGTGCCGACATCCGCCCCTGCGGTAGATCGTCCGCCGCCCACGGCGCCGGTAGCCGCGTCCGTTTCGCCGCCCACCGCCCAGCCGGCGGTCACCGAGCCAGAGCCGCAACCTGTGCCCGAGCCGACGCCCACGCCGGCGCTGCCGCTCGCCGTCGAGTCGCAGGTCTCCGCTCCCGCACCCGCGCCGGCCGTCGCCGAGCCTCGTGTCGACCCCGAGCCCGTCGAGCGGTCTGCGAGCGACGCACCCGTGATGCCGATGCCTGTCGCCGAGCAGGCGTCGACCGCGCCGGCGGAGACTTCATTCGAACGTGTTGCGGTCGAGCCGCGACTTCGGGACGGTGAGCGAGCCCTTCGCGCGATTCCGTCTGCGCCGGCCCCGATCCGTTCCGTCCGCGCTCGGCTCGTGCTGCCGCAGGTCAACCCGCGCTCGCTCTCGCACATCTCGCTGCTCGGCGCCGGATCGCCCGTCGCACCTCTGACGAAGACCGAGCGGGCAAGCGAGGCTCGGGCTCGGCGGCCGAAGGCCCTGCGCCCGAAATCATCCGCGACCCTGAGCCCGATCCCCGTTACAGGTGAGCATCGCAAGGCCAACCGCCCCGTCGCACCGATGAGGACAGTCGAGGTCGACGAACGTGACAGCCGACCGCTTGCCCTTGTGCTCGGGCTCACGCTCGTGTGCTGGACGGCCGCGATTCTGGTCCGACGACGACGGCCGCCTATCATTTCCGGCGATGAGCTTCTACCTGACGACCCCGATCTACTACGTGAACGACAAGCCGCACATCGGCCATGCGTACACGACGACGGCAGCCGACATCCTCGTGCGCCATCACCGACAGCGGGGAGAGGAGACGTTCTTCCTGACCGGAGTCGACGAGCATGCGGACAAGGTCGCGCGGGTCGCCGCCGAGCAGGGACTCGCCCCCAAGGAGTACGCCGATCGCATCGTCGGCGCGTGGCAGGAGCTGCCGCGGCGGCTGAACGCGTCGATCGACTTCTTCATACGGACGAGCGATGAGGGGCACAAGGCCTTCGTTCAGACGTTCCTGCAACGGATCTACGACAACGGCGATGTGTACCAGGACGTCTACGCGGGCCTCTACTGCGTCGGCTGCGAGGCGTTCAAGACCGATGACGAGCTCGTCGATGGCAAGTGCCCCGATCACGGGGTCGTGCCCGAGTGGATCGAGGAGAAGAACTGGTTCTTCCGGCTCTCCGCCTACCAGGACAGGCTGCTGCGGCTCTACGAGGAGCGCCCCGACTTCGTTCTGCCCGGCTTCCGGGCTAACGAGGCGAAGGGGTTCATCGCCGGCGGTCTGCGCGATTTCTCGATCAGCCGTGCGGGGCAGACCTGGGGGGTTCCGATCCCGTGGGACACCGAGCAGGTCGCCTACGTCTGGGCCGATGCCCTCGTCAACTACCGCAGCGCGCTCGAGTACGCGAGCCCCGGTGAGGACCTGACGCACCTGTGGTCGGGCGTGCGCCATCTCCTTGCGAAGGACATTCTTCGCTTCCACTGCGTGTACTGGCCCGCGCTCCTCCTCTCGGCGGGCTACGACGTGCCGCGGCAGCTGTTCGTGCACGGGTATCTCAATCTCGGCGGGCGTGCGATCTCGAAGTCGCTCGGCAACGTGATCGATCCGCTCGAGCTAATCGACGAGTATGGCGTCGACCCGGTGCGCTTCTGGATCGCGCGGGCAATCCAGTTCGGGCAGGACGGAAACGTCTCGCTCGACACCTTCCGCGAGCGATACGAGCGCGAGCTCGGGAACGATCTCGGAAATCTGCTCTCGCGAACGACGGCGATGATCGCTCGTTATCGGGACGGCGCGCTGACGTCCGCGGGCGGAGATGGAGGCGAGCTCGCCGAGGCCGTCTCCAAGGTGGCTGCCGATGTACCGGCGGCGCTCGACGTCTTCGACATCACGACGGGCCTCGAGACGATCTGGGAGCTCGTCCGCCGCCTGAACCGCCATGTCGAGCAGACCCAGCCGTGGCAGCTGGCCAAGGACGAGGCGCACGCCGGCGAGCTCGATCAGGTTCTGTATGACCTGGCAGACGGGCTGCGGAGCGTCGCGGTAGCACTCTCGGCGTACATCCCCGAGACGGCGGAGCGGATCCTCCGTGCGTTGGGCCAGCCGGTCGAGCTAGCGTGGGAGAACGTCGCCTACGGCAGGACCGTCGCCACGAGCGGGATCGAGGCGGCGCAACCGCTCTTCCCGCGGATCGACGCACCCGCGACTGCGTGATCGATACCCACGCTCACCTCGACGGGTGCGAGGAGCCTGTCGGCGAGCTGCTCGCCCGCGCTCGTGCAGCAGGCGTCACCCGGGTGATCACGATCGGCACCGGGATCGAGTCGTCCCAGGTAGCGCTCGAGCTCGCCGCCGGACACGGAGGCGTCTACGCGGCCCTCGGGATCGATCCGCATCGAGCGGGCAGCGCGGAGGCTGACCGGGTCGGCGAGCTCCGTGAGCTGCTCGCGGATCCGAGGGCCGTCGCCGTCGGCGAGACCGGCCTCGACAACTTCCACCACTTCTCGACCCCGGAAGAGCAGCATCGGCTTTTCGAGGCTCAAATCGAGCTGGCGACCGAGACCAGCCTCCCGCTCGTGATCCACTCCCGGGAGGCGGACGACGAAACTGCGGCGGGGCTCGCGGGCTTCGACGGGACGGTTGTCCTCCACTGCTTCTCGTCCGCCGGACTACTCCCCGCGGCTCTGGAGCGCGGGTACTACGTCTCTTTCGCCGGGAACGTCACCTACCCGAAGGCGGCGGAGCTCCGCAAGGCGGCGGCGCGCGTCCCGGCCGACAGGATCCTCGCCGAGACGGACAGTCCGTATCTCGCGCCGCAGCCGCTGCGCGGCCGCCCCAACGAGCCCGCGCATGTGATCCACACCGTGGCCGCACTCGCCGAGGCGCGCAGCGAGGACACCGACGAGCTTGCGGCCCAGATCGACGCAAACGCCACCGCTGCCTTCGGGCTCGGCCCCCAGGATCATGCCCCCCGGACCATGCCCGCCGTCCCCAAGAAACGGCTCGGCCAGCACTTCCTCGCCGACGAGAACATCCTCGGCGTGATCGGTCGGCTCGCCGAGCTGGAGCCGGCCGACGTCGTGCTCGAGATCGGGCCGGGGCTCGGGATGCTTACGCGCTATCTCGCAGAGCGGGTCGGCCACGTTCACGCGATCGAGCTCGATCGTTCGCTCGAACCGCGACTCGCACACCTCGCCGGCGGAAACGTCGACCTCCACTGGGGTGACGCGCTCTCGCTCGACCTCGGCGCCCTCCGACCGGCATCGACGAAGCTCGTCGCGAACCTGCCGTACAACGTCGCGACGCCGATCGTCGCGGAGAGCCTCGACGGGCTACCGAGCCTCGAGCTCTGGTGCGTGATGGTGCAGCGCGAGGTGGCCGACCGGTTCTTCGCGTCGCCTTCGACAAAGGCCTACGGAGCCGTCTCGGTGCTCGTGCAGCTCGCGGCCCGCAAGACCGGCTTCCACCCGGTCGCCCGCACCGTCTTTCGCCCGCCCCCGAACGTCGATTCCGCGCTCGTCGCGTTCAGGCGTCTGCCCCTTCCGCTCGACTTCACCAGGCTGAAGTGCGTGATCGAGGCCTCGTTCGCCCACCGTCGCAAGACGCTTCCGAACTCGCTCGCGCTCGCGGGCTTCGCGAGCCGCGAGCAGGGCATCGATGCGCTTGCGGCAATCGGCCGCAACGCGAATGTCCGCGCCGAGGAACTCGAGCCGGCCGAGTTCGTCGACTTGGCAGCAGCGCTGTGACGTCCGCAGTTGGAAGGCGAGCGCCGGCGCCGGCAAAACTGAACCTCGCGCTCGTCGTCGGCCCGGTCCGAGATGACGGCAAGCACGAGGTCGCGACGATCCTTCAGCGCGTCGATCTCGGCGACCGCGTGACGCTCTCGGCGGCATCCGGGCTTTCCGTCGCGGGGTTTACCGGCGACACGCTCGTCCGGCAGGCGCTCGAGGGGCTTGCCGCCGCGACGGGAGTCGAACCGCGCTGGCGAGCGACGATCGCAAAGCGGATCCCGGTCGCAGCGGGACTCGGCGGCGGCAGCTCGGACGCTGCGACCGCGCTGCGCCTGGCGAACGACTCGCTCGCGGAACCCTTGCCATCGGCCGAGCTCCACGTTCTCGCTGCGCGACTCGGCGCTGACGTTCCATTCTTCCTCACGAGCGGCCCCCAGCTCGGTCGCGGTGACGGCTCCGAGCTTTCCCCGCTCGACCTTCCGCAGGACTACTGGGTGGTGCTTGTCCTGCCGAACGACGTTGTCAAGGAGTCGACGGCGTCCGTGTACCGCCGCTTCGACGAGCGGGGAGGTGCAAGCGGGTGGGAGGCCCGGCTCGGGGCTCTCGAAGCGACCCTCGCCGGGCTCGCTCGGCCACGGGAGCTCGCCGCGCTGCCACCGAACGACCTCGCCTCGTCGCCGCTCGCTGCCGAGCTCCGCCAGCTCGGCGCCTTCCGGGCCGACGTGACGGGTGCCGGTCCCGCCGTCTACGGTCTGTTCCAGCACCGTCGTCATGCAGAGGCGGCACGCCTTGCGCTTCGCGCGGCAGGGCGGACGTGGCTGACGGTTCCTGCCTGGTACGGCTGAGACCACCGCCTCGATCGGTACCGTCTGAGCATGGAGACGCACGCCACCATCGACCACGGGCAAAGTCGCCTCGGATCGGCGCTCCGCGCGGGTCGCGCGAAGCTCGTACTCGGGATCGTGCTCGTCGAGGGTCTGCTCGTTCTCTTCGGCGCGATCCCCTGGTGGACGGTGCTCGTGCTCGCCGCCGCAGCGCTTGCGCTCTACCTCGGAATCGGCCGCGAGAACACTCATCAGGCCATTCGCGAAGGAAGCTGGATCGCCGCCGTCTCGCAGCTCGCGGTCGTGCTGGTGCCTGCGGTCGCGCTCGTCGTCACGACGGTTTTCCTCATCGTCATCGTCGTCGCCGCGATCGGCGCGCTTGCGTTGCTCCTGCGCGATCGGCGTTAGAACTGCCGCCCCTATACTCGGGCGATAGCCGTGGGGTGTAGCCAAGCGGTAAGGCAGCGGGTTTTGGTCCCGCGATCCCAGGTTCGAATCCTGGCACCCCAGCCATCCCACCCGTGCCCGTGACCGAGACCAAGCTCGCAGCAGTCGTGATGGCCGGAGGCCTCGGCACGCGCATGCGCTCGGCCGTTCCGAAGCACCTGCACCCGATTCTCGGCCGACGGATGGTCGAATGGGTCCTCGAGGCCGCCCGGCCGCTCGAACCCGCTCGGCTGCTCGTGATTGCCTCGCCGGACACGCGCGATGCCTTCGGCGACGTGGAGGTCGCGGTGCAGGAACGCGCGCTCGGCACCGGTGACGCCGTCCGGAGCGCCCGTGCTGCGCTCGAGAGCGCGGCCGGCGACGTGCTGGTGCTCTCGGGCGACACGCCGCTCCTGACGGCCGACCTGCTCGCGGAGCTGCTCGGCGCCCACCGTCGCGAGGAAGCCGGCGCGACCGTGCTCACCTTCGAGCCGGCCGACCCGCGTGCGTACGGCCGCGTCGTCCGCGACGAGCAGGGGGCCGTCCGGGCGATCGTCGAAGCCGGCGACGCGACGCCCGAGCAGCTCGCGCTACGCGAGTGCAACTCGTCGATCTACGTCTTCCGCGCCGAGTTGCTCTGGCCCGCGCTCGGGCGGCTCGAGCCGCACAACGCCCAGGGCGAGCTCTACCTCACGGACGCCGTGCTCGACTTGGTCGAGCGCGGCGAGCGCGTTGCGGCCCGGCTCGCGGCCGATCCGGCCGAGACGGAAGGTGTCAACACACGTGCCGAGCTCGCGGCCGCCGCCGCCGTGCTGCGCGATCGGATCAATCTCGGTCACATGCTCGCGGGGGTAACGATCGCGGACCCGGCCTCGACCTGGATCGAGCCGACCGTCGAGCTCGAGCCGGATGCGGTCGTCCACCCGTTCACGGTCATCCGAGGGGCGACGCGGGTTGCTGTCGGAGCCGAAATCGGCCCTCACGCGGTCGTGCTCGACGCCGAGATCGGCCCCGGCGCGACCGTGGGGCCGTTCTGTTACCTTCGCCCCGGAACGGTGTTGGCCGCGCGCGCGAAGGCGGGCACATTCGTCGAGATCAAGAAATCACGGATCGGGAAAGACTCGAAGGTGCCGCATCTCTCCTACGTCGGCGATGCGGAGATCGGGGAGGACACGAACATCGGCGCAGGCTCGATCACCGCGAACTTCCCCCATCGAGCCGGCGAGCCGAAGGGGAAGACGACGATCGGCGATCACGTCCGCGTCGCGGTCGACACGATGTTCGTGGCTCCGGTGACCGTCGGCGACGACGTCTGGACGGCGCCCGGCAGCGTGATCACCGATGACGTCCCCGACAATGCGCTTGTCGGCTTTGCGCCGCGCCAGACGCTCAAGGAAGGTCGTGGTGGAAAGCGGAACGGTTGAGCAGTCGCTTCCGGGCCTCGAGGTTCCGACCCCTCGGCCGAGCTCGAGCATCGGTCACGCGCTGCCCCTGACGCCTCGGAAGCGGTTGATGGTGGTCGCAGGTCGCTCGCACGGCGAGCTGGCGCAGCGGATGGCGGAGCAGCTCGGTCTCGAGCTCGGCGAGGTGGAGCTGGCGACGTTCGCGAACGGCGAGACGTACTGCCGCTACGTCGAGTCGATCCGCGGTGCCGACCTCTTCATCGTCCAGACCGGCTGCGATCCGGTCGACCGAAACCTGATGGAGCTGCTGCTGATGATCCAGGCCGCTCGACTGGCCTCGGCGAAGCGGATCACGGCCGTCATGCCCCTCTATCCCTACGCGCGCCAGGACCGCAAGGCGAAGCCCCGCGAGCCGATCTCGGGTCGCCTCGTCGCCGACATGCTGCAGCTCGCCGGCGCCGACCGCGTGCTGACGATGGATCTCCACGCCGGTCAGATCCAAGGCTTCTTCACGATCCCCGTGGACCACATGACGGCGCTGCCGCTCTTTGCGCGCCATTTCCGGGACATCGGCCTGACGGGCGACGGCGTTGTCTCGGTCTCGCCGGACGCGGGCCGGGCGAAGCTCGCTGTCCGCTTCGGCGAGATGATCGAGGCGAACTTCGCGATCATGCACAAGGCCCGGCCGGCGCACGACAGCGTCGAGGTCACGGAGATCGCAGGGCGCGTCCGCGACAAGATCGCGATCGTCGGCGACGACGTGATCATGACCGGCGGGACCCTGCTCGCGAACGTGTCCGCGCTCAAGGAGCACGGCGTCAAGGACGTGTGGGTGTTCGCCACGCATGGGCTCTTCTGCGGGGACGCTCTGGAGCGCTTTGCGGAGTCGGACATCACCGGAATCGTCGTCACGGACACTGTCCCGATCGACCCGCGCCGACGCCCGCCGAACCTCACCGTTCTCAGCGTTTCCGGGCTCCTGGCGCAGACGATCATGCACGTCTTCTCCGACGAATCGGTCTCGGCGATCTTCGGAGGCGAGAACCAGCTCTTCTAGGCTCAACCGCTTGGACAAGCCGCTCGCGGCCACTTGGATACCGGAAATCGGTACCGGTACTTTCGGGCAAGTTCCAACGCGGCGCTACGGGCCTCGTCGAGGTCGCGACCCACAAAGACCCGGCGGCCACCTGAGCCGGCCCTACGTCGCCGAGATCGAGCTCGTCAGCGATGTCGAGACGCAACCGAATCAGCTGGCAGATCCGCAAGCCGACCCGTGTTGCGCGAGGTTACCCCTGCCAGGACGGGTTGCCGTCAGAACAGGATGCGGCCGACCGCGAGGATCGCGAGCAGTCCGCCGCCGGAAACCAGCATCTCTCTTATCTCATGCACGGCGTTCGGGCGCTCGCATGATCGGCACGAGCTGCGCGCGGATCGCGTCCATTGCGTTGCGCATCTCGAGTAGCTGGGCCGACAGTGTCGCGACGTGTCGCTCCGACACCTCGTTCGGGAAGGCGGCGTTCCGATCTTGTGCCCTTGCGAGACGTCTTTCGACGTCGGCCTCGAGGCGCTCGAGCCGGACGAGCTGGAGCAGCAAATCGTCGAGGTCGGGGAGTGCGGGCGCCGCCATACCGTCTCTATCGGCTGTCGTGGAGAGTTCCTTTAGTGCGTGACCTGTTGCTCGATGCTCACGAGGTCGAGGCGCCTGGGGTATCACCGCATTTACCTGCGTTCGCTGCGAAAAAACACAGGCGAGTGACGGCGAGTCTCAGCGCAGCGATTGGGCGCGACTATGGCCGACCGCAGCCTGTCCGCGGTCCCAGCGGGAACTCGTGCCCATTCGCGCCCGCGCGGAGGCGGCGAAGCTCCTTTCGCAGAACGAGCAGTGGCGCCTGCAGCAACTCTCTGGGCCGATCAGATCCAAATTCAGAGACGTTTCGTCGCACGGTTCCGAACGATCGGGACACCGCCGGCGACACCCATCGCCCAGAAGCTCATGGCGA
The DNA here is from genome assembly GCA_037720595.1 of Gaiellaceae bacterium. GTDB lineage: Bacteria > Actinomycetota > Thermoleophilia > Gaiellales > Gaiellaceae > Gaiellasilicea. The sequence continues at coordinate 74,865 of JBBJLW010000010.1, read as the reverse complement.
GTCTCGCCCACGGCGTCACGCTCGCCAACCGAGTTCAGCGTGGTTTCGCCGAGCGGAACACCGCTTTTGCTGTCGACGGCGCTGCCCGCCTAATCAATCTCACGCTGGCGCTGAACAAGCGGGTTGCCGCCGACGGCTTTCGGATCTGCGGTCGCTGAGGCGGCGCCCGGATCGATCGCACTGACGGGAACGGTTCGCGTTCGCGGGGAGGGGAATCCCGTTCGCATGTTGCTGCCACGTAAGCTCCTACTGCTCGTCTACCTCGGGATCGGCGTCGCGGTCGCCGCCTCGAAGGACTACCTCGTCGATCTCGACACGATCAGGCGCGTCGTGTCCGCCTTGCTCGCGATCGTGCTCTGGCCGCTGCTCTTCCTTGGGATCGACCTGCGGATCAACTAGCCAAGTAACAGACTGTCACTTGGCGTTCGCTACACTGCGCCGCTGTGCCCGGTGACAGATTTCGCCTCGAGGTCAAGGAACGCGAGCGGCTCGGTACGCCCGAGTCGCGGCGTCTGCGCAAGCAGGGGTTCGTCCCTGGTGTCCTCTACGGCAAGACGGCTGCCCGTGCGATCGCGATCGGTGAGCGCGACCTCCGCGCCGCGCTGACCACCTCCTCGGGGCTGCACGCGGTTCTCGACGTCGTGCTCGAGGGGCAGACGACGACTCACCCGTCGATCCTGAAGGAGTATCAGCGGGATCCGGTGCGCGGCTTCGTCCGCCACGTCGACCTCCAGGAGGTGCGGCTCGACGTCGCCATCCAGGCCTCGGTCCAGCTCCACGTCGTCGGCACGGAGGATGCGCCGGGTGTGCGCGAGGGCGGCGTCATGTCGCAGCCCACGACCGAGATCACGATCGAGGCCCTGCCGATGGAGGTGCCGGAGTCGATCGAGGTCGACGTGAGCGCGATGGAGATGGGCGACACGCTCCGGCTCGAGGACATCGGCTCCCGGGAGGGCGTCACCTATCTCGACGACCCGCACGAGACCGTGCTCGCAACGATCTCCGCGCCGATGCGCGAGGAGGAGCTCGAGGCGGCCGCCGACGAGGCCGCGGCCGAGGGTCTCGGCGACGACGAGCAGGCGCCCGAGGGAGCCGCCGAGGAGCCTGCCGACAGCGAAGACGCCGCCGACGAGAGCGCCGACGGCGAGCCCGACACCGTCGAGGGCTAGCGCTTGAAGATCTTCCGTCGAGGCGAGCCAGCCTCGACGCTTCACCTCCTGGTCGTCGGCCTCGGCAACCCTGGCCGCGAGCACGCCCACGACCGGCACAACGTCGGCTGGATGGTCGTCGACGAGCTTGCGCGCAGGCACGGCGGCTCGTTCCGTTCGAAATTCTCCGGTCAGCTCGCCGAGATCCGCGTCCACGAGGCAAAGCTCGCGCTGCTGAAGCCCGAGACCTACATGAACCTCTCGGGCCAGTCGGTCGGATCGGCGGCTCGCTACTTCAAGGTGGAGCCCCACCGGATCCTGGCTGTCCACGACGAGGTCGATCTCGACTCAGCGCGCCTCCAGGCCCGGCTCGGCGGCGGGCTCGCGGGCCACAACGGCCTGCGCTCGATCCGGCAGGCGCTCGGCTCGGCGGAGTTCCTGCGCCTGCGGGTCGGCGTCGGCCGGCCTGGGCGCGGCGACCGGCGACCGGTCGCCGACTACGTGCTCTCGCCGTTCGAGCCCGACGAGGATTCCGACGCGCTGGTCGGCCGCGCTGCGGACGCAGTCGAGTCGCTCGTCCGCGACGGGCTCGAGCAGACGCAGGCGAGCTTCAACTGATGCTCATGTGTGCGGAGACCTCGGCCGTGTCGTTTTCGGACACGTCCGGGCTTTGACCCCGGACATGCCGTTTTCGGACACGTCCGGGCTTTGACCCCGGACGTGTCACTTGCGGCCATGTCGGGTCTGGCCCGGCCGTCGCAGGCTGCCGTCACCTGCCGCGGATGCAGCCGGCGAGGTGGTCGTCGACGAGGCCGCAGGCTTGCATTGCCGCGTAGGCGGTCGTGGGGCCGACGAAGCGGAAGCCGGCGCTTTTGAGCGCCTTCGCGAGCGCCGTCGACTCGTCTGTCAGGGCCGGGATCTCTTCCCGACGCGTCGCCCGCTCGGGCCGGGGTGGCGGCGCGAACGACCAGACGAGCTCGTGGAGCGGCGTCCCGCTCTCCCTCAGCGCAAGCGTCGCGCGCGAGTTTGCGAGCGTCGCCTCGATCTTCGCGCGGTTGCGGACGATCTCAGCGTCTGCCATCAATCGCTCCACGTCCTCCGGCCCGAAGTAGGCGACGGCCTCTGGATCGAAGCCGGCGAAGGCGCGGCGGAAACCCTCGCGCTTGCGCAGGATCGTGATCCAGGCGAGCCCCGACTGGAACGCCTCAAGCGAGATTCGCTCGAAGAGACCGCGCTCGTCGCGCACGGGCACACCCCATTCCTCGTCGTGGTAGCGCTCGTAGAGCGCGTTGCCGTCACCGAAGCAGCGCATGAGCGCCTACCGGACGGAGACGACGCGGGCTCGCCAGGACCCACGTGGCGCCTTCACCTCGACCGTGTCGCCGACCTTCGCGCCGACGAGCGCACTCCCGAGCGGGGAGTCGGGCGAGACTCCGCCGACGCTCGAGATCTCGACCTCCATTGTCTCGCCGGCCTCGTCGGCCACCTCGACGACCGAGCCGACGCCGACGACGCCGTCCTCCGAGTGCTCGACCACGACTGCGCTCTCGAGCCGCGCGCGCATGATCGTGATCCGCCGCTCCAGGAGACCCTGCTCGTTCTTTGCGTCGTGGTAGGCGAAGTTCTCGGAGAGGTCGCCGAAGCCGCGCGCCGTGGCGATCGCCTCGACGATCGCCACTCGTTTCGGCCCCTCGAGCTCGGCGAGCTCCGCCGCGAGAGAATCGTATTGCGCCTGGGTCATCGACTCGCGACCTCGTTCGGACATTCGCCCATCTTGGCATGTTGTTGCGCGAAGACCCCCGATGAAGGGTCGCTTCGCTCCCTGAAGGAATCCGGCGGGGGTGCGTAGACTCGACGGTCGCGGAAGAGCCTCTTTCGCCCGTCTCCATGGACCGCCTCGCCCCCACTTGTCTCTTCTGCGCGCCTCGATGAGGAGGCTGCCGTATGTCGATCCGGGCCGCCCGGACACGCGCTCGCCTGCGCGGTTGCTGTTCTGGGTCGGCAGCAAGCAGCTCGGGACGCTCGGGCTGGGAGTCGGCTTCGGGATCGTCTGGATGCTCGCGCAGGCGCTGCTCCCGTACGTGCTCGGTCGAGCGGTCGACGACGGGCTCGCGGCGGACGACACGGGCGCCCTCGTCGCGTGGGCGGGAGTCCTGCTCGCGCTCGGCGGCGTCCAGGCGGTCGCGGGGGTGATGCGACATCGCTGCGCCGTCGCGAACTGGCTGGCGGCCTCGTTTCGCCTGATTCAGGTCGTGTCGCATCATGCGGCGAATGCCGGCCCGGCGGTTCGCGCGCACCTGACGACGGGAGAAGTCGTTGCGACTGTCTCGAACGACGCCATGCGCGCGGGCGGTGCCTTCGACATCACGGCGCGCCTCTCCGGGGCGATCGTCTCCTACGTTGTCGTTGCGGCGCTGCTTCTCTCGTCTTCGACGGTTCTCGGACTCGTCGTGCTGCTCGGCGTGCCCGTGCTCGTCGCCAGCCTCTCCTTCGTGATCCGCCCCTTGCAGGCTCGGCAGCGGGAGCAACGTGAGGAGGTCGGCCGGCTCACCGCGCTCGGCGCCGACACGGTTGCCGGGCTGCGGGTGCTGCGCGGCATCGGCGGCGAGTCGGTCTTCTTCGGTCGCTACCAGAGTCGTTCGGAGCAAGTGCGGCTCGCGGGGGTGCGGGTCGCGCTGCCCCAGTCGACGCTCGACTCCGCCCAGGTGCTGCTGCCGGGGATCTTCGTCGTGATCGTCGTCTGGCTCGGCGGGCGCTTCGCGATCGACGGGCGGATCAGTCCGGGCGAGCTGGTTGCGTTCTACGGGTACGCCGCCTTCCTCGTGATCCCGCTTCGCACGGCCGCCGAGGCTGTGGACAAGGTGACACGCGCGCTCGTCGGCGCCCGCCGTATGCTCGACATCCTCGCCGTCGAGCGCCTGGTCGTCGATCCCGCCGAGCCGGCGGCGGCTCCGCCCGCGGATGCGCTGCTCGCGGACGCTCGCTCCGGGCTCGTGGTCGAGCCGGGCGTGCTCACCTGCATCGTCTCGGCCGAGCCGGAGGATGCGGTCGAGCTCGCCGACCGGCTCGGGCGGTTCGTGGAAGGTGACGGCGTCACGCTCGGCGGGGTGCCGCTCGCCGAGCTGCCGGTGGAGCTCGTTCGCCGGCGGATCGTCGTCAGCGAGACCGATCCGCTCCTCTTCTCGGGGACGCTGCGCCACGAGCTCGACCCTTGGGGCCGGGCGGACGATCCGGCGATCCTCGCTGCCCTCGCGGTCGCCAACGCCGAAGACGTGCTCGACGCGTTGCCCGACGGGCTCGACGGCACCGTCGAGGAGCGCGGCCGTTCGTTCTCAGGCGGCCAGCGCCAGCGCGTCGTGCTCGCCCGGGCGCTGCTCGCGGATGCCGAGATCCTCGTGCTCGTCGAGCCGACGAGTGCCGTCGACGCCCACACCGAAGCGCGAATCGCACGGCGGCTCCACGAAGCGCGCGCCGGACGAACGACCGTCGTGGTCAGCGCCAGCCCGCTCGTGCTCGACCAGGCCGACCGGGTCGTGTTCGTGGAGGCTGGACGCGTCACGGCGGCGGGCACGCACCGCGAGCTCCTGCGCACGGTCCCCGCCTATCGAGCCACCGTGACGCGGGAGGAAGAGGGGGAGGCGGCGTGATGGAGTCGCGCTGCCAACGGCGGTGGAAAAGGGGCCCGCGGGGAAAACAGGATTTCCTCGGCGCGACCGAGCCGAAGGCGAGGGAGGCGGCGTGAGCGAGAAGTTGCCCATCGCCGACGGGTCCGAGGTGCGGCTGCAGGCCCGCGTACTCCTCAAGCGGTACAAGTGGCCGCTCGCGGCCGTCCTTGGCCTCCATGCGCTCGCAGCGGTAGCCGGACTTGCCGGCCCACGGCTTCTAGGGCAGCTCGTCGGAGACGTCGAGCGCGGGACGAGCACCGCCACCGTCGACCGGATCGTCGGGCTGCTCGCCGCGTTCGTGCTTGCGCAGACGCTGCTCACGTGGTTCGCGCGCCGCCAGTCGTTCGTGCTCTCCGAGCGGATCTTCGCGCGGCTCCGGGAGGACTTCATGCGCCGCGTCCTGGCGCTACCTCTCTCGACCGTCGAGCGGGCGGGAACGGGCGACCTCGTCTCGAGGACGACCGCCGACGTGGACGCCCTTGCGCGCACCGTCCGGTTCGCGATCCCGGAAACATTGATCGCGGGTGTGACGAGCATCCTCACGATCGGGGCCGCGATCCTGGTCAGCCCCGTCGCGGCGGTGCCGTGCATCGTCGGGCTTCCGGCAATCGTGATCGGCACTCGCTGGTATCTCCGCTATGCACCCGCCGGGTATCTCTGGGAGCGCGCGGCGTATGCGACGATGACCGGCACGGTCGGCGAGACCGTCGACGGCGGCCGAACGGTCGACGCGCTCGGGCTCGCGGGCGAGCGGATCCGCCGGATCGACGCCGACCTGACGGACGCGTACGCCGCCGAGCGCCGGACGCTCTACCTGCGGACGATCTGGTTTCCGACCGTCGAGATCGCCTACGTCCTGCCGGTCGCGGCGGCGCTGGTCTGGGGCGGTTGGCTCGTCTCCTCGGGTCGGGCTTCGCTCGCAGAGGTGACCGCCGTCGCGCTCTACGTCCAGCAGCTCGCCGACCCCGTCGACCGGCTGATCTCGTGGCTCGACGAGATCCAGGTCGGCGCGACGTCGTTCGCGCGGCTCGTCGGTGTCGAGAAGGTGCCGGACGACCGGACTGCGACCGGCGAGGAGCCGGCCGACGAGCGGCTGCAGGCGCACGAGGTCCGCTACGCCTACCGCGAGGGCCACGACGTGCTCCACGGGCTCGACCTCGACCTCGAGCCGGGCGAGCGAGTAGCGGTCGTCGGCCCTTCGGGCGCCGGCAAGTCGACGCTCGGGCGCTTGCTCGCTGGGATCCACCCCGCGCGGACAGGCCGCGTCGACGTGGGGGGTGTCCGGCTCGTCGACCTGACCCTGGAAACGCTCCGCCGCGAGGTCGCGCTCGTGACCCAGGAGCAGCACGTCTTCGTCGGCACGCTCGCCGACAACCTCCGGCTCGCACGGGTCGGCTCGACCGACGAGGAGCTCCGGACTGCGCTCGCCGCGGTCGACGCGCTGGAGTGGGTGAAGGCGCTGCCCGACGGGCTCGAGACCGTCGTCGGCGCCGGCGGCTTCCCGCTGACCCCGCCGCGGCAGCAGCAGGTCGCGCTCGCGCGGCTCGTGCTGGCCGATCCGCACACACTCGTGCTCGACGAGGCGACCTCGCTGCTCGATCCCAGGGCCGCGCGGCATCTCGAGCGCTCCCTCGCCTCCGTCCTCGCAGGGCGCACCGTGGTCGCGATCGCGCATCGCCTCCAGACGGCACACGACGCGGATCGGGTCGCGGTCGTCGAGGACGGCAAGCTGGCCGAGTTAGGGACCCACGACGAGCTCGTCGGTCGGGAGGGCTCCTACGCGGCGCTCTGGGAGTCATGGCACGGCGGGCGCTAGGAAACGCCACGGTACGATGAGCGGGCCGGAACCAGCGTTCCGGCCCTTCGTCATGGACCGCCCGCCACTTCACACCTTCGTCCGCGCCCTCGCCGAGCACGAGCGGCTCCAGGCGCTCGCCGTCGCGCTGCCGACGCGCGCGCGCGTCTCCGAGCCCGTGCTGCCGCTCCTGCTCGCGACGCTCTTCGAGCACCTCGAGCGCGGGCTCGTCTGCCTGCTCCCCGAGGACGCGGACGCCCGTGACGCCGCCGAGGCCGCCGGCTGGTTCGTCGGCCCCGAGCGCGTCGCTCTCTTTCCCGGTCGCGGTGTCCGTTGGAGCTCGGGGCTCGAGCCGCCGCCGCACCTCGTCGGCGAGCGGGCGCGCGCACTCGACGTGCTCGCACGCGGCGGGCTCGTCTGTGCGTCTGCGACCGCGGTTGCAGAGGGGATGCCGCCCCCGCAGCACCGGCCCGAGCCGGTCCGGCTCGAGGTGGGTGAGGAGCCGGGGGTCGGCGGCCTCTCGCAAGCATTCGCGCTCGCCGGCTACGAGCGGGTCGACCGCGCCGAGGAGCGCGGCCAGTTCGCGGTCCGCGGCGGGATCGTCGACGTCTTTCCCACCACGGGCCGCGAGCCGCTGCGCGTCGAGTTCTTCGGCGACGAGATCGAGCAGGTCCGCGTCTTCTCGCCGTTCACGCAGCGCGCTCTCCATCCGGTCACCGACGCCGTCGTCTACCCGGCGGCCGAGCGGCGCGGCGAGCTCGTCGATCCAAGTACCAGTCCGTTACTTGCGGAGGAAGGAGCGGCGCCCGTTGCCCCGGCCGATCTCGTGCTGGCGCTCGAGCGGGTCCCAGACTTCGTCTGGCAGCCGGACGAGGTGCGCCGGGTCTGGTCGGAGGAGGGGCTCGTCCCGATCGGGCTGAAAGGTGCGACCGAGCTCGACCCGTTCCCGCAGTCGCAGCCGTTCGCCTTCGAGGCGCAAAGGCCGGCGCTCGCCGCGCGCGGGCTCGCCGAGGCCGAGCAGGAGCTCGCAAGCTTCGTCCGCGGCGGCAACCGCGTGGTCGTCGCCTTCCCGCATGTCGGCGAGGCGCTCCGGACGCAGAACCTGCTCCGCCGCGCCGACGCGCGGATGCTCGACCCCGGAGCCGACCTGCCGGAGGAGCCGCAGCTCCTCTTCGCGGTCGCACCGGCGCGCCGAGGCTTCGTCTGGCGCGAGCTCGGGCTCGTTCTCCTGCCCGACACCCAGGTCTTCCGCAAGCGGCCGCCGCGCGCCGACCGACGGCTCAGCCGTGCTCTCGCCACCTTCGCCGACCTGCGAACCGGCGACTTCATCGTCCACGAGGATCACGGCGTCGGGAAGCTCCTCGGCTTCGAGACGAAGGAGGTCGCCGGGGTCACGCGCGACTACCTCTTCGTGGGCTTCCGCGGCGAGGATCGGCTCTACGTCCCGCACGAGCAGCTCGGCAAGGTCTCGAAGTACATCGGCGCCGACGCGAGCGCGCCAACGCTGTCCAAGCTCGGCGGCAAGGCGTGGGCAAACCTGAAGGCGCGCGCCCGCGAGTCGGTGCGCGAGCTGGCGACGGAGCTGATCGGCCTCTACGCGCAGCGCCAGCAGGCTCCCGGCCACGCCTACGAGCTGGAGAACGAGTGGCTGGAGCGGCTCGAAGCAGAGTTCCCGTATCGCGAGACCGAGGATCAGGCGCGTGCCATCGAGGCGGTCAAGGAGGATCTCGAGGCGCCGCGGCCGATGGACCGGCTCGTCTGCGGCGACGTCGGCTTCGGCAAGACCGAGGTCGCGGTTCGTGCCGCGTTCGCCGTCGCCGTCAACGGCAAGCAGACGCTCGTCCTCTGCCCGACCACGATCCTCGCCGAGCAGCACTGGAATACGTTTCGTGCGCGCTATCGCGACTTCCCCGTCCGGGTCGAGATGGTCTCGCGCTTCCGCACCGCGGCCGAGACGAAGCAGGTGCTGAAGGATTTCGCGGCGGGCAAGGTCGATGTCCTCGTCGGCACTCACCGGGTCCTGAGCCGCGACGTGATCCCGAAGGAGCTCGGCCTCGTCATCCTCGACGAGGAGCAGCGCTTCGGTGTCGCCCAGAAGGAGCTCATCCGCTCGATGCGGCTCGAGGTCGACGTGCTCGCCCTGTCCGCGACCCCGATCCCGCGCACGCTCCACATGTCGCTCTCCGGCCTGCGCGACATCTCGATCATCGAGACGCCGCCTGAGGGCCGCCGGCCGATCCGCACCACTGTCGGCGAGTACGACGAGGAGCTGATCAGGACAGCGCTCGAGCGCGAGGTCGAGCGCGGGGGGCAGGCGTTCTATCTCCACAACCGGGTCGAATCGATCGAAGAGGCGGCCGAGAAGCTGCAGCAGCTCTGCCCGAAGCTTCGCTTCATCGTCGCGCATGGGAAGATGCGGGAGCGGGAGCTCGAGGAGAAGATGCACGCCTTCCTGCGCAACGACGCGGACGTGCTCGTCTCGACGACGATCATCGAGTCGGGGCTCGACATTCCTCAGGCGAACACGCTGATCGTCGAGCGTGCGGACATGCTCGGACTCGCCCAGCTCTACCAGATTCGCGGTCGGGTGGGCCGCTCGGACGTGACCGCGCACGCCTACCTGCTCTATCCCGACGCGCAGGAGCTGACCCCCGACGCGCGTGCCCGGCTCTCGACGCTCGCGGACCACACCGAGCTCGGGGCCGGCTTCCAGATCGCGATGCGCGACCTAGAGATCCGCGGCGCCGGCGATCTCCTCGGGGCAGAGCAGTCCGGCCATGTCGCCGCACTCGGCTTCGAGCTCTACGTAGAGATGCTCGCGGAGGCGGTCGCCGAGCTGCAAGGTCAACGGCGACTCGCGACTCGGCCGGTGCGGGTCGACGCGCGGGTCGACGCGTATGTGCCCGCGACCTACGTCGCCTCGGAAGCGCTGAAGATCGACATCCACCGCCGCCTCGCCCTCGCCGAGACCGACGACGAGCTGCGCGAGCTGCACGCCGCGCTCGAGGACCGGTACGGCCCGGTGCCCGAGCCCGTCGAAAATCTGTTCGCGATCCAGGAGGCGAAGCTGAAGCTCGCGCGCCTCGGAGCGGACTATCTGATCTTCCGCGGCGGCCGGGCGACAGTCGGCCCGCTCGTGCTCGGCTCCTCCGAGCTGCGGGCCTTGCGCGACGTCTCCGACACCGCGGTCTACACGAGCGCGAAGCGGGAAGTCACCCGTAGAACCGAGGAACTGGCCGGCGCAATCGACCTCGTCGACGCGCTCGTGACGGCGCGCCGGGCCGCCTGACCCTGGCTACACTGGCCTCCGTCCCCGTCTCAGCACTGGAGTAGCTCTCACCGATGAAGACCTCACGCCTGCTTCTTCTTCCTGCCCTCGCCCTTGCGTTCTTCGCTGCCGGCTGTGGTGGTGACGACAGCGTTCCGAAGGATGCCGTCGCGGTGGTGGACGGCGAGAAGATCGCCAGATCCGACTACCAGGCCATCGTCGACCAGGCGCGCAAGACCTACAAGACCCAGAAGCGCGAATTTCCGAAGGCAGGATCGCAGGAGTTCCAGGCTCTGAAGAACGAGGTGGTCCAGTTTCTCGTCCAGCGCGTCGAGCTCGAGCAGGAGGCCAAGGATCTCGACATCGAGGTGACCGAGAAGCAGGTCGACGCGCGGCTCGAGCAGATCAAGAAGCAGTACTTCGGTGGCGACGACAAGAAGTACCAGAAGCAGCTCAGCGACCAGGGTCTCTCGGACAAGCAGGTTCGCGGCGACATCCGTTCGCAGATCATCTCCGAGGAGCTCACCAAGAAGGTGACCGCCGAAGTGAAGGTGACCGACAAGCAGGTCGAGGACTACTACAAGCAGAATCTGGCGCAGTACAGCCAGCCGCAGACTCGCGAGGTGCGTCACATCCTCGTGAAGACGCGCGCGCAGGCGAACGACATCTACGACCAGCTCAAGGACGGCGCCGACTTCGCCGCGCTGGCGAAGAAGTTCTCCCAGGACACGGGCTCGAAGGCAACCGGCGGCAAGCTGACGATCACGAAGGGTCAGACGGTGGCGCCGTTCGATCAGACCGCATTCCTGCTCAAGAACAACGTGATCTCGCGCCCGGTCAAGACGGAGTTCGGATTTCACATCATCCAGCCGCTCAAGGATGCGACGGCGGCCAAGGTTCAGGAGTTCAAGGACGTGAAGGACGCGATCCGCCAACAGCTCAAGCAGACGAAGAAGAACGAGACGATGACGAAGTGGGTCGAGGACCTGAAGCAGGAGTACGAGGATCAGGTCTCGTACGCGATCGGGTTCACGCCGCCGCCGGCCGCTACGACGGGCGCGACGACTGACTCCGAGGAGTAAGTGGCTCTAGGAGAGGCGCTCCTCGAGCTCCAGGAGCTGACGCGCCGGCTGCGTCGCGACTGCCCGTGGGATCGCGAGCAGACGGCGCTGACGATCGTCCCGCACACCGTCGAAGAGGCCTACGAGGTCGCAGACGCGGCGGCGGGCGGCGAGCCGGCGAAGCTGCTCGACGAGCTGGGCGATCTGCTCTTTCAGGTCTACTTTCTCGCCCTGCTCCTCGAGGAGCAGGGCGACGGCGATCTCGAGGCGGTGGCTCGGAGCGTGCACGCCAAGCTCGTGCGCCGGCACCCGCACGTCTTCGGCGAGGCCGAGGCGAAGACCGCCGAGCGGGTGCGCGAGCGCTGGGAGGCGCTGAAGACCGAGCAGGAAGGGCGGCGAGGGGTTTTCCACGACGTGCCTGCGTCGCTGCCCGCACTTCTGCAGGCGCGCAAGGTGCAACGTCGCGCGGCCGCCGTCGGCTTCGAATACCCGGATCTCGCCGGTGCGCTCGGCGATCTCGAGGAGGAGCTTGCCGAGCTGAAGGCGGAGCTGCGCAACGGGTCCGACCCGGCGCCGGAAACGCCGCCCGATCGCCGCCAGGCAGCCGAGCTCGGCGACCTGCTCTTCGCCGCCGTCAACGTCGCTCGCCGTTTGAACGCCGATCCGGAGCTCGAGCTTCGCGCCGCGACCGCCCGTTTCCGCCGGCGTGTCGAGGAGGCGGAGCGCCGTGCAGCTGAAGCAGGCGAGAATTGGCTCGAGCTTCCGCTCGCCGAGCAGGACCGCTACTTCGAGCTCGCCAAGGAGATGGAGTGAATACTAGGATCGTTTCCGTACGGGGTCGTCAGATCCTCGACTCGCGGGGGAACCCGACCGTGGAGGTCGACGTCGAGCTCGAGGCGGGTGCGCGCGGCCGGGCGGCCGTGCCCTCGGGCGCGTCGACGGGGGTGCACGAGGCGGTCGAGCTGCGGGACGGCGGCGACGCGTACGGCGGCAAGGGCGTGACGCAGGCGGTCGCCAACGTCGGCGGCGAGCTGGCGCATGCCGTCGCGGGCCTCGACGCAGCCGATCAGCGCGCCGTCGACGAGCGCCTGATCGAGACCGACGGCTCCCCGAGCAAGGGCCGGCTCGGCGCGAACGCGATCCTCGGCGTCTCGATGGCCGTCGCGAACGCCGCGGCCGTGGCGATCGGGGAGCCGCTCTATCGTTGGCTCGGCGGACCCGAGGCGCATGTTCTGCCCGTGCCGATGCTGAACATCGTCAACGGCGGCGCGCACGCCGACAACGCGATCGACTTCCAGGAGTTCATGGTCGTGCCAGCCGGTGCGACGTCTTTCTCGGAGGGGCTTCGGATCGGCGCCGAGGTCTTCCACTCGCTGAAGGCGCTGTTGCACGAGCGCGGCCTCTCGACTGCGGTCGGCGACGAGGGGGGCTTCGCGCCCGATCTGGCGAGCGCCGAGGCAGCGATCGAGGCGGTCTTCGAGGCAGCCGAGCGCGCCGGCCACAGGGAGGCGATCGGGATCGCGCTCGATCCGGCCTCGACCGAGTTCTTCCGGGACGGCGCCTACCACGTCGAGGGCGGCGAGCTCGACACGGGCGCGCTGATCGACCTCTACGCCTCGCTCGCGGAGCGCTTTCCGCTCGTCTCGATCGAGGACGGGCTTGCCGAGGACGAGTGGGACGGCTGGCGCGCGCTTTCCGAGCGCCTGGGCGACCGGCTGCAGCTCGTCGGCGACGACCTCTTCGTCACGAACGTCGACCGCCTCCGGCGTGGGATCTCCGCGGGCGTCGCGAACTCGATCCTCGTCAAGGTGAATCAGATCGGAACGCTCACCGAGACGCTCGACGCGATCGCGCTGGCGCGCTCGAACGGCTACACCGCAGTGATCTCGCACCGCTCGGGCGAGACCGAGGACACGACGATCGCCGACCTCGCGGTTGCGACCGGCGCAGGTCAGATCAAGACGGGGGCCCCCTCGCGCTCCGATCGCGTGGCGAAGTACAACCAGCTCTTGCGGATCGAGGAGGAACTCGGCGTGCGTGCGGAGTATCCGGGCTGGTCGGCGTTTCCGCGCGCGCAGCGTGGATAGCCTCTAGTCATGGCTCTCGAACCGCGTCGCACGAAGATCGTCGCCACGATCGGCCCCGCAAGCTCGTCGCCCGCAGTGCTCGAACAGCTCTTGGAGACGATCGACGGCGCCCGCCTGAACTTCTCGCACGGAACGCTCGAGGATCACGCGGAGACTGCGCGCCTGATCCGTGCGACCCAGGAACGAGTGGGGAGGCCCGTGGCGGTGATCGCCGACCTGCAGGGGCCCAAGCTCCGCATCGGCGAGCTGGCCGCCCCGATCGCGCTCGTCCGCGGCGAGTTCGTCACGATCGCCGGCGAGGACGGCGCGCAGCCGGATGACCTTCCCGTCGCGCCGGACGTGCTCGGCTCGATCCTCCGGCCGGGAAACGACGTCTTGATCGACGACGGGTCGGTGCGCCTGCGCGTCGAGAAAGTCGAGCGGGGGCGCGCGCGCTGCGAGGTGCTCGTGGGCGGCACGGTCAGCTCCCACAAGGGAGTCAATCTGCCCGGGGTGCCGCTGCCGATCCCTTCCCTGACGCGAAAGGATCTCGACGACCTTCAGTTCGCGCTCGAGCTCGGCGTCGACTACGTTGCGCTCTCGTTCGTCCGCACCGCGTCCGACGTCCAGGCGCTCCGGACGCTGATCGAGGCGGCCAACTCGACCGCACACGTGATCGCGAAGATCGAGAAGGCCGAAGCGGTGGTCGTCCTCGACGACATTCTCGGCGCGGCCGATGCGGTGATGGTCGCGCGCGGCGATCTCGGGGTCGAGATCGGCGCCGCCGACGTGCCGCTGCTCCAGAAGCGAATCATCCTGCGGGCGCTCGAGCGCGGCAAGCCGGTGATCACGGCGACGCAGATGCTCGAGTCGATGATCCACTCGCCCGAGCCGACCCGAGCGGAAGCCTCGGACGTCGCGAACGCAATCCTCGACGGCACCTCGGCGCTGATGCTCTCCGGCGAGACCGCGGTAGGCGACTACCCGGTGGAGGCGGTCGCGCTGATGAACAGGATCGCCTACGCCGTCGAGCCGAGTCTCGGCTACCGGCACGAGATCCCGGAGGCCGAGGAGAAGCCGACGATCGGCCAGGCGATGTCGAACGCCGCGTGTGACATCGCGGAGGCACTCGCCGCGAAAGCGCTGCTCGTCCCGACCTTCACCGGCCGCACCGCCTCGGCGGTCGCGCGGTTGCGCCCGCGGCGGCCGATCATTGGGTTGACCCACCACAAGCACTCCTTCCAACACATGGCGCTCGAGTGGGGGGTGACGCCGGTACACATCCCGCAGGCAGCCGACGTGGAGGAGCTCTGGGCGACTTCGCTCGAGGCGGCGCGGAGCACGGGAATCGTCGAGTCGGGCGACCGTGTCGTGATCACCGCAGGGACTGCGGTGAACATGCCCGGAACGACGAACGTGATCAAAGTCGATATCGCCTGAGCTCACGGGGTCGGCGGCGCTCCGGCGGGCCGTGCTCAGGTGTTACAGAGTCGCAAGGAAGCCGTCACGCCTCGGTCGGCGTTGGCAGCTAGCGTGTTGCCAGGGGGCCCTCGCCGGCCCCCTGGGGGCACGTACGCGCTCGAACGGCCCGGCGGATGCAGGAGGTGACGCGCGAGCGCGGAAACGAGTGCCGTGGCCAAGCGAGCACAGCGCCCGACCTCTCGGCGGCAGGAGGAAGCTCCGCCGAGGAAGAAACCCAAGCGCCGCGCGCGCTCGCACCGGTCGGCGGTGCTGCTCCGCTGGTGCGTCGTCGGGGTGCTCGGGTTCGTCGCGTTCCTCTACTACCGACCGCTCGCGAGCTACGTCGAGACCCGCTCGACGCTGAACGAGCGCCAGGTAGAGGTGCGGGAGCTGCGGGCGGAGCGGACTCGGCTCCAGGCGCGGCTCGAGCGCTCGGCGACGCTCACGGCGCTCACCCGGGAGGCCCGTCGGAACGGGCTCGTTCGGCCCGGCGAGCAGCTCTTCATCGTTCGAGGGATCGCCGAGTGGCGACAGGCGCAACGAGCATCTCGGCTGGGCACGTCCACGATGAGCAAGGCTACGATCGGGCGGGATGGATGATCGCGCCCTCGTCGAGCGCCAGCTCGGCCGGCCGGCCCGCGCATTTCGCCGCGTAGCGCGGCGCTGTCCGTTCGGCTCGCCCGCCGTCACGGAGCAAGAGCCCTACGACGCCCGCGGCGAGCCTTTCCCCACCACGTACTACCTCACCTGCCCACACCTCGTCGCCGCGGTCGCCCGTCTCGAGGCCGCCGGTGGGGTCGGGCGCTGGAGCACGGCTGTCGCCGAGGACCCCGAGCTCGGTGCGGATCTCGAACGGGCGACCGCCGAGCAGCGATCGGTACGGCGGACGTTGGCCGGCGCGAAAATCGGCCGCGACGGCGGCGCCTCGCTCGAGCTCGGGATCGGCGGCAGCGCCAATCCACGCAGGCTCAAGTGCCTTCATGCTCACGCCGCGTACGCACTCGCGCAGCCTGGATACATGCTCGGCGAGCGTGTTCTCGCCGAGCTCGAGCCCCTCTGGCCCGCGCAGGTCTGCTGTACGCCGCAGTAGCATCGCGCGCATGTCGGAGGTGGAGATCGAGAGCGCCCGGCGCGAGTGGGAGGACGGTCGGCGGCGACTGCTGGAGCAGGCCGAGGATGCGCGCGAGCGCGAGCGGCTGCTGGCGCAGGTCGAGGCCGTGACGGAGGAGCTGCGCCGTCGCGTGGGCGGCACGTTCACGCTGGCCGAGCTCACCCGCGTGTACGCCGGCGCCGATTCCTGGAGCCGTGAGATCGTCTCCCAACGCGCGCCGGCGCCGGGGTGGCCGCGGACGCTCTCGCTCGTCGAGGCGACCGCGTTCCAGCTCTATTCTCGCGGCGCCGTCGACTACGAGCCGTGAGCAGCTCCGAGGAACGCGTTCGCGCCCGCCGCCGGAAGCAGCGCAACAGATTCATCCGACCGGTGGCCGCCGTTCTCCTCGCTGGGCTCGTGCTTCTGCTCGGCATCGCGATCGGCCGGGCGCTGGCAGACGGACCCGCACCCGGTGGAACGCGGACGAGCGTGCGCACGTTGAAGCCGCAACCGCTCCCGCCGGCGGCCAAGACGATCACCGTTACCGTTTCCAACGGGTAAGCCGTTTCAGAAACCGTCAAGTTTGGGTAGATTCGCGCCGTGGCGAACGGGGAAGGACGGAGACGAGGCGTCGAGATCCAGCCCGAGTGGCTCACGCTCGGACAGGCCGCGAAATATGTCGGCGTCGCGCAGAGCACGATGCGCAAGTGGACGGATTCGGATCGGGTCTCGTCCTTCAAGACGCCGGGCGGACACCGGCGCTACCGTCGCGCCGACCTCGATCAGTTTCTCGAAGGCTCCGGGCGCGGCGGCCCTGCTTCCACGGCCGGCCCGCTCGTACTGATCGTCGACGACGACGCGAAGCTCCGTGAGTACGTCCGCGTCAACCTCGAGGCGGAGGGCTACGTCGTGCGTGAGGCGGGCAGCGCCGACGAGGGCCTGGAAGTGCTCGACGAGGAGCCGCCGGATCTGATCCTCCTCGACGTGATGATGCCCCAGGTCGACGGCTGGGAGATGCTGCGCCGCGTCCAGGAGAGGCACGGAGTGGGTGCGATTCCCGTGATCATGTTCAGCGGCAAGGTCGACGAGCGCTCGGTTGCCGAGGCGACGTCGCGCGGGGCGCACGGCTTCATCGGCAAGCCCTTCGATCCGCGTGCGCTGATCGAATCGACGAAGCAGCTTCTCCCAGTCTGACCTCGCTCGATCACTCTCTCCAGCAGTGGGTCGTCGACCACCGCCTCGGCGTGCTCGATCCGATCCTCGAGGGAATCACCTATGCCGGCTCGTTCGGCGCGATCTGGTTGCTGCTCGCGATCGTACTCTCGGGGCTTTCGTGGCGGCGACCGCTCCTCGCCGCTCGCACGGGTGCCACGATCCTCGTCGCCGAGGCGGTCTCAGGCGGCGCCAAGGACTGGCTCGACCGCGATCGTCCTCCGCTTCGCGATCCCGAGCCGGAGCCGCTCGTCTCCCTACCGGCGACGAGCTCGTTTCCGTCCGGTCACGCTACCGTCGCCTTCGCGTGTGCCACCGTTCTGGCACTCGCTGTGCCGCGGCTGCGCTGGCCGCTCTTCGCGCTCGCTGCGGTGATCGCGTTCTCGCGGGTCTACGTCGGCGTCCACTACCCGCTGGACGTCTTTGCGGGCGCGGCTCTCGGCGTCCTGATCGGCTTCGTCGTCCGCTATTCCGGAGCTGCGATTCGCCGCTTCGCCAGGCGGGCCGAGGCTTCCTAGACGTGTGACACGGAGGTGATGTCGGCCGTGGAGCCGCTTGCGCCAGCAGCTACAGCTCTTCTGCTGCTTCCAGGAGGCCTGCGACGAGGAGCGCGAGCGCGGCGACGAGGCTGATCGCGAGACCGAGCTCGCGACCCGCGAAGAAGAACTCGTCGGGAATCGAGATCAGACGCACCAGGACGGCAATCGTCGCGAGCGCGCCGAGCGCGATCACGACGAGGCTCTCCGGGACCGCGGCCGGAAGTTGGATTCCGGTCTCGCGGAGGATCGCCAGCACGATCGCGACGACCCCGATCAGGAGCACGAGCTTGCCGAGGAGTCCCGTGTCCCAGGCGAGCACGCTCACCTCGACGCCCTGGTCGCTACCCGGGCCGGAATACCAGCCCGTGAACGCCGAGAGCGCGAGCGCCAGGCCGGCGACCCAGGTGGTTCGCCGGCCGAGGCCCCAAAGCTGCGTGATGCTGCGCTGCGGGATGCTCCGGCGAGGTGCAGCGGCGGGCTCGCCGAACGGCTCGCCGGAGGGCTCGTAGCGGGGAGCGGGGTCTTCCACGGAGAGCAGTATGGGCACATCCGCGGCCGGAAGTCACGGGACGCGGCCCGGGCGGGGACTACACTCTGTGGATGGTCGAGCCTGCGACGCGCCAACCGGCGGGCGAGGACGCGCCGCCTACCTTCGACCCCGTGGCCGTCGACCGGGCGTACCTGCACGAGCGTGCCCGCCGACGTGCCCGGATCGAACGCTCCCGCGAGCGTCGGCGCGCGGGCGTGCGCTTCTGGTTCGTGTTTCTCGTGCTCCTCGCCGCCAGCATCGGGCTCACGGTGACGATCTGGCGCGAGATCGAGCGGCTCTTCGGGCTTTGAGCTCTCGTACGTGATCGTCGCCCGCGCAGCGCGCGCCGAGCTCTCCGAGGCGCTCGCGGCGCTGGCGGACGCCGGGCGCGCGGTCGCGGCGGGCGAGCCGCTCCAGCGCACGCTCGACACGATCGTCGGAGCGGTGGCCCTGGCCGCGGACGCGGAGATCGTCGTGATCTGGCTGCGCGAGCGGGGCGACGAGCTCGTTGCGCGAGCGGTGTGGTCGGCCTCCGCCGCGCTCGGCGCCGAGATCGAGGGTCTGCGGCTCCCCGACGCGCAGACGACAGCCGGCACGTTGCGCCGCAGGCTCGGGCTCGACGCGGTCTCCGCGACCGTACCGCTCGCGACGGCGGACGACGATCTTGGCTCGCTGGACGTCCTCCGCCGAGCTGCCGAGTTCGATCTCGCCGAGGAGCGGTTCGCATCGCTCGCTGCCGATCTCGCGACGCTCGCGACGAGGTTCTGCCAGGACGGCCGGCGTGAAGGCCCGCTCCCCTCGACACTTCTCGAGATCGCCGGCGACGCGCTCGCGGCCGCATCCGACGAGCAGCGCACGGGGGCGCACGTCGCGAGGATCGCCGCGATCGCCGGCGGCGCCGAGGCCGCGCTGCTCTGGAGTCTGACCTCGGCCGGCGTCGAGCGCATCGGTCTCTACGGTCGGCTGCCCCGGGGCGCCGCTGTCGAGCACGCGGCCGAAACGATCGTGAGCGACGAGTTCGCGACGGCCGTCGAAGAGACAACCGACGGCGCCCTCGTGACGCTTCAGCTCGGTCAGCCTCCTGTGGGCGTGCTGCAGCTGCTCTATCCGTCGGGCCGTGCGCCCGAGCACCTGGCGCCGCTCGAGAGCTTTGCCGTCCGGGCCGCGCACGCGCTGCGCGCCGCCGGACGAGCGAGCGATCTGGCGCTCGAGCTCGAGCGGAGCCGCGCTCTCCTGGCGGTCATCGGCGAGGCGATCGCGAGCCTCTCGCTCGCGCACACGCTCGAAACCGCAGTCGAGCATGTGGCCACGCTCCTCGACACCGATCGGGTTGCGCTCTACCTCGAGGAGGAGGGCTTGTTGACATCTGCGGCAACGCGGGGGATCGAGGGGCCGCACGAGCCCGTCGCGCGTGCGGCGCTCGCGCTCGCGCTCGGCCCGCGCCGTGGCCACGGAATCGTCGAGCTCGGCGGCGCGGCAGCACTCGAGCAGCTCGCCGGCGTTCGACGCGAGACGGCGGAGGCAGAGATCACCTCGGTTCTGGCGCTCCCGCTCCTCGTCCAGGACGGATTGATCGGCCTGCTCGCCGTCTACCCGCGTCGTCCGCGGCGCCTGACCCCGAACGAGTCCGCGCTCCTCGTGGCGCTGGCCGCCCAGCTCGCCGTCGCGGTTCAGAACGCGCGGCTGCACGAAAGTGCCACGGCGCGGAACGCTCAGCTCGAGGCTGAGCTCGCCTCGGAACGAGAGGCGTTGAAGCGCCTCCAGGCCCAGCACGACGTCTCGCGGGAGTTCGCGCAGAACCTCTCCCTGCAGACGACTCTCGGCGTCCTCGCCCGCTCGATCGTCACCTTGCTCGGTGTCGACGCCGCGGTGATTCGGATGGCCGACGAGCGCGGGGTCGATTTCGTCGCCCGCGCGGTGGAGGTGAACGACCAGCGCGTCGACGCGGCCGCGCGTCTGCTCCTGTCAAGGCCGCAGCCGCTCTCACGCGCCCAGCGGCAGGAGCTCCTCGACCGCCGCGAGCCGCTCCTGCTCGACGCGCGCTCCGCCGCCGAGCTCGAGGGCGCGATCGCTCTCCTGGCCCCGTTCCTGGAGAAAGGATCGAGTGCGGCGATCGTCCCGATCGAATCTGCCGGCGAGCTCCTCGCCACGCTCACGATCGTCTCGCTCCATCCCGAGCGGCCGGTCGCCGGCGAGATCGCCGACACGGCCCTCTCGATTACCGGCCAGGCGGCGCTCGCCATCGACAACGCCCGCCTGTACGGGCAGCAGAAGGAGTTCGCGGACACGATGCAGCGCTCGCTGCTGCCGCGCGCGGCGCCGGATCTCGCGGGCCTGGAGATCGGGGATGTCTACGAATCGGCGGCGCGGGTCGACGTCGGCGGCGATGTCTACGACTATCTCGTCCTCCCGGACGGCCGGCTTGCCGTGGTGCTCGGCGACGTGACCGGGCATGGGGTCGAGGCGACCGCGGATATGGCGATGGCGAAGTACGTCTTCCGCTCTCTGGCGCGTGTGCACGTCGATCCCGGCGACTTCCTCGCCGCTGCGAACGAGGTCGTCGCCTCGGAGATCGCTCCCGGAAAGTTCATCACCATGGTCGAGCTCGTCCTTGACGCGGCCGCCGGCACGGTGACGTGTGCCAGCGCCGGCCATCCGCCGCCGCGGCTCGTTCTGCCCGACGGCAGCGTGCAGGCAATCGCCGCCCGGGGGCTCGCCCTCGGGATCGATGCGGCGCAGGTCTACGAGCCCGTCTCGCTCGACTATCCCCCCGGCGCGAGCGTCATCCTCTACACGGACGGCGTCGTGGAGGCGCGCCGAGACGGCGAGCAGTTCGGCACCGAGCGCCTGGACGCCTTGCTCGCGGAGCACCGAGGGCTGCCGGCGAAGGAGCTCGCAGCGGCTGCGCTCGCGGCGTGTCGCGAGTGGACCGAAGGCGAGCTCACCGACGATTTCGCGCTTGTCGTGCTCAAGCGATCCGGATGAAGGGCTCGCAGGCAGCCCTTGCGGCGCTCGTTTTCGGGGCCGGCACCGGCTCGCTCGCGACCGAGATCGCGGCGTCGCGGCTGCTGGCGCCGTACTTCGGCTCCTCGACGATCGTCTGGGCGAACCTGATCGGGATCGTGCTCGCCGGGCTCGCGCTCGGTTACTACCTCGGCGGCAAGCTCGCCGACCGGCGGCCCGAGCCGCGGCTCCTCGGCCTGATCGTCCTCGCGGCGGCAGCATGGGTGGCGCTGACGCCGTTCGTCGCGAGGCCCTTCCTCGATGCGACGGTGAGCAGCCTCGACGACGCCTCGGCGGGCGCCGTGATCGGCTCTTTCTTCGCGGTGCTGCTCCTCTTCGCGCCGGCGGTCGTCCTGCTCGGGATGGTCTCGCCCTTCGCGATCCGACTCGCGATCTCCGACGTGGCGACGGCCGGCGCCGTCGCGGGCCGCTTCTACGCGCTTTCCACCGGGGGATCGCTGCTCGGCACGTTCGTGCCGGCCCTCCTCACGATCCCGCTCGTCGGGACGCAGCGGACGCTGCTCGGCACCGCCTTCGTCCTGGCCGGCTCGGCTGCGCTCCTCCTAGGTCGCCGCGCGGCCGTCGCTGCGATCGCCTTCGCGGTCCTCGTCGCGATCCCGCCGGGCGCGATCAAGGCTGAGGAAGGGCTCCTCTACGAGGAGGAATCGCGCCAGCAGTTCATCCAGGTGCTCGAGCGCGCCGACGGCCGCCGCCTGCTTCGATTGAACGAAGGTGTGGCCGTCCATTCCGTCTGGCGCAAGGACACGGTGCTGACGGGCGGCGTCTGGGACGCGCTGCTGACGGTACCGGCGGTGCTCGGGGAGCCGCCGCGGCGGGTCGCGATCCTGGGCAGCGCCGGCGGCACGCTCGCCCGCGCGTTCGGCGTCTTCTGGCCGCGTGCCGAGATCGATGCGGTCGAGATCGACCCGGCGGTGACGGACGTCGGTTACCGTTACTTCGGGCTCGGCGACAACCCGCGCGTGACGACCTACGACGACGACGCACGGCCGTTCCTGAGCCGGACGGATCGGCGCTACGACGTCATCTACGTCGACGCCTACCGCCAGCCATACGTCCCGTTCTACCTGGCGACCCAAGAGTTCTTCCGGCTCGTTCGCGACCGGCTCGCACCGGGCGGGGTGGTGGCGCTGAACGTGGCGACGGTGCCCGGCGACGACACGCTCGTCCGTGAGGTCTCGGGCACGCTCGCGACCGTTCTCCCGCGGGTGCGGGTCTGGAACGCGCTCCGCTTCAACCGGATCGTGCTCGGGTTCGCGGCTGCCGAGCCTCCGGACGCGCAGACGCCCGCGATCGTCGAGACGAGGCTCCGGCCGCTCGTCGTGCTGCTCGAGGCGGATCTCCGGTCACGGCCCGCAGTTCCGCCGTCGTCCGATCCGTGGACGGACGACCACGCGCCCGTGGAATGGGTGACCGACCGGATGATCGTCAGCTTCGCAGCGCGTGGCGGCGACCTCGACGAGGCTCCGCTCCCAACCGCTCCGTGAGGCTGCTGCGAGGAGACGGGCCGCTGATTCGGGTCGGTCACAGAGGCGCGGCCTCGCTCGCGCCCGAGAACACCATCGCTGCGTTCGAGACGGCGGTCGCAGCCGGCGTCGACGCGATCGAGTTCGACGTCCTCGACCTCGTCGGTGGACCGCTCGTACTCGCCCACTCGAACGATCTCTACGAAGTGAGCCACGGCGCCGCCGCCGGCACCGTTCGCGACCGCACCCTTGCCGAGTTGCGCGAGCTCGCCCCGGAGCTGCCGACGCTCGACGAGGCGCTCGCCTATTTCGCCGAACGGCCCGGCCTCGCGGTCCATGTCGATCTGAAGCTGGCCGAGCGGCTGGACGAGCTGGCGCTGGCGCTCGGGCGGCATGGACTCGTCGAGCGGACGGTCGTCAGCTCGTTCCACCGGGAGAGCCTCGGCGCGGTCGCCCGCGCGGCGCCCGGGGTGCGCATCGGCTTCACCTATCCGAAGGATCGGCGCGGGATCTCGCGCAGGCGGATCCTCCATCCGGCGATCCGGCTCAGCACGGTCGTGCTTCGAGCGGCGCTTGCTCGTCGCGTCCCGGCCATGCTTATGCGCGCCGGCGCCAACGCGCTGATGCTCCACCACGCAGTCGTCTCGCCCGACGCCGTTGCGGCCGCCCATACGTGTGGGGCGGCGGTCTGGACGTGGACAGTCGATCGCCCGGAAGAGCTCGAGCGGATGGACGCGGCGGGGGTCGACGCGGTAATCACGAACGATCCCAGGATCTTCGAAGCCGTGGCTACACTGGCGCCGATGAGGCCAACCCGATGAATCGCGGATTTGCGGCCGTTTCTCTCGGTAGCTGCGCTGTCGGCGGCCTCCTCAGCGCGCTCGTGCTCGCGGCCACGCCGGCCGCGATCGCGGACACGGGTACCTCCGGAACGCAGACGACCGGAACCACCGGGACGATCCCGACGACGACCGTCACGACGACGACTCCGCCGCCGACCACGACGACCGCGCCCACGACGACAGTGCGAACGACAACGGCGCCTCCGGTTCCCCCGCCGCCGAAGCCGCCGCCGCCGCGTCCGCCCCGGCTGACGACGATTCCGGCCGGAGTGACGATCGGCGGCTTGCTCGTCGGCGGGCTCTCAGCCACTCGGGCGACGACCGAGGTCAGGGCGTTCTTCGCCCGTCCGGTGACGATTCGGATCGCCGGCACCTCCAAGCTGCTCGTGTCTCCGAAGGCGCTCGGCGCTGCCGCATTCGTCGGCGACGCCGTCAAGCGCGCCCGGATCTCGCGGCCCGGCGCCAAGGTGCCGCTGAAGGTCGCCGCACCGCGGGCCTCGATCGAGCGCTACGTCGAACGTCTCGCGCGCCGCTTCGACCGCGCGCGGATCGACTCGCGCCTGCTGCTGCGCGGCTCGGAGCCCTTCGTGACCGCCGCGCGCCCGGGCCGCACGCTGAGCCGGGAAACGCTCAGCCGCGAGCTCTACCGCAGCGTCAAGACGCACAAGCGCGGCCCGCTCACCGCGCGTCTCCTCGAGCAGGCGCCGGCGACGACCCGCAACTCGATCGGCGACGTGATCGTGATCCGCCGCGGGCTCAACAAGCTTTCTCTCTACGACGGGATGACGCTGCGGCGCAGCTTCGGCGTCGCCACGGGGCAGTCGCGCTATCCGACACCGCTTGGGAACTTCCAGATCGTCGTCAAGTGGCGCAATCCCTGGTGGTACCCGCCGTCCTCGGACTGGGCCAAGGATGCAAAGCCGATTCCGCCCGGCCCCGGGAATCCGCTCGGGACGCGCTGGCTGGGGATCTCCTCGCCTGCGGTCGGGATTCATGGCACCCCTGATGCCGCCTCGATCGGCTACTCCGCCTCCCACGGCTGCATCCGGATGCTCATTCCGGAGGTCGAGTGGCTGTTCGAGCAGGTGGAGACGGGCACGCCGGTCTTCATCGTGCCGTGACCGGCCGCGTTCGCCTCGGGGGACAGGTTCTCGCCGTCGGCGTCGTGGTGGCGCTACTCGGTCTCCTGATCTGGAAGGTCGCGAAGGGCGACGACAATGCCGTCACGGGCTCGCTCGCAGACGGCCGGGCGGTGGCTGCTCCCGCCTTCACGCTCTCGAATCTCGATGGAGACGGCGAGCTCGCGCTCGAGTCGCTGCGCGGCAAGGCGGTCGTGCTCAATTTCTGGGCCTCCTGGTGCGGACCGTGCAAGGACGAGACACCACTTCTGCAGAAGGGATGGGAGCGCTGGCAGGGCAAGGGCGTCGTCTTCGTCGGCGTCGACGTCAAGGATTTCCGCGGCGACGCGCGCTCGTTCGTGCGCAAGTTCGGTGTCACCTACCCGAACGTCTACGACGGCAAGGGCTCGACGGTCGGCCGCTACGGGGTCACCGGCTTCCCGGAGACCTATTTCATCGACGCGCGCGGCCAGGTCGTCTACCGGATCGCCGGCCCCGTCGACGAGGCGAGCGAGCTCGACGAGGCGATCGAGCGCGCCCTCGCGTCTGCGTGACGCAGTCATGCAGGCGCGAGGGGGTGCGCGGGAACCGGCGGGTTCTCCCGGATAGGCGCGCCGATGCGCAGGGCGAGCGGAGGTCGTGTGAGGCGCCTCGTTCTCCTCGTCGCGCTGGCGCTTCTCGTGCCGCAGCCGGCCGCCGCCGGCGAGCAGAAGCCGACCGCCGCCGAGCTCGAGTCCGAGCTCGTCTGCCCGATCTGCGACTCGACGCTCGACACCTCGAATGCGGAGATCGCGCGCCGGATGAAGGCGTTCATCCGCATCCGGATCGCGGCGGGGGACACGAAGAGCGAGATCAAGGGGAAGCTCGTCGCGCAGTTCGGTCAGGGCGTCCTCGCGGTGCCGCCGCGTCAGGGGTTCGACTGGTTCGCGTGGCTGCTACCGCTCGTCGGGGGCGGCCTCGCCGCGGTCGCCGTCGGCTCGATCGCCTGGGGGTGGAGCCGTTCGCGCTCCGGGACGGAGCCACCCGACGATTCGCCGCTCGACCCCGAGAGCGAGCGCCGGCTCGACGCCGAGCTCGCCCGCTTCGAGTGAGTCTCATTCGATGAGTCCGACCACGTGAGTCCAGCCGGCGTCGCCGTCGCGTTCGGCGCGGGCCTCATCTCGTTCCTCGCGCCGTGTGTGCTTCCGCTCGTTCCCGGCTACCTCTCGGCCGTGTCGTCGGTCGAGGCCGATCGGCTCGGCGAGCCCGGCGCGGCCCGGCGCGTCGTCGTCTCGAGCCTGCCGTTCGTCGGCGGTCTCGTCGCGGTCTTCGTCCTGCTCGGCGCGGGCGCCGCGGCCGTCGGGCTCTCGATCGCCGAGAACCAGTTCCTGCTCGAGCAGATCGCCGGCTTCGTCCTGATCGTCTTCGGGCTCGTCTTCATGGGCCTGCTGCCGTGGCCCGAGCGACTGCTCGGCGCAGGACTCGTGCAGGGAGCTCGTCGGCGCGGCTCGAGCTTCCTGCTCGGCGGCGCGTTCGCCGTCTGCGCCGCCCCCTGCATCAGCCCCGTGCTCGGCTCGATCCTCGTGCTCGCAGGCGACTCCGGCACGGTGCTCGAGGGCTCGCTCCTGCTCGCCGTCTACGCCCTCGGGCTCGCCGTCCCCTTTCTCGTCGCAGCGGCGCTCTTCGTCCCGGCGATGGGGTTCTTCCGCCGGATCCGCAACCACTACACAGCGATCCAGCTCGTCAGCGGTGCGATCCTCGTCGCGCTCGGAACCCTCCTCTTCTTCGACCGCTTCTACGTACTCCGGATCTACTTCAACCGCTTCTTCCAGTTCCTCGGGATTGGCTAGAGGCATGGTCGACCCGGTTGATCTCGGCGACGACGTGATCGGCGTGGGGACGGACGTGCGGCTCGAGGTCGTCCCAGCGTTCCTCTTCGTGGCCCACGTAAATTGCGCGCGCACGAGCGAGAACCGCACGGTGCTCTTCGGGGAGCCGGTCGAGCGCCCACGTCGCGGCGTCGCCCTTCGAGCGGATGACGCCGGTGGCGACGGTGCTCCAGATCCGGGCGAGCGTCAGGATCACGTTGCGTGTGTCCTCGTCGAGGTCGGCTAGCAGCGCGTCGATGTCGCCGACAATCGCGCTGATCAAGTCGTCGTGCGGGACGGGATCGAAGATCTCGGCTGGCGGTGGCCCGAACACAGGCGTGTTCCCGAGCAGCACCATCGTGATCAACGCGGCGAGATCGGGGTTCGTCGTCGTGGGCCACGGCGTGACGTTGCCACGCTCGAACGCGCCGCGCAGCCAGTCCCCGTACTGGAAATCGAACCTCGGCGGATAGCGCCAGGGCTTGATCTCGGACTCGACCACGATCGTCAGCTCGACCCGACGCCATCGGCCCTGAGGCGTTCGTCGCGCGGAGATCGTGAGCAGGCGATCGACTAGACGCTGCTTCTCCTCGCGCGTGGTTTGCCGCTTCGAGACGACGAGCACGTCGAGGTCGCTCTCGGGTTGCAGCCCGTCGAGAACGGCTGAGCCGAAGAGATACGCACCGACTGCGTCCGGTCCGAGAACGTCGCGCACGAGGCTCGAGACACGATTGAGCTGCTGCTGATCCTCGTGGCGCATCGACTCAGCTCGCATCGAACGCCGAGATCGACGGCCGCGGCAGCTCGAGCGAGCCCGACTCGACGACCTCGGCCGCAGCGGCAACCGAGGTCAGCACACGCGCTACGTCGAGCCCGCGGTGCTCGGGCGCGTAGGAGCCGAGCCGCCGCGTCGCCTTCTCGAGTTGCCGCTCGCAGCCAACCCGATTGCCGCGCCCGGCCTGATACCAGGCGACCGCGACGTGAACCAGCCCCTGGAGGAAGTCGCGCTCTTCCGGCGGCGCCGCGCGCCACTCCTCCTCGAGCTCCTCGTGCGCGGCGAAGTAGGCGCCCGTTCGGATCAGCTCGAGTCCTTTGGCCAGTCGCCGGTCAGATTCCATTGGACTCGAGTATTGGTATCGGCCGCCGAGGATGCTAGATTCGGGGCGTGGCGACCATCCTGCTCGCGGGGGTCGACCTCTTCTTCAGGGGGAAGCTCGAGGGGCTCCTGCCCGATCACCACTTCGTCACGACCGACAGCATCGACGCTCCGGACATGGTGATCGCCGACATCGCTCGCGTCGACCCAGATGAGGTCGTCGACGCCTGGCCCCATGTCCCGATCCTCGGATTCACGAATCACACGGACAAGACGGGTCTTCAGCGCGCCCACACAGCGGGTTTCGACCAGGTGATCGTGAAGTCCGCGCTCGTCGAGCGCGCCCCCGATTTGGTCGCCGAACTTACCGCGCCGCCCCTGTAGAACGCCTCGGTAGACTCGCCGCCGTGACGTACATCATCGCCGAGCCTTGCATCGACATCAAGGATCGCTCGTGCGTCGACGTGTGCCCTGTGGACTGCATCCACGAGTTCGGTCGGATTCTCATCATCGACCCCGAGGAGTGCATAGATTGCGGGGCGTGCGAGCCGGAATGCCCGGTCGAGGCGATCTTTCCCGAGGACGCGCTGCCCGACAAGTGGGAGCCGTTCGTGAAGATCAACTACGCCTACAGCGAGGGCGCGGAGGCGATCGACAAGCTCGTCGATGAGTACGCCACCGAGCACGACGTCCAGAATCCGCCGCTCGCGTAGGAACGTTTACCGGAGTCCGAGCTGGAGACCTTCTCTTCGTCCACGAGAGAGGGGATCCGATGCCGCAGCAAGCCTGGAACGCCAAGCGAGATCGTCAGTACGAGCACGTCAAGGACAGCCTCGAAGAGCGAGGAACCCCGCACGAGAAGGCGCA
The DNA here is from genome assembly GCA_037720595.1 of Gaiellaceae bacterium. Classification (GTDB taxonomy): domain Bacteria; phylum Actinomycetota; class Thermoleophilia; order Gaiellales; family Gaiellaceae; genus Gaiellasilicea. The sequence goes on along the minus strand of JBBJLW010000010.1, from coordinate 46,774 downwards.
GGAGATCGCCGCGCGCACCGTGAACAAGGAGCGAGCCCGCGCGGGCGAGGCGAAGACGTCGTCGCGCCTCTCGCGGGAGGACATCTCCTCCGGCCGCCGCGGTGGGCTCCGATCCGGAACGAAGCGCGAGCAGGGGCGGACGCGCGACCAGCTCTACAACGAGGCAAAGAGCATGGGGATCGAAGGTCGCTCGAAGATGAACAAGGAGCAGTTGCGGCGCGCCGTCGAGCGGAAGAAGTGAGGGGCGCAGCTATCCTCGCGCGGTGAGACCCCGGACTCTCGACCACGTCGCCCTCTGGGTCGCCGACCGCGACTCGATGGCCGAGATCGCGACCGAGCAGCTCGGGATGCACACGATTCAGCGCACCGATGCGTTTACGCTGCTCGGCGCCGACGCGCGCCGGGGGAAGCTCACGCTCTTCGCTGCCGAAGGGCCGCGCGAGCGGGGAGCACTGAAGCAGATTGGCCTGCGCGTGGCGTCACTCGCAGGGCTCGCGCCGCGCGTCGACCTCGGCGAAGGCCTCGAGCTCGTCCTCGTCGAGGCCGCGACCGAGTCGGACTTCGACCTCGACCATGTCGCGCTCGTCGTTCCCGACCCATCGGTGGCCGCGGCCGCTTGGGAGGCGTACGGGTTCGCGCCTGCCGACTCGAACAGGGTCGAGGTGGGTGGCGCCCATCTCGAGCTGCACGAAGGCGACCCGGGCTCGCCCGAGCGGCCGCTCCTCAATCACATCGGTGTCCTCGTCGACTCCGTCGAGCAGCACGTGGAGGAAGCCGAGGAGCGGGGGATCGAGATCGACCGGGTCGTCGACGCCGAGAATACGCGTGCCGTCTTCGTCTGGGGCCCAGGTCGCGTGCAGCTCGAGTACGTCGAGCACAAATCGTCGTTCTCGCTGCGCTGACTCACGGTCCTAGGCTGAACGTGCTCCGGATCGCCGGCGCCGGGATGGCCGGGCTCGTCGCCGCCGCCCGAGCGCGCGAGCTCGGCGCAGACGTCGTCGTCCTCGAGAAGGGCGACCGCGCGGGAGGGTCGATGCTGCTCTCGAGCGGCGTCATCTGGCGGCATCGCAGCATCGAGGAGTTTCGCCAGGACTGTCCGGGTGGGGAGTCTGCCCTCCAGACGTGCGTGATCGAGGAGCTGGACGCGGGCCTCGACTGGCTCGAATCGCTCGGCGCGCCGGTCATCGAACGCAAGACCGGGAACGTGCGGACGGTCGGACGGCGCTTCGACCCTCGGGGGCTGACGGACGCGCTGCTACGCGGCGCCGGGAATGTGCTCCTCGGCCAGGCGTTCGTGGAGGCCGACGTGCTCGCGAGCGGGGGGTTCGGGGTACGCCTGGCCCGCGAGCGCGGCCTCCTGCTCCGCGCGAGTCCGTGGAGCGAGGGCGACGGGCTCGCGTACGGATTGGCGCGCGGCGCCGATCTCTCCGCCGGGATGGACGAGTTCTACGGCCGGAACCTGCCGGCTGCGGTGACGGAGACGCTCTTCGTCGCGGCCGCACAGGTGTACGGCGCCCATGCGCTCGTGCTCGACGACGAGGGGCAGGATTTCTTTGCCGGCGAGCCCTCGTGGTCCGAGACGGATCTCGTCCAGGCGACGGCGCGGCTGCCTGGCGCTGCGGCGTGGTACGTCGTGGACGCGCGAGCGTTGCGCCGGCGCGTGCGCGAACGGACAGTCGCGGAGATCGTGGAGGTCGCGCGGGTCGTCGGCGGCGAGGTGCGGGCGGCCGACGAGCTGCCGTTCTCGCTCCCGCCTTCGCCGAAGCTCGTCGAGCCGCCGTTCGTCGCGATCCGCGTTCGCCCTGGCGTCACGCACACGACGGGCGGGCTCCGAATCGACGAGCGGACCCGCGTTCTCCGGGAGGACGGCTCACCGATCCGCGGTCTCTACGCGGCGGGTGCCGACGCGGGCGGAATCTTCACGGGCGGCTACGGCAGCGGCCTTGCGGCGGCTCTCGTCTTCGGCCGCCGCGCCGCCGAGTCGGCAGTCGGCTCGTAACCGTCCCGCGGAGCCGTGTCCGGGGTCAAAGCCCGGACGTGTCCCGGAGGGTCCACGTGTTGCCGCTTATCCAGGTGCTTTCTCCCGGCACCAGTCCGAATCGGACACGTCAGGGCTTTGACCCCGGACGTGTCCGCTGCGGACGGTGCTCTCGCAGGGACTCGAGCTACGTGCCAGTGGCGTACGGCGGCAGGAGGACGTGCAGTGTGGTGCCGCCGTCGGCGCCGCGCTCGACGGAGAAACGACCGTTCAGGGTTGCGACGCGCTCCTCGATTGCACCGAGCGTCCGCAGCCGCCGCTCTCCCTTGCCGTTGTCGGCAATCACGACCGCGAGCCCGCCGTCGCGCGTCTCCGTGGCAGTCAACGAAATTCGCGTCGGCGGCCCGCGCAGCAGAGCCTGGCTGAGTGACTCCCGGATGATCTGGTAGAGGCCGACCTGCTCCTTCTCGCCGAGCCTTTCGGCGGGGGCGATGTCTACCTCGATCTGCACCTCGTGCTCGATCCCGAGCTGGTTCGCCAGCTCGAGCACCGCGGGGCCGAGACCCTGGTCGCGCAGCACGACCGGCTCGATGTTGAAGGAGAGGTCACGGAGCGAGCGGATCGTGTCGCGGTGCGTGTCGAGCGCCTTGCCGATGATCCCGCGCGCGTCCGAACCACGGCCGTCTTCGATCGCGTGCACCGCTGCGTCGAGCATCAGGGCGATTCCGGACAGGTTCTGCACCGGTCCGTCATGGAGAAAGAGTGCCAGGCGGCGCCGCTCGTCCTGCTCGGCGGTGATGATTCGATCGGCCAGGCGGCTGCGCTCGGCCTCGCGCTCGACGGCATCGGAGAGCAGGCGCGCGTTCTCCTTCTGCACCACTTCCTCGCGGAGCCGCTGGGTGACGATCAGATAGAAGGCGACCGCCCCGGCCACGAGCACGACGGCCAGTGTGATCCAGACCGCGACCTGCGCGCTCATCCGGCCCTCAAGCGATGGCCGCCGTCAATCGATGATGGCGTCGCGGAGCGCGATCGCGACGGCGTGCGTGCGCGTGTCGGCCTCCAGCTTCGCGAGGATGTGTCGCACGTGGCTCTTCACCGTCTCCTGGCTGATGAAGAGCTTGGCTGCCACATCCGCGTTCGACATCCCGTCGGCCAAGAGCTGCAGGATCTCGCGCTCGCGCGCCGTGAGCATCTCGTTCTGATCCTTGCCGATGAGGAACGACGGCATCAGCGCGGGGTCGACGAAGCTCTCGCCCCCGGCGACCTTCTCGATCGCCCGCAGCAAGGTCGCGTGCGGCGCCTCCTTCAGGATGTAGCCCTTCGCTCCCGACTCGAGCCCGCGGCCGAGCAGGGAGCGCTCGCTGTAGGCCGTGAAGATGAGGACGGCAGTCTCCGGGGCCTTCTCTTTGATCTGCTTCGTCGCCTCGAGCCCGTCCATCCCCGGCATCCGCACGTCCATGATCACCACGTTCGGCCGACGCCGCTCGACGAGCGCGACCGCCGCCGCCCCGTCGGACGCCTCTCCGATCACGCGGATGTGGGGTGCGCGCGAGAGCGAGAGGCGCAGGCCTTCGCGCACGACCTCATGGTCGTCGACGATCAGGCAGGTGATCTCTTCGGGCATGGCTGGGGATTGTATTGCGCGCCTCGGCGGCCGCTCAGAACGCGAGCGTCAGTTGCTCGGGTCGCGGAGGGGGCGCCGGCACCGACGGACGTCGGTCGCGGACGCCGTGCTCGCGAGCCAGCGCCCGCACCCGGTCGCGCACGGGCTGGGTCTCGGCCGACGCAAGGTAGGCGCGGCCGTCGTAGAGCCGCTCGTAACGCGCGAGCTCCTCCGGCCAGTCGCAGGAGAGAGCGGCGAGGAAATGCTCCCGAGTTCCGGGCCTCAGGTGGAGGAGATTCGCCCAGATGCTCGTCGCCCCCGACTCGCGTGCCGCCTCGACGACCGCGGCGAGCTGCTCCGGCCGGTCGGAGAGACCGGGCAGGATCGGGGCCATCCCCACGCTGGCCTTTACGCCTCCCGCGACGAGCTCCTCGAGCGCCTTGAGCCGCTGGCGCGGCGGCGCGGTGCCGGGCTCCGTCGTCCGCCAGACCTCGTCGTCGAGCGTGGGCACCGAGAACATGATTGAGACCTCGGCGCGCGCAGACGCTGTCTGGAGCACGTCGAGGTCCCGGACGATCATCGGTCCGCGCGTGATCAGCGAGAACTGATTCGACGCCGCGGCGAGCACCTCGAGGCAGGCGCGGGTCAGCCGGTAGCGGCCCTCGCAGGGCTGGTACGGGTCGGTCGCGGCGCCGATCGCGATTCCCTCACCTCGCCAGGACGGCCGGGCAAGCTCGCGCGCGAGTACCTGGGCGACGTTCGTCTTGACCCGGATCGAACGTCCGTAGCGGTCGTCCGAGGGCCGCTCCGCTCGCAGCTCGAACGCGCGGACGTAACAGAACGTGCAGCGGTGTGCACAGCCCATGTACGGGTTCAGCGACCACTCGAACGGCATCCCCTGGACGCGGTTGAGCGCGCTGCGGCATGGCTCTTCCCGATACTCGATTCGCATCAGCCCAGTCTAGAACACACGTTCGTAGCGATGCAAACGTGTTAGATGCTTCGATGGAGCTCCCGGGCGGCATCCGCCGCATCACCTGTCCGTTGCCGACCCGGCCGGGACACGTCCACGCCTACCTTCTGCCGGGCGAGGACGGCTGGACGCTCGTCGACACGGGGATCGGGCTTCCCGATGCGGCCGAGCACTGGGCGGCCGAGCTAGAGGGGATCGAGGTCGTGCGAATCCTCGTCACCCACTTCCACCCGGATCACATCGGCGCCGCCGCCGACGTCGCCGAGCTGACCGGGGCACCGGTGCACGAGGGTGAGCTCGACTACGCCCAGGCCCGAATGGTCTGGGGGAATCCTGGGTGGCCGCAGCGAATCGCCGACTGGTTCCTCACCCACGGCGTCCCGCGGCCGATCGCGGAGGAGCTGATCGAGTCGGGCTCGGTGTACGCGCCGTTCATTCGCTACCAGCCCGATCCCGTGCTCGTCGCGGGCGGCGAGCATCTCGACGGCTGGGAGCTCGTCGACGCGCCCGGCCACGCAGACGGGCAGCTCTGCCTGCTCAAGGACGGCGTCCTGGTCTCGGCCGACCACCTGCTCGGGCGGATCTCGCCGACCGTCGGGCTCTGGCCGGAGAGCCGACCTGATCCGCTCGGCGACTACATCTCCTCGCTCGAGCGGACGATCGAGCTCGCACCGCGGCTCGCGCTTCCGGGTCACGGCGAGCCGATCGAAAACCCGGTCGGGCGAGCGCACGAGCTGATCGAGCACCATCGCGAGCGGCTCGGGGTCGCCCAGGCTGCGCTGTCGGAGACACCGCGCACCGGCTACGACCTCTCCTTCGAGCTCTTCGGCGCCGATCTGAAGGCGGCTTCGCGCCGTTTTGCGGTCGCCGAGACACTTTCCCACCTCGAGCGGCTCGTCCGCGAGGAGCGGGCCGTCCGCTCCGGGGACGACGGCAGCGTTACCTATACTGCGCGCCAGCTTGGACGACGAGCTTCCGCCTAGTACCTGCGCCCCGAGGAGAATCGGGGCATGAGCGACACCCTCCGGATCCTTGCGATCTTCCTTCTCGTGCTCGGAAACGCGATCTTCGTCGCGGCCGAGTACGCGCTCGTCACCGCTCGCCGGACGCGGCTCGAGCCAGAGGCCGAGCGAGGCAGCGCCTCGGCCCGACGGGCGCTCGCGCTGATGGACGAGCCGGTGCGCTTCATCAGCACCGTGCAGATCGGGATCACCGTTTTTGGGATCGCCCTCGGCGCGGTCGGCCAGCCGCTGCTCTCCGGCTACTTCAATCCGGTGATGTCGAATGGGCTCGCCTACGGGCTCGCCTTCCTGATCCTCACCTACCTGAGCGTCGCGCTCGGCGAGCTAGTGCCCAAGGCGATAGCGCTTCAGCGGGCCGAGCCGATCGCGAAAGCGCTCTCACTGCCCCTCGGGCTGCTCCAGCGGGTGACGACACCATTTGTCTACGTGCTTCGGCTCTCGGCGAACTTCGTCACGCGTCTCTTCGGGATCCAGCCCGCGGGAGCCGGCGAGCTCGCGCACACCGAGGAGGACATCAGGCACATCGTTGCGGGCGCCGAAGACGCGGGCGTGATCGCGACGACCGAGGAGGAGATGCTCTACAAGGTCTTCGACTTCGCGGACAAAGAGGTCCACGAGGTGATGGTGCCGCGTCCGCAGGTGGTCGCAATCAAAGCCGACCTTCCGTCCGAGGAAGCGCTCGCGGCGCTGCTCGAGTCGCCGTACACGCGCTATCCGGTCTACCGGGACTCGCTCGACGAGATCATCGGCGTGTTGCACGTCCGCGACCTCTTCACCGCCCTCCACGACCGCGGGATCGCGCAAGTCGAGCTCGAGCACCTGCTCCGGCCGGTCTACATCGTCCCGGAGACGAAGGATCTGGCCGCCCTGCTCGCCGAGTTCCGCAAGCAGAACCAGCACATGGCCGTGGTCGTCGACGAATACGGCGCGATGCAGGGGATCGTCACCCTCGAGGATCTGCTCGAGGAGATCGTCGGCGAGATCGAGGACGAGTTCGACCTTCCGGACGAGTCCGTGGAGCGGATCGACGACACCCACATCCGGATCGACGGCACCTTCCCGATCGACGACTTCAACGAGCAGTTCGGCCGCGAGATCGAGATCCTGGACTTCCACACGATGGCCGGCTTCGTCTTCGGGCTGCTCGGCCGGGCGCCCGAAGTGGGAGACGAAGTCTCGAACAACGGACTTGCCCTGCGCGTGATCGAGATCGAGGGCTCCCGGATCCGGCGGCTCGAGGTCGAGTTCAGCGAGGCACCGCATCCTCGACCCGAGTCCTGATGCTCCCGATCGAACGGCCTGGCAAGATCGTCTGCGTCGGACTGAACTATCGCGCCCACGCGGAGGAGCAGGGGAGGACGCCGCCCGAGCAGCCGGTGCTCTTCGCCAAATGGGCGACGTCACTGATCGGGCCGGGCGAGCCAATCGTGCTGCCGTCGCTCTCCCAGGCGGTCGACCACGAGGCGGAGCTCGGCGTCGTGATCGGCGCGCGCGTCAGGGGCGTCTCCGCCGAGAACGCGCTCGAGGCGGTGCGCGGCTACCTCTGCGCGAACGACGTCAGCGCGCGCGACCTGCAGCGGGCCGACCGCCAGTTCACCCGCGCGAAATCCCTCGATAGCTTCTGTCCGATCGGCCCGGCGCTCGTGCCTCGCTCGGAAGTGATGGATCCGCAGGCGCTTAGGATCCGCTGCCTCGTCAACGGCGAGGTTCGACAGGACTCGACGACCGCCGACATGGTTTTCTCCGTCGCGGAGCTGATCGCGTTCGCCTCGGAGGCGATCACCCTCGAGCCGGGCGACCTGCTGCTGACCGGAACCCCCGGCGGCGTCGGCGAGTTCCGCGAACCGCCGGTCTATCTCCGCGACGGCGACGAGGTGACCGTCGAGATCGAAGGGGTCGGGATCCTGACGAACCCCGTCCGAAACTCACATGTCCCGGGGATGTAGATGTGGGTGTACGCCTCCGTCGACCCGGCCGTCACGGACCCCAGAACGCCTCGAATGCCACGGGATCGTTGGGAAGTGCCAGGACTTCCGTCACGAGACCGCCGCGGATCGTGAAGAGGAGTAGCTGGTCGATGTCGAGCTTGCGGCCGTCCCGCTCGCCGAAGGCCCGGTAGAGCGCGGCCGCCCGTTCGCCGCTCGTCAGGACGTCGATCAGCCGCGAGCCGTAGGTGCCTCCCGTCAGCTTCGGCAGGTTTCCGAGGAAGCGGAAGATCTCGCTGCGGCCCCGGTAGGTTCCTGCCATCACGCTCGTGCCGGGTACGGACCAGACCGCGTCCTCGGCAAAGCACTCGCGCAGCGAGAAGCCCTGCTTCTGGGCGAAGGCGTCGAAGATCCGCCGGACGAGCACCTCGTTCACCTCGCGGCTCAGCGACCTTGCTCCCAGCGGTCGATCAGGCCGGCGACGTGGCGCCGCTGGGGCTCCGAGAACTCCATCCGGGCGAGCAGCCGCCGGGCCTCCGAGGGATCGTCGTTCGCGACCGCGGCCTCGAGCCGCTCCCGCCAGGGGGTCGGCTCCCGCAGCTGCCGGCGCAGCCACCTAAGCAGACTCACACTCGCCTGATCCGTCATGGTCGCTGAGGCTACAACAGCCCCGCGGCACCCCGGGTGCAGGCAGAATCCGCGAGGTGAAGGAGATCCTTCCCGAGCTCGAGCGCTGGCGACAGGAGGGAGAGCGCATTGTCGTCGCGACCGTCGTCGCGACGCGCCGTTCCGCCCCGCGGCCCGTCGGGTCGAGCCTCGCGGTTTCCGAGAGCGGCAGGCTCTGCGGCTCCGTCTCCGGCGGCTGCGTCGAGAGCGACGTCTACGAGCACGCGCGCGAGGTGCTCGCGAGCGGCGAGCCGAAGCTGGTCTCGTACGGGATCACCGACGACGAAGCCTGGGCAGTCGGCCTTCCGTGCGGCGGCGAGATCGACGTCTTCGTCGAACGGCTGCCGTGACGATCCTCGAGCGGCTGCTCGAGCTCGGAGCAAGCGGCGAGCGAGCAGTCCTCTTCACGGTCTTGGACGGCGATCGGGCGGGTGCAAAGCTGCTCGCGCTCGAGAGCGGCGAGACGTTCGGGGAGGCGCCTGCGGAGCTCGCCGCTCACACCCGCGAGCTGCTGCGCCGAAGTCGCAATCGGGTGCTCGAGCTCGCTGAGGGACGGGTCTTCTGCGAGGTGTACGGGCCGCCGCCGCGCCTTGCCGTCTACGGCGCGGTCGATACCGCCGAGTCGCTCTGCCGGGCGGCGAAGCTCCTCGGCTGGACGACGATCGTCGCCGACGCGCGCGCGAAGTTCGCGACCGCCGAGCGAATCCCGAGTGCCGACGAGTTGATCGTCGAATGGCCCGAGGAGGCTTTCGCCTTGATCGCGCCAGACCACGCGACCGCCGTCGTCGTTCTCACCCATGACGACAAGTTCGACGTCCCCGCGCTGACGGCGGCGCTCGCGAGCGAAGCGTTCTACATCGGCGCTCTCGGCTCGCGCCGCAACCAGGAGCGCCGCCGGGAGCGGCTGCTCGAGGCCGGGATCGAGGAGGACGCGCTCTCGCGGATCGCGGGTCCGTGCGGGCTCGATATCGGCGCCGACTCGAACGAGGAGACCGCCGTCTCGATCCTTGCCGAGGCGCTCGCCGCGCGCGCCGGGCGCGAGGGCGGCCCGCTGCGCACGGCGAAGCAGCGCATCCACGTCGAGGTCGAATAGGTGCAGAGAACCGCGGTTGTGACCGGCGCCGCCCGCGGGCTCGGCGAGGCGATCGCGCGACGGCTGCACGCGGACGGCGACAGCGTCGTCCTGGCCGACGTGAATCTCGCAGGGGTCGAGGCGCTCGCCGCCGAGCTGGGATCGGGCGCGAGCGCCGTCGAGCACGACGTCCGCAGTCTCGACTCGTGGAGCCGGCTGCTCGCCGCGACGGGGGAGGTCGACGTGCTCGTCAACAACGCCGCGCGGACGGAATTCGGCTCGTTCTGGGAAATCGAGCTCGAAGAGTGGGACGACGTGCTCGCGACGAACCTCCGCGGCACGTACCTCGGCTGTCGAGTGGTCGGCGCGCACATGCGCGATCGCGGCGCCGGCAGGATCATCAATCTCGCATCGGTGGCCGGGCAGCGCGGCGCTTCGGCGACGGGCGTCCACTACGCGACCTCGAAGGCGGCGATCGTCGCACTCACGCGCCACGCCGCCACCGCGCTCGCCGGCTCCGGCGTCACGGTCAACGCGGTCGCGCCGGCCGCGATCGACGGGCCGATAGTCTCGCTCGTCCCTCCGGACAAGCTCGAGGCGATGCTGAAGACGATTCCGGTCGGTCGGCTCGGTCGTGGGGAAGAGGTGGCTGCTGCGGTCGCGTACCTCGCCTCGGACGCGGCGGGCTTCGTCACCGGCGCGACACTCGACGTCAACGGCGGGATGCTGATGCGGTGAGGACGCGCGCCGCATTGATGTTCGAACCGGGTCGGCTCGAGGTGCGGGAGGTCGAGCTCGAGGAGCCGCGGCCCGGCGAGGTCGTCGTCCGGATGGCGGCCGTCGGGGTCTGCGGCACGGACCTTCATTCCTATAAGGGCGAGTGGCAGCGACCTACTCCGATCGTGCTCGGCCACGAAGGAGCCGGAGTCGTCGAGGCGGTCGGCGCTGAGGTCGCGAGCGTGCGTGAAGGCGATCGAGTCGTCCTCTCGTGGGCGCCGGCCTGCGGCGAGTGCCCGGCATGCCGGCGCAGCAGGCCGGCGGCATGCGCGCCGCTCTCGACGGCGTTTGGGCGCGGGACGCTGCTCGACGGTCGCACCGCGATCACGTTCGAAGGTGAGACGGTCTATCGAGGAACCGCTACCGGTGCGCTCCAGGAGCGCCTGGTCGTGTCCGCGGCCGCGGCGCTCCCCCTCGGCGACTCGATCCAGCTCGAGCAGGCAGCGCTCCTCGGCTGCGCCGCGCTGACCGGGGTCGGTGCCGTCCTCAACGCCGCACGACCGGAGCCCGGCTTTACGACGCTCGTGATCGGCGCGGGCGGCGTCGGTCAGTTCGTCGTCCAGGGCGCGCGCATGGCCGGGGCGGCTGCGATCCTCGTCGTGGATCCGGTCGAGGGCCGGCGAGCGCAGGCGCTGCGGCTCGGCGCGACGGCCGCCTGCGCGCCCGAGGACGTGAAGGAGGCGGTGCGGGCGCTCGATCCGGAGGGTGTCGACTATGTCTTCGACGCGGTCGGCGCGCCCGAGACGACAGCGCTCGCCATGCGCTGGACGCGCGGCGGTGGCACAACGGTCGTCGTCGGCCTGCCGGCGGCGGGCGCGAAGCTGACGCTCGATCCGCTCGACTTCACGAACCGCGAGAAGACGCTGACAGGGACGATCTACGGCTCCGACGACCCGGCCGTCGCTCTGCCGCGCCTACTCGAGCTCGCTGCGAGCGGCGAGCTGGAGCTCGCGAGCCTCGTCGGCCCGAGCTTCCCGCTCGACCGCGCCGACGACGCGTTTCAGGCGAGCCTCGCGGGCTCGCCCGGCCGCGTTCTCGTCACGCCCTAGCCGCGCCGGATCGCCAAGATCGTGGCGCAGGGGCGGACCGACCTTCAATCGATCCCTCCATGATCGATTCTGTCGCGCGACGGTGGCAGGAACTCGACTTCCCGTTGAGTCAGCCCGGCAGGCTCTCGCGCAGAAACCGGATCAGATTCCCCGACAGCAATCCCTCCAGCCACTCCCCGTCCCAACCGCGGGCACCGAGCGCCGCGACGAGAGCCGGGTAGTCCTCGTGACCGGCGAGTCCCTCGATCGACGAGCCCTCCTCGAGTCCGGCCGGCATCAGCCCGTCGGGGATCGGGGCATGCGGCACGAACTCGTTGAGCCGACCGGTCCAGTCGCCGGCGAGACACAGGTGCTCGGCTCCGATCACGCTCGCGGCGTGGTCGAGGTGGTCGATCACGCGCGCGATCGTCCGCTCCTCCGGGCCGATCGCGAGCGGATGGAGCATCAGCCCGAAGAGGCCGTCGCGCTCGCCCAGTGCCCGGAGCTGCTCGTCCGAGAGGTTGCGCGGGTGGTCGTGGACGGCGCGACAGCCCGCGTGCGTGACCGTGACCCGGCCGCGGTAGCGCTCGAGGCATTCCCAGAAGAGACGCTCCGAGGCGTGGGCCAGGTCGAGAACCACGCTCCGCTCCGCAAGCCGATCGAGCAGGGAGCGGCCGAGCCCCGAGAGCCCGCCGTGCTCGGCGGCACCGTCGGCGAACGGGTTCCGCCGGTTCCAGGTCAGCCCGGCGACCCGGAGCCCCACCTCCCAGAAGAGATCGACGCCCCAGGTCTCGTAGCCGAACGGCTCCACGCCTTCGAGAGCGAGCACGAGCCCGATCCGCTCGCCGCGCTCGACAGCGTCCAGATCGCCGCGTGTGCGCACGACGCAAACCCGCTCGGGGTTCTCGCGCGCCGCTGCGTGGAACGACGTCGCCTGCCCGAGCGCGTGCCGGAGCGTTCCCTCCGGCTGGTGCTCGAGCGGGACGAAGATCGGGCACACCTGGAGCCCGACGCCACCCGCCTCGAAGAGAGGCAGCCACGTCCGCGCGAAGACGTCGCTCTCCCCGAGCCGGTGCTGGCGGTGGGCGAGCTCCATCAGCAGGTCGGTGTGGGCGTCGGCGATCATCGGCTGACTATCCTCTCACCGTGGCCGTGACCGAGCCCAGCAGTCTCCTGGCGGAGAAGGCCTACGTCGACGAAACCTGGATCGACGCCGATTCAGGCGCGACCTTCGCGGTCACGAACCCGGCGACGGGCGAGACGATCGCGAATGTTCCGCGCTGCGGCGTCGAGGAGACTCGCCGCGCGATCGTGGCCGCCGAGCGCGCGCTGCCCGCGTGGCGCGCGCGGCCGGCCAAGGAGCGGGCGCTCGTTCTCCGCCGGCTCTCCGATCTGACGCTCGCCCATCAGGAGGAGCTTGCCGTCCTACTGACGAGCGAGCAGGGGAAGCCGCTCGCCGAGGCGCGCGGCGAGATCGCCTACGCCGCCTCGTTCTTCGAATGGTTCGGGGAGGAGGCGAAGCGCGTCTACGGCGACACGATCCCGCCGCACCAGGCCGACAAGCGAATCGTCGTCCTACGCGAGCCGATCGGCGTCACCGCCGGGATCACGCCCTGGAACTTCCCGGCCGCGATGATCACCCGCAAGGCGGCGCCCGCACTCGCGGTCGGCTGCACGATGGTCGTCAAGCCCGCCGAGCAGACACCGCTCTCCGCCCTCGCCCTCTGCCGGCTCGCCGAGGAAGCGGGCGTTCCTCCGGGCGTCCTCTCGGTCGTAACCGGTGACGCCGAGGACGCGCCGACGATCGGCGGCGAGCTGACCTCCAACCCCGCCGTACGCAAGCTCTCGTTCACGGGCTCGACCGAGATCGGGAAGCTGCTGATGCGGCAGTGCGCCGGCCAGGTCAAGAAAGTCTCCCTCGAGCTCGGCGGCAACGCGCCCTTCCTCGTGTTCGACGATGCCGACCTCGACGGGGCTGTCACCGGCGCGATCATGTGCAAGTTCCGCAACTCCGGCCAGACGTGCGTCTCCGCGAACCGGATCCTCGTGCACGACGCCGTGCACGACGCCTTCCTCGAGCGGTTCGATGTCGCAGTGGCAGGGCTGCGCGTGGGCAACGGGCTCGAAGACGGGGTGCAGATCGGGCCGCTGATCGACGAGGGCGCCCTCGAGAAGGTCGAGCACCATGTGGCCGACGCGACCGGCGCCGGAGCCGAGCTCGTGCGCGGCGGGAGCCGGCTCGAGGGCACGTTCTTCGAGCCGACCGTCCTCACCGGCGTCACGAACGCGATGGCGATGAGCCGCGAGGAGACCTTCGGGCCGGTCGCCGGAATCCAGCGGTTCGCCGGCGAGGAGGAGGCAATCCGCCTCGCGAACGACACGCCCTACGGGCTCGCCGCCTACTTCTACAGCCGCGACCTCGGTCGCGTGTGGCGCGTCTCCGAGGCGCTCGAGTACGGGATCCTCGGCGTCAATACCGGGATCATCTCGACCGAGGTAGCGCCGTTCGGCGGGGTCAAGGAGTCCGGGATCGGCCGAGAGGGATCGAAATACGGCGTCGACGACTGGCTCGAGCTCAAGTACGTCTGCCTCGGCGTATGACCGCACTCTCGCTCTACGAAGACCTGCTCGCGCCGCGGGAGGAGCTGGCGCTCGCCGCCGGCGGCCGGATCGTCTACGTCGCCTCGGGGGAGCTCAGTTCCCTGCACGCGGGCTCCGCCGCGTTCGGCTCCGACGAAGCGCGCCTCGAGGCCGGCTCCGACGGCGCGACCGTGATCCGCTGGGAGCTGACCGAGTGGTCGGTCGACGACGCGAAGCTCTGCATTCACGTCGAGCTCGACCCGTGGGCCGACTACGTGATGCGTTGCGAGCGCGGGGACGGCGAGCCGGCGGCCGGGCAGGGAATCGGCTGCGTCCTCCGCGGTGAGCTGACCGTCGACGGCGAGCTCGTGCAGCCCTTCGGCGTTTGGCAGGAGCCGGCCGAGATCTCCGGTCGCGGCACGATCGTCCGGGTCGTGCTCGTGCGCGCGGAGGAGCCGGCGCACGAGTCGCTCGCCCAAGGCGCTCTTCACCTGTGACTGCCGCGATTCACCGTTGATGCCCCGTACCGGCGGTCAGGTGCTGGTCGACCAACTCGCGCTGCACGGGGTCGAGCTTGCGTTCTGCGTTCCCGGAGAGAGCTATCTCGCCGTGCTCGACGCGCTTCACGACGCACCGATCCGGCTCGTGACCTGCCGGCACGAGGCCGCCGCCGCAAACATGGCCGAGGCTCACGGCAAGCTGACAGGCGGGCCGGGGATCTGCCTCGTCACGCGCGGGCCAGGTGCCACGCACGCCTCGATCGGCGTCCACACGGCCCACCAGGACTCGACTCCGCTGATCCTCCTGATCGGCCAGGTCGGCCGCGACATGCTCGAGCGGGAGGCCTTCCAGGAGATCGACTACCGGCGCATGTTCAACCCGATGGCGAAGTGGGTGGCGCAGATCGAGAGCGCCGAGCGGATCCCCGAGCTGATCGCGCGCGCCTTCACCGTCGCGACAGCGGGCCGCCCAGGCCCCGTCGTGCTCGCGCTCCCCGAGGACATGCTCGTCGACGAGATCGACATCGCCGACGCGCGTCCATACATGCGGGTGCAAACCCATCCCGGAGCCGCCGAGCTCCAGCAACTTCGGGGCCTGCTCGAGCGAGCCGAGCGCCCCTTCGCGATCGTCGGTGGCGGCGGGTGGAGCGCCGAGGCGGCGGCCGACCTCCTCGCGTTCTGCGAGGCGAGCGAGCTGCCGGTGGGCACCTCATTTCGCTGTCAGGACTACATCGACAACCGCTCGCACGCCCATGCGGGACACGTCGGTGTCGGGATCGATCCGAAGCTGGCGCAGCGGATCGCCGAGTCCGATCTGCTGCTCGTCGTCGGAGCGCGGCTCGGTGAGATGACGACCGGCGGCTACACGCTCGTCGAGCCGCCGCTTCCCCGGCAGACGCTCGTCCACGTCCATCCGGGCGCGGAGGAGCTCGGTCGCGTCTTCCAGCCCGCGCTGCCGATCCACGCCGGTTCGCCGGAGTTCGCCGCGGCCGCACTCGATGCTTGTGTTGGAACAACACAAGGTTCGGCTCGCCGCGCCTGGGTCGAGTCCGCCCACGCCGACTATCTCGCCACGCTCGAGCCCGTCTCCTCGCCGGGCAAGCTCAACCTGAGCCAGGCGATGCGGGCCATGCGCCAGCGACTGCCCGATGACGCGATCCTGACGAACGGCGCCGGGAACTTCGCAGTCTGGGCACACCGGTTTTTCCCCTTCCACGGCTACCGCACCCAGCTCGCGCCGACGAGCGGGGCAATGGGCTACGGGCTGCCGGCGGCGATCGCGGCCAAGCTCGCATACCCGGAGCGAACCGTCGTTTGTATCGCGGGCGACGGTGATTTCCTGATGAGCGGCCAGGAGCTGGCGACGGCCGTGCACGAGCGGGCGAACGTGATCGTGCTCGTAGTCGACAACGGCATGTACGGCACGATCCGGATGCACCAGGAGCGCGAGTACCCTGGCCGTGTGGTCGGAACGTCGCTCACGAATCCGGACTTCGCCGCGTTCGCCCGCTCGTTCGGCGCGCACGGCGAGACGGTCGAACCCACCGGAGACTTCGCGCCGGCGCTCGATCGCGCGCTCGAGGCGAAGCGGCCTGCGCTGCTCCACCTGCGCGTCGACCCCGAGGGGATCACGCCTCACACAACCCTTACCGAGCTGCGGCAGGGACGCGCCGAACGCGAACGAACCGAGGTCGCATGAGGCTCGCTCTCCTCTTTCTGGTCGTTTTCGTCTTCGCGGGCTGCGGCTCCGAGTCCGCCTCCGACGAGGTCGCGACCCCACCCGTCACTGTGACGGTTACAGAAACAGAAACAGAAACAGAGACAGAGACCGAGACCGCGCCGCCGCAGGCCGAGGCGTGCTCGACCTCGACGATCCGGACGACGCTGCCCGAGCAGGATCTGCCTGAGCCGGTCGCCGAGCTGCGCCGCGCGATCTGGGGCGCCGCGATCGCGTGCGACTACGAGGAGCTCGAGCGGCTGGCGCTCGAGCGGGGCGAAGGCTTCACGTTCAGCTACGGAGGCGGCACCTCCGCGGCCGAGTTCTGGCGGAACGTCGAGGAGGCAGCGACGGAGGATCCACTGCCCATGCGCGCCCTCGCGACGATCCTCGCAATGCCGTTCACGCGCAACGAGTCCGGTTCCTACGCCTGGCCGACCGCATACGAGGAGTCGCCGAGCGACGAGGCCTGGCAGGCTCTCGCCGACAGCGGGCTCTACTCCCAGGCGGAGGTCGACCAGATGCGCAGCGGCGCGGGCGCCGGCGGCTACCTCGGCTATCGCACCGCGATCACGGCTGACGGCGACTGGCAGTTCTTCGTCGCAGGGGATTAGTCGGTCTATTCGCGGCCGAGAACGACGTCGATCCCGGCGAGAATCGAGGCAAGCTCGCGCTCGTTCACACGGCCGACGCGGTCGGAGAGAATGCGCCGGTCAATCGCGATGAGCTGGGAGACGTTCGCAACCGAATCCCGCGGGAGCCCACTCCGGCCGGCGCTGAGGAGCACGTTGCCGGGCGCGGCGGCCCAGCGCAGGTTGCTCGTCAGTGGGACGACGACGACGGTTGCGAGCCTGCTCGCATTGAACGCATCGCTCTGGACGATCACGACCGGACGCCGGAATCCGGGGCCGGAGCCTGTCGGGTCGTCGAGCGAGGCCCAAAAGACGTCGCCCTGACCGATTACCACTCGCTGTGCTCGAGCGCCTTCCGACCTGCCTCGACCGTCCACGCGTCCATGTCGAGCTCGTCCGCGATCTCGTCGAGCGCCTGCGTCACGGCCGTGGTCGAGCGGCGATCGAGGTACTCGGCGAGCGCCTCGCGGTAGACCTGGCTGCGCGACTTCCCGAGCCGATCCGCAAGCTCATCAGCTCGCGCGAAGAGGTCATCCGGGATCGAGATCGCGGTCTTCATACTATTAGTATAACGAACGAGCGCTCCAGCTCAGTCGAGCCGCTCGTAGGCGGGCAGCGTCAGGAACTCAACGAAGTCGTCTCCTAATGCGACTTGCTCGAAGAGAGCGCGCGCCTCGGCGTAGGTCCCGTCCAGCTTCGCGACCTCCTCGTCGATCGCCCGGTCGACGTCCGCGCGCTCGACCTCGCCGTGCCGCAGCCACTGCCAGACCTGCGAGCGCGAGATCTCGGAGGTGGCCGCGTCCTCCATCAGGTTGAAGATCGCGACGGCACCGGAGCCCTGCAGCCACGCGGCGAGATACTGGATCCCCACGGAGACGTTGTTGCGCAGCCCTTCCTCGGTGATCTCGCCGGGGGTCGCGGCCACGTCGAGAAGGGCCGCGGCCGAAACGGTCACGTCGTCGCGTTGGCGCTCTACCTGGTTCGGCCGCTCGCCGAGCACGCGGTCGAAGATCTCCAGCGCGACCGGGACGAGATCCGGGTGGGCGACCCAGGTTCCGTCGAAGCCCTGGCCGGCCTCGCGCTCCTTGTCCTCGCGCACCTTCGCGAGCGCGACCTCGTTGACGGTTGCGTCGCGCCGCGAGGGGATGAACGCCGCCATCCCGCCGATCGCGTGAGCGCCGCGCCGGTGGCACGTCTTGACGAGCAGCTCCGAGTAGGCCCGCATGAACGGGACGGCCATCGTCACCGAAGCCCGGTCGGGAAGCACGAACTCGGGCCGGTGGCCGAGCTTCTTGATCACGCTGAAGATGTAGTCCCAGCGACCCGCGTTCAGCCCGGCCGAGTGCTCGCGCAGCTCGTAGAGGATCTCGTCCATCTCGAACGCGGCCAGGATCGTCTCGATCAGAACGGTCGCCTTGATCGTCCCCTGCTCGACGCCGAGCTCGTTCTGCGCCCAGACGAAGACGTCGTTCCAGAGCCGCGCCTCGAGGTGGCTCTCGAGCTTGGGGAGGTAGAAGAAGCGGCCGCCGCGGGCGTGATTGCGGAAGAAGTACAGGCCGAAGTCGAAGAGGCTCGCGGAGATCGGGGCGCCGTCGATCTCGAAATGCCGCTCCTCGAGATGCCAGCCGCGTGGGCGCACGAGCAGCGTCGCGACCTCGTCGGCCAAGCGGTAGCTCTTCTCGCCTTCGAGCGTGATCGTCCGCTCGAGCGCATCGGTCAGGTTGACCTGGCCCTCGATGCAGTTCTGCCAGGTGGGCGAGTTCGAGTCCTCGAAGTCGGCCATGAACATCCTCGCGCCCGAGTTGAGGGCGTTGATCACCATCTTCCGGTCGACCGGGCCTGTGATCTCGACGCGCCGATCCTGGAGCTCCGCCGGGACGGGTGCGACCCGCCAGTCGCCGTCCCGGATCTCCTGCGTCTCCACCAGGAAGTCGGGCAGCTCGCCGTCCCGCAACCGCTGCGCCCGCTCCTGCCTCGCGGCGAGCAGCTCGCGCCGGCGCGGCCCGAACCGCCGCTCGAGCGCAGTCAGGAACGCGGCCGCGCCGGGCGTGAGCACATCCGCCATGGAGCACTTCTACCGGCACGCGTTGCCCTGGGGCCATCTTGCCGGAAAGATGCCGATTTCACCGACTATTTAGCCGGAATCTTGACAAATATCGATGAGGAGTAGACGCTCCCGCCTCGTGAAGCTCGTCGACGCCGACGATGGCAACCGTGGCGGCTCGCTTACCGGCCTGCGGGAGGTGAACCGATTGCGGATCGTCGATGCGCTCCGCCGGTCAGGCTCGGCGAGCCGCGGTGAGCTCGTCCGGGCGACGGGGCTCTCGCGGACGACAGTGACGTCGATCCTCGCTGACCTGCAGGGAACCGGCCTCGTCGTCGAGGACGCCGACGAGAGCGCGAAGGGCGGCAGGGGGCGGCCGGCCACGCTCCTCCGACTCGATGCCTCGGCGGGCGCGGCCCTCGGAGTCGACTTCGGCCATTCGCATCTACGCGTCGCCGTGGCGGATCTCTCCTCGACCGTCCTCGCCGAGCGCTCGATCCCGTTCGACGTCGATCTCCGGGCAGGGCCGGCGCTCGACGAGGCCGTGAGGATGGCGCACGAGGTGCTCGAGGAGGCCTCGCTCCGCCGCGACCACGTCGTCGGCGTCGGGATGGGCCTACCGGGCCCGATCGACCGCCGCACCGGGCTCGTCGGCTCGAGCGTGATCCTTCCCGGCTGGCAAGGGCTGGATGCCGCAGAGGAGCTGGGCGACCGCCTCGACCTCCCGGTCGCGGTCGACAACGACGCGAACCTCGGGGCCCTCGCGGAGCACTTCTTCGGCGCGGGCAGGCACGCGACCGCGCTCGTGTACGTCAAGATCGCCTCCGGGATCGGCTCGGGCCTCGTCCTCGACGGCCGCCTCTACCGCGGCGCGACCGGTGTGGCCGGCGAGATCGGGCACGTCCAGACCGTCCCGGACGGGGCCGTCTGCCGCTGCGGCAACCGCGGCTGCCTCGAGGCCGTCGCCGCTGCCGAGCCGCTGCTCGCCCTCCTCCGCCCGATGCACGGCGAAGGCCTGAGCGTCCCGGAGATGCTCGAGCTCGTCCGCAGCGGCGACCTCGGCGCCCGCCGCGTTCTCAACGACGCGGGCCGAGCCGTCGGACGCGCTGTCGCGGACCTTGCGAACCACCTGAACCCCGACGTCGTCGTCGTTGGCGGGGAGATCAGCGTCGCAGGCGACGTGCTCCTCGAGGGGATCCGCGAGGCGGTCGACCGCTACGCGCTTCCCGCCGCGGCTTCAGCGCTCGAGATCCGCCCCGCCGAGCTCGGCGAGCGCGCGGAGCTGCTCGGCGCGCTCGCGCTCGTGATCGGCGACACCGAGCGGCTTCGCTCGGCCGGCCTCGCCACGCTCCAGCGGCAGGTCGCCACGTGATTCGCTGCTCCGCGTACTCAGCAGTCGAAAGGAGGACGTGCTCCACCAAACAGAGACACCCCCGTACCGCAGACCCGAACACTCCAAGGAGGGAATCGTGAAGAAAGCAACTCTTGCTTCTCTGGCGCTGCTCGCGATCGTTGCGGCCGTGCTGGCCGCGACCGCGTCCGCCCGCTCCGACGCGAAGGCGGCAACCGCCGCCGACGCGCAAGTCGCCGTCCTGCTCCCGGACTCGAAGTCGTCCGTGCGCTGGGAGACGCAGGATCGCCGCTTCCTCGGAGCAGCCTTCAAGGCAGCCGGGGTCACGTACAGCATCGTCAACGCCGAGGGCGACCGCCAGAAGCAGCGAGCCCAGGCCGAGCAGGCGCTCACGAACGGCGCCAAGGTGATCCTGCTCGTCAATCTGGACTCCGGCTCCGGGGCCGCGATCCAGGCGCTTGCGAAGGCGCGCGGCGCCAAGGTGATCGACTACGACCGCCTGACGCTGAAGGGGAGCACGGCGTACTACGTCTCGTTCAACAACGTCGCCGTCGGACGTCTCCAGGGGCAAGGGCTCGTCAGCTGCCTCAAGTCGAGCGGGATGTACTCCAAGAAGCCGGTGATCGCTCAGCTGCACGGATCGCCGACCGACAACAACGCGACGCTCTTCCGCCAGGGCTACCAGTCCGTGCTCGCTCCGCTCTTCAAGAACGGCACCTTCGTCGCGGGCCCGGCCCAGGCCGTACCGGACTGGGACAACCAGAAGGCGCTCGGGATCTTCGAGCAGATGCTCGCCCGAACCGGCAACAAGATCAACGGTGTCGCCGCGGCGAACGACGGCCTCGGTAACGCTGCAATCTCGGCGCTCAAGGCGCGCAAGCTCCCGAAGATCCCGGTGACGGGCCAGGATGCGACGGCGCAGGGCGTCCAGAACATCCTCGCGGGCGACCAGTGCATGACCGTCTACAAGGCGATCAAGGCCGAGGCGAACGCCGCTGCGAAGCTCGCGGTCTCGATCGTCAAGGGCCAGAAGCCGGCGGGCGTGAACGGTAAGACGTTCGACGGGAAGCGGCAGGTGCCGTCGGTTCTGCTCGTGCCGGTCACGATCACGAAGCGCAACTACAAGCTCCTCTTCACGGATGGATTCCTGAAGCGGAGCGAGGTCTGTCGCGGGACGTATGCGAAGTACTGCTAGCCCCGAGCCTCGTTCGCTGCTAGGGATAGGGGGCGGCGCCGGCAAAGCCGGCGCCCCCAACGAGGCCATGGCCGAGAACACACCCATTCTCGAATTGCGCGGAATCTCGAAGAGCTTCGGCTCCGTGCAGGCGCTCGCGGACGTCGATTTCAGCGTCGCGGCCGGCCAGGTCATGGCGCTCGTCGGCGACAACGGCGCCGGCAAGTCCACGCTCGTCAAGTGCATCGCGGGCACCCATCCCGTGGACGAGGGCGAGATCCGCTTCGACGGTGAGCCGGTGACGATCCACGGGCCAAAGGACGCCGCTCGGCTCGGGATCGAAGTCGTCTACCAGGATCTCGCGCTCTGCGACAACCTCGATGTCGTCCAGAACATGTATCTCGGACGCGAGGCACACGACCAGTTCCACCGCCTGCGCGAGCCGGTGATGGAGCAGACGACGGCCGAGACGCTGAAGACGCTCGCGGTGACCACGATCCGCTCGATCCGGCAGCCTGTGGCAAGCCTGTCCGGCGGCCAGCGCCAGTCGGTCGCGGTCGCGCGCGCCGTGATGTGGAACTCGCGCGTGGTCCTGCTGGACGAGCCGACCGCGGCACTCGGTGTCGCGCAGACCCGACAGGTGCTCGAGCTGGTCAAGCGGCTGGCCGAGCGGGGTCTCGCCGTCGTGATCATCTCCCACAACCTGCACGACGTCTTCGAGGTCGCGCACCGGATCACCGTGCTCCGATTGGGACGGAACATCGTAGAGTTCGATCGCGCGCAGACGAACCAGCAGGAAGTCGTCCACGCGATCACCGCCGGCGTTCCGACGAAGGTTGCGGGCATCGCCGAGGAGGAGATGCCGGCGTGAGCGCGGGCGCTACGACGGCGGTCGACCCGCCGGAAGGGGTCCGGACGGCGATCCGCCGTGTCCTGGACAACATCCGTTCGGGTGACGTCGGCAGCCTGCCGGTGATCGTCGGGCTGATCCTGATCACGATCTTCTTCCAGTCGAAGAACGACAACTTCCTGTCGGCAGGCAACTTCAACAACCTGATCGTGCAGATGGCGGGCGTCACGATCATTGCGATGGGCGTCGTCTTCGTCCTCCTCCTGGGCGAGATCGATCTCTCGATCGGCTCCGTCAGCGGCGTCGCGGGGGTGGTCGCCGCGAAGCTGCAGATCCCCGACGGCAGCTGGCAGGTGAACGGGATCGTCGCGATCCTGATCGCAGTCGCCATCGGCGTCCTGATCGGCGTCTTCCACGGCTCTTTCGTGGCGCTGATCGGCGTCCCCTCGTTCGTAGTCACGCTCGCCGGCCTCCTCGCCTGGCAGGGGGTCGTCCAGAAGTCGATCGGCGAGCAGGGCGTGATCGTGATCGAGGACAGCTGGATCAACGACCTGACGAACTACTTCTTCTCCGACCGTTCCGGCTGGATCCTCGCCGGGATCGCCAGCCTCTTCTTTGCCGCCAACACGGTCGCGCGGCTGGCCGGCCGGCGGCGGGCGGGGATCGCCGCCGGCAATCTCGTGCTCCCGATCGTCCGCGTCCTCGCCTTCACCGCGATCGCCTTCTTCGTCGTCGGGGTCACGAACCGCGACCGAGGCTTCCCCTTCGCGGGCCTCCTCATCGTCGTCCTGCTCGTCTTCTGGACGTACATCG
The DNA here is from genome assembly GCA_037720595.1 of Gaiellaceae bacterium. Taxonomy (GTDB): domain Bacteria; phylum Actinomycetota; class Thermoleophilia; order Gaiellales; family Gaiellaceae; genus Gaiellasilicea. The sequence continues at coordinate 24,066 of JBBJLW010000010.1, read as the reverse complement.
CGACGCGGACGACGTTCGGGCGTCACGTCTACGCGGTCGGCGGTAACGCCGAGGCGGCGCGACGGGCGGGAATCAGCGTTGCCCGGATTCGCATCCTCGTCTTCGGGATCTCGGGAATGATGGCGGGTCTCGGAGGCGTCGTCTTCGCCTCACGGCTGAACTCGGTCGATCTGAACGCGGGGAGCGGCACGATCCTGCTGGATGCGATCGCCGCGGCGGTGATCGGCGGCACGAGCCTGTTCGGCGGGCGCGGCCGTGTGGTCGCGGCGCTGCTCGGCGCGCTCGTGATCCAGTCGATCGCGAACGGGATCGACCTCGTCGGTTATAGCTCGGCGACGAAGTTCATCGTCACCGGCGCGATTCTGCTCGCTGCCGTCACGCTCGACACGCTCTCGCGCCGTCGCCTCGCCAAGTCCGGGCGTTAGCGAAGCGAGATGAAGACCAGCCTCGGGATCTGGGCCCTCGGGACGATGGCGACCCGCTTCGTGCCGGGCGGCTACAAGCCGGAGCTCGCGGGAGAGACGACCGTGCAGCGCGTCCGACGCGCCGTCGAGGGCCTCGAGGGTCTGATCGACGACTACGAGTTCCACTACCCGCAGGAGCTGTCACCCGCGAACCTCGACGAGGTGCGCGGCGCGCTCGCCGGGCACGGGATCTACACGATCTGCACGGGGCTCCATCTCGACCCGCGCTTCGGCAGGGGCGGCCTCTGCTCGCCCGATCGATCGACGCGGGAGGAGGCTCTTCAGCGGACGCTCGAGGCCGCCGACTTCGCAGGCGAGCTCGGCGCGCAGTTCGTCGTCTGGCCGGGGATCGAGGGCTATAACTACCCCTTCCAGACCCCGTACGCCGAGAGCTGGGCGTGGTTCGTGGACGGAATCGGCGCCGCGGCCGAGCGCTGCGCGAGTCATGGGATCAAGCTCTTCCTCGAGCACAAGAACTCGGAGCCCGCGATGAAGATCCTGATGCGGAATGTCGGGATGACGCTGCACGTGATCCACAAGCTGCGGGCGCAGGGAATCGACAACGTCCAGGTGAACATGGACTGGCAGCACCTGCTGATGAACCGGGAGAACCTGGCCGAGTACGCGGCGCTCCTCGCCGCGGAGGGCCTTCTGGGGCATCAGCACGCGAACTCCGGCTGGGGCGACTTCGACGACGACAATATGGTCGGCGCGACTGCGTTCATGGAGACGCTCGAGCTCGCGGTCGAGCTCCGGCGGGCCCGCTACGGCGAGAACGGCGAGCGGCTCGGATTCGACCTCTATCCCTATACCGAGGACGCGGTCGCCGCGGTGAAGCGCAGCGTCCTCCAGTGGCGCTTCATCGATTCCGTCGCGGGGAGGATCGACGACGGCGCACTGCGGGAAGCCCAGGCGGCGAAGGACGCGGTCCGCGCGTACGAGCTTGTCTACGCCGCGCTCGGCGCGTGACCCGGCTGATCGGGCTCGATGTCGGCACGACCGGCGTCAAGGCGCTCGCGCTCTCGGAGACCGGCGAAGTCCTCGCCCGCGCAGAGCGCGGCTACCCGCTCTCGACGCCGGAGGCCGGCTGGGCCGAGCAGGATCCCGACGACTGGTGGAGCGCAAGCGAGGCGGCGCTCGGCGAGCTGGGGTGGAGGAAGGGCGAGCCGCTCGGGTTCTCCGGCCAGATGCACGGGCTCGTCGCGCTCGGCGCGGACGACCGGCCGCTTCGACCCGCAATCCTCTGGAACGACCAGCGCACCGGCACGGAGTGCGCCGAGATCGAGGAGCGGGTCGGGCTCGCGCGGCTGATCGAGCTGACCGGCAATCGGGCCCTGACGGGCTTCACCGCGCCGAAGCTCCTCTGGCTGCGCCGCCACGAGCCCGACGTCTACGCGCGGATCGAGCACGTGCTGCTGCCGAAGGACTATGTCCGCCTACGGCTGACGGGCGAGCGCGCGATCGACGCGGCCGACGCCTCCGGGACGCTGCTCTTCGATGTGGCGCACAGGCGCTGGAGCGACGAGGTTCTCGCCGCCCTGGACGTGCCGCACCGCTGGCTGCCGGAGACGCACGAGTCGACGGAGATCGGGGGCGCAGGCGATCAGGCCGCCGCGGCGCTCGGGGTCGGCGTCGACCGGCCCGGCAACGTCTCGGTCGTCCTAGGCACGTCCGGGGTCGTCTTCGCGGCGCTTCCCGCCTACGCCGCCGATCCCGAGGCGCGAGTCCACGTCTTCTGTCACGCCGTCCCCGACACGTGGCACGCGATGGGCGTGATGCTCTCAGCGGCCGGGTCGCTGCGCTGGCTGCGGGACGTGGCCGGCGGCTCGTTCGAGGAGCTGGCCGAGGAGGCAGGCCGCTGGCAGCCTGGGATGGACGGCCTCCTGTTCGCGCCGTACCTCGCCGGCGAACGGACGCCGCACGCGGATCCGGACGCGCGCGGCGCCTTCGTCGGGCTCGACCTGCGCCACGACCGTGGAGCGCTCGCGAGGGCCGTGCTCGAAGGGGTCGCGTTCGGCTTGCGGGACTCCCTCGAGCTCCTGCGCGCGCTCGACGTCGAGCCGAGAGTGGGGCGCGTCTCGGGCGGCGGAGCGCGGAGCGAGCTCTGGTTGCAGATCGCGGCGACCGTGCTCGGAATCCCACTCGAGCGCACCGCGGCAGAGGAGGGCTCCGCATTCGGAGCGGCCCTGCTCGGCGGGATCGCCGCGGGCGTCTGGTCGTCCGCGGCCGAGGCGGTCGCTGCGTGCGTGCGGCCGACGAGCGTGGTCGAGCCGGTCGTCGCGTGGGCACCCGCCTACGAGGAGGCGTACGCTCGCTACCGCATGCTCTACCCGACCCTGAAGCAGCTGCGCAGCGCATGAGGCTCGGCCTCCTCTCGACCGCGAAGATCAACGGAGAGACCATCCGCGCCGCGGCGGAGAGCGACCGCGTCGAGCTCGTGGCGGTGGCCAGCCGGGACGAGTCGACTGCTGCGGCCTACGCGCGCGAGCACGGGCTCGAGCGAGCCCACGGAAGCTACGAGGCGCTCCTCGAGGACGACGAGGTTGACGCCGTCTACGTCTCGCTCCCGAACGGCCTGCACCACGAGTGGTCGCTGCGCGCGCTCCGGGCCGGGAAGCACGTCCTCTGCGAAAAGCCCTACTCGCGCCGCCCGGCCGACGTCGAGGAGGCTTACGACGTGGCAGCGGCGGCGGGACTCGTCCTGCTCGAAGGCTTCATGTACCGGCACCATCCCCAGACACGGCGGGTGCAGCAGCTCGTCGGCGAGGGCGCGATCGGAGCGCTCCGGTCGGTGCGGGCCACCTTCGGCTTCGTCCTGGACGACCTGGCCAACGTCCGGGCGCTTTCCGAGCTCGACGGCGGCGCCCTGATGGACGTCGGTTGCTACTGCATCAGCGGCGCCCGCCTCCTCGCGGGGGAGCCCGTGCGGGTCTCGGGCGAGCAGGTCGTCGGCTCGACCGGCGTCGACATGGCGTTCTACGGCACCCTGCGTCATGCAGGCGACGTGATCTCCCAGATCGAGGCGTCGTTCGTGGCGCCGCGGCGGCAGCGGCTCGAGGCGATCGGGAGCGAGGGGATGCTCGTCGTCGACGCTCCGTGGCGCGCAGACTGGGCCGGAGAGCTCGTCCTCGTCCGCGGCGACTCGACCGAGACGTTGACGGTCGAGCGGGCGAACCCCTACCGGCTCCAGCTCGAGAACCTCGCGGACGCGATCGAGGGGAAGGCCGAGCCTCTGCTCGGCCGCGCCGACGCACTCGGGCAGGCGCGAACGCTCGATGCGCTCTACCGGGCGGCCCAGTGCGGAGCGGCCGTCACTCTCTGAACCGACGGCGGTGTCTCGGCGTAAGGAGAGATGAAAACGACGATCGGAGGGGAAGAGATGCCACGCATGCGATTCGCGCTCGCCGTGACGCTGACAGTCGCGGGCCTGGCGCTCGCCGGCTGCGGCGGCGACGACGAGACGACCGACGCGAGTACGACGACCGGAGGCGCAGGCGCCGCGGCGGTGACCGGCACCGTCGGTCCGGGCTTCGACATCAGCATGTCCGGCACGGACGGGCTGGCGCCTGGCGAGGTCACGGTCACGGTCATGGACAACGCCGATGCACACAACTTCCATCTGACGGGGCCCGGCGTCGACGTGTCGACGGACGTCGGCGGTGAGGGCGAGGAGAGCTTTGACGTGACGCTCCGGGCCGGCGAGTACACCTTTGTCTGCGACCCGCACGCGAGCTCGATGAAGGGCTCCTTCACCGTCGAGTAGGTGCTCAGGCGGAGAGGGCGCGCTCGACCGCGGCGCGGCCGCCGCTCAGAACCGGCTCGCCGTGGGCCACGAGGACCCGCTCGACCGGGAGCTCGAGCAGCGAGCGGAGCGAGAAGCGAAGAGCTCGTCGGCGCTCGCCCTCGACCCACGTGTCCGGACAGAGCGCCAGCCCGCCGGTTCCGTGGCCGAAGAGACTTTCGCCGATCACGAGTGCGGCGTGCGCGGGAAGCCAGTACGCCGTCTCCTCGACCTCGAGGAGCGGGAGCTCCTCGACGCCGGCGACAGGCCCACCGAGACGGCCGCCGTAGCGTTCCGCCAGCTCGAGGGCGCTTCGCGCATGCCAACGGACCGTAAGCAGGATCGCCACCCTCCCGACGCGCTCGACGTCGCGGTCGAGCGCCGCGAGGAAAGCGGCTCGATCCGTCGGCAGCTGCGGGTCGAAGAGAACGATCTCCTCGGGCGCTTCGTAGTAGACCGAACCGACCTCACGGGGCCAGTCGGAGCCTTCTGTCCAGGCAGGGTGCGGGGCGGTCCAACGCCAGAGACCGGGTGCCAGCTCCTGAACCTTCATCAGGTCGGCATGATCTCACGGTGGCAGACACGTTTTTGATCGGCGGCGAGCTGCAGGTGCACCGGCTGGGGTTCGGCTGCATGCGCCTCTGCGGCCCGAACGTGACCGGCTGGCCCGAGGATCGCGAGAACGCGATCGCCGTGCTCCGGAGCGCCCGAGAGCTCGGCGTCGACTTCTTCGACACCGCCGACGCGTACGGCCCGGAGGTGAACGAGCTCCAGGTCGCCGAGGGACTGCACCCCTACGACGGGATCACCGTGGCGACGAAGGGCGGCCTGACCCGGAATGGACGTTCGGGCGGCGGCTGGCCGCCCGACGGCCGGCCCGAGTATCTGAAGGATGCGTGCGAGGCCTCGCTGCGCCGCCTCCGCCTCGAGACGATCGACCTCTACCAGCTCCACCGCCCCGACCCGAAGGTGCCGTTCGGGGACTCCGTTGGCGCCCTGCGGGAGCTCAAGGAGGAGGGCAAGATCCGCCACGTCGGCCTCTCGAACGTCTCGGTCGCCCAGCTCGAGGAGGCGCGTCGGATCGTCGAGATCGCCTCGGTGCAAAACGAGTACAACCTCGGCAACAGCGAGTCCGAGGACGTGCTCGAGGCTTGCCAACGTGAGGGGATCGCGTTCCTGCCCTGGTACCCGCTCGATGCGGGCGAGCTCGCCCGGCCGGGCGGGCCCGTCGAGGAGATAGCCCGCGCCCACGACGCCACCCCCGCCCAGGTCGCGCTCGCCTGGCTCCTTCAGCGCTCGCCGGTGACGATCCCGATCCCCGGCACGTCGTCGCTCGAGCATCTCAAGGAGAACATGGCCGCGCGCGAGCTACGGCTCTCGGGCGACGAGCTCGCGCTGCTCGCGCGGTGACTTCATCTTTCCGCAACATCCAATTTTGTCCACGAGACGTACTCTCTGTGCGCACCGCTCAACCAACAAGGAGACGCATGATTCGCATCCGCTCGCTCGCGGCGCTCGCCGCATTCGCACTCGTCGCGATCGGCCCTGCCCAGGCCGCTGTGCCGAAGCTGACGGGCACCGTCGGGCCCGGCTTCACGATCAGCCTCAAGAAGTCCGGGACGGCCGTGAAGACCCTCAAGGCCGGCAAGTACTCGCTCGTCGTGGCCGACAAGTCCGGGATCCACAACTTCCGGATCAAGGGCCCCGGCGGGGTCAACAAGGCGACGAGCATCGTCAAGCAGGGAACGACGACCTACGCGCTGACGCTCGTCAAGGGCACCTACACGTTCGTCTGCGATCCGCATCCGACCTCGATGAAGGGCACCTTCAAGGTTCTGTAGTTGTTGGCGCAAGCTGAGCATCCGCGGAAGCGGATGCTCAGCGCGCGAAGACCCCTGAAGGGTCGCTTCGCTCCCGGCTTCTTCCCTCGGAGGCCTCCGCCGGCGGCATCAGCTCACGTCGAGCGGCTCGATCCGGCCGTCCTTGCCGATGGTGAAGGCGGCCAGATCGTCCAGGTGGAGCGAGTAGATCAAGTAAGGCCTGCCCGTCCAGAGGCCGATGTTCTCGACATCGGTGCGCGAGGGTCGCGGGGGCGAGGAGGGGTGCGAGTGGAAGACGGCGAGCTCGTAGCCGTCGTCCTCGAGGAACCACGTCTCCGGCGGCACCTCGAGCTCGAAGCGGTAGGGCGACTCGGCCGCGTTCCGCCCGGCGATGTAGCGCTCGGCGACGCCGTCTCGGAGGACGACCAGCCCGCAGGCCTCGTTCGGCGCCTCCGCTTGCGCGTGCGTCTGGAGCTCGACGCGCACCTCGCGCGGGATCACCACCAGGCTGTCACCACCACACCGTTCGCTCCATCGACCGCTCGACGTCGGTCGCGTCCCAGAAGTCGGCGGAGAGGTACTTCCAGCCGCCGTCGGCGAGGACGCAGACGACGACGCCCTCCTCGAGCTCGGCCGCAAGCCTGCGCGCGACGTGGACGACCGCGCCCGCCGAGACGCCGCCGAAGATGCCCTCGGTGTCGAGCAGCTCGCGCAGCGCGGTCACGGACTCCTCGTTCGAGACGAGCACCTTCCGATCGAGCTTCGCCACGTCGAGGATCGGCGGCACATAGCCATCGGCGAGCGAGCGCAGGCCCATCACGGGATCGCCGGGAAGCGGCTCGGCGGCTGCCACGATGAGATCCGGGAAGCGCTCGCGCAGCCGCTCGCCGGTCCCCATCAGCGTTCCGCCCGTCCCGAGGCCGGCGACGAGCACGTCGACTCGGTCGAGCACCTGCGCGATCTCGGCCCCGGTGCCCTCGTAGTGGGCGCGCGGGTTGGCCTCGTTTGCGTACTGGAACGGCATGAAGTAGGACGGCTCGCGCTCCGCGAGCTCGAGCGCGAGCCTGACTGCGCCGTTCGAGCCCTCCGCGCCCGGCGAGTCGACGATCTCCGCTCCGTAGAGCCGCAACAGCCGTCGGCGCTCCTCGGTTGCGTTCTCGGGCATGACACAGGTGAGCGGGTAGCCCTTCAGCTTCGCGACGAGCGCGAGCGAGATCCCGGTGTTGCCGCTCGTCGGCTCGAGCAGCCGTCGCCCCGGCTCGAGCTCGCCGGAGGCCTCCGCCGCTTCGATCATCGCCTTCGCGACGCGATCCTTGATCGAGCCGGTCGGGTTCTGCCCCTCGAGCTTCGCGTAGACCGTGACCGGCCCGGGCGCGAAGCGCGAGAGCTCCACAAGCGGCGTCGAGCCGACGAGCTCGAGCAGGCTCGGAGCGAGCGAGTTAGCTTCCACCGCCGGCCATGGCGGGGAGAAGGATCAGGGACTTCCCGTCCACAGCCGTGTCGAGCCCGTCGAGCGTGCGCACGTCCTCGCCGCCGAGATAGACGTTCACGAACGGGGCCAGCTCGCCGTCCTCGAAGAGCTGCGAGGCGAGGGCGGGATAGCGCGAGGTCAGGTCCTCGAGCACGCCGCGCACGTCGTCGCCCTCTGCCTCCACCTGGCGCTCGCCGCCGACCTCGGCGCGCAGCGTCGGCGGGATCCGGACGGGCGTCACGAGGTCACTCCCCTCCCTGATGTTGCTGCGCCGGCGCAGAACTCGACGTAGTCGACGTACTCGGTAACAGTCGGGCTCTCGCCACAGACCGGGCAGGCGGGATCGCGCTGGACAGAGACCTCGTCGAACGTGGTCGCGAGCGCGTCGATCAGGAGCAGCCGGCCCTGCAGCGTCTCGCCGATCTCGAGCAGTACCTTCAGCGCCTCGCTCGCCTGGAGCGAGCCGACGATCCCGGGGAGCACCCCGAGGACGCCGCCCTCGGCGCAGCTCGGTGCCAGCTCGGGCGGTGGCGGCGTGGGGAAGAGGCAGCGGTAGCAGGGGCCTGCCTTCGGCTTGAAGACCGTGACCTGGCCCTCGAAGCGGTAGATCGATCCGTGCACGACGGGGATCTCGTGCCAGACGGAGGCGTCGTTGACGAGATAGCGCGTGGGGAAGTTGTCGGCGCCGTCGACGATCACGTCCCAGCCCTCGCCCAGGATTCGCTCCACGTTCTCGGAGGTCAGCCGCTCCTCGTAGGTCTTTACCTCGACGTCGGGATTCAGCGCCTCGATCGTCCGCTTCGCCGAGAGCACCTTGGCCTCGCCGATTCGCTCGGTCGAGTGGACGATCTGGCGCTGGAGGTTCGAGTCGTCGACCACGTCCGCGTCGACGATCCCGATCGTGCCGACGCCGGCGGCGGCGAGATAGAGGGAGGCGGGCGAGCCGAGTCCTCCTGCGCCGATCAGGAGCACGCGCGAGGCGAGCAGGCGCTGCTGGCCGGCCTCGCCGACTTCCGGGATCAGCAGGTGCCGCGAGTAGCGCGCGCGCTGCTGGGCCGTGAGCGTCCGGGGAGTCTCGACGTCGAAGCCGTTTCGCTTCCAGTCGGTGAAGCCGCCGGTGAGCGAGCTGACGTGCTCGTAGCCGAGCTCGGCGAGCGATTTCGCGGCGAAGGCCGAGCGCGATCCACCCGCGCAATAGACGACGACCTCGCGCGAGCGGTCGGGCAGCAGACCCTCGATTCGAGATTCGAGCTGGCCGCGCGGGACGTGCAGAGCACCGGGGACGAAGCCCTCCTCCCACTCCTCCCGCTCGCGCACATCGAGGAAGAGCGGCGGCTCGGACGAGGCGGCCCGATCACGCGCGTTGGCAGCGCCGATCTCGTCGATCTCGGCCTTGATCCGGGTCAGGAGGTCGCGGTAGGTCGCCATTGCTTCAAGAAGGATAGTCGTTCCTCCTCTGGCTGAAACGCCGGGCGAGCGAGCTGTGTTCCCGGCGGGGACGATGTGCCCGTGCGGATCCTGTTCGGCTGCATTCCCACCGAGGGCCCTCCGTGTCCGGCCGAGGCCCGTCGTGGCCGTGGAGTCTTTCGCAGCCCGTCGCTAGGCTGAATCGGGTGACCCCACGCGTTCGTGTCGCCCTCGTCGTCGCCGCGCTCGCCGCGACCGCGGCGGTCGTCGTGGCCGGCGCGGCGGTTCTCTCCGCAGAGGAGCTGGGCGCGCCCGAAACCGCTTCTGTGCCGGCGAAGCCGCGAGCGGGCGCGCCGCCGCTCGTGCTCGACTTCGGTCTCCGAGAGGATCGCGCTGCGCGAGCGTTGCGAGAGGCCGATCGGCTCTACCGCGCCGGTCGGCGGGAGCAAGCGAGCGCGATCTTCGCGCGGGAGGACTCTCTCGAGGCGAAGCTCGGAGCCGCATTCGCGGCCTGGCCGGGCACACTTGGGCGGGTGGAGCAGCTCGGAGCGCTCTATCCGCGCAGCGCGCTCGTCCAGCTCCATGTCGGGCTCGCGCGCTTCTGGGCCGGAGAGCGGGGTGCGCTCGACGCCTGGCGCGAGGCGCGCGACGTAGAGCCGGACACGCCGTATGCCGTACGCGCCGGCGATCTGCTCCACGCGGAGCTGGCGCCGGGCTTACCGCTCTTTCAGCCGGCGACGCCGCTCGGAGCTCCAATCGACGGCAAGCCCGCGCGAACGCAGCTCGAGCTGCTCCGGGCGGCTGCGAAGACGAGCCTCGACGGTCGCGCCGGGCTCGTCTACCGGCTCTACTACGGGCTCGCGCTCCAACGCCTCGGCCGGCCGGTCTCCGCTCGGCGCGTCTACTCGGCTGCGGCGGAGGCTTATCCGAACGACGTCGAGGCGCTCGTCGCGGATGCGGTCGGCCGCTACTCCAAGGAGAGCTCGGTCGCGGCCTTCAGCCGTCTGGGCCCGCTTTCGCGGCGCTATCCGCGCGCCGCCACGGTGCGCTTCCACCTCGGCCTCCTGCTGCTCTGGCAGGGCGATGTCGCGGCCGCGAGGAAGCAACTGCAAAAGTCCCGGTCGGCCCAGCCGGGATCGCGTATCGCTCGAGAGGCCGATCGGTACCTGGACGAGCTCGGAAGGGTTGGGACCGGCTGAGAGAAAGATAGGTAGGTCGGCCCATGGCGGGTCGAGGGTTCTTGTGGCAATCTTCCGCATCTTCGCCAAAGCGAGGATCGAGCGCGAGTCAAAGGGGTGACGGTGAGCGCAGGGGGGATCACGAAGAGCGAGGCGCCACGGGTCACAGACCTGTTGGAGACGGACGAGGCCAGATCGCTGCTCGAGAGCGGCCGAGTCGCCGGGAAGCTGCGCGCCGACGAGATCAGCGCCGCGCTCGACGAGCTCGAGCTCGACACCGGCCAGCTCGACGAGTTCTTCGCCACCCTCGAGGAGCTTCAGATCGAGGTCGTCGACGGGGTCGAGGAACCGGGGGGCGAGGTAGAGAGAGCGCCGTTCGTGGAGGTGCCGAGCGACGTGTCCACGGACACGCTGCAGCTCTTCCTCAAGGACATCGGCCGCGTCCAGCTTCTCACCGCCGCCCAGGAAGTCGAGCTCGCGAAGCGGATCGAGCGCGGCGACCACACCGCCAAACAGGCGATGGTCGAGGCGAACCTGCGCCTCGTCGTCTCGATCGCCAAGCGCTACCGCAACCAGGGGCTGCCGTTCCTCGATCTGATCCAGGAAGGAACGATCGGGCTCGTCCGGGCGGCCGAGAAGTTCGACCACCGCAGAGGCTTCAAGTTCTCGACCTACGCGACCTGGTGGATTCGCCAGGCGGTCGCACGGGCGCTCGCCGACAAGGCGCGGACGATCCGGATGCCCGTCCACGTCGTCGAGAAGCTGAACAAGATCGTCAGGACGGAGCGCACGATGCGGGCGAAACTCGGCCGCGATCCGAACTCGGAGGAGATCGGGCTCGAGCTCGATCTGCTCGCGGAGGAGGTCGAGCAGATTCGGCGCAGCGCGCAGACGCCGATCTCGCTCGAGAAGCCGGTCGGCGACGCCGAAGAGTCCGAGTTCGGCCACTTCCTCACCGACGAGTCGATGCCGCTGCCGGACGAGGTCGCCGAGGAGACGATGCGCAACGAGGCGCTGCGCTCGATCCTGGACACGCTCTCCCACCGCGAGCGGCGCGTGCTCGAGCTCCGTTACGGCCTGGACGGCGAGCAGCCGCGGACGCTCGACGAGGTCGGTCGCACGTTCAACGTCACGCGCGAGCGGATCCGCCAGATCGAGAACCAGAGCCTGAAGAAGCTCCGCGCGCTTGCCGAGGCCGGAAAGCTCGCCAACGTCGCGTAGACTCGCCGCCGTGAACGAGCTGCGGCAGGACTGGCTGGAGGAGCTTTCGGAGCTTCTGCGGATTCCCTCGATCAGCGCCGATCCGGAGCGGCAGGAGGACGTTCGGGCTGCTGGCGAGTGGGTCGTCGCGAAAATTCGTAAAGCGGGCGGGGAGGCCGAGCTCGTCGACTGGCAGAGCGCCGGCGGGCCGCGTCCGCTCGCGATCGGCGAGCTTCGCGCCTCTGCGAATGCAGAAAGCGCGCCGACGGTGCTCTGCTACGGCCACTTCGACGTGCAGCCGCAGACACCACTCGAGCTCTGGGAGACCCCGCCGTTCGAGCCAACGGTGCGCGGTGAGTGGCTCTACGCGCGCGGGATCGCGGACGACAAGGGCCAGCTCTGGATGCTCCTGAAGGCCGCGCAGCTGCTCGCCGAGGCGGGTGAGCTCCCGGTCAACATTCGCTTCGCCTGCGACGGCGAGGAGGAGATCGGCGGCCACTCGATCGTCGACTGGCTGGCTGCCGACGAGCGTGGCGCCGACGCGGGCATCGTCTTCGACAGCGGCATGCAGCGCCGCGGCGCACCCGAGTTCAACCTCGCCGTGCGCGGCCTCTGCTACTTCCACGTCACCGTCCGCACCGGCGAGCGCGACCTCCATTCTGGGATGTACGGCGGCGTCTCCCTGAACGCGCTGCACGCGTTGCTCCAGACGCTGTCGGGTGTGCTCGCGCGCGACGGTCTGCTGCCCGAGCCGCTGCGGGCCGGAATCGCACCGCCGACCGAGGAGGAGCTAGCCGGCTGGCAGGAGCTCCAGCCGGGCGGCGAGGCGATCTCCGAGCAGGGCTCGCGTCCGATGGATCCAACTGCCGGTGAGGACTTCTACGTGCGCACTTGGGCCGAGCCCGCCGTGGACGTCCATGGGCTCTCGGGCGGCTCGCCGCAGCTCGTCAAGACGGTGCTGCCGGTGGAGGCGGAGGCGAACGTCTCGATCCGGCTCGCGCCCGGCCAGGATCCGACAACGATCGCGGAGACCTTTGAGCGCCTGCTCCGCGAGGCTGCTCCGGAGGGCGCCGAGGTCGAGATCGCGATGCAATCGTCCGCGCCTCCCGGACTCATCTCGCCGGACTCCCCCGTCGTGGGGCTCGCCCAGGACGCGTTCGAGCATGTGACCGGCGTTCGCCCACTCCTCGTCCGCTCGGGGGGCTCGATTCCGCTCGTGCCGGCGCTGGCGGAGCGTGGGATCCCGGCGATCGTCACCGGCTTCGCGCTGCCCGACTCGAACATTCACTCCCCGAACGAGCGGATGCTCGTCGACTACATGAGTCTCGGCGTCGCCACCGCGCGCGAGCTGTTCATCCGTCTCGCCGAGCTTGGCTGAGGGGCGCTTCATCTCGACGTTCGCCGCCGAGCTGGCCGACGACGTGCTGGAGCGGTTCCTCCGCTACGTCCGGATCGACACCCAGTCGGCGTACGGCCAGTCGACCTCGCCGTCGACCGCGAAGCAGCTCGACCTTTCGCGCGTGCTGGAAGCCGAGCTGCGCGAGATCGGGCTCGACGACGTGCGCCTCGACGAATACGGCTATGTCTACGCGTCGCTTCCGGGAGCGAAGGGGGCGCCGGTGATCGGGCTGATCGCCCATGTCGACACCTCTCCTGACGTGACCGGGACCGGGGTCGCGCCGCAGCTTCATCGCGCCTACGACGGCTCGCGAATCGTCCTCTCCGGCGACGAGACGCAGGTACTCGATCCAAACGAGCAGCCTGCGCTCGCCGAGAAGATCGGGCACGACCTCGTCACGACGGACGGCACAACGCTGCTCGGCGCCGACGACAAGGCCGGGGTGGCCGAGATCATGGCGGCGGTCGCCTGCCTCAAGCGTAACCCGCGGCCCGAGCACGCGCCTCTTCGCATCTGCTTCACCGTCGACGAGGAGATCGGCGGCGGCGCCGACCATCTCGACCTCGCCGATTTCGGCGCCGAGTACGCCTACACGCTCGACGGCTCCGGGCTCGGCGAGATCGAGACCGAGACGTTCAATGCCTGGAAGGTCGTCGTCACGATCCACGGGCGAGCTGTCCATCCGGGCTCCGCGAAGGGCAAGCTCGTCAACAGCATCAGGCTCGCTGCGGATCTCATCGCGGCACTTCCGCGGGAGCGACTCTCGCCCGAGACGACCGAGGCGCGCGAAGGGTTCATCCATCCCACCGGAATCCAGGGCTCGGGCGAGAGAACCGTCGTCGAGCTGATCGTCCGGGATCACGACAGGGCCAAGCTCGACGAGCATCTGGCGCTGATCCGGGCAGTCGCCGAAGAGGTGGGAAGCAGCGACTCGCGCGCGCGACTCGAGGTCACGGAGCAGGAGACCTACCGCAACATGCGCGACGTGATCGACCAGCATCCGCGGGTCGTCGCCGCGGCCGAGGAAGCCGTTCGGCGCGCCGGGGTCGAGCCCGTCCACGCGATCATCCGCGGCGGCACCGACGGTGCCCGCCTCTCGGCGCGCGGGCTGCCGACCCCGAATCTCTTCACCGGCGGCCAGGAGTACCACTCCCTGCGGGAGTGGGCGAGCGTGCAGGACATGGCCGCGGCTGCCGCGACGGTCGTCGAGCTCGCCCGCGTCTGGGCCGAGGAGTCCTGAACAGAACCGACCGCGCAATGGAGCAGATCGAGATCGGTGACCTGCGCATCGCCTTCCGGCGAGCGGGCCAGGGACCACCGCTCGTCCTGCTCCACGGCGGGATCTCGGACAGCTGCGAGTGGTCGCGGCAGCTCGCAGGGCTCTCGGACGCCTTCACGGTCGTGGCCTGGGATGCGCCGGGTTGCGGGGGCTCGTCGGATCCGCCCGAGTCGTTCAACATGGCCGAGTACGCCGATTGCCTGGCTTCGTTCATCGACGCGCTCGGTCTCGGTCGTCCTCATGTCCTCGGGCTCTCGTTCGGCGCGACGCTCGCCCTGGAGCTGTACCGACGGAACTCGACCTTGCCGCGGACGCTCGTGCTCGCGTCCGCCTATGCCGGCTGGGCCGGCTCGCTACCGGCAAACGTCATCGCCGAGCGGCTCGAGGCGTTCCGGCAGGAGCTCGAGCTCCCGCCGGAGGAGCTCGCGCGCCGTTGGATCCCGAGCCTGTTCACGGATCAGGCGTCGGCCGCGATGATCGATGAGAGCGTGGTGATCATGTCCGAGTTCCACCCCCACGGAGCGCGCACGATGATCCACGCCATGGCCGAGACCGATCTTCGCGACGTCCTGCCGCGCATCGACGTGCCCACGCTCCTGCTCTATGGCGAGATCGACGAGCGTTCGCCTCTAGCCGTGGCCGAGGAACTGCACGCTCGGATCCCGCGGTCGTTACTCGTCGTTCTGCCGGGAGTCGGTCACCAGGCGAACGTCGAGGCGGCGGAGGTGTTCAACGAGTCCATCCGGACATTCCTGCGTTCGCAGTAGCTACACCGAGCCGCTACAGCCCAGGAATTCGTGGCCGAACCGGCGCATCTCGCCGATGATCGGCAGCAGGCCCTCGCCCTTCGCGGTCAGCTCGTACTCGACCCGCGGCGGCGACTCCGGGTAGCTCTTGCGTACGACGAGGCTTTCGGACTCGAGCCAGCGCAGTCGCTCGGAGAGCGTGCGCGGACTGATGCCGCGGCAGGAATGCTCGAGCTCGGAGAACCGTCTTGCGCCCTCCGAGAGATCGTGCACGAGCAGAGCAGTCCACTTCGCCCCGATGATCTCAGCGCAGGCCGCAACCGAGCAGGTGGCGTCGTGGACGGGGTTCATCGTGCGGGCGGACATGTCCGGATTGTACTCCCGTCCGGTTCGGACGGGTCCGGGCGTCTGGGACCACCTCAGGGACCCACCTCACCACCCCCCACCCACCCACGGGGATCCCAGCATACGCCGCCAACTGTCTCGAGGGCGTGACGGCTTCGTGCCGATGGTGTATCGATCGATCCCCCGACACGCCGGGTCCGGGGACGAGTCTCCCTCTCGCTTCAATCCCAGGGTGGCGGGTTGTGCACCCAGCGGCCGCCGACCATTGTCGCGACCACCTCGAGCTCCCCAAGCTCCTCGGGCTCGACGGTGAACGGGTCGCGGTCGAGAACGACCGCGTCGGCGAGGTAACCGGGCAAGAGCCTGCCGCGCCGCCGCTCGTCGCCCGAGAGCCTGGCCGGGTTCACGCACGTGGCCTGCAGCGCCTGCTCGACGGTGAGCGCCTCCTCTGGCCGCCAGGCCGGGCGTCCGTCGATCGTGCGGGTGACGCCGGCGGCGATCCCGGCGAGCGGGTCGAGCTCCTCGACCGGCGCGTCCGAGCCGTTTGCGAGTAGCGCCCCCGACTCCCAGAGGCTGCGGAACGAATAGGTGCCGTCGAGCCGGTCGGGCCAGAAGCGCTCGGCCAGATCCCGGTCGGACGGCACGTGGCTGAACTGGACGGAGCATGCGATTCCGAGCGCGGCGAAGCGCGGTAGATCCTCGGGCGCCAGGCACTGCGCGTGCTCGATGCGGTGCCGCAGTCCGAGCGGCTGCCAGGCCTCGCGCGTCGCCTCGAAGGCGTCCAGCGCGTCCCGGTTCGCCTGGTCGCCGATCGCGTGCACGGCGACCGGCCAGCCTGCCTCCACGCCGCGACGGACGATCTCCTCGAGCTCCGCGCGGCCCGTGATCCGAACGCCGGTTCCATCGGTCAGGAGCGCCGTCTGCGAACCAAGCGTGCCGTCCATGAAGCACTTGAGATAACCGATCCGCAGGAAGTCGTCACCGAAGCCGGACCGGAGCGAGAGCTCGGCCGCCTGATCGACGAGGTGGTGCGGAATCGAGCCCCAGACCCGCAATGAGAGACTTCCCTCCTCGCGGAGCCGCTGGAAGATCCCGGGGGCGCCGAGCCAGCCATCCTTGTCGTGCACGGCGGAGACTCCGCGCGAGTTCGCGAGCTTGATCCCGCTGCGCGTGGCCTCGACCCACTCGTCCTGCGTCGTCACGACGTAGCGGTCGCGGAACCGCCAAGCGGCCTCCTCGCGCAGGATCCCGGTCGGCTCGCCCCGCTCGTCCCGCTCGACCACGCCGCCCTCGACCTCCAGATCGCCGTCCGCGTGTGCGAGCGCCCCCGAATTCAGCCAGACGGAGTGGTAGTCCTTGGAGATGAAGATCGCGGGCGTCTCACCCGTGACCTCGTCCAGCGCCTCTTTCGTCGGCGAGGTCGGCGGTTTCCAGTCGCCGTCGCGCCAGCCGTAGCCGCGCAACCAGCGGCCCGGCTTGCTCTCAGCCGAGCGCACCCGTACCAGCGCCTCCTCGAGCGAACTGCAACCGTCGAGCTTGACCTGTCGCTGGGCGAGCGCCCAGGTCGGGAAGTGAACGTGCGCGTCCGTGAATGCGGGGAGGACGCAGCGGCCGCCGAGGTCGATTGTCTCCGGACTTGCGAGCGCGCTCTCGTGAACGCCGACGCCGCCGGCGACGAGCGACCCCGCGATCGCGAGCGCGCGCGAGGTTGGCAGCGACCGATCGAGCGTGCGGACGATGCCGTTCTCCAGGATCACGGCCGCCCAGCCTACTCCACGCAACTCGCACGATTCCTGCGACGATGTGCGAGGTGGGAGACGGGATGACCAGGCGCCGTTTCGTCACGCTCGCAGGCGTAGGCGTCGCCTCGCGGCGGCCCTCCCTCGGGACGCGCGAGCTCGACGGCGCGGCCCGGCTGCCCTATCAGCCTTCGACCTTCCCGACGCCGCCGTTCGCCGAGTTCACGTCCGGTCACAGCACGCTCGGCGCCGCCGGGCGGGATCCACTTCGGCCAGGGCGACCTCGACGGCCGCGTTACGGGCAGGCGTGTCGGCGCGGCTGCTGGGATCGCGCGCAGGGTTTCGTCACGGGCGACGCCTGACCTGAGGATCTCACGCGTCGTTCGGTTGGCGACGCTCGTCGGGGTGGTGCTGGCCGGCTCGGTGACGGCTGCACTCGTCCTCGGCGACGACGCCGCGCCGGCCCCTGCTCCCGGGTTCACGGACGAGGTCGTCCTGAGCGGGCTTCGGGAGCCGCTCGCCGTCGCGTTCGCATCGGACGGCCGTGTCTTCGTCGCCGAGAAGCACGGCCGCGTCCTGGAGTTCGACGGCCTCGGAAGCCTGCGAGCGCGCGTCTACGCCGACCTCGGCCGTCGCGTCTTCTCGAACGGCGACCGCGGGCTCTTCGGGCTTGCGCTCGACCCTGGATTCCCCGAGCGACCCTACGTCTACGTGCTCTACACCTTCGCGGGTCCGATCGGCGGGCGCGAGCCCCTCGTTAGGAGCCGCTGTACGGGACTCTTCAAGGGAGCCTGCCCGGTGAGCGGACGGCTCTCGCGGCTGGGGCCGAACGGAGCGGAACGCGTCCTTCTCTCCGGCTGGTGCCAGCAGTACCCGGGTCACGGTGTCGGCGATCTCGCCTTCGGCCTGGACGGCCTGCTCTACGCCAGCGGCGGCGAGGGCGCCCGCTACGACCGCGTCGACACGGGCCAGGAGGGGAACGTCTGCGCCGATCCGCCCGGCGAGGGTGGGGCATTGCGGGCGCAGGATGCGCGAACGGACGGCGACCCGCTTGGCGTCAGCGGCTCGGTCATCCGCGTCGAGCCGAGCAGCGGCCGGCGTGAGCTCGTCGCCTATGGGCTGCGCAACCCGTTTCGCTTCGGGTTCCGGCCGGGTGGCTCGGAGCTATGGATCGGCGATGTCGGCTCGACGCGGTCAGACGAGATCAACGTGGCCGGCGAGCTCGACGTGGCCGACGGCATCGACAACGAGCCGCCCAATTTCGGCTGGCCCTGCTACGAGGGCGAGCGGCCGCTGCGCAGCTACGACGAGGCGAACGTGCCGATGTGCGAGCGGCTGTACAAGGCCGGCTCCGCGAGCTCGCCCGAGGTTGCGCTCGCGCGCGACGAGCCGGTCGTCGAGGGCGACGGATGCGGCGAGGGGACACAGGCGCTCTCGGGGCTCGCGTTCTACCGCGGCAACTCCTATCCCGAGCGCTACCGCGGCGCCCTCTTCGTCGCCGACTTCGTCCGTCGCTGCATCTGGGCGATCCCGGCCGGAGCGGACGGGCGACCCGAGCCGGACCGGATCGAGCTCTTCCGAACCGGCGTCCCGAGTCCCGTGCGGCTCCTGACTGGCCCCGGCGGCGACCTCTTCTACCTCGACTTCACGGGCGGCTCGCTCCACCGCATCACCTACATCGACGAATAGACTCCGCGCCGGTGGCCTGGGACGTCCTCACCGAGGAGCAGCGCGAGATCCGCGAGCTCGTGCGGACGCTGGCGAGGGAGCGGATCGCGCCGCGCGCCGCCGAGATAGACGAGTCGCACGAGTTTCCCTGGGACGTCGTGGAGGTCTTCCGCGAGCACGAGATCTTCGGGCTCCTCTTCGACGAGGAGTGGGGCGGCTCGGGTACGGGCACGTTGCTCGCGCTCGTGGCGATCGAGGAGGTCTCCAAGGTCTGCGCGACGAGCGGACTGCTGCTCGCGGTGCAGGAGCTCGGCTCACTCGGGCTGAAGCTTGCGGGCTCGCAGGAGCAGAAGGAGCGCTACCTGCCGCGGCTCGCTTCGGGCGAGTGGCTCGCCGCCTACGCACTCACCGAGGCCGGCTCCGGCTCCGACTCGGCCGCGATGCGCACGACCGCCCGGCTCGACGGCGACGAGTACGTCCTGAACGGGAGCAAGCGCTTCATCACGAACGCGGGCGTCGCGAACGTCTACACCGTCTTTGCGAAGACCGATCCCGACGCGGGGCACTCGGGGATCTCGGCGTTCCTCGTCGAATCCGAGGCGCCCGGCTTCTCGGTGACGCGGCTGGAGCCCAAGCTGGGGATCTCCGGCTCGACCACAGGCGAGCTCGCGTTCGACGACTGTCGCATTCCGGTCGCGAGCCTGCTCGGGGACGAGGGCGAGGGCTTCAAGATCGCGATGCGGATCCTCGACCGCTCTCGGCCGGGAGTGGCGGCGCAGGCGCTAGGGATCGCCCAGGGCGCGACCGACTACGCGCTCGAGTACGCGAAGACGCGCGAGACGATGGGCAAGCCGATCGTCCAGCACCAGCTGATCGCCGCGAAGCTCGCCGACATGGAGACGATGACCGAAGCCGCGCGCGGTCTTCTCTACCGCTTCGGCCAGATGTGCGACGACGGCGTCGACGCGGCGGAGCTGACGAAGGCCTCGGCGATGGCGAAGCTGCTCTGCGGCGATGTCGCGATGCAGGTCTCGATCGAGGCCGTGCAGATCCTCGGCGGCTACGGCTACATCAAGGAGTACCCGGTCGAGCGCTTCATGCGCGACGCGAAGATCACCCAGATCTACGAGGGCACCCAGGAGGTGCAACGGCTCGTGATCGCCCGCGAGATGGCGCGCGAGAGTCGCGCCTTTCTCCTCGCCGGCGTCGGCTAGCGATGCGCCGCCAGCCGTTCGGCCGCCAGGCGCTCGGCGGCTGATTCGGTGCTGATGCCCTCCTCGTCGGCCTGCGCGTAGATGCCCGCGAGCGTGGCACCGATCCCCTCGACCTCGCGTTCGAGCCGCTCCGCGTCCCAGCCGAGGCGTTCGAGTCCGATCCCGTGGAGTGCGCCGCCGCCCGAGATCACGTAGTCGGGGGCATAGAGGATCCCGGCGGCGCGGAGCCGCTCGGCGTCCTCGGGGGTCGCGAGTTGGTTGTTCGCCGCGCCCGCGACGATACGACAGCGCAGGCGCGGGATCGACTCGGCGCTGAGGGACGCGCCGAGAGCGCACGGCGCGTAGACGTCGCACTCGGTCTCGAGCGCCGACTCGGGAGAGACGACGGCCGAGCCCGTCGCACGTGCCCGCTCCTCGTCGACGTCGCTGACCAGCACGGTCGCGCCCGCGTCGGCGAGCAGGCCGGCCAGCTTCGCGCCCACCGAGCCCGCACCCTGGACGAGCACTGTGCGACCGGCCGGATCGTCCGAGCCGAGAGCGTGGCGGAGGCTGGCACGAATGCCGTGGAAGACACCGGCGGCCGTGTGGATGCTCGGCTCGCCCGAGCCCCCGTTGCCGGCGCTCCGGCAGAAAACGTGCGGCGTCCGGGCGCCGATCACGTCCATGTCGGCCTCGCCCGTGTTCACGTCCGGGCCGGTGACGAAGCTACCGCCCAGCGAGTCGACGAGCTCGGCATAGCGCTCGAGCAGCGCCCGGCGGTCGTCTCCCTTCGGAAGCTCGGGGACGGCGATGACGGCCTTGCCGCCGCCGCAGGGCAGACCGACGACCGCCAGCTTGCGGGTCATTCCCGAGGCGAGCCGCAACCCGTCCTCGAGCGCGTCGGCCGGACTCGGGTACGCCTTCAGCCGTGTTCCACCCATCGCCGGGCCGAGCGTCGTCGAGTGGATGCACACGAGCATCCACGCTCCGCTCGGCTCGTCGTACCGGACGACCACGTGCTCCCCGTCCCACCGCCGCAGCAGATCCTCGAACACGATTCGACTCTACTCCCTGTCAAGCAGCCTCCGAAGCCGCTCGAGGCCCTCGTCGAGGGCGTTGTCGGAGACGGCGAGCGAGATACGCGCGTGACCGGTGCCGCGGGCGCCGAAGCCCTCACCAGGAGCGAGCGCGACTCGGGCCTCGCCGAGGATCCGCTCGACGTCGAGACCATCCGGCAGTCGCAGCCAGGCGAAGAACGTTCCCTCCGACCGCGCACTCGGGATCGCCGCAACCACGCGGTCGCGCCGACCCTCGTAGACCGCACGCCGCTCCTCGACGCTCTCCTGCGGGCCGGTCAGCGCCGCGATCGCCGCCTCCTGGAGCGCGACGAAGATGCCGGCGCGCACGTGGTCGTTCAGCAGCTCGATTCGCCCCACGAGCTCGGCATTGCCGACGACGAAGCCGAGCCGCCAGCCGGCCATGCCGTAGCTCTTCGACATCGAGAAGAGCTCGACGCCGACGTCCTTCGCTCCCGGCTCGGTGAGGAAGCTCACAGGCGTCCGGCCGCCGAAGACGAGGTCGCCGTAGGCGAAGTCGTGCAGTACGGCCGCTCCGGAGCGCTCAGCGTAGGCGACCGCGGCCGCGAACGTGCCTGCCGGCACAGCCACGGACGCCGGGTTCGAGGGGTAGTTCAGATAGACGGCTGCGACGTCGTTCGGGGGTGCGGCGTCGAAGTCGGGCCGCGGCTCGATCGGCAGTGCCGCCGGACGGGCGCCGGCGAGGGCGGCGGCGGAGAAGTAGTCCGGGTAGCCGGGATCGGGGAGGAGGATCGTCGAGCCGGGCTCGGCCACGCAGAGCGCGAAGTCGACGAGAGCGGTCTTTGTCCCCGGCAGGATCGCGATCTCACGCTCGGGATCGAGCGTCACGCCGTAGACGTCGCGGTAGCGGGCCGCGACCGCCTCTTTCAGGCTGAGCAGCCCGGCGAACGGCGCGTAGCCATGTGCGCGCGGCTCGCGTAGTGCCGCCACCTCGGCAAGACGTGCGGCGACGTGCGGCGGCGGCGGAATGTCGGGGTTGCCGCGCCCGAGGTCGATCACCGGAGCGCCCGGTCGCGCTTGTGCCTGAGAAACGCGCGCGAGCAGCGCGGCGAAGTACTGCTCGGGCAGGCGCTGGATCCGGTGGGGCGCCGTGCGCATGCAGCGATGCTATTTCGGCGGCAGCCTCGAGGCGTCGACGACCTCGAATGCGGAGCCGGGTACGCGATGCAGTGCGTGTAGCTGCTCGTTCGACCACGACGGGTGCGGCGCGCCCGAGACGTACCAGTCGCTGCCGTTGTCGGCGACGAGCATCCCGTACTCCTTCAGCGCCTGGAGCACGATCCGCGCCTGGCGCGGGAAGCCACCGGTCGGGTAGCTCTGCTTCAGCCGCACGCGCAGGCCCATCGGCGGCAAGCTCGCGTCGGTCAGGTCGCTCGCGAAGTGGCGGGCCGGGAAGACGTAGGCGCGGCGCGTGCGCTGGACGGTGAAGCGGAGAGCGTGGTCGATCCGGCCACGTGCGACCTCTTCGTAGCGGGCGAGACCGGGGAGGATCGGGAGTCCGGCGGCATCCGCCGACGTCCAGCCGGCGCGGCGGAGCCGGTTCGAGCGGAGATCCCAGATCACCCCGGAGCCCGCGCGCCAGCCACCGCCCTGTCGCGGGGAGAGCGCAAAGAGCTCGTAGAGCGCGCAGCGATCGCGGTCGATGATCAGCGCATGCCGGTCGCCGTCGGCGTTGCGGCCGCCCTCGATCGCGACATTCCCGGGAATCGGATAGCGGCCCCGGTCGGACTCGTCCGCATACTCGAAGGCGACGCGCGTCCGTTTCTGGCCGGCTCCGACGACCGTGATCGGAATCCCGATCGGGCGTCCCTCGTAGAGCCCGGAGCCGAAGTCGGCGTGGAGGTGATCGTCGTGCCCTATCGAGGCGACGATCCGGGTCGAGTCCGCGGCGACGGGAAGCCTGTCGACCCGCTGGTTCCACACGTTCGAGGCGGGAAGGACCGGGCACGTAGGCGCCTGCGGAAGTCGCGACGCCGACGCTGCTCCGCCCAGCGCGAGCACGATCGTTCCGAGCAGGAGCAGGCGTCGCACGAGAGACAAGATGCCGCCCGCGGCCACGTTTGCTGCATTCGTCTCTGCGACCGTCTCTGCATTCGTCTCTGCGACCGTCTCTGCGACCCTGTTCTTTGCGGACGCGTCGTTCCGGGACGCGCTCTCGGCGCTACAGCGGCGGCAGGCTCACGGGCGGGTAGAGCCCCCTGATCTCGTCCACGAAGGCGGCCAGCAGATCCGCCGACTCGGCGTCGTGGATCTCGAGCACGTTCTCGGCGTTTCGCTCGCCCGAGTGCGAGAGGTTGAAGCTGCCGACGAACGCGTGATCGTCCGCGACGGCGATCTTCGCGTGCATGAAGTCGTGGACGGTGTCGGGTGCCCAGTCCGTGGACGGCTTGCCGGAAAACCGCGCGTCCTCGAGGAAGCGACGCAGAGCTGGCACCTTCCAGCTCGCATTGCCGTTCAGCCGCCACTGATGGAGGACGCCGTCGACCTGCGTATCGTCGACCACGCCGGCGACGTCCACCTTCCCGTCCGAGCAGACCTCGGCGAGCGTGCCGAGGATCGGACCCGAGGAGAGCACCGGCGAGGCGATCCGGATCCGCCGCCGCGCCTGCCCGAGCCGCTTCGCGATTCGGTGGGCCAGTTCCTCGCCGTGTCCGGGCGCGAACCACGGGCGGATCTCGATCCCGCTCACGTCGACCGGACGGGGCTCGACCTGCCCCGACCGCTCCACGTCCTGGCCGCTCCAGAGCTCCTCGAAGTTCAGCGCGAAAGCGTGCGCGAGCGGTTTGGACTCGACGATCGCGACCGCGTTCTCCTGGCGACTCCACGAGTCGTCCGTCCAGTTCAGCGAGCCAGTCCAGATCGCGGCTTGATCGCGGATGACGTATTTATGGTGCATCAGATCGGGCTCACCGGGGATCGGCCTCGTCGCGATCGGCAGCGCCTCGAGGAGCTCGGGCGCCGTCCGCGGCGGCGGCGGCACCGGGATCGGGGCCGAATAGTCGGCGTTGTAGACGAGCCGGACATCGACGCCGCGCTCGTGCGCGCCGACCAGCGAGTCCTTGACCAACTCGGCCGCCTCGTCGTGGAGGCGGATGTCGTAGAGCGCGAGCTCGAGCGTCTGTCGGGCCGCTCCGAGGAAGTCGGCGACCTGCGCGGCGACGTCGACGGCTGTCTGGCCGCCGTCGCGATACGTGCGGAGCTCGAGCACTAAGAGCGCCCTTCAAAATGAAGCCTTGAGCCGTCGGGCCGTGCTGTGCGGCACGATCGCGGCGTCCTCAG
>JBBJLW010000055.1:0-11163 GCA_037720595.1 Gaiellaceae bacterium | reverse complement strand
GCGGCGTCGAGGCGGCGTGTCAAAAGCAGAAATCCCTCCGGTTTTGCGCCAGGAGGGCTCTAGCGGGGTGGACGGGACTCGAACCCGCGGCCTCCGGCGTGACAGTCGACCACCCGACGCTAGCTGGGCGTAGTAGCCGTTCGCAAGCATCGGGAACCCTTCCTGGTCGTCGGGCAGCCCCTGTCCAGCCATCGCATCCGTTCGCCGGCGTTCGTAAGGATTTTGCTGCAAGGGTGCTGCAAGCCGCCCCGCCTGGAGCAGCAGCCAGGCCGCAGCTTCGGGTCATCGATGGCGGCCGGGACGGGCTTCTGACGGTACGCGATGTCGCCGCGCAGCTCGGTGTGTGCACGGCCACCGTGTACGCGCTGTGCGCGCGCGGCGAGCTCGGTCACCTACGGGTGATGAACGCCGTCCGCGTCTCGGATACGCAGCTTGCCGAGTTCATCGCGGGGGCGCGCCGGTAGGCGCACCAGCCCCGCGGGAAGGTCGACAGCACCGAGGCGAGTGGCCTTTTGGAAACCGTGTGGGTCTCGAGTTCAAATCTCGAAGCTGGCTCAATACTTAGCGCGACGCGCCGGGACTTCTGCCCGACGAAGAGCGAGAATCACCTCGCGAGGACGCTCTGCGCGACCTCGCTGCGCGCATGACCGACGCCGGCGCCGCGGGCGACCTCGAGTTGCGCGCTCTCTGAGTCTGACCACTGCAGTCACGTCGCTTGTTGGGCGGCGCGGCGCGGCGCTGGCGGCGGCGACGGCGGTAGACCGGCGGCGTCGCGGCTGACCGGTCGTGCGCCTGGCCAGTTGAGCAGCTGTTCCTCCATCCACTTCTCAAGCTCGGCCGTGGTGGTCTTCTACGTGATTCCGTGGCTTTCATGCTCTCTTGCGGTGCCGTGAGCCCGCCGCGTACGTTGGGGCCATGCGCCTCCGGGGGATGGTTGCGGTCTTGGCGTTCCTGCTCGTCGTGTCCTCGGTCGAGGCGTGCAAGGGGGACAAGGCGTGCGCGCCGGGCTCGACCCAGACGTGCACCTGCCTCACAGGACAGGGGGCTCAGACATGCAGCGCTGACGGCTCGAAGTGGGAGGCGTGTACGTGTTCGGGTTCGTCGTCGGGCTCGGGGGCCGGCCAGCCCGCGACGGTCGTGCCGATCAGCGGAAACCCGAGCGCGCCGGTTCGCGATCGTCCGGGCTTCGACAACAGCACCGCCGTCCAGCAGCTCAAGGCGGGGACGCATGTCGAACTTGGTGAGAAGAAGGTCACGCCGGGGAAGAAGACGCCCGACACCTGGTTCCAGGTGCGGCTCACCGGGAGCATAAAGCCGCTCGGGTGGATGCACGCCGACGTCCTGCTGTGGGCAGCGCCTGACGCCACCAAGGTCGCTTGCACACGCTGCGCAGCTGGGGACGCATTCTGCACCCAGCACTGCGACGCTCAGGCGTGCGTCGAGTGCTCGACGCAGGAGGACTTCGACGCGGCGGGCAAGAAGGGGCAAAGGTGTTGTGGAGGGATGAAGTGTGTCGGCGGCTGGAACGAGTGCTCGGGGGGCCGCGTGTGTTGCAGGATTCCCGATGGAAGCCTCTGCGTCGACTCGGGGCGTTGCGCCAAGGCCAACCTCGTGACGGGCGGCTGCGACTTCATCTACGGCGGGACCGATTGTGTCTTCTTCTGCAACTCGGACGCTGACTGCACGAGGCGGAAGATCCCGAGACGCTGCACGCTCGACAGCGAGCTTCACCCGACGCGCAAGACGTGCGGCGCGGCGACAACGCAACCCGACGGCACCATCCGGTAGGAAGGGGGCTCCATGGTTCCCGGCGGTGCTGCCCTGAGCCCGGCAGAGCTTCCAGCGAACAACGTACCCCGCTAGCCTAGCGCAGGCCCGGCGGGATCGGGATCAAAGAGAACTTCGGCATGAAGGGGGTCGCATGAAGATCGATCGAACACGATTCCTTGTCCTCGCTACTGCCATCGCGTCGGGGGCTTGCAGCTCCGACCCGCAAAGAGACTCAGGTAGTGGAGGCGCGACTGGGACGGGGGGCTCCGGATCTCCGGGCGGAAGCGGCGGAGAACCCCAGGGGAACGGGGGAAGCGGTGCCAACGGGGGGGGAGGCGCTGCGGCCACCGGAGGTACCGGAGGCGGTGCCGGTGCCGGTGGCGGGCCTGCCTGCGACGACGAAGCTGGAACGCTCGCCGAGTGCACCACTCTGACGTCAAGCTGCCAGCCCTATTGTGAGGGCGCGAATAGCAAGCTCAAGCCTGCCGTCGCAGAGAAGGCGGCAGCCTGTATGGCTGCCCTCCTGAACTGCGACTACGCGTGCACGTTCACAGCGCTCGCGACGGCCTGCGCAGACGCTTCGGCCGACCGCGATTGCGCGACCGCTGAACAACTCTGCGTCGCCCCCGGCCCTGCAGAACCCTCTTGCCACGAGATACTGGATGGCATGAACGCCACCGGTCGTGGGATCGTTATGGCGTGTGTAATTGACGGCTGTGATTTTGGCCTATACTCCTGCGCAGAGGGAGCGGTGTTTGGACCATAATGGCCGGCGGAGCTGACACAACCGTTGCACCCCCGTTCTGGCACAGCCGATTGTACACAGTCGGCATCACGGGGACGAACGGAAAGTCATCCACTACGGCTTGGATCGCAGCGGCTCTGGCCCGCATTGCGACGCCAGTCGCGCGAACAACCACGCTCGGCTCGTTTCTCGACGAAAAGCGTCTCGACCTGCCATTGAACTACATGGGCTTCGTCGAGACCATGCGCCGTTGTCTCGCCGCCGGCGGTCGTTACGCGGCCGTGGAGCTTACAAGTGAAGCCTTGGCGCGGGGTTTCGCCAAGGCATGGCCGTGCGCGTCTGCCGTCTTTACTAACCTGACCCACGACCATCTTGATTCCCACGGCTCACCAGAGCACTACCTGGCCAGCAAGGCACAGCTGTTCCTGCAGCTGCCCCCGAGTGGCGTGGCGATTCTCAACGGATGTGATCCTGCGAGCGAACTGCTCGCCGAGGTCGTGCCCTCGGGCGTGCGCATCGTGCGTTACGGGGTAGCGACGCGCGGGCAAGCCTTGGCCCCTCTTGATCTGGCCGCCCGGTCCGTAAGTTTGTCGTGGACAGGCACGAGCATCGAATTGGACGCGGCGGGGGATTACCGCGGTGACCTGCCACAGTGGATCAGGGTGCGATCAGTCGGAGACGTATTTGCTGAAAATGCTCTCGCAGCATTTGCCACTGTGGTCGCACTAGGGGTGGCTCCCAATCAGGCTGCGGATGCGCTGTCCAGCGCCGAGCCCTTACCCGGCCGCTTCGAGGGGGTCGGGATCTCATCCTGAGCGGAAGATTCTTTGTACACGGCAACTCGCGGGTGCCGTGACGAGCAGCGGATGAAGAACGGGGCAGAGCCTGTAAGGTCGAGTTGCTAAGGCCAGACCAGGAGGATGCCCCGTGTCGAACATCATGCTGGAGGTTCCGGCGGCGCTCAAGGAGATGGTTCCGGCGCTGCGCGAGTTGCTGGTGCAGGTGGAGGCGCAGGTGGAGCGGGCGTCGGGCCTGTCGCCGACGACCGCGTACGACAGATTCGAGAACGCGCTTCGGGAGGGGCTTGCCGCGGTGGAGCGCTGTTCGCATGGGATAGCGTTGGCGGCACTCGACGTGGATGAGCCGCGACTGCGGATCGACGGCGTCGAGCACGTACGTGTGGGTCGATACGAGACGACCTTCATGAGCCAGGCGGGGGAGGTGCCGGGCGTCGCCCGCTCTCTCTACCGGCGCGCCGGAGAACGCAACGGCGCGACGGTCGACCTCGTTGCACTGCGAAGCGGGGCTGTTGATGGCGTGTGGCTGCCCGGCGCCGCTCGCGGCATGGCGCATCTGCTGCAGCAGGGGACATCGCGGGAGGCGGAAGCGACGGCTCGGGAGATCGGGCGTCTGCCGTATTCGCGCTCGAGCTTCGAGCGGGTGGGGCATGCGGTGGGGTCGATCTACGCCGGCGTGCGGGAGAGGGTCGAGCGCGAGCTCATCGAAGCCTACGATGTGCCGCGCGAGGCCCGCAGCATCAGCATCTCGCTCGACCGGGTGGCCGTGCCGATGGAGGAACCGCGGGCACGACCTGTCGGACGCCCGCGAAGAGGCGCGGCGAAGAACCCGGTCGCTCGGGTCTACCGCATGGCGTACTGCGGAACGGTGACCCTGCACGACGGCAACGGGGAGGGCATTCACACCATACGGTACGGCACGATGCCGGGATGCGATCCGGCAGCCGTCTGCACGGCACTGGTGGACGACGCGATGGCGCTGCGCGGCAAGCGCCCGAAGCTCTTGCTCGCGGTGCTCAACGACGGCGCGCCGGAGATGTGGAACCTGCTCGGCAAGGAGCTGGACGCCGACATCGACCGGGTCGAGTTGCTCGACTACTTCCACGTCGTGGAGAAGCTCGCACCTGCGGCGAAAGCGATCTTCGGGGAGGGTGCCACCAAGGAGCTGAGCCGCTGGAAGCTGGCGCTCCTCAACAGCGACCTGGCTGCGCGCAAGATCCTTCGCGAGCTCATCGAGTCCGGGCGCGAGGGCGTCCGCATCGATGGTCAGCGGCCGGTCCACGATGCGATCACCTACCTCGATAACAACATCGACCGCATGAAGTACGCGTCGGCACGTCAGCGGGGCCTGCCCATCGGCAGCGGGAACGTCGAGGCAACCTGCAAGACGCTCGTCGGAATCCGAATGAAGCGATGTGGCGCGCGCTGGAAGGTCGACTCCGGCGAGCACATCATTCAGCTCCGTGCCTTGGCGCTCAGCGACCGCTGGAGCGCCGCGATGGCGCTCACACTGCGAGCGCCGAGGGTGTCCATCCGGAGGGCGTCGTGATCAGGATGGGAACCACACCCCTTCGAGGTGGTCGCCGAACGGCCCTATGTAGTGGTCGACTATGCGCACACGCCCGATGCCCTCGCGAGAACATTGCGCTGCGCGAGGGCCCTGTGCGAAGGCCAACTCACGGTAGTCTTCGGTGCAGGTGGGCAGCGCGACAAACAGAAGCGTCCGCTTATGGGCTGCGCAGCATCCGTCGCCGATAAGATCGTGTTGACGACAGACAACCCCCGACGCGAGGATCCGGCGGCAATTGTTTCTGATATACGAGCAGGCCTTGCAACCCACCCGGGCGTCAAGGTTGAGCTTGACCGGAGTGTGGCGATACACAACGCCGTGGCGGAAGCGCGCGAGCTGGATGTGATCATTATTGCGGGCAAGGGGCATGAGGACGAACAGATTCTGGGTGAAGAGCGGAAGCGGTTTTCTGACCGCGAGGTTGCGCTGTCAGCCGCGCGCGCATCCGCCAGCAGAGGTGCGGATGTTGACAGCTCGCCAGGGTCCCCTGGTGCTGGCCCGAATCGACCGAGAGCCAAATTAGCGTAGGTCCGCCTGCGCGCCACGCGGTTGGGAGCGTCTCGCGCGATTGATGGTCGCGAGGGTCTTCTCCGCCGGCAGCTCGGAGTCCTTCTGGTAGCGCACTAATCTTGGGGCAGCTTGGAGACGATGGGGACATGACCCCCGAACTGGGAAGCTGCGACGTGCGATGGCTGGAGTTGTCGATCTTTTACGCGCAAGGCCCACGGCGCGGTGATGACGATGACCGCGTTCAGCAAGTAGCCGTCCCCCTCTACGGCGTAGGCCGGCTCGTGCCGGAGGCGATCGCCGGTCGGCGCGTTCGCGACCAGCGCTTGGCAACGGGGGTTCGTCTTCTCCGCCTCCGCAGCCCTTGGCGAGAGGCCACGAGGTTCCTGGAGGCGCCATGCTGGGACAAGAAGTACGGCTCCGGCCAGCAGGTCGAGCGGTTCCTGTTCGGATACCTGCGGCGTCCCCCGGTCTTGGGAAGCATGGACCACGTGAACCGCCTCATGCTCTCGCCCTCGACCGATCTTGGCCTCGTGCATCACTTCGTCATGGCGAACAAGGTCGCGGGTCTCGACGCCCTGCATCCCGGTGACCGCCGCCTGCGCGAACGACGGGAGGTGCACGGAACCCTGCTCGACGAGGTCGGCGCGCTTGTCGGACGCGATCTCCGCGGCCGCGACCTCGCGCTGGTTGGGGACCTCTTTGTCGTGGAGGAGGGACCGTCGAGGCCGCCCCTCGACTATGAAACGGTGCCAGCGGAAGCCGGGAAACCCTCCACAGCGGTGCAGTTCACAGTCCGACCGACCGGGAGTGTGAGCCTCCCCCGGTCTCGTGGACAGTCTGACTATGCTGCCTTGTGCTTCGACTTGGAATCCGAATCGCCCATCGACTGGAGCTTCAGCTCGAACTCGATGGGGTTGATGTAGTCGAGTGCCGAGTGGCGGCGCTCGATGTTGTAGAAGCCGTCGATGTAGTCGCCGATGGATGCCACCGCGGTAGCCCTCGTGGCGTAGGTCTCGTGGTCGGTGAGCTCGCCCTTCAAGGTGGCGAAGAAGCTCTCGGCGACGGCATTGTCCCAGCAGTCGCCCTTCCGGCTCATGCTCGGCACCATCTGCGCCTGGTCGAGGGCTTCGCGGTAGTCGTCGCTGGCGTAGGGGCTCCCGCGGTCGGAGTGATGGAGCAGTCCCGCAGCGGGGCGCCGAGCGGCCACCGCGACACGCAGCGCCTCCAGGGCGAGTTCTCGGTCGTTGTTGGCGCTCGTGGCCCAGCCAACCACGCGACGCGAGCACAGGTCGAGGATGGCCGCGAGGTACAGCCACCCCTCGAGCGTCCAGATGCAGGTGACGTCGGTCACCCAGGCGGTGTTGGGCAGGTCGACCGTGAACTGCCGCTGCAGCACGTTGGGCGCGATCGGATCCGGATGGTTCGAGTCGGTGGTCTTGCGGAACCGGCGGCGCCGCTTGGCCACGATGCCAGCCTGCCTCATCAGGCGCTCGACGCGCTTCTTGCCGACGCGGATGCCGCGGGCACGGAGGTCGCGATGAACGCGGGGGCTGCCGTAGGTGCTGCGGCTGCGCTTGTGGGTGGCCGCGATCTCCACGCCGAGCTGCGCGTCCTCTTGCTTCCTGGCCGACGGCGATCGACGCCACCATGCGTAGTAGCCGCTGCGCGAGACCTCGAGCACGGAACAGAGCAGTGTCGTTGGGTACGACGCCTTCTCCACGCGGATGAACGCGAACTTCACGTCGTCTCCTTCGCGAAGAAGGCCGCGGCTTTTTTCAGGATCTCGCGCTCCATCAGCAGCCGCTTGTTCTCCCGGCGCAGCTGCGCCAGCTCGTCCCGCTCGGCCGTGGTCAGCGCACCCGGCGGGCCCTTCCCAGCGTCGACCTCCGCTCGCTTCACCCACTCTCGCAGCGCCGTCTCCGTCAGGTCGAGATCTCGCGCCACCTGCCCGATCGTCCTGTCTCCCACCTCGTAGAGGCGAACCGCCTCAGCCTTGAACTCCGCCGTGAACTTGCGTCGCTTCCTCTTCGCCATGGCTCACTCCGTGCGCAGTATCGCGCCATCTGGGGTGTCCACAAAACCGGGGGATGATCAACGTGATCCCGGAGCAGCAGAGGAAGAGCATTGCGATGAGGCTTGCGGCGCTGTGAAAGCCGTAGGCCCGGCGTGTGAGCACGCGGACCTTGCCGTTCATGCCTTCCACGCGCCCGTTCGAGAGCCCTGTGGCCACGTAGCCGACGATGCCCTCGACGTGCTTGACGACCGTCTTCGCGACTTTCTTGAAGGGCTCGAGTCGAGAGTGCGTTGCCCAGCTGGACCATTCGAGGAGCCGGCTGCGTGCGACGTTCACCTGCCGACCATCGAGGATGGCGGCGAGCGTCTCCTTGAGCAGATAGGCGCGGTAGAGGGGGCGGTTGCGGCGCTGGACTTCCGAGAGCCGTTCGCTCTCCGGCTGCGTGACGTTCCACGGATTCTTCTGCAGCGCGTAGCGCGTCTTCTTGACGACGCTCGCCTCCGGAGTACCCGCAAGCTCTCGGACCTGCGCGCGGCGCACCTCGTCCAGCGCGTCGTGCGCAAGCCGCTGCACATGGAACCGGTCGAAGACCAACCGGGCGTCGGGCGCCATCTCGCGCACGGCCTCGATGTAGGCGGGCGACATGTCGATCGTCACCACCTCGAGCTTCGCCGCGCGCTCGGCCCCCAGCTCGCGGAAGAACTGGCGCAGGGTCTCTGCGCTCTTGCCCGGCGCAGCCCACACCACCCGGCCCGTGCCGTGGTCGGTCACGATGGTGATGTACTCGTGGTGCTTGCGGTAGCTCAGCTCGTCGATCCCGATCTGTGTCAGGCCGTCGAGCAGGTCCTTGGGCCCCAGTCGGGCGACGACGCGCTGGATGATGCTCCCCGCGGTCGCCCAACCGATCCCCATCATCGAGGCGACCGTGGTCTTGTCGGTCTTCTGCACGAGGTAGGCGACGACCTCCTCGAACGGGCGGGTGTACCGCGAGCCCGGCTCGGCCCAGGGGACCATCTCGGCGGTGACCCCGCACCGCCGACAGTCCACCCGCCGACGCTGGTACTGCAGCTCGACCCGGAGGCCGAGCACGTCCAGGTGCCGCCAGGTGCGCAGCTTGCGATCGTACAGGCGTGCGCAAGGCCGCCCGCACCCGCCGCAGCGGGGCACCCACGTGGTGGGCTTGACCTGCACGAGCAAGCCGAAGGCCACGAGCTCGAAGGCGACGACGATCGTCTGGTTCAGACCGAGCAGGACGCGGAGTAGACTGGTGGCGCGCATGGACGACGGCTCCGTTGGTTGGCGTAGGAACCGCCAGTGTCGCCGCTCGTCCGTGCGTCTTCGAGTCTGCCGCAGGCCGCCCAGCTGTGGCAGGATCGCGCAGACGCCACTTCTCCACTCTCGCGCGAGGGTCGACCTCTCGGAGCCGCGCCGCTCCAAGCACGTTCACGCCGCACGTCCTCTGCTGTGCACCCACTCATCCATTAGGAGAGGCTTCTTGGGTCGCGCCGCGCCCCTGCGCAGCAAAACCTTCTCGGTCACCTTACGCACGAGGGGTCGGGATCTCATCCTGAGCGGAAGATTCTTTGTACACGGCAACTCGCGGGTGCCGTGACGAGCAGCGGATGAAGAACGGGGCAGAGCCTGTAAGGTCGAGTTGCTAAGGCCAGACCAGGAGGATGCCCCGTGTCGAACATCATGCTGGAGGTTCCGGCGGCGCTCAAGGAGATGGTTCCGGCGCTGCGCGAGTTGCTGGTGCAGGTGGAGGCGCAGGTGGAGCGGGCGTCGGGCCTGTCGCCGACGACCGCGTACGACAGATTCGAGAACGCGCTTCGGGAGGGGCTTGCCGCGGTGGAGCGCTGTTCGCATGGGATAGCGTTGGCGGCACTCGACGTGGATGAGCCGCGACTGCGGATCGACGGCGTCGAGCACGTACGTGTGGGTCGATACGAGACGACCTTCATGAGCCAGGCGGGGGAGGTGCCGGGCGTCGCCCGCTCTCTCTACCGGCGCGCCGGAGAACGCAACGGCGCGACGGTCGACCTCGTTGCACTGCGAAGCGGGGCTGTTGATGGCGTGTGGCTGCCCGGCGCCGCTCGCGGCATGGCGCATCTGCTGCAGCAGGGGACATCGCGGGAGGCGGAAGCGACGGCTCGGGAGATCGGGCGTCTGCCGTATTCGCGCTCGAGCTTCGAGCGGGTGGGGCATGCGGTGGGGTCGATCTACGCCGGCGTGCGGGAGAGGGTCGAGCGCGAGCTCATCGAAGCCTACGATGTGCCGCGCGAGGCCCGCAGCATCAGCATCTCGCTCGACCGGGTGGCCGTGCCGATGGAGGAACCGCGGGCACGACCTGTCGGACGCCCGCGAAGAGGCGCGGCGAAGAACCCGGTCGCTCGGGTCTACCGCATGGCGTACTGCGGAACGGTGACCCTGCACGACGGCAACGGGGAGGGCATTCACACCATACGGTACGGCACGATGCCGGGATGCGATCCGGCAGCCGTCTGCACGGCACTGGTGGACGACGCGATGGCGCTGCGCGGCAAGCGCCCGAAGCTCTTGCTCGCGGTGCTCAACGACGGCGCGCCGGAGATGTGGAACCTGCTCGGCAAGGAGCTGGACGCCGACATCGACCGGGTCGAGTTGCTCGACTACTTCCACGTCGTGGAGAAGCTCGCACCTGCGGCGAAAGCGATCTTCGGGGAGGGTGCCACCAAGGAGCTGAGCCGCTGGAAGCTGGCGCTCCTCAACAGCGACCTGGCTGCGCGCAAGATCCTTCGCGAGCTCATCGAGTCCGGGCGCGAGGGCGTCCGCATCGATGGTCAGCGGCCGGTCCACGATGCGATCACCTACCTCGATAACAACATCGACCGCATGAAGTACGCGTCGGCACGTCAGCGGGGCCTGCCCATCGGCAGCGGGAACGTCGAGGCAACCTGCAAGACGCTCGTCGGAATCCGAATGAAGCGATGTGGCGCGCGCTGGAAGGTCGACTCCGGCGAGCACATCATTCAGCTCCGTGCCTTGGCGCTCAGCGACCGCTGGAGCGCCGCGATGGCGCTCACACTGCGAGCGCCGAGGGTGTCCATCCGGAGGGCGTCGTGATCAGGATGGGAACCACACCCCGACGAGGTGTCCGGAGGAGCACAGGCATCCTGGCGCGATGAAGGCGCGTCGGGTTGGCGCGATGACTCGACGGAGCAATCGACATCGAGAGTCGATCTACAGTTCCGAAGTTGGGGCCTGGGGGAGGCGATGGCCGATGCCCCCGGAGTCAGTGGCACATCGCTCGATGGCAACGAGGTCGTGCTGGAGAGAGGCAATTCGCTGGAGGAGTGGTACGGCCTCGGCGAGCTCGGGCTCGAGCATGGCTTCACCGTGTACGAGTTGCCGCCGGGCGCTCCTGGGGCTTCGACGAACCTCGTGATGCGGGTCACTGCCGATGGCGTCAAGCCCGTCCTGGTTGATGGGGGTCTAGAGCTCGTTGCTTCGGATGGTGAGGCGGCCGGCGGGCGGCTCAAATACGGCGAAGCATTCGCGATGGACGCGTATGGGTCGGAGCTTCCAGTTTCCCTTTCCACGGCGGGCGACTCGATTCTGATCAGCGTGTCGACGGACGGCGCGCAGCTGCCCATAGTGATAGATCCGCTCGTATGGAAACAACACAATAGAATCACTGCTGGACAATTCGCGGCAAACGATGATTCTTTTGGCACAAGCATTGCGACGAATCTAACCACAACGGGCGGAGCGACTCGAA
>JBBJLW010000054.1:0-11202 GCA_037720595.1 Gaiellaceae bacterium | reverse complement strand
CTGCGGGCTGACGGGCTCGCGCCGCCCAGAGTGCGGTGTAGGGGCGACAACGTGAGCCTCCCCCGGTCTCGTGGACAGTCTGACTATGCTGCCTTGTGCTTCGACTTGGAATCCGAATCGCCCATCGACTGGAGCTTCAGCTCGAACTCGATGGGGTTGATGTAGTCGAGTGCCGAGTGGCGGCGCTCGATGTTGTAGAAGCCGTCGATGTAGTCGCCGATGGATGCCACCGCGGTAGCCCTCGTGGCGTAGGTCTCGTGGTCGGTGAGCTCGCCCTTCAAGGTGGCGAAGAAGCTCTCGGCGACGGCATTGTCCCAGCAGTCGCCCTTCCGGCTCATGCTCGGCACCATCTGCGCCTGGTCGAGGGCTTCGCGGTAGTCGTCGCTGGCGTAGGGGCTCCCGCGGTCGGAGTGATGGAGCAGTCCCGCAGCGGGGCGCCGAGCGGCCACCGCGACACGCAGCGCCTCCAGGGCGAGTTCTCGGTCGTTGTTGGCGCTCGTGGCCCAGCCAACCACGCGACGCGAGCACAGGTCGAGGATGGCCGCGAGGTACAGCCACCCCTCGAGCGTCCAGATGCAGGTGACGTCGGTCACCCAGGCGGTGTTGGGCAGGTCGACCGTGAACTGCCGCTGCAGCACGTTGGGCGCGATCGGATCCGGATGGTTCGAGTCGGTGGTCTTGCGGAACCGGCGGCGCCGCTTGGCCACGATGCCAGCCTGCCTCATCAGGCGCTCGACGCGCTTCTTGCCGACGCGGATGCCGCGGGCACGGAGGTCGCGATGAACGCGGGGGCTGCCGTAGGTGCTGCGGCTGCGCTTGTGGGTGGCCGCGATCTCCACGCCGAGCTGCGCGTCCTCTTGCTTCCTGGCCGACGGCGATCGACGCCACCATGCGTAGTAGCCGCTGCGCGAGACCTCGAGCACGGAACAGAGCAGTGTCGTTGGGTACGACGCCTTCTCCACGCGGATGAACGCGAACTTCACGTCGTCTCCTTCGCGAAGAAGGCCGCGGCTTTTTTCAGGATCTCGCGCTCCATCAGCAGCCGCTTGTTCTCCCGGCGCAGCTGCGCCAGCTCGTCCCGCTCGGCCGTGGTCAGCGCACCCGGCGGGCCCTTCCCAGCGTCGACCTCCGCTCGCTTCACCCACTCTCGCAGCGCCGTCTCCGTCAGGTCGAGATCTCGCGCCACCTGCCCGATCGTCCTGTCTCCCACCTCGTAGAGGCGAACCGCCTCAGCCTTGAACTCCGCCGTGAACTTGCGTCGCTTCCTCTTCGCCATGGCTCACTCCGTGCGCAGTATCGCGCCATCTGGGGTGTCCACAAAACCGGGGGATGATCAGCTCTTCACCCTCACTGGTCGTGAACGTGAGGCTGGTCGCCACGGATGGCGCCGTCATCACGGATGTCGTGAGAACGTGGTCCGCTGGAGATCCTCCCTCGTTCGTGATTGATGCCGGCCAGGCCGTTCACCGGATCGACGTCCGTGCTTGGGTAGGTGGCGAGCTCGTGCTTGAGGAACAGAGCGTCGCCAACTACGAAATCCGCATGCAGATCCTGATGGGGGGTGGTCGAGCGACGAATCTCTCCGACCGCTTGCAAAAGCAGGTCGAGGGCGCCGTGGGTGCCGGGCAGGCGTCCGCCGAAACACTCGCGGCCGTTGGCCGTGTCGTCGAGCGCGGCCTAGCGATGGATCGGCTTCTAGCGGCCGAGCCCGAGCCTTGGCGAACCGCCAGGCTCCTAGCGTCCTCGGCGCTGTTCGATCTAGTACGCGCGAAACCGGCAGCCCATGAGTATTTCCCAGTGGGCGCCGACGGCCGGGGCCGGGCGATCGTCGCCTTCGCCGAGAAGATTCGGGAGGCGGATCGAGCTTGGCTTCTCGACCCGTTCTTCGACGTGGTCGGTGCGGAGGCGTTGCTGTCCCGGATCGGCAACGTGGACGCTGAGCTCACCATCGTGACGAATCTTCACGAGGACGACGGCAAGGAGTGCAACGCGCTCCTTGGATACCTGGAGAACATGAGGGGGCTCGGCCTTCCGAACATCACCGTCCTTCGCGCAACGCGCTCCGGTGGTGACCAGGCGTTCCACGATCGGATCCTCGTTCTCAACTCCGGCGACCAAGCCCCCCGGGCGTTCGCCTTGACGAACTCGTTCTCTGGACTGGCTCGAAGGTATCCCGTGATCGTCGTCGAGCTCCCGCCGGGAACTACCGCCGCGGTGCTCGACGACCTGGACACGCTCCTCGGCAGGTCCGGCAGCGGCTCGGTACAAATTGCGAAACTATGGCCCCCCGAGGTCGCGCGCCCTCCGGCACCCGAGCCGACCTCGATGCCGGATTGGCGGTGGATCGTGAAGAGGCTGGTCCCAACTCGCCGCGGCAAAGCGATGCGGCTGCGACGGGCGGTCGCCGCCGGCTACTTCGCGGCGGACGGCACCGCGCCGCCCGTCTGGATCGCTCGGGACACTGGGCACGCCGAGAGGGTACTGGCTTGCCTCCTGCCCCTGCCGGATAAGCCGCGGGGGGTCAGGAGGAAGCCGAAGCGCCACTCCATGGGCAGGGCCATCGTCGCGCTCGGCGACATGGCTGCGCGAGGGTTGCCTGTGACGCCGGAGGCCGTGGTTGCACGGCTGCCCGCTCGTGCGGCACGGAAGCTGGAGGGATTCCTCCGGAAGCGCTTCGCGTTCCCAGCTGATCCCACGATCCCGTATCCGGGACTGAATCAGAACGTCATGCAGCTGCGTCAGGCGCTGACGCGAACAGCAGCAAGCTTTGAGATTGTCCGATATGCCGGGGGTATCTGGTCCACGGGGCACCTAGACCTGCACGGCGGGGGTCGCCGGGGACGGTCGTTCGCTTACGCGGTCTTGTGCCTGCTCGCACCCCGTCGCGCCCTTCGCCTCGCGGAAGACCTGCTTGATCCGGATCTCCTGGAAGCGACCGTGGATCATCTCGCGGCTAGGGTGCAGCCGTGGACAACGTCCCTGTCCGCTGCTTTTCTCGGCGCGCGGAGCGCCCTCCTTCGCGCGCTCGCGGCTCATGCCGTCGCGGGCTACGAGTGGTGCGGTGCCGTAGCGCCGAAGAGGGACTTGAGCGCCGCTCTCGATGAACTGCGACGTGTCCTACCCTCGCGCGAGATTGCGATCCTGGTTGCGGCATGGGCCGATCCCGTACGGCGCCCCGACCTCGGCATCATGGCGCCGCTCATGCTCCACGCCCTCTCCCGTCTCGATGACGTCGACCTAGAATTCCTCGCTATGAACCTGCTCCGCATGTCGCGCCCGGACTTCGTGGTGGCTCTGTTCCACGTCGGACTCGCGGCCCAACATCGTGACGCGCGCGTGCTCGGCGCGCTCGTGGCAGCGTATGGCAAACGCCTCGCTCTGCCCACGGAGGCGAAGGCACCCGAGCTCCAGGTCAATGAACCGAACGAGTTCCCCCTTACGACCGCGGCCGCACGGGCCACGGCGGCTATCGCCGGCTGCCGAGGTGTCACCGTTGCATCGGTGGTTGACGATCTTTGCGGTCGCGCCCGACTCCGCACCGGGGTTGAGCCCCTCACCCCCTTCCATGACCGGCCTGAGTTCGGCTTTTGCTTGCAAGCCCTTGCATGGTCGGTCCTGTGGGAGCTCCTCGCGGCTTCCGAGGGGCCGGGCAGCGCTGCGGCGCCGCCGGAGCGTGAGGCCGCCGTCGCTTCCGCGCGAGACTACATCGCCATGGTAGACGCACGGGACAGGCGATACCTGGTCAAGGAGATCTCGGCTGGAGTGCCGCCTCCGCTCGACGCCGTAGCCCCCCGAGCGATCGCGTCGTCAGGGACACCGTCAGCCTTGGCGCCGCGGCAGTCGACGTCACCCTGCAGAACCTCACTACGCCGATGCGTTTGCCAGCGCTGAGATAGTCTCTGGTCGAAATGCCCCAGGGGACTACCTGGTACCGCCGGCTCGCCGACATCCCCAGCATTGGGTACGCCGGAGACGACGCGCTGCGCGCCCGCCTACCCGAACGCGACGCGACGCCCCAGGTCCACCGCTACGAATTCGAAGGCAAGCGCACCACCAGCCTTTCGTGGTCCACCCCCGAGGGGGGAACGACGGCATCGCCAGCTCATCGCTTGGGATTCTCCCCCAGCAGCGAGCACGCCAGCGTGAGAGTTCGAGCCGACGTGCTCGCCGCGATCGAGCTTCCTGGTGAGCCCGCCGACTACCATTTCGCGATGCAGAGTGCGGCGGAACTGCTGTGGAAACGGCGTCGCGGCGAGCCCGAGCATCTCGCTTTTGTCGAGTGGCTGAGCTGGCTCGATGTCCGCTTGGTTGAGGCCCATCCCGAGGCCTTCAGAAGCGACCCCAAGCGCGACGAATACTTCCGCATCCTCGCGTTCCGCCGGCTTGTCGACCTCTACGAGACCGAGGGGTTCCTTCGCGACGCTTTGCTGGCGGCGGAGAGGTTCGCGCGCTTCCAACCCTCAGTCGATGTCGCCGGACTTCGCGCGCGGGTCGGTCGTCTGAACGCCGAAGATGGCTGAGCCGTGGTCGACCGCGCTCCGGGCCGACTCGTTCCTCGAGTACGCGTTCCTCCGCTGGGTGCTCGCGCCCAGCGCAACGGCCGAGCTTGCACGCCATGTGGTGCCCCAAGCCGAGGTCGTTGTTGCTGGGCACGCTTACCGCGTAGACTTCGAGATCCTCGGAGAGGCGTGCCGGTTCGCCATCGAGCTCGATGGGTTCGAGTACCACGGCCATCGTGCGGCGTTCACGTACGACAGGATCAGGCAGAATGATCTCCACGCGAGCGGGCGCATCGTCGTCCGATTCTCTTACGACGCGATCCGCCGGGACACCCGGCGGTGTGTCCAGCAGCTCCAGGCCCTGCTCTCCCTCGACAACAGGCTCGCCGCTTTCGTCATCTCCAACCCAGTCGTCGAGCAGCCAGAGATGGACTCGGATCCGCTCGCTAGTTTTCGCCGATCCCCGACCCAGCGGTCCCCGATGACCCCCACCTACTTCGACCAAGCGCGACAACGGCTTGATCAGCGTACCCTGCGACGTTGCCAGGCGGAGGCATTCGCGGCCCTCGGCAATTATTACGGAAGCGGCGGCCGCCGGGCCGCGTGCGTGATGTCGGTAGGCGCGGGGAAGACGGCCCTCGGAGTCGCGGCGTGCCTCGCCTTCACGCGCCGCCGCGCGCTCATCGTGACGCCGGGCAGCGTGATCCTCGGCACGTTCAGTACGGCGCTCGACCCGAACGAATCACGAAACGTCCTCTACACGCTCCCCGGCGGACCGCTCATCCCCGGATGTCGCCCCCCCAAGCTGCTGGTGCTCGACCGCGACCGAGAGGACACGAAGCTCGCCGCGATCAAGGATGTCACGCGTGACCAGCTCCTCGGCGCCGACGTCATCGTCACGAACTTTCATTCCCTGGGCACCGGCGAAGACCCCGACGATCTCCTCTCGAAGCTGGAGCCCGGAGACATCGACTTCCTGATCGTCGACGAAGCACACATCGCGGCCGCGGACTCGTACCAGCGCGCGTTCGCACACTTTGCCGCCGCGCGGACGCTTCTGATGTCGGCATGCTTTCAGCGCCTCGACGGCAAGCCCATCGAGGCGGACGTCGTGTACCGGTACCGGCTGATCGATTCGATCGCGGACGGCAACGCGAAGAATCTCCACATCCACCGCTTCGCCCCCGAGGCCGACGAGACCACGTACGAGATGGTCTGGCCCGACGGCCGGCGCGAAGAAATCCGCGGCCGCGACCAGATCATCGCGCTGCTCGAGGATGAACGAAAGCTCGCGCGCGTCACGGCCCGGTCGCACGAGCCGATCCGGCAGGTGATGCGCGCGGTGCGCGCCGCGCTGGACCGGCAGGCGGAGCTCCTTGCGCCAGTGAAGCCTCGGGTGCTCTTCGCTGCGCTAGGCGAGCGGCATGCTGAGCAGGTCGCGACCATCGCTAACGAGCACGGCATCCCGTGTGCGTACGTGCACTACTCGATGACGTCCGCGCGCATCAAGGCAACGCGCATGCGCTTCGAGGAGCCCTCCGGCGATCTTCAGGGGCTAGTGCAGCTCAAGATGCTCGGGCAGGGGTACGACTTCCCGGCCATCACCGTCGTGGTGCCCATGCGGCCCTACGGGAGCTTCAGCGAGTTTTACCAGTTTCTCGGCCGAGGCATCCGAGTCCTGCACCACCCGGCGCTGACGGGTAGGCTCGCTGCAGCCGAGCAACAGTTGGACATCGTTTTCCACGGTGAACTCGGGCTCGAGAGCCACATCGAGACGCTGTACCGAGAAAATGACATGGATCCCCCGCCGCTGACGGATGCGCCCACCCGCGAAGCGCGAGACGCCGTCGAGGTCGCCGGGTCGAGAGGTGTCGAGAGCGCCGAGCGGCCTGATTTCTTTGTCCTCGCGGAGCGTGGGGCCCTCGAACAGCGGGTTGTCCACGACGAGGCACGCGTCGAGGGGCGGCGGGTCGAGCGAGAGCGTGAGGCGCTCGCGCAACGGTACGCCGCCTACGCGCAGTCCTCGCCGAAGCCTGTCAGCTTCGAACAATTCGTCGAGCTCATGGAGAGGATCCGTGAGTAACGAGTCCTTTGGCGTCCGCGCTTTGGCGACGTCTACGTCGAGCGAGTGGCTTCAGCTGGAACGCGACGAGGGACGTGCGCCCGACTTCGAGGCGGTCGACGTGGTGCTTGCGGGCCTCGCAATCCGCGCACTGCAGGGTCATCAGCGCGTCGTTGACATTGTGCGTGAGGGGAAGACGGATCGGGTCGAGCTCGTCGGTGTCCCAGGCCAGCTCAGATCCATGATGGCGGAGGCGTTCCAGCTCGAGGTGCAGCAGGCCCGAGGAGCGTGGTTTCTGCCCGAGGCTGTGTCGATCGACGGCGCGATGGTCAACCTGGCGTTCCACCTTCGGCATCGCCCTCGCTACGCGCACACCTCGTCGGCGCTCGAGCGCGCCAAGTTGCCGCTCCCGGGGAACCCCGACGCGATGGTGGTGTGGGCGGCACTGCAACCGCTGTGCGAGGCGCTGCTCGATCCGCTACGACTTCGCGTCGATCAGGCCGGTTCCCTCGACCGCGCGGAGTTCGCCGAGCGGTGGTCCACCATCGAGCGATCTATCGAGGATCTTTGCATCGACATCCGCCTGGCCCTTACCGTGTTCTCTTGGTCCGGCGGCTGGGCGCGCTACAACGCCGAGGATCAGGTTGTCGCGAAGCAGGCGCTGCTCGATGCGCTCTGCGCTGCCGTCGACGCCGAGGTCCTTAGGCGATACCGCGCCCGTTCCACCCGGGCGCTCGTCGCGCAGTACTACGCCAAGGCCAAGGGCGGGCGTGCCAAGCGTAAGCAAGTCGTCACGAAGGGGCTCGCGCGCACACTAGCCGCGTTCTTCGGAGCCCTCTGTGCCAACGTGCGTGAGACACCGCTCCCCCCGAAGTTTAGTGTAGAGGGCGAGTTGGGATCTCTCGATGAAGAACGGAACGCAAGACCAGGCAGCCGCCCGGCCGACGGAGGTGTCGGCGAAGGCGACGCGTCGACGGTTCACGGCCGAGTACAAGCTGCGGATCCTCCGCGAGGCCGACGGCCATCAGGCATCGGGGCGCAAGGGTGCGCTCGGCGAGATGCTGCGGCGCGAGGGCCTGTACTCGTCGCATCTCATGGTGTGGCGGTCGCAGCGCGAGCGGGGCGAGCTGGCCGGGCTCACTCCGAAGAAGCGAGGGCCGAAGGCCCATCCTCCTGATCCGAACGCGCTGCGGGTCGCGGAGCTCGAGCGCGAGATGGCGAAGCTGAGGAAGCGTGCGGAGCGCGCCGAGGCGCTGGTAGCGCTCCAAAAAAAAGTTGCCGAGATTCTGGGCATCGCTCTGCCGGACCCGAACGAGGTGCCGTGATGGACGCGATCATCAGCGCCAAGACCGAGCTCGGCGTTGCGCCCACATGCGCGGCGCTCGGCCTGCCCAGGGCCACGTACTACCGACTGCTGAAGCCGAGGGCGCCGTCGGCGCGGAAGCCTCCGCCGCCGCGAGCGCTGTCCACTGAGGAGCGCGACCTCGTCCTCGCTCGGCTGCACGAGCCGCGCTTCGTGGACCTTGCGCCCACGGAGGTCTGGGCGCAGCTGCTCGATGAGGGGGAGTACCACTGCTCGGTGCGCACGATGTACCGCATCCTCGCGGTGAACGCCGAGGTCCGCGAGCGCCGCGATCAGCTCCGTCACCCGCACTACGCGGCGCCTGAGCTGCTGGCGACGAAGCCGAACGAGCTCTGGAGCTGGGACATCACCAAGCTGCTCGGCCCGGCGAAGTGGACCTACTTCTACCTGTACGTGATCCTCGACGTGTTCAGCCGCTACGTCGTGGGCTGGATGATCGCACCGCGCGAGAGCGGCGCGCTGGCGAAGAAGCTCATCGCAGAGACGTGCGCGCGTCAGGGCATCGCCCCGGAGCAGCTCACGCTGCACGCGGACCGAGGGTCGTCGATGAAGTCGACGCCCGTGGCCTTGCTGCTCGCGGACCTGGGCGTCACCAAGACGCACTCACGGCCGCACGTCTCCAACGACAACCCGTTCTCCGAGGCGCAGTTCAAGACGCTCAAGTATCGGCCCGAGTTTCCGGAGCGCTTCGGCTGCGAGCAGGATGCGCGCGCCCACTGCGGCCCGTTCTTCGATTGGTACAACAACGACCATCACCACGTCGGGCTCGGCCTGCTCACGCCGCACGACGTGCACTACGGCCTCGCCGCCGCGAAGGCAGCAGAGCGTGCGGCGGTCCTCGAGGCGGCATACCGCGCCCATCCCGAGCGCTTCCCGCGTGGGCTTCCGACGCCGCCGAGCCTGCCGACCGCCGTGTGGATCAACAAGCCGAAGGTGCAGGCCGAGCCCCAGAGCTCGACGACGCCACGCGCTCCCGCAGTCGGCGCTGGCGACGATACGGCGACGGTCGGCCGCGCAGCACCGGCGCGTGGCGGCGCCGAGCCGCGGGGGTCCGGGGGTGCAGCCCCCGGCGAGGCGCTTGCGCTGGGCAACGCAGCGGTCGCCAGCACGGCCGCCCTCAGCGCGATGGCGCTCGTGGCGGCGACGCACGACGCTGCGACGCACGACGCTGCGG
Source organism: Gaiellaceae bacterium (assembly GCA_037720595.1). Lineage (GTDB taxonomy): Bacteria > Actinomycetota > Thermoleophilia > Gaiellales > Gaiellaceae > Gaiellasilicea. The sequence continues at coordinate 2,104 of JBBJLW010000054.1, read as the reverse complement.
CGACGCACGACGCTGCGGCGCCCGGCGCAGCGGTGGCGCTCGGCGCAGCGGCGACGAACGACGTGGCGGCGCCCGGCGCAGCGGTGGCGCTCGGCGCAGCGGCGGCGACGCACGACGTGGCGGCGCTCGGCGTAGCAGCGGCGGCGCTCAGGGCGACGACGGCTCCTACGCTTCAGTAATCTCGACGACGCGGTGTCTCAAACACGTTGACAACTTCCGGAGGCGATTGGCTGGGCTTCGTCCGCTATGTCGGGGAACAGCCCCACGAAGAGGAGCGCGTCGCAACTGCGCTTCCCGAGCCGAGGCTCGTTGTCGGCGGGAGAGAGCGGGTGGCGGAAGTCGCCGCCGAAAGGGGGCTTCCGGTCCAGGAGGTCGAGCGCATGCTCGGCGCGTTCTGGGAGTCCGCGGGGCAAGACTCCCCGGTCCACGTTCGTGCTGAAACGGTCCGCCGTTTCTGGTTCGAGTTCGGTCGCCTGCATTCCGTGCAGGCGCCAGGTATGGTGCCGCTCTGGGGCTTGGTCGAAGAGAGTGGAACTGCCATTGACCCCGGCTGGTCAACGCCGTACCAGGCGCACCTTCACACGAGGCTGCTATGCCCCGAACTGCTGGCGTCGATCACCCGGTGCTGGGGCACGACGACGCTCGCGCGGTGGCCCGACCGAGTTGTCAGCGAGCCCTTTCCGCACGTCCGGATGGCTGAGACCCTCGGTCCCGCCCTCCGATTCTGGAACGGCTGCGCGCTCACCGCATGGTTCGTCTGCGAGGGGCCGTCGTCGCGCACCGACCTTCAAGGGCTTGAGAAATATCACACTGAGCAACTCGTCGAGCTCGACGAGCTCGACACGCCAATTGACCGCACCCTGTTCACCGATCTGCTGCGGGTGCCGCTGGGTCCCGAGCAGCCGCTCGTCGACAGGGGCAGCTCGATCGCTACCGCGTCGGGTTTTACGATCCATGTAGAGAGTACCCATGGGTCACGTCGTGACGGTTTCGAGCAGCTCCGCGACGTCATCACGAGGCATTGCCGAGGATGGACACAGACGTACCTCGAACGGTACCTCCGTGCGCGGTGGGAGCGGATGCTAAAGGCTACGCGTCGGCAGTTCGACAAGATGACCGAGGACCGCGGCAAGCCGCCTACTCTCAAGCAGTTCGCCAAGCACGCGGTACCGCCAGCACAGCTCTGGTTCGGTGGCGACGTTGGCCTCCTGTACGCAGCACTAGGCCTTAAGCAGGCCTTCACCGTCGAGCGGCGATCGCTCTTGCCGAAGGACCCCCATGCGTTTGCCGAGGCGGTGTTCCGAGGCCTCGGCGGCGTGCGGGTCGACCGCAGCCGGCCTGTATCGCAGCCCGAGGACGTGGAGCGCTGGAGGAAGGAGGCCGAGCGTGAGCGCAAGCTGATGCGCCTCGCCGCCGACGCGCTGCCGTTCGTGCAGGCGCTGGAGGCGCTCGGACGCGAACCGACGAGGAAGGAGGCTCCGGGCGGTTTCGCCTGGGCCGGCGACGCCATCGCCACAGACGCCGAAACCGCGTGGGAAACGTTCGCATCCGTGGTTGGGTCGATCTTGCAGCGCGGAGTCCCGTGAGGCCCGACGTTGAATCTGCTCGTCGCCCCGCACACGGTGCCCAGTGTCTCGCGAGAGGCGAGAGCTCGATACGACACGGCCCCGTCCGCCGCGCCGCTCTCTAAGGCCGGCCCGGTGTGTGTGTGCGGCGCAGCCTAGTGATGTAGGACAACCCGCATCAACGGGCTTGCGTGCATGTCAGTACGTGAAACTGTCGCCTACGAACCGTCGAGGGAGCCGCAGCCGCCGTGAGCGGCGACATCGTGCGCGGGGTCGCGGGGTCGCCGGCGGCTTGGCGTCATCGCCGCCAACCGCATCTCGGTCGCGCGCGGTCCCGCGTCCGGCCGCTGCATTCACCAGGCCTGACCATGGATTGTCAGAGCCGACCTCGGGGGGTAGCGTGACGATGTAGGCCAAAACCCGCAACAACGGAGCTTGCCTGCATGTCGGTACGTGAAACTTCACCGGACGACCCGCCGAGGGAACCCGGTGCGTCTCAGGGGTCGGTACCTGTTCGGCTGACCCCGTGTGGCTCCGGG
>JBBJLW010000009.1:0-122992 GCA_037720595.1 Gaiellaceae bacterium | reverse complement strand
GAACGCGAGTCCCGGAGCGACGTCGAGGATCCCGTCGCGCGCGAGCCGACGCGCCGCGGCGACTGTGTCGGCGGTGTCGATTAGCGACTTCGACGGCACGCAGCCGTAGTAGGTGCAGTCGCCGCCGAGCCGGTCCTCTCGCTCGATGAGCGCGACGTTTGCCCCTTCGTGCCGGGCAGCGAGCGCGGCCGTCAATCCGGCGGTGCCGCCTCCGACGACCACAACATCGAACGGCTGCTCTCGACTGACTTGGCTCAGCGTCGCTCGTGCCGGACGCGCTCGATGACGGCGTCGGCGATCGACGGCACGGGCGCGGCGAGATCGTCTCGACCGACTGCTCGAAGGTGATCGACCGCCCGCAGGAGCGACTCGTACACCTGCCGGCATCTGCGGCAGTGCGCGAGGTGCCGCCGCATGCGACGTTCCTCCCGGACGGGGAGATCTCCGTCGAGGTGGCCGGACATCCGCGCTTCGGTCTCGGCACATGACCCGATCCAGGGACGCATGGCGAATCTCATCGCCTCTTCGATTGGGCTGCCGTTCATTTCGATTCGCATCATACGAGCGGCCACCAGTGGTCCATTCGGCTGCGGACGTCACCCGCGCCGAGGAGATCTGCAACGGAGGGGACGCGTCTGGTCCGCCGGTGCTGGCCGGACAGGTCGCCGAATCGATGCTTACCGCCCGAGCATCGGATACATGTGTGAGCAGCCGAAGCGCGCGCGACACCCACCCTCGAACCTTGATCGCCGCTCTGTGCGGGTACGTCCTCGGACTCGTCCCTTCCGCCGATGCGGTCTCGCGCCTGACGACGGGCGGAACCGAACCGTCGACCTCCACTCGGCCGGCAGCGGCAACCCGGGGGGAAATGAACGCCTTCCGCATCCTCGGCCGGCGCTCAGGACTCCTCGTGATCGGCGCGGACATCGCGAAGGGGATCCTCGCGTGTGCCGCGGGAAGGGCGGTCGTAGGCGATCCCGGCGCCCACGCCGCCGGGGTCGGAGCGGTGTTGGGGCATTGCTACCCGATCCCGAGCCGCTTCCGGGGCGGCAAGGGGATCGCGACGAGCTTCGGGCAGTGCGTGGCGACGTTTCCGGCGTTCGCGCCGTTCGACGCCGCAACGGCGATTCTCGTCACGCGACTGCCGGGCATCCGGCGGCCGGCGCTTGCATCGGTCGCCGTCTCCTCGAGCGCGTGGCTGCTCGCGAGTATCGTCTGGTGGAGGCGTGGCCTACCGAATCTCTGGGGTCCCCGGCCGACCGCCACCCTCCCGCTCGCCAATGCGGCAACGATCGCCGTGATCGCGTCGAGGGCACTCCTGCTCCTTCGCCGGCAGCACGCAGACCGGCCGAGCGAGTCCCGATGAGCCCGCTCGCCCTCTGCACAGACTCGAGTGCGCAGTTGCCGGCGGCACTCGTCGCGGCTCTTGGTCTCGACGTCGTGCCGATGAGCATTGCCGTAGACGATCTCGTCTTCGACGAGCCTGATCTGAAAGTCGACGAGTTCTACGCGGCGATTGCCCGCGGCGGACGTGCCGCGACGTCTCAGCCAAGTCCCGGTCGGTTCGCCGAGGCCTATGCGGCGGCCCACGCTCGTCGCGACCGCGAAGTCCTCTCGGTCCACGTCGGCAGTCAGATCTCGGGAACCGTGGGATCGGCCGAGATAGCCGCCCGTGAGGCTCCCCTTCCGGTGAAAGTCGTCGATACGGGCACCGCGAGCTTCGGCGTGGGAATCTGCGTCCTGGCGGCGGCAGAGGCGATCGCCGCCGGTGCCTCCGCGCTCGAGGCAGCCGACGTGATCGAGCGACTCGTGCCCGCGATCGGGAACGTGTTCGTCGCTCCCACGGCACCCGGCGGCCGGGTTCCGGTGGCCGCTGGGATACCCGTGCTCTCGTTCGTCGCGGGCCGCGTGGAGACGCTTGCGCCCGCCCGGTGCCTCGAGCACTCCTCCGAGATCATGGCCGCTCACATCGACTCGCGACCGGGACAGCTTCGTGCGGCCGTCGGTCACACCTCGGCTGCAACGGCAGCGGCAGCGGATACACTCGCCGCCGCCCTCGAGTGCTCCGACGCGATCGTCGAGGTGCTGCGCTATCGCGTCGGCCCGTCGGTCGGAGCTCACGCAGGAAGCCTGAGCTTCGGCGCCTTCTGGTGGCCCGTCACACCCTGAGCGGATGGACGTCGTCGCCAAGCCGGAGGTGATCGAGAGCATCCAGGAACGCGGCAGCGCGCCGTACGTCTGGCCGCGTAAGGCTCACCGCTGCGGCGGGACGATCCAGCTCGGGGCCTCGACCGAGCGTCCTGACAGAGCGTTCCGGCGTGTGGATGTCCACGGGATCGAGCTCTACGTCACCGTCGGGCTGAAGCAGCCTGAGTCGCTCCACCTCGAGCTCGGCCGTCGGGGCCACATCCGTGCTTTTTGGAACGGGCTCGCCTGGATCTCATAGCCGTGATGTGTCTTGCTCGCCTCTCCTTCACTCCCGGCCGGTTCACTCCCGGCCGGTGGGTGGCCGTCGGAGCGGCAATCACGGCGTCGGCGCTTGCCCTGCCGGCTGCGGGGCTGGCGCACGACGGCGGCAAAGCAGAGCCGGTCGCCAGCCTCGTCGTGCGCGAGTCGGGTCCGCTGCAGGCGCTGGTCGACCTTCGCGTCCGCGACGAGGACGGAGGCGAAGCTGTTCGAGCCGCGGACGTCAGGGGCTTCGCGGTGATGACGCGGCCGCACACGATGTACACGTACTTCGGGCCGCTCCCCGAGGTCGCGCCGGGTCGCTATCGCGCGCGGGTCACGCTGCCGATGGCGGCGCGCTGGAGCCTGAGCGTGACGATCGGGGGAGGCTCGGTCGTTACCCGGAGGGTGAAGGCTTCGGTCATGATCGACCGCACCGCCCTTACCGAGCGGGGCACGCCCTCTGCGCGGGAGCCGGCCCCGCCCGTTCTCGTGGGCAGGGTGCGTTTCGCGGTCACCGGTCGGGAGGTCGGGGACATGGTAGTGCTGTGGGCGCACGGGATCGCGGCCACAGCCTGGATCGTCGGGCTGTTCCTGCTCCTTGCCTCGGTGACCGCAGGTTCCGGCAGCCTCGCGCCCGAGGCGCGCCGTCGGCTCGCCCGCTGGTACGGACGCTGGGGTTTTCCTCTGGTCTGGCTTGCCGCCGCCACGGTCGTCGCGACCGGCATCTACAACCTCCTTCGCGTCACACCCTTCGATCTCGTCTGGCGGCCGGGGGACTTCGGCGAGTTGTCGCAGGTTCCGTTCGGGCGACTCTATGAAGGCATCCTGCTCGTCAAATTGCTCCTGTTCGCGCTGATGCTGGCGAGCGGTGCCGGGCTCGCGCGGCGTGCGCATCGGGTCTGGAGCGAGGACGTGGCCGCAGGCGACGGCGTTCTCCGCCTGGGTCTTCGCCGGCTGGGTATTTACGGCGTCGTCTTCGTGGCGAGCGCTCCGCTGATCGTCGCCGCCGCGGTTGCGCTCAGGTACGTGCATATTCTCAGTCACGTCGCCGAATCATCGGGATGACCAAGCAGAGAGGCTGGCCGGATCGTCCGTGAATGACCCACTCCCACACTCCGCCGTGACCGTGGGACTCAAGGCACCGAGGCTCGAGCTCCCTGCTCTCACGGGCGAGACAGTCGGGCTCGACCACTACCGTGGCCGGCCGGTGCTGGTGAGCTTCCTCAGGCACGCCGGCTGACTGATCTGCCGTGCGCACCTCGTGAAGGTGCTGAGCCAGAAGCCCAAACTGGACGGTCTCGGCGCGACGGCCTTGTTCGTCGTCCACGATGACCCGGCGGTTATCCGTGGCGGGCTCCTCGACGGTCTCGACGTGCCGTACCCGGTTCTCGTCGACCGGGAGCGTGCCGCGTACCGAGATTGGGGCCTTCAGAGGTCGAGCCGCGTGGGCGTGTGGCTCGATCCGCGTGTCTGGGCCCGGTACGCGGCACTCATGGCTCGCGGTGAGCGGCTGCGTCCGCTTGGTCGCGACACCTTGCAGCTCGGCGGCGATTTCGTCGTCGATCCGGACGGGATCGTCACCTATGCTCGCCCGCAGCGGCGCGACGACCGGCCACCGGTCTCCGTGCTCGTCGACGAGTTGCGGGCGGCCTCCCGTGCGCAGTGACAGGCCCGAGGAGACGGCTCACTCGACGTCGAGGGGATCGAGCAGGCCCCTGAGTTGCAGGCGGCCACGGTGGATCCGGCTCTTCGCAGCCGCGACGGAGAGCCCGAGCGCCGCCGCGACCTCGTCGTTCGAGAGCCCGGCGACGTCCCGGAGCACGACCGCCTCGCGATAGTCGAGCGGAAGCTCGTTGAGGCCAGCGATCACGCGCGAACGAACCTCTACTGCCTCCGCGCTCGCCTCCGGCTGGACGTCGCGACGGACGTCCTGCGCCCGCTCGGCTCCGGAGGTGTCGAGGTCGGTCGTCGAGATCCGCTTCTTCCGTCGCCGACCGAGCGCCTCGTTGACGCCGATCCGGTACAGCCACGTGAACAGCGCCGCGTCGCCACGGTATCGGTCGAGGTGGCGCCACGCCTGCACGAAGGCGTCCTGGACGGCCTCCTCGACATCACGTCCGTCGTCGAGGACACGGAGAAGGACGAGCCGGAGCCGCCGTTCGTGTCGCCGTACGATCTCTGCGAACGCCTCGAGTTCCCCTTCCTGGGCGGCGCGAACGAGCGACTCGTCGTCCTGCAGGTCGTATGCCACCGCCCGATCGTATGCCTGGAGGGGTGGACGTGACGCACTCACGACCTTCCGTGCTGCGAGGTGAATCGAACGGGAGCGCCACTCCATCGAAGGGTGCAGATCCGTCGTATCCCAAGGAGGAAGACATGCAGGAAGTCGTTCACGGTCAGCTCGGACGCAGATCCGTCGTCGGATTCACCGTCGCTCTCGTCGCCGCCGGACTTCTGGTCGCGGCCGTATTCGGCTCCACCGGTGGCGCGGCAGCGCCGGGTAACGCGCAAGCGCAACAGGTCGCGGCGCTGAACGCTCGTCTCGCCGGCGCCCAGCAGGACGCGAAGTTCTGGCAGCAGCTCGTGCAGAACTTCAAGCCGGCGAAGTCACTCAAGCTAAACTCGATGGCCGATCACCAGGTGCTCGTCCTTCCGAGCGGTCTCGTCCTCGCGCTGCACTTCGACAGCATGAATCTCGCGAAGGCGAAGAACCTCAACTGGGTCGCCGTCGGAATCCCGGGGGTCTTCACGCAGGCCGACAAGGCCCGCGTGAACAGGCTCTACGGACCGGGCATCAACCACTTCCACGACCTGAAGACGGACGTCCACGGCGGGAAGCGCGGGGTGACGGGCATCTGGTTCGCGCACATCGGTGCCCGCAACTTCACGTCGCCGTTCGGAAAGGTCACACAGGGCAAGATCGACCCGAAGTTCATGCCAACCGCTCCTCCCAAGTAGTCCCTTCGACAGCGCCGGGCCATACCCCCTGTGGCCCGGCGCACCCCACATGCGCCGATCACTTCTCGTCATCACCACCGCCTTCGTCGCCCTCGGCGTCGGGATCGGAGCGTTTGCTGTGACTCGCGGCGACGAGAGCTCGATCGCGGCGGCGCTCGAGCAGGTTGAGCGCGAGCTCGCGACGACGCCGCTGCCGCGCATTGGACTCGGCGAGGCATCGCCCCCGCCCGCACTCACGGAGGGATGGCGAACCGACTTCGAGAAGCGCCTCGTGCCGCTTTCGGAATTCCAGGCGGGCGGGCCTGGAAAGGATGGCATCCCGGCGATCGACGTCCCGCGCTTCGCGCCCGTCCGCGAGACCACGTTCCTGAAGTCCCAGGAACCCGTGATCGAGCTTGTCGTCGGCGGCAAGGCCAAGGGCTACCCGATCCAGATCCTGATCTGGCACGAGATCGCGAACGACGAGATCGCAGGCGTTCCAGTCTCGGTCACGTTCTGCCCGCTCTGCAACACCGCCGTCGTCTTCGACCGGCGCGTCAAAGGCCGCGTGCTCGACTTCGGCGTTAGCGGCAACCTCCGCAACTCCGATCTCGTCATGTACGACCGCCAGACCGAGTCCTGGTGGCAGCAGTTCGGCGGCCAGGCGCTCGTCGGCGAGCTCGCAGGCACCCGGCTCCGGAAGCTCCCGGCCCGCATCGTCAGCTGGGCGGGGTTCCGGGGCGAGCACCCGGACGGCGAGGTGCTCACCCGGGACACGGGCAACCGGCGATCGTACGGGCAGAATCCCTACCCCGGCTACGACGATGTCTCGAGCCCCCCGTACTTCCCGACCAGGAACGCGGACGATCGACGACTTCCGGGGAAGGAGCGGGTCGTGCTGCTCGAGAGCGGCGACGAGGCCGCGGTCGTCCCGCACTCCGTACTCGCCCGTCGCCGCGTCGTCCGCGTCCGCCTCGGAGATCGAGTGTTCGTCGTCCGCGCGAGAGGCAGTGCCGCTTCGGCGCTCGACAGCGAGTCGGTCGAGGGCGGCCGCCCGATCCTGACCGTCGACGTACGAGTCGCGGGCCGACCAGTGCCCTTCGACCAGCCGTTCTGGTTCGCGGTCGCAGCGTTTCGACCCGACGTGCGGATCGTTCGCTGAGCGGAACCCAAACGCGCAGTCCGACCAGAGTGCGCCCTGAGCAAAGGAGTGAACAGATGGTGAAGGCAGCGATTCTTCTTTTGGCCGACATCGAGACGCACGGTGACATGGGCCGGGCGGCGAATGCCTTGATGACGGTCCAGGAGTTCAAGGACGAGGGCGACGAGGTAACGCTGATCTTCGACGGCGCGGGAGTGCGTTGGGCGGCTGAGCTGGCGAAGCCTGGCAACAAGCTGAACTCGTCCTTCGAGAAGGCGAAGGACAAGGTGGCGGGCGCGTGCCACTACTGTGCCGGCGCGTTCGGCGTCCGGGAGGAACTGGAGGCCCAGGGCATGCCGCTGCTCCGCGACCACAAGGGTCATCCGAGCATTCGCGGGCTTGTCGCCGACGGCTACGAGGTGATCACCTTCTGACGCTCAACCTGGCGAGGTTGGCGAGCTCGCGGCTGCCGCAGGACGAACGAGCGGCGCCCCGTCGTTTCACATATCATCATTTTATGATACGAGACGGGAGGCTTCGGTGGCGCGACAACGATTCGAGATCTCGGGCATGACCTGCGAGCACTGCGCGGTAAAGGTCGAGGCAGTCCTGGAGGATGCGGGCGCCCAAGGGGTGTCCGTCGACTACCGGCGCGGCTTCGCCGAGTTCGAGGCCGAGGGCGTCGACTTCGCGCAGGCACGTGCGCACCTGCGCGACACGAGTTACGAGCTCGGGGAGCCGCTCCCGATCGAGGGCAACGGCAGCCCGAAGCAGACCGATGCGGTTATGGGAGAGGAGTCGGGCGAGTTCGAGTACGACCTGGCGATCGTCGGGGCGGGTGCGGCGGCCTTCGCGGCGGCGATTCAGGCTTTCGAGCGGGGCGCAAGGGTGGCGATTGTCGAGCAGGGCACGGTCGGCGGCACCTGCGTGAACATCGGCTGCGTCCCCTCGAAAGCGATGCTCCGCGCCGGCGAGACCTACAGCTCGGCTCGTCGCAACCCGCACCGGGGCGCGCCGACCTCGGCCGGCCCCGTCGACCTGGCGACGCTTGTCGCCCAGAAGGACACGCTCGTCGAGACGATGCGCAGGGAAAAGTACTGCGACCTGATCGACGAGTACGGCTGGGATCTCGTCCAGGGGCACGCAGAATTCGCCGACGCCGAGACGCTGCTCGTCGACGGCAAGCCGCTGCGGGCGCGGCGCTACCTGGTCGCTACCGGCGCCCGCCCGGCGATCCCGCCGATCGACGGTCTCGAAGAGGCTGGCTATGTCACTTCGACCAGCGGGCTCGAGCTGAAGCAGCTGCCGAAGCGGCTGCTGGTGGTCGGCGGCAACTACATCGGGCTCGAGCTGGGGCAGCTGTACGCGCACCTGGGCTCGGAAGTGGTGCTGTTCGAGATGCTCGATCGGATCTCGCCGCTCGAGGAGCCCGAGGTCGCCGAGACGCTGACCGAGATCCTCGAAGCGGACGGGATCCAGCTCGTGACCGGTGCCAGAGTCGTCCGCGCCGGTCGCGACGGCAGGCGGAAGACCTTGACCGTGGTGGTGGACGGGGAGGAGCAGGTCTTCCGTGGCGACGAGATCCTGATCGCCGCCGGCCGCCGGCCGAACACCGACAAGCTCGGGGTCGACCGTGCCGGCGTCGAAATCGATCAGCGCGGCGCTATCCGCACCGACGACACGCAGCGGACGTCGAACCCGCGCGTGTACGCCGCCGGCGACTGCACCGCCTCGCCCCAGTTCGTCTACGTCGCCGCCGCACAGGGCGCGACCGCCGCACGGAACGCGCTCACCGACGGTGACGAGCGGCTCGACTACACGGCGCTGCCGCGCGTCACGTTCACGCATCCCCAGGTCGCGGCCGTCGGGCTGACCGAGGCGCAGGCTGTTGAGCAAGGGCTCGAGGTCGAGGTACGCACGCTGCCGCTGGAGGCCGTCCCTCGGGCCGCTGTGAACCTCGACACGCGCGGCTTCGTCAAGATCGTGGCCGAGCGGGAGGGCGGCCGGATCGTCGGCGCGACCGCGGTCGCCGAGAACGCCGGCGACCTGATCCTCGCGGCCGTCTACGCGGTGCAGTTCAAGCTCACCACTGACGACGTCGCCAAGACTTGGGCGCCGTACCTGACGATGAGCGAGGGCTTCAAGCTCGCCGCGCAGATCTTCACGCGCGACGTCTCGAAGCTGTCGTGCTGCGCCGCATGACCGGCGAGCGCTACGACGCCGTCGTCCTCGGCGCGGGTCCGGCCGGGGAGGTCGCCACGGGGATCCTGGTCGAGGCCGGGCGGAAGGTCGCGCTTGTCGAGCGCGAGCTGGTCGGCGGCGAGTGCAGTTACTGGGCCTGTATTCCCTCGAAGACGTTGCTGCGGCCGCCGGAGGTCCGGCACGAGAGCAGCGCTACCGCGGGTGTCTCGACGCCGGAGCTCGACTGGGCTCGGGTCGCCGCCTACCGCGACTGGATGATCCGCCATCTCGACGACTCGGGCGCCGTCTCCGGCTACCAGGAGCAGGGCGTCACCGTCTTCAAGTCGGCCGGGAAGCTCGCCGGCCAGGGCCGGGTCGAGGTGGACGGGCAGGTGCTCGAGACAGAGCATGTGATCGTCGCGACCGGCTCCGAGCCGCAGATCCCCCCGATCCAGGGCCTCGCCGAGGCCGGCTACTGGACGAACCGCGAGGCGACGACGCTGAAGGAGATCCCGAAAAGCGCCGTCTTCATCGGCGGTGGCGCCGTCGGGGTCGAGCTCGGCCAGATGCTCGCCCGCTTCGGCTCGCAGGTGACGGTCGTGCACAGTGCCGACCGGCTGCTCAACCGCGAAGACCCGGAGGTCGGGCGTCTGATCGGGGAGGAGCTCCAGTCCGACGGGGTTCAGCTAGCCCTGGGCCGCCGCGCGACACGCGTGCGGCTCGACGGCGCCGACCGCGTCGTCGTGCTCGACGACGGCAGCGAAGTCCGCGGCGAAGTGCTCGTGATCTCCGCTGGGCGCCGGCCGCGCGTCCAAGATCTCGGCCTCGAAACCGTCGGGATCGACGTCGGCGAGCATGGGATCCCGGTCGACGAGCGCTGCCGCGCCGCCGAGGGCGTCTGGGGGATCGGCGATGTAACCGGCGTCTCGCTCTTCACCCATGTCGGCAAGTACCAGGCGCGGGTGGCGACGGCGAACATCCTCGGCGAGGACGCGGTCGCCGACTACCGCGCCGTCCCTCGCGTCGTCTTCTCCGACCCCGAGGTGGCCGCGGTCGGGTTGACGGCCGCACAAGCGCAGGAGCGGGGGCTCGTCGTCTCTGAAGTGACGCTCGATCTCCCGAACGCGATCGCGCGGCCCTACACCTACGAGGAGAACCCGCGCGGCTCGTTCGGCCTCGTCGTCGACCGCGAGCGCGACGTGCTCGTCGGCGCCTGGGCCGTCGCACCGCTCGCCGGCGAGTGGATCCACCAGGCGGTGCTCGCGATCCGCGCCGAGATCCCGGTCGCGGTGCTCAAGGACACGATCGCCCAGTTCCCGACCTTCAGCGAGGCGTACGTGAGCGCCCTGCGCAAACTGAACGTTACGGAGACGCCGCGATGACTCAACTCGAAGCCCCGTTCCGGCTTCCCGAAGCACCCGTACGCGGCGACCTGGTCGCGAAGTACTTCCGCGGGCTCGGCGACCCCACCCGCATTCGCATCCTCGAGCTGCTGCGCGACGAGGGCGAGCTGTCGGTGGGAGAACTGGTCACGCGGCTCCGGGTGCCGCAGCCGAAGGTGTCGAACCATCTCGCCTGCCTGCGCTGGTGCGGCTTCATCGAGGCGCGGCGCGAGCATCGCGTCGTCTACAACCGGATCGCCGACAAGCGCGTCCTGAGGATGGTCGGCCTCGCGCACGCGCTGCTGGACGACAACGCAGAGCACGTCGCCGCCTGCTGCCGGATCGACGAGCGGTGAGACAGTTGCGCAAGAGCCTCGGCCTCGGCGGGATCGCCCTGCTCTCGATCGCCTGCTGCGTCGGCCTGCCGCTGATCGTCGCAGCCGGCTTCAGCGTCGCAGCATTCGCCTGGATCGACGGCATCGCGATCGGCGCGATCGCGCTCGCCGCCGCGCTCACCCTGCTCGCCATCCGGATCCGGGCACGCCACACCTGCAAGATCTCTGCACCCCTCACGTTCCCTCCACCACCCCCTTCGTGGCTAGCGGCCGGCGGCCAACGCGAATTCGATGCGGCGCCAGGCCAAGAAGAACGGGACGAGCATCAGTCCGTACACGGCGTGGATGAAGACCTCGAATCCCTGGTTCGGGCCTTCTGGATTCGTGAACCAGGGGAAGAGCGTCCGGCCGAGGATCTGGAAGTTGACCAAGTAGAGGAGCAGGCCGTAGGCGATAGCGCCCGCCACGAGGAACGGCGCTCGCCTAAGGGCCGGCACGGTCGCGACAAGCAGGGCGAAGCCGATCCCGAAGAGGATCGAGAGGCCCGTGTGCGTGACGAAGCCGACGAGCATGTTCTCGGGGCTCGGCGTGGGCGTGTCTTCGACGTGGAAGATGGTCGAGATGTCGATCATCGGCGCTACCGCCGGCAGCCCCTGGGTCGTCGCGAACGCCATGTTCGCGAGCAGGAAGCCAACCCCGCCGACGAAACCAGCGATCGCACCGCGCGAGAAGACGTCTGCAATCGCTTCCATGCCCTCCGCGATTCGCCTCGCGCCGCCGGGTGTGTTCTCCGTGCTGCTGTGCTCTCGAGCTGGTGTCGCCATCGAGCCTCCTCTTGTGCGTCGTGTAGGCGGTTGGATGCCAACGGCCCCCAAACCGATTCCTAGATCGCGAAGCCGGTGAAGCGTGCGAGTCGTGTCGTCAGCCGGACGAGCTCTCCGGTCGCGAGCAGGACGCCGAAGAGGACGAGCAGCGAGCCGGAGGCGGCGCTGACTGCCCGCCAGTGCCGGCGCAGGACCCGCACGAGGGCAAGGGTGCGCGTGAACGCGAGCCCGGCGAGCAGGAAGGGGACGCCGAGACCGAGCGAGTAGACCCCGAGCAGCATGGCCCCCTGCGCCGGCTGCCCGTCGGCGGCCGCGAGCCCGAGGATCGCGGCGAGCGTCGGGCCGATGCACGGTGTCCAGCCGACAGCGAAGGCGACCCCGGCGAGGGTTGCCGTGACGACGGTGCGCGAATGGGTCCGCGGCGCGAAGCGCCGCTCAGCGAGCAGGGCGCGCGGCAGCGGCAGGCCCGCGTAGACGACGCCGGCTAGCGCGATGAACGTGCCCGCCGCGATCTCGAGCGTGCGCCGGTTGTCGAGGAGCGCGCCGCCGAACCAGGCTGCGCCGGCGCCGAGGGCGACGAACATGGAGCCGAAGCCGACGACGAACGCTGCCGTCGCGAGCGTCACTCGGCGCGGCCGCGCTCCCAGCTCGTCGAACCCGACTCCGGAGACGAACGAGAGGTAGCCGGGAATCAGCGGCAGCACGCAGGGCGACAGGAAGGAGACGAAGCCGGCGGCGAAGGCGACGAGCAGGCCACTCGGGCCGAGCTCTACCATCGCCTACAAACGCGCCGCGCTGAGCGCCGACTCGAAGCCCGCCAGATCGCTGCCGCCGATGATCCGGCCGACGATCTCATGGCGCTCGTTCAGGAAGTACGTGATCGGCTGGCCCTGAATGCCGAAGCTGAGCGCGATCTCGGCCTGCGGGTCGAACACACTAGGGTATGGCAGCTTGTACTCGCGATAGAAGTCGCGCGCGCCTTCCTTCGTGTCGAGGATGTCGATCCCGAGCAGCTGCACCTCCGGGTGGGCACGGGCGAACCGGGCGAGGTCGGGTGCCTCCTCATGACAAGGGGGACACCAAGAAGCCCAGATGTTGATCACGACCGGCTTGCCCGCGAAGTCGGTGAGGCTGACGTTCCTGCCGGTGACCGGATCGACGCCCGCAACCGGCGGAGCGGGGCTCCCGTCAGATGCAGTCACCGCAGGCGCCGCGTCCCCGCCGCGTGTCTCGATCACGATTCCGCCGATGACTGCGGCGAGGAGCGCGACCGCTCCCACGACCGCTGCGATGAAGACGCGATGGTCCCTCATCGCGCCCCGAGCTCGTCGTGGCGGATGCGGAGCATGACCGCATGCGCCACGGAGGGCAGGGGGAAGCCCTCGTGCCGCAGCGAGCGGAGTTCGTGCACGACGCGACTGAGCGAGCGAAGCAGGGCCTGACAGGCCGCGCAGCCATCCAGGTGCCGGCGGACGCGGCTGCGACGGAGGCCGGCGAGATCGTCCTCAAGGTGCCGAGACATGAGCTCCGCCGTCTCGTGGCAGCTGCCGAACCAGATGCGCTCGATCACCCTCATCTCAACATCAGATGTGTGCCGCGGCCGAAACGATTCGAGTCCGACCAGGCGAACGCGGCTAGCGCACGATGCGCACGTCGGGGTCGATTCGCGCGAGCACCGAGTCCGGCACCGCAACGCTCTCGCCGTCACGCTCGATGTAGACGACCCGCTCCTTCGGCGGCAGCCGGTCGTCCTCCCCACGGGCAAGATTCGTGGACAGTCGATGTCGTCGTGGCCCTGATTCTCGGCTGGTCGCGTGAGGTTCGCAGGAGGACGAGTCGGAGTGAGGCGAGACCGGGCCGAGACCCGGCCTCGCCTTGCAGGCTCCGTCCTAGCCGACGCGCTCGATCACGACGCGCGCGACCGGATCGGCCCAGTCGTGGAGCGTCGGAGAGAGCTCGCCGATTCCCGAGATGCCGGGATGGTGGGCGATCGGCTGCGCCGGACTCGTGAGCACCGAGCCGGTGTCGACGTTGCCGTCCGGGTCCCCGGGCAGGGACGCCGGCCCGAGCCCCGAGCACGGGTCGACGATGTCCTCACTCACCTCGCTGTTGTTCTCCCGCCCGGCGTCGTAGCCGTCCAGCAGGTACGTCGCCGAGCCGCTCTCCGGCAGCTTGACGGCGTCCAGGCCGAGGAAGCCGTCGTTTGTGCAGATGAGCATCGTGGCGATCGAGAAGCGGTCGCCCGGCGCCGCTTCGATCTCGAATGTCGCCGAGTCCGTGAACGAGCCAACGGTCGTCCCGTGGCGCGTGAGCGGGCGGCCGACGTTCACCGCCTGCGTCACGTGCTTCGACCCCGAGAACCGGGTGAACATCGGCCCGGGGTCGCCGTTCTGGGCGATGGCAGCCAGCTCGTCGCTCGCCAGGCCGCCGACCTCGAACATCCGGACCGATTTCCTGTGAGTTGCTGCTACGGGGGGCGAGAACGGCTGGCTGTCGGTCAGGTTCGTGAGCGTCACGCGGTAGCGTGTTGTCTCCGGCGTCCCGGCAGCCGGGCCGGCACCGGCTGCAACCGCAAGCACCAGCACCCCCGCGAGCCCGAGCAACGTCCTGCGTCGTCTGAGCATTTCCCCTCCTTCTCGGATACGACGGGGACACTAGGCCGGAGACCTTACGCCGGACTTGCGAGACTCTTAACACTCTCGGCCGGTTGGAGCGCGAGGGGGCCGCTGCGGACGGCCCTCCCGCGTCGAACTACCTGAGCGAGATCCGACCACTCACGAGCTCTTCGATGCCTGGGCTGCGCACCCGCCCGCGCTTCGAAGCTCCGGGCAGCAGAAGGGCAGCAAACGCTCGCAAGCGGATCTACGCAAACGTGCACAAATCACGCGCCAGAGGCCCGCAGAGGCGCATGAATAGAGCGATAGCGCGTCAATCGTCGCCAATCGTCGTTCCGTGGAACAAGCCTGTCACGCCGGAGGTCGTGAGTTCGAGTCCCGTCGCTCCCGTAAGAAATCTCTGCTAAGAGGCAGCAGGTAGACAGCTCCGACCTTCGGAGCCAACAAATTCATCAAGCGTTCCTCTTGCGCAGACCTCGTGATCTTCGACCCTGAGAAGCGGTGCCGATCACGGCCGCGAACCAGCAGTCGAACACGGATTACAACCTGTACGAAGGGCCCTTCTAGGCGCAAGCGACCTCCGGCGTCCGGACATAACACGATGATCCGGCCCGCAAGTGTGCTGCCGTTGGGCGCAGGCAGGCGCGGAATCCTGAGCGTTTTGGTTGACATGACTCGAACCATGTGTGATGGTAAGAGTCATGTCGACAAGAACGCAAGACGCGAACGTCCCACCCGAGTACGACGCGAGCACGTTCCCGGCCTTCGCTGTCACGGTGGACGTCGTCATCCTGACCATGGCCGCGGGCGTGCTCCACGTTCTTCTCGTCCGGCGGGGGGAGGAGCCGTTCAAGGGCATGTGGGCGATTCCGGGTGGCTTCAAGCGTCCTGAAGAGACGCTGGGCGAGGCGGCGAGACGCGAGCTCTCCGAAGAGACCGGCGTCGACGTCCTCAGCCTGCTGACCCAGTTTGGCGCCTACGGCGATCCCAGACGCGACCCGCGCATGAACGTCGTCACCGTCGCGTACCTCGCCGTCCTTCGCGACGTGGGAGCGATCGTCGCCGGCACCGACGCAGCACACGCCGCGCTCGTCCCCGTCTCGGACCTCCTCGAGGACAGGATCGAGCTCGCGTTCGACCACCTGCGGATCGTCCGCGACGCGGTCGAGCGCGTCCGGGTCGAGCTCGAGGTCTCGGGCATCGCGACGGCCTTCGTCGGCACGACCTTCACCATGGCCGAGCTCCGCGCGGTGTACGAGGCGATCTGGGGCGTGCAGCTCGACGCCGCGAACTTCCGTCGCAGCCTCGTGAGCGAGGACGGTTGGGTGATCCCGACCGGCCGCACGGCCCGACCCGGGCGGGGCGGCGGCAGGCCCGCTGAGCTCTACCGGGCCGGGCGGGCTTGGAAACACGGTGTACCCATCCATCGCATCCCGCGGAAATAAAGAGGAGTGACTTGATGAGAGCAGTCGTCCACGATCGGTACGGACCTCCGGAGGTGCTGCGCGTCGCCGAAGTCGAACGGCCCGTACCGGAGGAGGATCAGGTGTTCGTCAGAGTCCACGCCTCGACGGTTACCCGCGGCGACGCCATGGGCGTGCGCAGCGACGAGTACCGGTTCACCCGTCTCTTCACCGGCATTCGCCGGCCGAGGCGGACGATCACCGGCACGGAGTTCGCCGGACTCGTCGAGGAGGTCGGCGCGGTCGTGACCGAGTTCCGGGTCGGCGACGAGGTGTTCGGCATCGAAGGCGGCGCGAACGCGGAGTACGTGACTGCACGTGAGGGCGGCGCGATCGCACAGAAGCCGACAGGGCTGACGTTCGAGGAGGCGGCAGCCGTCCCCGACGGCTCGCTGCTCGCGCTGACCTGCCTGCGACCGGCGGATCCGCTGCGGGGGAAGAGCGTCCTCGTCTACGGCGCCGCGGGCTCGATCGGAACGGCCGCAATCCAGCTACTCGCGCACCACTTCGAGGCCGAGGTCGCGGCGGTGTGCGACACGAAGGACGTCGAGCTCGTGCGGTCGCTGGGCGCGCGGGATGTTCTCGATCGCTTTCGCGAGGACTTCACGAACAATGGCAAGACGTACGACGTGATCTTCGACGCGGTCGGCAAGCACTCGTTCCGCCGCTGCCGCCGCTCGCTGAAACCCGGCGGGATCTACATCACGGTCGACCTCGGATTCATGTACCACGTGCCGCTCCTCGCTCTCGTCACGCGGTTCGTCGGGAGCCGGCGTGCGAAGCTCGGCATCGGCCGCTATCGCAAGGACGACCTCCTCCTCATCAAGGAGCTCGTCAACACGGGGAAGTACCGGCCTGTGATCGACCGGACGTACGCGCTCGACGAGGTCGTCGAGGCGACCCGCTACGTCGAGACCGGCCAGAAGACCGGCAACGTCGTGCTCCGCGTGAGCGAGACTGCGCCCGGCGAACAGCCTGAGCCCGCCGCGAAGCACGAAGAGGAAGTGCCGGCGTGAGGACGGTCGTCCATGTTCGCGTTGTGCTCAAAGTGGTTGCGCTGCCGTGTGTCGCCGCGATCGCATTGGCGACTGCGGCGGGGACGGAGACGACGTAGGCGAGAACGGTCGCTTCGTGCCTGCGAAGGGTGCGGGCCACAACATCTTCGAGACCGCCCCAGAGTTGGTTCTGAAGACGGTCGCTGACGTCCTGAGGGACATCCCTCGGGCTGAGGCGGCGAGAGCACGAACCGGATCATCTACCGCCTGCTCCTGAGCGGGGAGCCGCTCGACGCCGGGTTCACGGAGTGGCTTGCACGCCAGGTGCTTGAGGGAATCGCCGCTCGGAGCGAGACCGAGATTCGGCGATACTGCGTCGTGGCCTCGTACTCGGTCAACAAGACCGCCGTGACCCGGGCGCGACGGCTGATCGAGGCCCGCCAGTACGTGCTCGAGAGCGACTGGGGCGATGTTCAGCCGAGCGCCGACGAGAACTCGTTTCTCGCCGCGCACTCGTGGGACGAGTACGCCGACTGGCATCTTGGGCTGACCGAGCGCGCGACCGAGGAGACGAAGTCCAGGTACGCGTTCGTCTACGGCGACTTCCGCCGCGTCCATCGGACCGCGCTGATCGCCTGCCAGTACCGAGCCGCGGAATGGCGCCACAAGGAGATCGAGCTCGTCGCGCACGAGCTCCTGCAGCTTCTCGACCGGACGAGCGCCTGACGCAGGTCGTCGCAGCCGTCAGCCCGTGGCGGCCGCCGAGCCGACCGGACGCAGTGCCGCCCGCGCGAGCAGCCAGGCCGCGGTGAGAGCAGCGAGCGCCGCCATGCCCGCGAGCGCGACCGGATAGCCCGTCCTCGAGGCTGCCGCCGCCAGGAGGAAGGGCGCTGCAAACCCGACATACGTGAGGGCGTAGTAGATCCCGATCAGCGCTCCCCGCTCGGAGGGAAGCGAGAGCGTCTCGATCAGTCTCAGCCCGGCGGTCAGGCAGAGCCCGTAGCCGCAGCCGAGAAGCAGCGAGACGAGCACGAGCAGCACGGCGCCTGCTGCCGTGACGGCCACCATCGCCACCCCGAGGCCGACCACGCCGAGCGCCAGCCCGACCGCCGCTCCCCGCTCCTCCCCGAAGCGCCGGCCAGCCGGCTGCACGAGCACTCCTGCGAACGCGCCAATCGCAGTGATCGCCCCGCTGTAGGCGATCGCCAGGCCGCCGACCTCGCCGATCTCGGCCGGAAGGGCGGCGAAGGCAATCGTTGGTAGAGCGAAGACCCAGGGCGCGAGCGGCGCAACTGTCAGCCAGAAGGAGGCTCGCGCCGGCTCGGGGACGCGGAGGCGAATGCGCGGCGTCGCGGGCGATCGGCCGGCCACCGTCTCCGGAATCCGCCGGGCGAGCGGGATCACGGCGGCCATCAGCAGGAGATGGACGACGTACGGCAGGACATCCGGCGCCGGTAGGAACTCCGCCAGGAGGCCTGCGACGAGCGGGCCCATGCCGAAGCCGGCGGTCATTGCGATCGCAGCGCGCCGGGCTCCGGTGCCGGGTGGCGCGGCCCGGGAGAGCTCTGTCATCCAGGCCCCACCCGCGCTGAACACCGCGCCCGAGGCGAGGCCGGCGAGCAAGCGTCCCGCGAACAGGCCCGCCACGCCGAGCGAGCCGACGGCGAGGGCGATGCTCGCACCGGCGGAGAGCAGTGCACCTGCGCCGACGAGCCCTCGCCGGCCGAAGCGATCCGAGGCCGGACCGCCGAGCAGGAGGCCCGGGACGAGGCCCGCGGCGTAGATGCCGAATGCGGCTGCTCGCGTCGTATCGGAGAGATTCAGCGTGTCCCGGTAGACGAGGAGCAGCGGCGCGAACTGGTTCGCCCCCCAGCCGACGGCGAAGAGGACGAGGGCGAGCGGCAACCAGGCGCGCGGCGAGGGCACTCAACGGACGATAGGCGCACGGTCTTGCGCCCGCAGCCGCCGGCTTGCCGAAGGATGCAGGAGCGGGACGACCGTCTCCCAGCCGCGGCGGAGGACCTCGACAAGCGAGGGCGGCGTCACGACAATCGCCTGCCGGCCCGCCGGGCGCAGCTGGGGCGCGAGATAGCCCGAAGCGCTCCAGCGAAGAAGCTGAGCGCCGAGCACCACGTAGGGCGCCCCGTTCTCCAGCACGAACGCGCCGTCGGGAAGCTCGTCGAACGAAGCCCGGTGGTGACGCTGCGCCCGGTCCGGAGCAACGCGCTCCGCATGAAGCTGTGCATCGATCGCGTCGGCCCCCACCTGGCCGGGGTGCAGCTCGCGCCAGACCTCGCCGAAGCGGACGTAATCCTCGCGCCGGCAGAGCGCACAGGGACGGTGGCCCGCGGCTAACGCCGTCACCTCGTCGAGGAAGAACAGCTCGGTGAAGCGGCCGGGCTGGAGGAGAGGTTCCCGATGCCAGCCGCGGAACTCGAGCCGGCAGGCGATCCAGCGCCTCCCGTCGAAGCGTCGCCGGATCCTCCCTTCGGCGTCGTGCAGGCAGCCGCGGTTGCCGTAGACGAGCCCGCGCCCCGGCTCTGCGACGAGCTCGCCGCGCGGCGTGACCCTGTTCCGGAGCGGCATCTCGGAGACGAACCTACTAGCGATCCAAGCGCGTCTCCTCGAGGTCGAGATCGCGGAGGATCGGGTTCATCACGTCGTCGCCGATCCGGCCGACGCGGCGAAGCTCGACGACCGCCTGCCGCTCGGCCTCGAGCAGCTCCCGCCGGAGTCGCTGGTAGGCGGCAGACCGCTCCTCGATCGCCCCGTCGTCGCCGTCGTCGAAGCGAGCCGAGAAGCGGCTCAGCCGGAACTCGTACATGCCACGCAGCCGCTCCGCAGTGTCCTCGCGCACCCAGTCTTCCGGCGCCAGCTCGTCGAGTCGCGCCACCCCCGCCTCGGCGGCGTGGATGCGGGCCTTCGCCTCCTCCCGCTCGGCTGCCGCGCCGTCCGCCTCGAGCCCGAGCAGGCGGATCGCGAAAGGGAGCGAGAGTCCCTGGCCGACGAGCGTGACGAGGATGACGCAGAAGGCGAGGAAGATGACGAGGTCGCGCCCCGGAAAGGGCGTCCCGGCCTCGGTCGTGAAGGGCAACGCGAGCGCGGCCGCGAGCGAGACCGCGCCGCGCATCCCGGCCCAGCCGATCAGCGCCGGCGCCTGCCACGGCGGCGAAGGATCACGCTCCCGAATGCGGCTGCTAAGCAGTCGCGGGAGATAGGTCGCGGGAAAGACCCAGAGGATTCGCACAGCGACCACGGTCGCGCCGATAGCCGCCCCGTAGGTGAGCAGCGTCCGCCCCGATGTGCCGTCGAGGTTGTCGAGGATCGCGGGCAACTGGAGCCCGATCAGGATGAACAGGACTGCGTTCAGGACGAACGTGCCGATCTCCCAGACGGCGTTTCCCTGCAGCCGCACCTCCGCTGTTGTGAGCTCCGGCGTGTGCCAGCCGAGGTAGACACCCGCCGTAACGGCCGCGAGGACACTGGAGACGCCCAGCACCTCCGCCGGGAGGAAGGCGAAGTAGCCGGTCATCAGCGAGATCGTGATCTCCACCGGTGGGTCGTCGAGGCGGCGGCGGACCTGGCGGACGATCCAGCCGACGGCGAGCCCGACCAGGATCCCGCCGAGAGCTCCGAGTACGAAACGGAGCCCTGCATCCCAGAGCGAGAACGAGCCCGAGACGACCGCACCCACCGCGACGCGGTAGGCGACGAGCGCCGTCGCGTCGTTCACGAGCGACTCGCCCTCCAGAACGGTGACGATCCGTCGCGGTACGCCGAGCCGCCGCGCGATCGCGGTGGCGGCGATCGGATCGGTCGGCGAGACGATCGCGCCGAGCGTGAACGCAGCCGCCCACGGCAGCCCGACGACCTCGTGCGCGACGAAAGCGACCGCGCCGGTCGTCGCAAGCACGAGCCCGATCGCGAGCAGACCGATCGGCCTGAGGTTCGTGCGGAGGTCGCGAAGCGAGGTGAAGAACGCCGCGCCGTACAGGAGCGGCGGGAGCAGCGCGACGA
Organism: Gaiellaceae bacterium; assembly: GCA_037720595.1. Lineage (GTDB taxonomy): Bacteria > Actinomycetota > Thermoleophilia > Gaiellales > Gaiellaceae > Gaiellasilicea. The sequence continues at coordinate 102,654 of JBBJLW010000009.1, read as the reverse complement.
GCACGAGGTCGGGCGGGAGCTCGAGATCGGGCACTCCCGGCGCAAAGCCGGCGGCCAGCCCGCCGAGCACGAGCAGGATCGGGTACGGCACCCGCGCGAACGGCGAGAGCGCCAGCAGCGCGGCGATCGCAGCAAGCAGCGCCATGAGCACGAATGCGTCCTGATGATCGACACCCATCCTTCGAGCCTAGACGAGCGCCGCGGCCGGTTGGCAAAGCGCCGGTTCGGGCACTCACGAGCGATGAGCACGGAGTCAATCGCGGCCAAGGGCCGTCGCGCCGGCAAGAGTCCCTGGGTCGAGCGGCTCGGCCGCGCGGGTCTCGTTTCCAAGGGCGTCATTTACGCCGTCGTCGGGATCCTCGCGATCAAGATCGCGCTCGGCGGCCGCGAGGAGAGCCCGGATCGCCAGGGGGCGCTACGGACGATCGGGGAGCAACCGTTCGGAAAGGGCCTGCTCGTGCTGCTCGCTCTCGGGCTTGCCGGCTACGCGCTCTGGCGGCTCGCTCAGGCGATTCTCGATCGGGACAGCGAGGGCGAGGATGCGAAGGGACTGGCGAAGCGCGGTGCATCGCTCGCCAAAGCTGGACTCTACGCCACGCTCTGCGGCCTGACCGTCTCGGCGCTCCTCGACAGTGAGAGCCGGAGCGGCGGCGGAAACGAGAAGAAGACGACGGCGGGCGTCTTCGATCTCCCCGCGGGCCGCTACCTCGTCTACGCGGTCGGAATCGGCTTCCTCGCCGCGGCGATCTTCAACGGCTACCGCGCCGTCACCTGCAAGTTCAACGAGAAGCTGAAGCAGAGTGAGATGAGCGACGCCGAGGAGAGCGCCGCGACAGGCGTCGGCATCGTCGGCCACCTGGCACGGATGGTCGTCTTCGCCCTGATCGGCCTCTTCCTCGTCAAGGCCGCCTGGGAGTTCGACTCGAAGGAGGCACGCGGCCTCGACGGCGCGCTGCTCGAGCTCTCGCAACAGCCGTACGGCGGCTTCCTCCTCGGTGCGGTTGCGGTCGGCCTGATCGCCTACGCTCTCTACTGCTTCGTGCAGGCCCGCTACCGGGACGTCTAGATTCCTCGGATGGCGGCGATCGCGGACGGGCGCACGATCCCCTTCGACTGGTACGCCGATCCGACCGTCCTGCGGCTGGAACGCGAGCGGATCTTCCGCCGGACCTGGCAGTACGCAGGCCGCGCCGAGCAGGTGGTCGAGTCCGGATCCTTCTTCGCCTGCCACGTGGGTGGGATCCCGGTCGTCGTCGTCCGCGGCAGGGACTCGGTGCTGCGCGCGTTCCTCAACGTGTGTCGTCACCGAGGCTCGCTCGTCTGCGAAGGCGAAGGCAAGCGCGAGACGCTCCAGTGCCCCTACCACGCGTGGACGTACGAGCTCGACGGCTCCTTGCGAGCCGCACCGCGAGCCGACCGGGAGGCCGACTTCGACAGATCGGAGCTCGGACTGAGGTCCGTCCAGGTCGATACCTGGGGGCCGTTCGTCTTCGTCAATCCCGATCCGGATGCCGCGCCGCTCGCCGAGACGCTCGACGAGCTGCCGGCGCTCGTCGCCTCCTCCGGGCTGGATCTCGACTCGCTGCGCTTCCTGAAACGGACGCACTCGCAGTACGAGGCCAACTGGAAGGTCTGTTGCGAGAACTTCCTCGAGTGCTACCACTGCCAGGTCGCCCATCCGGCTTTCTCGAAGGTCGTCGATGTCTCCGCCGACGCGTACGTGCTCGAGGAGAGCCGCTGGTTCTCCACACAGCTCGGCCCGGTTCGCGCCGGCTCAGGGCGGGCTACCTGGTCGGGGGACTTCGACCCGCGCGGGCCGGTCGAGCGCGGCCAGTTCCACTTCGTCTGGCCGAACCTGACGATCAACGTAATGCCCGGCCAGCCCAACCTCTCCATCGGCCCCGTGCTGCCGACCGGCGCCGAGACCACCGAGCGCTATCTCGACTATTTCGTCGGCCCGGGTGTCGATGAGGAATGGCTCGAGGAGATGCTCGCGTTCGACGACCAAGTCGGCGCCGAGGATGTCGTGCTGATCGAGCGGGCCCAGAAGGGGCTGCGTAGCGGCGGGCTCGAGCGCGGTCATCTGCTCCCGGAGTCCGAGCGCCTGATCGCCCATTTCCAGGGCCTGCTCGTCGACGCACTCGGCGCAAGCTGAGCATCCCCAGGAGCGGACGCCCAGCGCGCGAAGCGCTCTGAAGGGTCGCTTCCTCCCAACGGACTCCTCGATCTCCGTCTGGTGAACGGGCGGCCGCGAGGTGGCGGCGGCCCTTGCCGGGCTCCCGTTTGCATGGCATAGAGGAGCTCGTGTTGCTTGCGCTCATCGCCCAGCGGGCGACTCCGACGAACCTTGCGCTCGCCGCGGCAGCGCCGCGTGGGGTCGAATTCCGCGTCCTCACTCCCGAATGGGCAATGAGGCGCGTCGGGATCGGAGACGCCGTACTCGGCCGGCTCGACGTCCTCGAGACGCTCGACGGGGTCGACGACGGCCTCTGGGCGCTCGGCTCGCTGGCCGCCCGAGGCGTCCACACCATGAACCGCGCGAGCGCGCTCATGGCTGCCCACGACAAGCTCCTCACCGCACGACTCCTTCTCCGCGCGGGCCTCCCACACCCGCGCACACGCTTGCTCACCGCCGGGCGGCCGCTCCCCGCGCTCGACGGACCGGTCGTCGTGAAGCCGCGTTTCGGTAGTTGGGGCCGCGACGTCGTCCGCTGCCGGGACGCAAAGGCGCTCGGCCGTCACGTGCGAGAGTTGGAGCAGCGTCTCTGGTTCCGCGCCCACGGCGCGATCGTCCAAGAGCTGGTGCCGCCTCAAGGACACGATCTACGGATTGTCGTCGCCGCCGGCACCGTCGTCGGGGCGATCTCCCGCGTCTCCAGGCTCGGCGAGTGGCGGACGAACATCGCGCTCGGCGCCTCGCGCGTTGCGGTCGACCCACCGGAGCTCGCCTGCACGCTGGCGCTCCAGGCCGCTGCGGCGGCCGGCGCAGAGCTGCTCGGGGTCGACCTGCTGCCGGACGGAGCCGGCGGCTTCACCATCCTGGAGCTGAACGGCGCCGTCGAGTTCACGGCCGAGTACGCCCTCGACCGCGACCCGTTCGCAGCGGCTGCCTGGGAGCTCGCCCGGCACGCGCTTCGCTGCCCGCAGGGTCCGCCTCAATCGGGTCCGGCTTTGCAGCCGCTCCCGGTCGAGGCATAGCACCTCGTTCACCAAACCTTCACGACGCTGCTACCGGATCGACACCCGCCCGCTTGACACCGCGCGGATGATGGCTCGATGGCCAGCGGCACTCGCAAGCAGAAGGGCGGCGTCGAGCTGACCGAGAAGCGGCTGCTCAATCGCGAGCTCTCGGCTCTCGAGTACAACGCACGTCTCCTCGACCTCGCGGCCGACTCGAGCCTGCCCCTGCTCGAGCGCGTGAAGATGTGCCGCTTCCTCTCCTCGAACCTCGACGAGTTCTTCATGGTCCGCGTTGCCGGCCTGCTCGGACAGGCGGCCGCCGGCGTCGTCGTCCATTCCGCCGACGGGCTGGCGCCGGAAGAGGCGCTCCTCGCAATCCGCGATCGGGTGCGCGAGTTGACCGAACGGCAAGCGCGGATCTGGAAGAAGGAGCTGCTGCCGGCGCTTGCCGAGGCGGGAATCGTCGTCGCACGGGTGTCCGAGCTCGACGCGGCCGAGCTGAAACAGCTCGAAAAGCGCTTCGAGCGCGAGATCTTCGCGGTCCTGACCCCGCTCGGCGTCGGGCCGGGACAGCCGTTTCCGTACATCTCCGGCCTTTCGCTCAGCCTGGGCGTGCTCGCCCGCGACCCCGAGTCCGGCGAGGAGCGCTTTGCGCGCGTCAAGGTGCCGGAGGGACTGCCGCGCTTCCTCCCCGTGGGCTCGCGTGGCCGCCTGCTCCCGCTCGAGCAGGTGATCGGCCACTTCCTCGACTGGCTCTTCCCCGGGATGGAGATCGTCGAGCGCTCGGTCTTCCGGGTCACGCGGGACGCCGACTTCGAGGTCTCCGATGAGGCCGACGACCTACTCGAGGCGGTCGAGCTCGAGCTGCGCCGACGCCGTTTCGGCGACGTCGTCCGCCTGGAGGTCTCGAGCTCGACCTCGCGCGGGATGCTGGAGCGGCTGCAGCAGGGTCTCGACGTCGAGGGCGACCAGGTCTACGAGATCCACGGGCCGCTCGACCTCGCCGACCTCGACGAGCTGCTGGGACTCCACCATCCGGAGTTGAAGCACGAATCGGCGGCCGGCACGACCCCGCCCCGCCTCGTGCGCGCGAAGCAGCCGCGTGAGCTGTTCGCCGAGATCCGGCGAGGCGAGTTCCTCGTCCATCAGCCCTACGAGTCCTTCGCGGCGAGCTTCGAGGCCTTTGTGCGCGCCGCGGCGCGCGACCCGGACGTGATCGCGATGAAGACGGCCGTCTACCGCACCAGCGGCGACAGCCCCCTCGTTCCTGCGCTGATCGCCTGCGCGGAGGACGGCAAGCAGAGCGTCTGTCTCGTCGAGCTGAAGGCGCGCTTCGACGAGCACCGGAACATCGAGTGGTCGCGCGCGCTCGAGCAGGCCGGCGTTCACGTGGTCTACGGGTTTCCCGACCTGAAGGTGCACGCGAAGATGACTCTCGTCGTGCGGCGCGAAGGCAACACGCTGCGCCGCTACGTGCATGTTGGGACTGGCAACTACCACGCGGAGACGGCACGCTCGTACGAGGATCTGAGCCTCTTCACCGCCGATCCGGAGATCGCGGCCGACATCGCCTCGCTCTTCAACTACCTGACGGGATTCGGCCGGCCAGTCCGCTTCAAGAAGATCCTGGTTGCGCCGTTCAGCCTGCGCGCGCGCCTCGCCGAGCGGATTCGCGCGGTCGCCCACGCGGCCGCCGACGGCAAGCAGGCTCGCATCCGGATCAAGGTCAACGCGCTCACCGACCAGGCGCTGATCGACGAGCTCTACGCCGCTTCGAGCGCCGGCGCCAAGATCGAGATCGTCTCGCGCTCGATCTGCATGCTCCGTCCGGGCGTCCCCGGCCTGAGCGAGAACATCTGCGTTCGCTCGATCATCGGCCACTTTCTCGAGCACAGTCGCGTCTATGCGTTCGAGATCGACGACGCTGTCGAGCTCTACCTCGGCAGCGCCGACCTGATGACGCGCAACCTCGACCGGCGGATCGAGGTGCTCATGCCGGTCGAGCAGTCGCGGCTGCGCCAGGAGGTCGTCGCCATATTCGACAGCGCTCTCGCGGACAACACCGCTTCGTGGCAGCTCGCGGCGGACGGCACGTGGACGCGGCTCGCGGCCGCGAAGGGCGAGCGAGCGCACAATCACCAGCTCAACCTCCAGCGCCGGGCCAGGGTGCGCTCGCGCCGGGTCGCGGCGGCACGCAATCGCAACCGCTGAGGGGTGCAACGGGCTCCGACCGGGAAGGCAGGGACAATGGCGGAGATGAAGGTCGGAGTGGTGGACGTGGGTTCCAACACCGTGCGCCTGCTCGTCGCATCGGTCGGCGGCGGCGAGGTGCGGTCCTTGCGCGAAGAGCGCGTCCACCTCGGCCTCGGCGAGGAGATCCTCCTGCACGGCCGCGTCCGCCGTCGCAAGCTCGAGGAGCTGGGCTCCGTTGTGACCGAGTTCGGCCAGATCGCCCGGAACTACCGCGTGCGAGAGCTCGATACGGTCGTGACGGCGCCCGGACGGCAGGGGGCCGAACCGGAGCGGTTGCTCGAGACGCTCAGGCGAGCGACCCGCGGTCCGGTACGCGTCGTCTCCGCCGAGGACGAAGGTCGGCTCGCCTACGCGGGTGCCGTCTCGCGAACGGACATCGGCTCCGGGATCGTGGCGGTTTGCGACGTCGGCGGCGGCTCGACCGAGATCGTCGTCGGCACATCACTCCTCGGGCCTGGGTGTATCCGCTCCATCGACATCGGCTCGCTTCGCCTCACTGCGTCGCTCCTCCAGGGAGACCCGCCTGCCGCCCTCGAGATCGAGCGTGCGCGCGCCGCGGTGCGCGACGCCCTTTCCGGGATTGCGCCCCCGCTTCCCGAGCTTGCCCTCGCAACGGGCGGCAGCGCGCGCACGATCGCGCGGATCGTCGGCCGAGCCTACGACGCCGACGAGCTCGAACCTGTGATCGGCGCCCTCGCGAGCCGGCCCGCGGAACAGACCTCGGGCGAGCTTGCCGTTCCACCCCACCGCGCCCGAACGCTCCTCGCCGGTGCGCTTATCCTCTCGGAGGTTTCGCTCCTCCTCGGCGTCGAGCTCACGCCGGCCAAGGGTGGAATCCGCGAGGGCGCCGCGCTAGAGCTCGCCGCTCAGCGCGCGGCTGCCTAGGGTTCGGGCGCCCTAGGGTTCTTCCTCTCTCCCGAGACCCGCGAGGACAGACACGTCGCGATCGTACGAGAGCCGCAGGGCGGCCGACTCCGGCTCGAGCCACGCGATCTCGTCGACCTCGCGGTTCGCCTCGAAGGCCCCGTCCTGCGGGGTCAGCCGCCAGTAGCGCACGACCTTCGGGCGCCCGCGCGAGTCCTTGTAGCGCGTTGAGGGGAGCTCGGGGCCGAGCCGGCAGCGCAGCCCGGTCTCCTCCTCGACCTCGCGAAGCGCGCACACCTCGTCGCTCTCGCCGGGCTCGGCCTTGCCCTTCGGAAACGTCCAGTCGTCGTACTTCGGCCGGTGGACGAGCAGTACCTCCGGCCCGGGCCGGACGACGAGCCCGCCGGCCGCTCGGACGACGCGCGTCCTGCGCCGAAGACCGAGCCTCACGCGGCGCGAGCGAGCTTCTTCCTGGCGCGGGACCTGTGGGTCCGGCGCTCGGCGGCGCGCTGGTGCTCCCGCGCGAGCAGCCGCCCGGCTGCAAGCGACGCTTCCGGGGCACGAGCGCCAAGCTCGCGCAACCGCTCGGCCGCGACGATTGCGTCCTGGTGCTCGCCGAGGACGTCCTGCAGCACCTTGGCCGACTTGACGTAGGCGCCGTCACCGGCGAGCTCGGCCGCGTAGCGAGCGCGCTTCGTCTTGATCCGAGCCTCGTGGAGCTCCGCGTCGGTCGATTCGTGCGTCAGTGCCCGGACGGCCTTCCGGAGGTTGCGATGCTCGGCCGCCTGGATCTGCTCGAGAGTCACATCTTCCGCGACGGCCTGCTCGCTGACGGTCAGCGCCGGCCGTTCGAGCAGATCGAGCAAGCGGAAGTAGCGTTCGCTCACAAGCGCTCGCGCAAGCTTCTTGCGTGCCGCGCGCCGATCGCGCTCGAGCAGTGTCAGCAGCCTGCGGCCGGCACGGACGTCGGCGCCAAGCGATGCCACCTCTGCGGCAAGGTGGTCGATCAGCACGTCGAGGTCGCGCACCGGGCCAAGCGCGCCGCCAAGCCAGCGCAGCTCCTCGCGGAGCGGCTCCGCCCATTCGGGATCGAGCAGCTCCCGACCCGCGCGGAGAAAGGCGCGCAATCGGCGGGTGGCGACGCGGAACTGGTGGAGATCCTCGGGATCGGTGCCGAGCCGGGTGCCGGGGTCGTGGGTGAGGAGACGGTCGTACTGGAGCGCGAGCTGGGCTCGCAGCACCTCGCCGGCCGAGGCGTCCTTCGCCGCCGCGGGAACGGGTTCGCGCTCGTACTCGAGGTCGAGCGCCTGGAACACCTTCGGACGCTGCTCGCCGTCACCGGCACCGGCGCCGCGAAGCGCCTTCTCGATCCGCCGCAGCGCCTTCTCGTCGCCTTCGAGCAACTCCACCTCGAGCTCCTCGAAGCTCCGGGAGACGCGCTGATCGTCGAGAACGTCGACGCTGTCGTGGACGATCTCCGCACCCTGGGCGCGGATCCCGCTGCGACGCGTGCGCAGGCGCGCGACAGGAACGAGCGGCCGCCCCCGCAGATACGCGGGCAGCAGCGCCAGCATCGGTTCGGGCGGCGCGACGGGGCCACCCTCGGCCTCGAGCTCGAGCCGCGCGATCCCGCGGGGCAGCTTGAGCTGCCAGAGGCCCTTCCCGTTCTCGATCCGATGCCGAAACGTGACGCCGTGCTGGGCGAGCCGGTGCTCAGTCGTGTCGTGGTACGTCGAGACGAAGAGCCGCGGCTCGATGGCCTCGCCGCCGAGCTCGGGCAGCTCGAAGGCTTCGCCGGCGCGCAGCTTCACCTCCCGCTCGAGCGTCTCCCGCACCCTGGCACTGTAGTGAGAACAGACGTCAAGATGCGGTGAACGACCGAGCGCCGCCCCAAAGGCGGCGCTCGGTCGTAATGGTGCAGCAGAACTAGCCGTTTAGCTTGAGGGCAACTCTGTACTGATAGCGCGCCTTCTTGAGCTGACGATCGGTCAGCGCGATGAAACCGGCCTTCTTCGCGATGATCTTCTCGTTATTGAAGATGTAGCCGATGAACGCGGCCACCGCGGGGCGCTTGAACGAGGTGCGCTTCGCGTAGATGAAGAGCGGCCGCGCGAGCGGCTTGTACGTGCTGTTCTGCACCGTCGTGATGCTGGGCGCAATGCAGCCGGTTCCATTGTCGACCTTGATGAGCTTGAGCTTGTCGGAGTTCTCCTCGTAGTACGAGAAGCCGAAGTAGCCCATCCCGCCACGCTCGCCTGCGACGCCCTGGACGATGATGTTGTCATCCTCTGTCGCAAGGTAGTCGGAGCGGCTCGCCTTCGCCTTGCCGTTGATCTTCTCGGTGAAGAAGTCAAAGGTGCCCGAGTCCGTGCCGGGGCCGAAGAGCTTCAGCGGCACGTCCGGGAAGCTCGAGCGGATGTCCTTCCAGCTCTTCACCTTCGAGCCGGTGTTCCACGTCGCCTTCAGCTCGGCGGTCGTCAGGCAGTCCGCCCAGGTATTCGACTTGTTGACGACGACCGAGAGACCGTCGTTGGCCACCGTAAACGCGACCCACTTGACCCCCGCGTCGCGGCACTTGATCGCCTCCGAGTTCTTCATCGGGCGCGACGCGTTCGCGAGGTCGATCTCGTTCCGACAGAAACGCTCGAAGCCGCCGCCAGTGCCGGAGATGCCGACCGTGACGCGCACGCCGTTGTTCTTCTTCTGGAAGCCTTCCGCGGCCGCAATCGCGTACGGACCGACGGTGCTCGACCCGTCCGCAGTGATCGTTCCCCCAAGAGCTTTGACGCCCGCGGTCGCGCTGGCCGCGAGCAGGACGGCGCCGAGCGCCGCCAGCAGTACAACCTTCTTCATATCTCTCCCCTGATGTCGTTTCCACATTTCGACGCCGATTGTCGGGGCACGCCGAGGCTGTGTGGGCTTACAGCAGGTGAAGGAGTGGTGGCGGAGTCGTGAAAGGGGTCAGGCCGGCGCGAGCTCGGCGAGCAGTGCCTGGACCCGGGCGCCGATCTCATCCCTGATTGCGCGCACCCGCGGCAGCTCCTGGCCGGCCGGATCGCCGACCTCCCAGTCCTGGTAACGCTTACCCGGGTAGATCGGGCAGGCGTCCCCACAGCCCATCGTGATCACCGCATCCGCGGCCCGGACGACCTCGTCGGTCAACGGCTTCGGGAACTCCTGCTCCAGATCGATCCCGATCTCCGCCAACGCCGCGACCGCCTCGGGGTGGATGTGCTCCGCGGGCGCACTGCCCGCCGTCCGCACGTGGACTCTGCCCTGGGCGCGATGGTTGAGCAGCGCGGCGGCCATCTGGCTGCGACCGGCGTTCTGGACGCAGACGAAGAGGACTTCCGGAACCTCCTTGGCGATCGAGCCCTCGGCCTGCCCGAGCGCGCGCAACCGCTCGCGCGCGAAGCGATGGGCGAGAACCGGGAGGAACTCCGAGACTCGGGCCTCGCCGAGACGCTCGATCGACTCCTCGACGAAGCGAGCCACCGTCTCGACGGAGAAGATTCCCTTGAACTCCTCCGCCAGGCTCGCGATGGCGCGATCGAGGTGCGTCCGGGTGACTGCGTCGAGTTGGGTCGGCATGTGCTCGGATCCTTTCGCAAGTACTCGCGGAAGTTGGTGAAGACGTGGCAACGAAGTGGAAAGGAGCCTGAAAGGGCTCGCCGGCTAGCAGCATCCTGCCTCACGTGACGTGGGTAGCTTGCGGTTTCCGTCGGGTTTCGGCGGCTTGATTGCCTTCGTCGCCTTGACGATCGCACCATGCATCCCGTCTGCCACCTCGTGGGTGAAGGTGACGCTGACGTCCTCGAAACCAGCCGCCGCGAGACCTTCAACGTACTCGCTCTGCGAGAGCGCGCCGGCGATACAGCCGACGAAGCTCCCGCGCTCGGCGCGCTCGCCGGAGTCGAGCCGGTCCTCCGCGACGACATCGCTGATCCCGATCCGGCCACCGGGCCGGAGCACACGCCCGATCTCGAGCAGCACGGCCGGCTTGTCGACTGACAGGTTGATCACGCAGTTGGAGATCACCACGTCGACGGACTCAGCCGGCAGCGGAACCGACTCGATCACGCCGTTGAGGAAGATCGCGTTCCGGACCCCCGCCTCGGCGACGTTGCGCTGAGCGAGCGACAGCATCTCGTCGGTCATGTCGAGCCCGTAGGCGAGCCCGGTCGGGCCGACGCGCTTCGCGGAAAGGATCACGTCGATCCCGCCGCCCGAGCCGAGATCGAGGACAGTGTCGCCCTCGCGAAGGTCGGCGACCGCGATCGGATTGCCGCAACCCAGGCTCGCGAGCACGGCGGTCTTGGGAAGCTCGCCGCGTTGCTCGGCCGCGTAGAGCGCCTCGCCGAAATCGGCGGGATCGCCGTCACCGCAGCAGGAGCCGCTGCCGCAGCCCGGGTTGGCCTCACCGCTCGCGACGGCGACGGCCGACTCGGCGTAGCGGCGGCGTACCTCCTCCCGTAGCTCCTCGGCAGTCGTGATGGTCATCAGCAGCACGCTCCTTTCAGGTCGGCGACGGCGGCGAGGGTCTCCACCGCGTCGCACTTCAGCGAGAAGAAAGCCCACTTGCCACGCTGCTCGCGCTCGACGAGACCGGCGTCGACCAGCTTCTTCATGTGGTGGGAAACCGTCGGCTGCGCGAGCCCAAGCGGGCCGTTCAGGTCGCAGATGCAGACGGGCTCGCCGGCCGTGGCGAGGCGATTGACGATCCGCACCCGCGCGGGGTCGCCGAGCGCCTTGAAAAGCTCGGCCGTCGCCACTGCCTCCTCAGTGGAGAGCGCAGGCTGGTCGAGCGGGGCGCAACAGGTGATCGGCTCGACTGTCGACATATCGATAGTTGTCAATATCTCGACAAACGTCGGGATTGTATACCTGACGCAAGGCTAGTATCTTCACGACTGTGCGTGACTTCCGACACTCAACCGTATGGAAAGTCGGACGTTACGTGGTAACACTCATTGGTTTTTACATGGCTTACACAGGCGCGACTGGGCGTCATCTTATCTGGAAAACGGGACCAGGGATCATCGGAGACACGACAGGATTCCTCAAAGATATTCCTGCGTCGGAGATTGGTAGGTGGCTGCTTGTTGCAATCGGGGTGATTGTCGTCCTGACTGCTTGGGGACCAGCTGCGTATTCAACTCTTAGGCGACGTCATCCCTCCTCAACCCCTTTTGAAGAGCTGAAACTTCGGCGCGCTGCTGAGCAAGGGCATGCGCAAGCAGCGTTGGAACTGAGCAGACTGATTCGCGGTGACGACCCTGGAGAAGCCGATACGTGGCTAAAGAAGTCTGCCGCATTGGGGAATGCAGCGGCCATGAATGAATGGGCTATTTTGTTGAGCGAGAGTGGCAATAGTGACAGGGCTCGGGAGTGGTGGCTCAAGAGCTCAGAGTTGGGAAATTCCGATGCTGCTTATCGACTCGGGCGTTCGTTGCCGAAGATCGCACAAGGACCTCTTCCGGGGGCGGAGGATAAACCTAAGACGGATTATTGGACGCTCTCACAGTCACTAACTGAGGGCTACGAACATCGCGACGCAGCGCGTCATGCTGGTGATCGCAGCGCGCTCAATGAGGCCTGCTCAGCGTTTTCAACCTGGGCGCTGAGCGTTAACAAGTGGATGCAGATCAACCACCCGGCGCTGTTTGCGACCCTTCCGCAGACTGCTCCATGGGCCTTGCAAGGAAAAGGCAAGGCTGTCGATTTGATGGACGCGTACCTTAATGCTCTGGCAAAGGTCGCCAGACGGCTCAAGGGCTACGAGTGAGTGATATCTGGCTTGGTAAGTTCTGCGAACGTCAGCGCATCCCCCTTGACCAGCGCAAGGATCGTGTCGCGGAACAGGAAGGGGTTCTCGCGGTTGTTCCAGCGGAACGCGGCTTCGTCAAGGTAGGCGGGAAGGTGTTTCACGGAGAGTTTGTGGTACGCGCCGATTACGGAGCGATCGAAGAGGCTCCACACGCTCTCAACCGTGTTCGTATGAATCTGGCCGCGTACCCATTCCTCGCGCGAGTGGTCGACGTACTCATGCACGGTGTCGGCGTCTCCAATGCCTCGGTAGGAGCGGTGGGAGTCCGTGTAGATCGCTTCGGCGTCGTCAGCCACGACGTCGGTCAGGAAGCCCTTCACGGACGCGCTAGAGGCGTCAGGAGCGACACGGAGCCTGACCCGGCCGCCGCGCTCGACCGCTCCGAGTACCACGGTCTTGTTGTCGCGCCGATGCCGCGCCGCGTCCTTCCGACTGCTGAACCCGCCGAGCTTTCCGCCGACGTAGGTCTCGTCTGCCTCGATGATTCCGCGCAGCATGTCGCCGCTCTCGTCCACCATCGCGGAGCGGATCCGATGGCAGAGGTACCACGCCGTCTTGTAGGAGACGCCGAGGGTTCGCTTGAGCTGGTTCGCGCTAATCCCCTTCTTCGATTCGCCCATGAGGTAGACGGCCAGGAACCACTTCCAGAGCGGCAGCTTGGAATCGTGGAACAGCGTTCCGACGCGAACCGAGAACTGGTAGCGGCATGAGTCGCAATCAAACTGCCGCCGCTTCACGATCCTCGAGATTTTCGCGGACTCGCAGCGCGGACACGTCACGCCCTTGGGCCAGCGCAGACCCTCTAGGTACTCGTGGCATTTGTCCTCGGAACCGAACTGCTCGATCAGCTCCAAAAGGTCGTACTCGGGCTCAACGTCGGGCTGGTACGGACGCTTACTCACAGGGAGTCACCACCAATGGGTAGACCACGGAAACCTGCCGCCGACCTCACGGACAAGGAAGTGCTGCGAAAACTCTTTCCCCCACCGGTGAGAGAGAACGCCCGCAAAACCGCTAAGGAAGCTACGAAGAAGGCCACTGATAGAGAGGATAAGCCCTAGATGGCCCTGTGTCAAGTATATAATCCCGACAAACGTCGATACGTGTCAAGACCGTTAGGCTGCGGCTCCAACCGAGGGTGTCTCACCGCGGACAATCTGATACGCAAGCGCTCCGAGCGCAGCTCCCACCAACGGCGCCGCGATGTAGAGCCAGAGCGAGCCCAGCTCGCCGGCGACGAGGGCCGGGCCGATCGAGCGCGCGGGATTCATCGAGGCGCCTGAGATGGGTCCTCCGAAAATCGCATCGAGTCCGACGGTGCCGCCGATCGCGATCGCGGCTGCCTCGCCTACAGCCCGGGTGTCGGTGGCGACGGCCATGATCACGAACATCAGGAAGAAGGTGAGGACGACCTCCCAGAGGAACGCCTGCCCGTCCGATCCCGAGGGAAGCGTCGCTCCGACGTCCGCAAGATCTCCGAGTGAGGCACGCAGGAGGAGTGCCGCGAGAATGGCTCCCGCGAGCTGCGCCAACCAGTAGCCAAGAGCCCGGTTCCAGGGGAAGTGGCTGGTGAGGGAGAAGGCGAAGGTGACGGCCGGGTTGAAGTGCGCACCGGAGATGTGTCCGACCGCGTAGATCATCGCCATGATCACGAGCCCGAACGTGAGCGCCACGCCCACCCGTCCGAGCGCCTGAGTCTCCGCGTCGACCATGATCGCCCCGGCGCCGGCGAAGACCAACGCGAAAGTCCCGATCGCCTCCGCAAGGAGCGCGCGCATCAAGCGGTGATTAATGCGAGGCGTCGGTGAACTCGCGGAACTCGCCGGTGACGAGGTACGCGGTCTGCTCGCCGATGTCGACGGCGTGGTCGCCGATCCGCTCGAGGCAACGGGAGACGAGGATCATTCGCAGCCCCCACTCGCGCATCTCCTCGTCGTGCCCGATCTCGAGCAGCCGGTTGACGACCCGGCGGTTGGCGCGGTCGATCAATTCGTCGAGCTCGAGCAGCGACTCAGCGGCGATCCGGTCGCGCTCCTCGAGCGCGCGCATGGCGACGCGGATCATCTGCTCGGCCCGCTCCCCCATCTCCTTGAAGCCGTCCAGCATCGACGCGTCCGGCGCGAGCTCGTGGGAGAGCTTCGTCAACTTCGCGATCGTGACGCAGAGGTCGCCCATCCGCTCGAGATGCAGGTTGTCATGCAGGAGCGCGAGCACGAGCCGCAGATCGCTGGCTACAGGGGTCTGCCGCGCGAGCAGCAGCTCGATCCCCTGGGCGACGACCGCGTACTGCCCGTCGATGTCGTCGTCGAAGGCGATCACCTCGTCAGCGAGCTCGTCGTCCTGCGTGCACACTGCCTCGACGGCGCCACGGAGTGAGCGCAGCACGAGCTCTCCCTCCAGGCGTAGCTCGAGCTCGAGGGCGTCCAGCTCCTCCTGGAAGCTGACCCTCGCCGCTTGGCGCGCCTCGCTCAACCGAATCGCCCTGTCACATAGTCCTCGGTGCGCTTGTCGGCCGGCGTCGTGAAGATCTTCGCCGTCCGGTCGTACTCCACGAGGATACCCGTGCGCTTGCCGCCGTCGGGAGCGACGTCGACGCTGAAGAAGGCGGTCATGTCGGCCACGCGCGCCGCCTGCTGCATGTTGTGCGTGACGATCACGATCGTGTACTCGCGCTTCAGCTCGTGCATCAGGTCCTCGATCCGCGTCGTCGAGATCGGGTCGAGAGCGGAGGCCGGCTCGTCCATCAGGATCACGTCCGGCTCGACCGCGAGGCAGCGTGCGATGCAGAGCCGCTGCTGCTGGCCGCCGGAGAGCCCCAGCGCAGACTCCTTCAGCCGGTCCTTGACCTCGTCCCAGAGCGCCGCGCGCTGCAACGCCGACTCGACGCGGGCGGAGAGGTTGTCCTTCAGCCCTAGCACGCGCGGACCGAACGCGATGTTGTCGTAGATCGACTTCGGGAACGGATTCGGCTTCTGGAAGACCATCCCGATCCGCCGACGCACCTCGACCGGGTCGACCTCGTCGGCATAGAGATCCTTGCCGTGGTAGAGCACGTTGCCCGTGACTTTCGCGCTGGGCACGAGGTCGTTCATCCGGTTGAAGCAGCGGATGAACGTGCTCTTGCCGCAGCCGGACGGGCCGATGAAGGCCGTGACGGAGTTCTTGTAGACCTCGAGCGAGACCTCTCGGATGGCGACGTTGCTCGCGTACGCGACGGCGAGATCCTCGACCGCGAAGACCACCTCCCGCTTCGGCGCATCCGCCTCGTCGTGCTCCTGCGCGATCTGGGCGAGGGTCATGGGCTCGATGCTAGTCATTGTGGTCACCAGCTTCTCCGATAACGGTTGCGGATGAAGATCGCGAACGCATTGAGTGTCAGCAAGATCGCGAGCAGGACGATGATCGAGGCGGCAGCCAGCAGCTTGAACTCCGCCTGCGGCAGACGCAAGAAGCTGTAGATCTGGATCGGCAGTGCGGTGAACGGACCGAGGATGGTCGGATCGAAGGAGATGTAGGTGACGGCGCCGATCAGGATCAACGGGGCCGTCTCGCCGATCCCCCGCGAGAGCGCGAGGATCGAGCCTGTCGCGATGCCCGGAACTGCGGCCGGAAGCACCTGGCGGGAGACGACCTGCCACTGGGTGGCGCCGAGCGCATAGCCGCCCTGGCGGATCGAGTCTGGCACCGCGCGGATCGCCTCGCGCGCCGCGATGATCACGGTTGGAAGCACGAGCAGGGTCAGGATCATCGCGCCGGCCAGCAAGACCCGGCCGAGCCCGATCCCGCGCACGAGGAACGCGAGCCCGAGGATCCCGTAGACGATCGAGGGCACCGCAGCGAGATTCTGGATGTTGATCTCGAGCAGCCGGTTGTACCAGCGGGTCTTGTTCGCGTACTCCTCGAGGTAGATCGCAGTTGCGACGCCGATCGGGACGACGAACGCGAGCAGGAGCGCGCCGATGTAGATCGTGGCGAGGATGGCCGGGCGGGCGCCCGCGATGTCCGGGTCGCCGGAAGGCGGACTCGTGAGCAGCTTGCGGTCGAGGTACGGGAGCCCGTCGTTGAAGACGTCAACGAGCAGCACGACGAGCGTCAGGAATCCGACGAGCAGGGAGAAGAAGAGCACGCCCTTGAAGAGGCCCCCCTTGAGCGCGCGGCTCATCCTCATTCGTACGCCTCCCGGTACTTGCGCACGAGCCTGATCGCGAAGACGTTCATCACGAGGGTCATGAGGAAGAGCGTCGCGCCGACCGCGAAGATCGTTTTGTACTCGGTCGAGCCCGTCGGGACGTCCCCGGCACCGGTCGCCGCGATGAACGCGGTCATGGCCTCTGCGGCCTCGCGCGGGTCGAACGAGAGGTTCGGCTGCTGCCCCATCGCGACGAGCACGATCATCGTCTCACCGACGGCGCGCGAGATCGCGAGCACGAACGACGCCACGATTCCCGAAACCGCGGCAGGAACGACTATTCGCGTCGCCACCTGCACTTTCGTCGACCCCAGCGCATAGGCGCCGTCGCGGAGGTCGCGTGGCACCGCCCCCATCGCATCCTCCGAGAGCGAAGCGACGGTCGGAAGGAGCATCACGCCCATCACGAGCCCGGCGGAGAGCGTGTTGAAGATGTCCACCGGGACGCCGATGTCCCGCAGGAGCGGGGTGACGAAGGTGAGCGCAAAGTAGCCGAAGACGATCGTCGGGATCCCGGCGAGCAACTCGAACGCCGGCTTGATGATCCCGCGGGCACGCGGGCTCGCGTACTCGCTCATGTAGACCGCGGCGCCGAGGCCGAGCGGCATCGCGACGAGACTCGCGATCGCGGTCACGAGCAGCGTCCCGGCAACGAGCGGAAGGACGCCGAAGCTGGCCGGCTCGAAGAGCGGCGACCAGTTCTTCCCAGTCAGGAAGTCGACGATCGAGACCTCGCGGAAGAACTCGATCGCAGGCACGAAGAGCGCGACCACGATCCCTACCGTGGTCGCGACCGAGACGAGCGCACAAAGGGCGAGGACGCCCTTGACGACGTCCTCGCCGATCCGGCGCCGCTCGGCGCGGAGTCTCGGCTCCGCGCCGGCGGTGAGCTCCGGAGTTGCCACCTAGCCCGTTGCCGCCTCGAAGTCGCTCTTCGCCTTCGTCAGCTGCTCGTCGGTGAGCGGGACGTACTGCGAGCTCTCGGCGATCTGCGTCTCGTTGTCGATCAGGTACTTGACGAACGCCTCGACCTCGGGCCGGTCGAACGAGCTCTTCTTCGCGTAGATGAAGAGCGGGCGCGAGAGCGGCTTGTAGGTCCCATCCTGCGCCGTCTCGACGCTCGGCGCGATGCAGCCGTCGCCGCCGTCGATCTCGACCGCTTTCAGGCTGTCCTGGTTCTCCTCGAAGTAGGAGAAGCCGAAGTAGCCGAGTCCGCCCTTCTCGCCGGTGACGCCCTGGACGATCACGTTGTCGTCCTCGCTGGCGCCGTAGTCGGAGCGGCTCGCGCCCTCCTCACCGTTGATCTCGTCGGTGAAGTAGTCGAAGGTGCCGGAGTCGGTTCCCGGGCCGAAGAGCTTCAGCTCCTGGTCGGGGAAGCTCGGGTCGACCTTGTTCCAGTTGTTGACCTTCGAGCCGGTGTTCCAGATCGTCTTCAGCTGCTCGACGGTCAGGCACTGCGCCCAGTCGTTCTCCGTGTTCACGACGACGGTGAGCGCGTCGTTCGCGACCTGGAACTCGACGTACTCGATCCCCTCCTTTTCGCACGCCGCGATCTCCTCGTCCTTGATCGCGCGCGAGGCATTGGAGAGGTCGGTTTCACCGCGGCAGAAGCGCTCGAAGCCGCCGCCGGTTCCGGAGACGCCGACCGTCACCTGCACACCCGGCTCGACGCCCTGGAAGGCCTCGGCGGCCGCAGTGGTGTACGGGCCGACCGTGCTCGAGCCGTCGGCCTGGATGCGGCCGGAAAGATCGCCGCCGCCTTCGGAGGTGGAAGTGGCCGACGTTGTGTCGCCACCAGCGTCGTCGTCGCTGTCGCGTCCGTCGCCGCCGCAGCCGGCGAGCGTCGCAACCAGCAGAAGCAGTGCAATCCTCGTGATGGTTCCTCTGGCTGTTTTCATGCTCCGAGTCTTCCGCGTCCGCTCGTACGGGGGGGCTGCCGGATGGTGACTATCTGGTGAAAGAACGGTGAACGCGCTTAGCGAGCGGGGAAGATACAACGGATCTCGAGCCCGCGCCCGCGGCCTCCGTCGGCTTCGACAGTGCCGCCCGCCGACGTCACCACGTGCTTCACGATCGCGAGTCCGAGTCCGGTTCCGCGGGACGTCCGCGCCCGGTCTGCGCGGTAGAACCGCTCGAAGAGGCGGGGCAGGTCGGTCTGCGCGACCCCGGCGCCGTCGTCGGCGACCCGAATCACGACGATGCCGTCGCTGCGGACGACGGAGAGCAGCGCGTTCGTACCCGGACCGGCATACCGGATCGCGTTCTCGGCAAGATTCTGGACGACGACCTGGAGCATTCGCGGCCGCACCTCGACGGTCGCGCTCGGGTCGCCGGTCACCTCGACCGCGACACCTGCGCGCGCTGCGCGCTCGGCCAGGTCGGCCGCCACCGCCTCGAGCACCGGCAGGACTGCGACGGCCCCCAACGCGACGACCCGCGCACCCGATTCGAGCTCGCTGAGGAAGAGCACCTCGTCGATCAGCTCCCGAATCTGCTCGACCTCGCGACGAGCCTGATCGACGAGATCCGTTACGTCCTCGCCGGGAAGAAGCGCGAGCTCGAGCAGCGAGAGCAGGCGGGCGAGCGGCGTCCTGAGCTCGTGCGAGACCGCGGCCGTGAAGCCCGAGCGCAGCTCCTCGTACGCGGCCATGTCGCCCACCCGCGAGAGATAGACGAGCCGCTCCTGCCGCCCGTCGACCGAGTAGGGCACGACCAGCGCCTGGGCTCCGTCCAACAGCTCCGCCGGCAAGCGCGCTCCCTCGCGCACGCCGTCCACCGACTGCCGTGCGCGGCGGCTGCAGGCGACCACGATTCCCTGAGCGTCGACGACGACGACTGCTTCCCGACTCTCTTCGAGCAGCACGCGTCCCCGTTCCGCGTCGACCTCCACGCGCCCGTTGTAACAGAAGCGGATTCACCAGACCGTTACCGGACGGTAACCCTCCGACAGCCCGTCCGCGTTGCATGATTCACCTGATGGCAAAGGTTCTGATCATCGAGGACGACGACGTGATCGCGCAGGGAATGGCGCGGCATCTCGTCGTCGCGGGGTTCGACGCCGTCGGAGTCGCGAACGGCGAGACCGGACTTGCGCGCCTTCGTTACGAGCGGCCGGACGTCTGCGTCCTCGACCTGATGCTCCCGGGCGTGGACGGCTGGAAGGTGATCGAGCAGGCGCGCGGCGAGGGAATCGGCACGCCGATCGTCGTCGTCAGCGCCCGCGGCACCGAGCACGACCGGGTGCACGCGCTCGAGATCGGCGCCGACGACTACCTCGTCAAGCCGTTCTCGATGAAGGAGCTCGTCGCCCGGGTCGGCGCGGCAGCCCGCCGCGGCACGCGCGCCCAGGACTCGCGCCGCGGTGAGCAGATCGAGATCGAGGAGCTCCGGCTCGACCCGCGCAACGTCCAGGCCTACGTCGACGGTGCGAGCGCCGAGCTGACTCCGACCGAGTTCCGGCTGATCTACGCGCTGGCGGTCGACGAGGGCCGCGTGCTCACCCGGGACGAGCTGCTCCAGCGCGTCTGGGGCCGTCGCGCCTCGCACCGCGACCGCACCGTCGACGTCTTCGTCCGCAAGTTGCGGGAGAAGATCGACCACCGTGCGCCCAGGCACACGTTCATCCAGACGCGCTACGGGGTCGGCTACAAGCTCGAAGCCGCGCCGAAGTAGGGCAGCGCACCTGTCCTTTTCGGCCGCGTCCAGGGGCTGGCCCCGGCCATGGCCCGACCGGACGCGTCTAGGGGCTGGCCCTGGACGGTGCCGCTGCCGACACGCCTTTCGAGGCTGAGCCGGGGCGCGGTACGCTCGGCTTTCCATGCTCACGCTCTATCAGGCCGAGTGGTGCCCGTACTCCCAGCGCGTGCGGACGCGGCTGACCGAGCTCGGCGTACCGTTCCTCGCGATGCAGGTCGAGCCGCGGCCAGAGGATCGCAACGAGCTGCGCGAGGCGGCCGGGAACGACGAGATCCCGGTGCTGTTGACCGAGGACGGCGAAGCGATCACCGGTGCCGACCGGATCGTCGCGTGGCTCGACGACACGTACGCGGAGCCTCCGTCTGCACGTGGACACCGAGCTCAAGCGCATGCGCATCGCGCAAAGAGCCACCCGACCTGATCGGGGTCACTCTTCGTGCCACGAAGCGGTTTCCAAGGGATCGGAGCCGGGAGCGAAGCGACCCTTCAGGGGTCTTCGCGCAATCAGCATCCGCTCCTGCGGATGCTGATCTTGCGCTGACTATTCAGCCGCCGACGTAGAGAATCACGAGCGATCCTCTCGGCACGCTCGCACCGCCGCCGGGCGTCTGCGAGATCACCACGCCAGCCTGCGACCCCGCGACGGTGAGCTCGATCGCCAGCACCTCGAAGCCCGCAGCCTCGAGCTGCGAACGTGCCTCACCCGCTTCGTCGCCTGCCACGTTCGGAACGGCCGTCGCAGGAGCGGGATCGGCGCCGTTCGAGACATTGACCTGAACCGTGTCTCCGCGCCGGAGCTCCGTGCCCGCGGGCTGAGCCTGCGCGACGATCCGGCCCCGCGCCTCTCGCGAGGGTACGTAGCGCACGGCGACCTTCAACCTCTCGTCGCCGAAGCTCCGCGCGCCGACTGCCAGCTCCTGCCCGACTGCATCGGGCACGGTTGCCGGCGTCGGAGCCGGCGGCGGCGCGGTGGTCGTGGCCTGAGTCGTCGTCTGGGTCGTCACCTGCGTCGTGGCGGGAAGCGGCTCCGTCGTCGTCGAGGGCGTAGTCTCGTCGGGCGCCTGGGCGACGTTGAGTCGAACCTTCGATCCCGACTTGGCAGTCGTCCCTGCAGCTGGGTTCTGCGCCAGGACGGTGCCAGCCGTCCGGTCGGAGGGAACCGGGACGAGATTCGCCTCGAGTCCCGCGTCGCGCAGCGTCGCGGTCGCCTCCGACGAGGTCGTGCCGACGACGTCGGGCACCTCGACGGGCTCGGGTCCCTTCGACACCGTCAGCGCGACGGTCGAGCCTTCCTTCAGGTTTCCGCCGGCAGCCGGCTCCTGGCGGATCACGGTGCCTGCCTGCTCGTCGGAGAAGGCCTCTGTGACGTCCGCCTCGAAATTCGCTGCCTCCAGGGCGGCGACGGCCTCGGCCGTCTGCTCGCCGACGACGTCAGGGACGGTCTCGCGCGGCGGCCCGCTCGAGACGGTCAACAGCACCGTCTTGCCCTCCTCTAGCTCGGTTCCTCCGTCGGGGCTCTGGTCGATTACGACGCCGCTCGGCTTGGGGCTCTCCTGCTGCTCCGAGCGGGGCTCGAAGCCGGCCTCGCGGACCGACGCCTGTGCGTTCTCCTCGCGCTCGCCGACGACCGCCGGCACCGTGTTCTCGTCCTCCTGGCTGAAGTAGTAGTACGCGCCGAGTCCGCCGAGCACGAGCACCAGGAACGCGAGCAACCACGGCCAGATGAGCGGCGGGCGGCGGACGGGCACCTCCTCGCGCTCCTCGACAACCGTTTCGGCGACGACCGGCTCCTCGGCTCGGATCACGGTCTCCTCGCCCCATTCATCGCGGACGATCGTCTCGTCGAGCGGTTCGTCCGGGTCTACTGGATCTCCCGGGCCAGCTGGGTCGCGAGGCGGTTGATTCATCCGCCCGAGTATGCCCGCCTCGGCGGACGGCGAAGCCGAGGCCGAAGTAGGGTCGGCCGGGATGGACGCCTACCGCACACCGGACGAGCGCTTCGCAGACCTTCCCGGCTATCCGTTCGCACCCAACTACGTCGAGCAGGACGGTCTCCGAATGCACTACCTCGACGAGGGTTCGGGCGCACCGGTTCTCCTTCTCCACGGCGAGCCGACCTGGTCGTACCTCTATCGGAAGGTCATTCCCGAGCTGACCCCGGGGGCTCGCGCTGTCGCGCCCGACTACTTCGGATTCGGCCGCTCGGACAAGCCGCTGCGAGTCGAGGACTACTCCTACGACGGTCACACCGACTCAGTTCGCAGACTCGCCGAGGAGCTCGATCTCCGCGATATGACGATCGTCGTCCAGGACTGGGGCGGGCCGATCGGCCTCCGGCTCGCGGTCGAGGAGCCCGAGCGCGTGGCCCGGCTCGTGATAATGAACACGGGCATCGGCGCCGGTCGGCCGCCGTCGGACGAATGGCTCCGCTTCCGCGCCTTCGTCCGTCGCCACGGCACCGACCTCGTCCCCGGCCGGCTCGTGCGGATCTCGTGCGTGCAGCCGCTGGACGAGGCCGTCGAGGAGGCCTACAGCGCTCCGTGGCCGGTGGCGGAGTCGAAGGCCGGCGTACTCGCGTTTCCCGAGCATGTGCCGACCGAACCCGAGCATCCGAACACACCGCCCATGCTCGCCGTGCGCGAGGCGCTCGGCCGCTGGGAGAAGCCGACGCTCGTGCTCTTCTCCGACTCGGATCCGATCTTCTCGCCGCGCGTCGCCGAGAGGATCGCCGCCCATATTCCCGGCGCGCTCGAGCCGGAGATCGTGGCCGGTGCCGGTCACTTCCTGCAGGAGGACAAGGGCGAGGAGATCGGCGCCCGGATCGCGCGATTCATCAGCGCAAACTGAGCAGCCGCAGGAGCGGATGCTCAGCGCGCGAAGATCCCTGAAGGGGGCCGCCCAGCGGCCCCAAGCCGTCCCCTGGCGAGCGTTTACGTCACGCTGACGGGCACCGCCTCGGGCTCCGCCTCCGGCGCTTCGACTTCGACGTGCGGCTGCCACTCGAGCCAGCGCGGGAGATACCAGTTGCGCTCGCCGAGCAGCTCCATCGCCGCGGGAACGAGCACCGAGCGGATCACGGTCGCGTCGAGCAGGAGCGCGACGGCGACGCCGAGGCCCATCTGCTGGAACATCACGAGCTCCCCGGTCGCGAAACCGGTGAAGACGACGATGATGATCAGCGCGGCTCCCGTGATCAGCCGCGCCGTCGTCCGCACCCCGAACTCGACCGCCTCGCTCGAGTTCCCGGTCTGGGTATAGCGCTCGCGAATGCGGCTGAGCAGGAAGACGTGGTAGTCCATCGAGAGCCCGAAGAGCACCGAGAAGAGGAAGAGCGGCAGCCACGCCTCGATCGCATCGACCTGCGGGAAGCCGAAGAGCTCGTTTCCGACCCCCTTCTGGAAGACGAGCACGATCAGCCCGTAGGCTGCGCCGACCGAGAGCAGGTTGAGCGCGATCGCCTTCGCCGGGACGACGATCGAGCGGAAGGCGAGCGTGAGGAGGATAAAGCTGAGCCCGAGCACGAAGACGAAGACGATCGGGAGCCAGCGCTTCATCACCTCGCGGTAGTCGACGATCTCCGCGGTCTCGCCGGTCACGTAGGTCGTCACGCCGGTGCCGCCGAGCGCGGCCGGGACGACTTCCTGCCGCAGCCGCTCAATCGACTGCACGGCCTGCTCGTCCCGGCTGTCGCCCACTACCAGCGCCTCCACGACCGCGAGGTCGCGGTTCGGCCCGTACGTGATCTCGGGTGAGCGGAACCCCGGGTCGTTCGCGAGCTCGTCGCGCAGTCGCTCGATCCCCTGCCGTACGCGCGGCGCCGAAACATCCCCCTCGACGACGATCTCCGCCGAGTCGACGGTGCCGACGCCGAGCTCCCGTTGGAGCGCGTTGAAGCCGTCCTTCGAGGCGTAGCCGTCGGGGATCGTGCGGACTCCTGCCGAACCCGTGCGCAGGTCGAGTGCCGGGAGCGCGAGCGCGACGAGGAGCGCCGTCGAGACGACGAGGCTGGCGAGCGGCCGTCGCTGCACCCACTCGACGACCCAACCCCAAAACCGGCCCTCGCCCGCAGAGCCGCGGCCGAGGAACGGAAGCCGGAGTGCGTCGACGCGGTCGCCGAGCAGCGAGAGCACGGCCGGGAGGAGCGTCGTCGCCGCCGCGACCGCGGTGAAGCCGACGAGGATCGCGCCCGCCGCGAGACTGCGCAGGATCGTGTCCGGCACGAGGAGCATCCCGGTGAGCGCGATCACGAACGCCGAGCCGCTGAAGAGGACGGCGCGGCTCGCGCTCCGCCCGGTCGCGGCGATCGCGTCGACCTTTTCCAGTCCTCGCGCCCGCTCCTCCCGAAATCGGGAGACGATGAAGAGCGCGTAGTCGACCCCGAGCGCGAGCCCCATACCGGTGAGCATGTTGACCACGAAGAACGACACCTCCCAGGCCTGGCCGACGACCGCCACGAGCGCAAGCGCGAAGATGATCGAGACGATCGCGAGCAGGATCGGGACGAACGAGGCGACGACGGCCCCGAAGACGAGGAGCAGCACGATCAACGCCGCGGGGAGGCCGAAGAAGAGCTCGCCCTCCTTGAGATCCTTGTTGGAGAGGTCGAGGAAGTCGTTGTCGACCGTGAACTCGCCCGTGATCGAGACCTCGTAGGGCCCTAAGTCGGCTTCCCGGACGACCGCGAGCACGTCTTCGATTCCCTCCTCCGCGTCGAAGCCCATCGCGATCGTGAGCGCGGTCGAATCCCGGTCCGGCGAGAGCAGACCCTCGTCGTTCGCCTCGTAATAGGTCGTCACCCGCATCGTTCGCCCTGTGTCCCGCAACGCCGCCGCAAGCTCCAGCACCTCGGCGCGGACTTGTGGACTCTCCGTCACGTCCCGGCCGGGCGCGCGGAAGAGGACGACCTCGTTGACGAAGTCGTCCGACGGTGGGAGCCGGTTGAACATCGCGTCGTAGCCCTGCTCCGACTCGGGGTCGTTCGTTACCGTCGCGTCCGTCGTGAGCGCCGACGGGAGGAGTAGGGCGATCGTCGCGATCGAGACGACGATGATCGCACCCCAGATCGAGAGCATCCGCTTCGGGTGCAGGGCGGCGTGCCGCGCGAGCCGTTCGGTCACGAGTACGAGGCTAGCTCCCCGAAACGAGAAGGCGCAGGGGAGTCCATCTGGTAAACTCGTAACCAAGCTAATGGTTAGTGACGTTATCTCCGATCCGCTTGCGGTTGCCAACGAGCTCCGACCCGTTCTGCTTCGCCTCGGGCGCGAGCTGCGCAAGGAGACGGAGGGACTCGGCGTCACGAGCCGGCAGGTGACGCTTCTCTGGCTGATCCGCAACCACCCCGGCCTCAGCCTGCGCGAACTCGCCGCCGAGGAGCGGATCTCGGCACCCGCGCTCTCCGGGCACGTCGACCGGCTCGAGAAGGCCGGTCTGATCGAGCGGACGCGTGACGACACCGACCGTCGCCGCGTCGGCCTGACCCTCACCGAGGAAGGCGCGCGCCTGCTGAAGCGGGTGCGAGCACGCCGTACCTCGTGGCTCGCCAACCGGCTGAAGAGCCTGGAGCCGGCCGAGCTCGAGGCAATCGAGGCCGCGCTCGAGCCGCTCGGCCGCCTGCTGTGACCGCAGCGCTCCTCAAGCTGAACGCGCGCACGTTCGCGAGCCTGAAGCGGCACCGCAACTACCGCCTCTTCTTCGTCGGCCAGCTCGTCTCGGTGATCGGCACCTGGATGCAGAACATCGCGCTCGCGTGGCTCGTGATCGAGCTGACCTCGTCTCCGCTCGCGGTCGGGATCCTCGCCTTCTGCCGCTTCGCCCCATTCACCGTGTTCGGGCTCTTCGCCGGGGTGGTGGCCGACCGCGTCGAGAACCGCAAGCTCGTGATTGCGACGCAGCTCTTCTCGATGGTGCTCTCGGCGGTGCTGACCGTGATCGTGCTCACCGGCTCGGCGACGCTCTGGCTGGTCTACGTAATCGCGACGCTCGGCGGCTGCGCGCTCGTCTTCGACGCCCCCGGGCGCCACGCGCTCACCTTCCAGCTCGTTGGCCGGGACGAGCTGCCGAACGCCGTGGCACTGAACGCGAGCCTCTTCAACGCCTCGCGGGTCGTCGGCCCCTCGCTCGCGGGCGTGCTGATCGCCGCCTTCGGCGTCGGCGTCTGTTTCGCGATCAACACGGTGAGCTTCCTCGCCGTGCTGACATCGCTGCTCTTGATGCGGAAGGAGGAGCTCGTGCCGGTGGCGCGCGACGCCGAGCCGCCGTCGATGCTGCGCTCGATCGGCGAAGGTCTCCGCTACGCGCGCCGGACCCCGCACGTGCGGCTGATCCTCGCGATCGTCACGGTCGTCAGCACCGTCGGCTTCAACTTCCACGTGATCCTCCCCCTCCTCGCCTCGGAAACCCTGAATACGGGGCCCGAGGTCTTCGGGATCCTCTCGGCGTTCTTCGGCGCCGGCGCGCTCGTGGGTGCGCTGCTCACCGCAGCGCTCGGCCGGGCGAGCTGGAAGGTTCTCGTCGCCGGGACGGGCGGCTTCAGCCTTTCGCTGCTCGCGCTCGCGCCGCTCACGGCCGTCTGGGGTTGCGCGATCCTGCTCTTCGTCACCGGCACCTGCTTCACGCTCTGGACCTCGAATGCGAACTCGATCCTCCAGCTCGGCGCCCCCGACCACCTGCGCGGCCGGGTCGTCAGCCTCTATCTCTGGGCGTTCGCCGGCCTCGCACCGATCGGCGGGCTCCTCGCGGGCTTCCTCACCGATCTCGGCGGCACCCCGCTTGCCTTCGTCGTCTCAGGCGGCACCGGGGTCGCGATGACGCTGATCGCCGGACGCGAGCTGCGGCAGCGCCGCGACGCGGCCAGGAGCGCGGTTTTACATCGCCCTAACGTGGAGGGCACCACGCCCTGACGATCGACGGCGACAATGCGCCGATGAGCTCGAAGCGATCGAAGGCCTTGTGGGCGGTGGCGGCGCTGCTCGCGGTGAACGCGGTGCTGCTTGCGGCGCAGCCGGGCTTCGCACTCTCGCGAGCGCTTCCGGACGCCCTCGGGAGCTACCTCTTCGGGTCGAACCTCGTGCGCGCCGAGGTGCTTGTCAAGGACGGCGGAGCGCTCCACGACTACCGCATCGACCGCGGCGTGATCCGCGACAAGGCTCCCGGCTCGCTGACTCTGCGCGAGCGCGACGCGACGATCGTCACGATCGCGATCGCGCCGTCGGCCTCGATCTCCGTCCGCGGCCGCCCGGCCTCCTTCTCCGCTCTGCGCCGCGGGATGATCGCGACCGTCGTCCGCGACGGCGACGCCCCGGCCGCCGAGGTGCGCGCCGTCGGCAGATGAGCCCGTCACGCTCATGAGCGCAGGAGCGCCGAGGCCGCAGCTCCTGCTCGTCGAGGACGAGGAGTCGATCGGCTCGCTCGTGAGCGCGTATCTCGAGCAGAGCGGCTACCGAATCGCCTGGGTTCGCTCGGGGGAGGACGCGCTGCTCGACCTCGAGCGCCTGCGGCCACGGCTCGTCATCCTCGACGTCGGCCTGCCCGGTCAGGACGGCTTCGACATCTGCCGCGAGATTCGATCGCGCTCGTCGGTTCCGATCGTGATGCTCACCGCGCGAGACGAGGAGGCAGACCGGGTCGCGGGGCTCGAGGTCGGCGCCGACGACTACGTGACGAAGCCCTTCTCGCCGCGCGAGCTGGCCGCGCGCGTGAAGGCCGTTCTCCGGCGCACCGATCCGGCCCCGCGAACGGCGAGGCTGGAGCTCGGCGACGTGATGCTGGACGCGGAGGCCCGCGAGGTGACCGTTGCCGGCGACCCCGTCGAGCTGACGGGCAAGGAGTTCGACCTGCTCGCCTACCTCCTCGACAACGTCGGGATCGTCGTCTCCCGCGACCTGCTGCTCGATCGCGTCTGGGGGATGAGCTACGCGGGCGGAACGCGCACGGTCGACGTGCACGTAGCGCAGCTGCGCCGCAAGCTCGGCCGGCCGGACACGATCCGCACGTTCCGCGGGGCGGGCTACAAGGCCGTCAGACCATGACACTCCGCGCGCGGCTCTTCGCCGCGATCGGCCTCGTCGCGCTGCTCTCCCTCGTTCTGGCCCTCGCGATCGGAGCGGTTCTGACCCGCAGGGCCGTCGAGCGCAACACGCTTCGAGACGTCTCGGCGCAGCTCGACCTGCTCGTCGAGCGGGAGCGCCAGGCGATCCTCCCCTTCTCGCGGCTCCGGTCGCTGCAGGAGTTCCTCGAGCGGCAGGACGAGCGCGTCGTCCAGGTTCCGCTCGACGGCTCCTCGCCGCTCCTGCCTCCCGAGCGCGCCGCGGAGCTCCGGCGCGGCGCGCGACTCGACGGAACACTCGAGAGCGACGGCACCCGATATCTCTACGCGGCGCGACTCGTGCGCGGCAAGGGGTTCGTGCTGCTGCGGCCGGCGAGCTCGACCAATTCGGCCTGGCGACCGCACGTCGAAGGCCTGATCTTCGCCGCGCTCGTGACGGCCGCGCTCGCTGCGCTGATCGCGTTCCTGCTCGCCCGCGCGATCGCGCGCCCAGTCCGGCGCGTGGCCGAGGCGACGCGCGAGCTCGCCGGCTCTTCCGAGCAGCCTCCACTCGTGCCGGTCGAGGGGCCGCGCGAGCTGGCGCTCCTCGCCGAGAGCTTCAACGAGGTCGCCGTCCAGCTCGCAAAGGCGCGGGAGGCCGAGCGTGCGTTCCTGCTCTCAGTCAGTCACGAGCTGAAGACGCCGCTGACCGCAATCCGCGGCTACGCCGAGGGGTTGCGCGAGGGGATGCTCCCCGCCGAGGAGGCGGCGACCACGATCGTCCGCGAGTCGCAGCGGCTCGAGCGGCTCGTCGGCGACGTGCTCGACCTCGCGCGCATGCGCAAGGCCGAGTTCAGCGTCCGGCGGGAGACGATCGACCTGCGCACGATCGCGCAGGACGCTCTGCGCCGGTACGAGAGCCAGACGCGCGACTTCGGAGTGACCCTGGACGTCGACGGCACCCCGACGGCGCCCGCACTTGCCGACGCCGACCGCGCGCTCCAAATCGTCTCGAACCTGGTCGAGAACGCTCTGCGACTGACGCCGGCAGGTGGCTCCGTGCGGATTCGCGCGACTCCGGGCGAGCTCCAGATCGAGGACACTGGCCCAGGTCTCGAGGCCGAGGAGCTGGCTCGGGCGTTCGAGCGCTTCTATCTCTACTCCCGCTACGGCCGCGAGCGTCCCGTCGGGACGGGGCTCGGCCTCGCGATCGTGAAGGAGCTCGCGGAGGGGATGGGCGGGTCCGTCGAGGCGGCGAGCGCCCCGGGACAGCGCACCGTCTTCACCGTTCACCTGCCGCTCGCGGGGCCATTGGGCGCAACCCCGGCCGAGTCGGAGCTGACGCGAGCCTGATCGTTTTACGTACGCCTTACGTCCGGCGAACGGCCGGCTGACAGGCACCGGAGAGAGTGCCGTCGTACGCTCGATCAACGGAGGGGAATCAGATGAAGAGCACCAGGACGATGGTCGGAGCGCTCGCCGCTCTCGCACTGCTCGTCGTGACCGGCGCGGCGCTAGCACACAGCTTCGCGACGATCAAGGGAACAAACGGCGACGACACGCTCACCGGGACGCCCGAGCGCGACCGGATCGTCGCTCTCGCCGGTGACGACACAGTCAACGCCGGCGATGGAAACGATCGGATCCACGGCAATCGCGGCAGGGACACCCTGAACGGCGAAGGCGGCAACGACCGCGTCTTCGGCGGGGAAGGAAACGACACTCTGAGCGGCGGGGACGGGAACGACCTCCTCCGCGGCCGGAAGGGCGACGACACGGTCGACGGCGGCAACGGCAACGACGTGATCTGGGTCGGCCGAGGCGCCGACGTGCAGAACGGCGGCGACGGCGACGACACGCTGCACGCGCTCGCCAACGACGACGACGTCGACCGGATCAACTGTGGTTCCGGCAACGACACCGTCTGGCTGAACAGCAAGGAGAACGACGTCCACGAGAACTGCGAGGTCGTGAAGACCGTCACCATCACCACCGACGGCGGCGACGACTAGCCCGACGACTGACTCGGCGGCCGGAGGCAGCGTGCCTCCGGCCGCACCCGAGCTACGGCCGCCAGTCCGCTAGGACGATTCAGGGTCGAAGGACTCCGACTCGACGAGCCAGAGCGGGCCGTCGCCGCACTCGATCCGACGAGCGCCGTCGCCGGGGTCGCGCAGGCTCGTGCGGACGAGACGAACGCTCTCACCGTCGAGCTCCGCGACGGGCGCGACGATCCGGCTCATCCCGAACGTCAGGTTCCACGCGCGCACCTGATCGTGGATCTGCCGCGCGGGCTGCGACCAGTCGATGCGGACGTACTCGTCGTCCTCGAAGTGGCCGGCCCAGCTCGCGCCTTCGACCGGCTGCGCGTCCCCTGGATCGCCGGCCGCGACCCGCTCGAAGACCCGCGGCAGCAACCCGAACGCCGCGGCGCCGAGCTTCGGCCCGAAGTCCGTGATCACGGTGTCGTCGTCCTCGATCGGGATCGACGTCTGCGCGAGGATCCCGCCCGTATCGAGCTCGGCGTCCATCCGGTGCCACGTGATCCCGAAGCGGCCGTCGCCCTCGCGCAAGGCCCACGCGAGCGGGACCGGGCCGCGGTGGCGCGGGAGCAGGGCCGGGTGCAGGTTGATCGAGCCCAGGCGCGCCACATCGAGGGCGGCCTGCGGCAACTTCCACGGAAAGCCCCAGCAGAGCATCAGATCGGGCCGGAGCGCGCGCAGCAGCGGCTCCACCGACCATTTGTCCTTCGCGAAGAGCAGGTCGAGACCGGGCGGAGCGGTCGCGTCCCCGAGCGCCATTTCCGACGGCTTATCCCCATCGGCGCGCGCCGTAACGACGCCGACGGGCTCGTGGCCGAAGTCGAGCAGCACGGGAACGAGCCGCTCGAGCACGGGCCGCACCATCGTGACGATCGCGATCCGCCAGGTCTCGGTTGCTGCCACGGGGGGAAGTTAACAGCGGCGGCAAATGTAAGGACTTTGTGGGAGCGCGTGAGAGAGAGGCTCCGGCGGGCATCTTTAGAGATGATGGCGACCACCGCGATTGGGATGAAGGCTGCGCGCGAGCTGGACGAGCTCTACCGTGCCCACGCCGCCGAGGTGTACCGCTACGTCTACGCCGTCCTCGGCAACTCGGCCGATGCGGAGGACGTGACGCAGACGACGTTCGTCAACGCCCTGCGCGCGCTGGAGCGAGGCGAGCGCCCACGCAAGCCCACGAACTGGCTGATCACGATCGCGCACAACCTGATCCGGCAGCGCTTTCGGCAGCAGCAGTCGCGGCCGCGCGAAGTCGAGCTCGATCGCGAGCTCGCCACGATCGAGTCTGACAACGACGGTCCCTCGATCGACGACCTCGTTCGCGCGCTCCAGAGGATTCCTCCTGCGCAACGAGAGGCGCTCGTCCTCCGAGAGCTGGAGGGTCGCTCGTACAAGGAGATCGTCGCCATCCTCGGGGTCTCTGCGACCGCCCTCGAGACGCTGATCTTCCGCGCCCGGCGCTCACTCGCCGAGGAGCTGGAGAACCTCGTCACCTGCGACCGAGCGGAGCTCGCGCTCTCGCAGCAGGCCGACGGCCGCCTCGGCCGAAAGGAGCGGAAGCGGCTCACCGCCCATCTGGAGGAATGTCCTAGCTGCGCCCGGATCGCTGCGCTCGGAAAGAAGCGCCGCCACGCGTTCAAGGGCCTCGCCGTCCTGCCTCTACCGCTTTCGCTGACGCTCTTCAAGGGTGCGCCGAGCGCATCTGCCGCGCTGGGGATGCCCGCGCTGGGCTTGCCGGCGCTGGGCTTGCCGGCGCTGGGCTTGCCGGCGCTGGGAGCCGGTGCCGCGGCCGGAGGGGGAATCGCAGGCGCGATCGGAACGGGCGTTGCCGCGAAGCTCGCGATCGGCGTCGCGGCGGTCGCCGTGGCGGGCGGCGCAGGCTACGAGGGCGTCAAGCGCGTCCAGGAGCCCGTGAAGCCGCAACCGGCTCGGTCGGCTCCCGCAGTCGTCGTTCCGGCCTCGGAGCGATCGCCGGTGGTGCAGGATCAGCGCCCGAAGCTGCCGCCCGGAATCATCCGCGCCAAGGCCGCACAGTCCGCGCCCAAGCCGGCCGCCACGAAGCCAAAGGTCGAGCGCGCCAGGCCTTCGTCGGCCGCGACGCCGGTCAGGGGCCGCAGCGCAGTTGCACCCGGTCAGACGAAAACGGCAGCAAACAGCGCGAAGACCAAGCCTGCAACGAAGCGGAAGCTCATGCCGGTGCCGAAGGAGAACGCGCCCCGCACGCCCGAGATTCCCGCAGATGCGCCACTGCGTGGAAAAAGCGCCACTGCGACGAGCCGCGTCCCCCCGCTTCGGGCCGCGACACCGAGCACGGAAGCGAAGACGAAGTCTCGCTCCAAGGTCCGCCCGCTCGTTCGGCCCTGACCGTCCTCTGCGTCGCCACGAGGCTCAAACCTGCTTGACCCCGGTTCGCGTCGCGAGAGGATGCGCTCGCGAGTCCGATCCTATGCGAATCGAGGAGGGGTCATGCGGCAGACACCCGAGCGCTGGGCCGTCTACACCGGCGTTGTGGCGGTCGTGTTGTGGATTGTCGGGGTCTTCGTGATCGAGTCCGGGAACGTGCCGGGTGAGAAGACGACAGAGGCGGAGTTCCTCGCCTACTACCAGGAAGACGCGAACAGGATCCTGATCGGAAGCTGGCTCTTCATGATCGGCTGCCTCGCGTTCATCTGGTTCGCGATCGTGCTGCGCGATCGGCTCGCCGCAGCGGAGGGCGGTTCGCGCATGTTCTCGAATCTGGCGTTCGTGGGAGCGGTGGCGACAGGCGCGTTCGCCATGTTGAGCGCCGGCCCCGACGTCGCGGCGGCGATCCAGGAGGAGGACCTCAGCTCGGCGGCAGCGGCGTCGATGGCGACGATGGGCGACGCGTTCTTCGTCGCAGCAGAGCTCTCGGCAATCCTGCTGATGATCGGGGCGGGAGCCGTCGCGCTGCGTTCGGGAATCTTCCCGAAAGCGTGGGCGTGGTTCAGCTTCTTCCTCGCCGTGATCCTCGTGATCGGCCCGATCGGCTGGGCGGCCCTGGTCTTCGGCCTGCCGATCTGGGTACTCGGGACGACGTTCTTCCTCGCGCGCAGGAGCGAGACGGCAGCCGCGGAGCCGGTGACCGCGCTCCGCACCTGACCCGGCCGGAATCCTCACCGACCCGTGGTCGTTAGCCCGTGGTGGACCGACCGTCCGCCACGGGCATGCCGACACCGTCCTCGATCCGCGGATCTACGTGGCGCTCCTGCTCGGGAACACGCTGGCCGCATCCTTCATCTGGGGGATCAACACGACTTCCTCCTCGATGCGGGCCTCTCGAACCTGGAGGCTTGCTCCTCGCGGCGTCGATGCCGATCCGTCAGGCCTACCGGAACGGGCTGATCCCGTCGCAGCAGCGAGCGTCGATCCTCTCCTTCGACTCGATGCTCGGCTCGACCGGAGGCGTGGTCGCCCAGCCGGTGCTCGGCCGCTCGGCCGACGTGTGGGGCTACGGGAACTCCTACCTGCTCGGCGCCGCGATCTCGGCGCTGGCCTTGCCGTTCGTCTACCTCTCGCGGCACCAGAACGACCCGGCCGACTACGCGATCGGGACGCCGCCGCCGGTCGAGCCGGCCGAGGTCGTTCCTGGGCCAGCGTCCCCGTCGGAATAATTCTCTTGACAGCGACCTCGCCAGTCGGCATCATGGTTGACTTCCACTGGTCGAATTACCGGCCAGCCTGATCCGAAAGGAGGTCAGATTGTCCCGAAACATCTTCCGCGTCTGGCCTCCGCTCACGGCCTAGCCAGCGCCGTTCGCCGGACCGGACATCGGTCCATCAGCTAGTCGCAGCTTAGTCGCTTTGGCCGTCTGAAGCGCCTGAACATGCGGTCGCAGCTGCCTTAGCTGCGGTAGGAAAGAGCGCCTTCGGGCGTCACCAACCCATCCGTACAGGAAGGAGAACTCGCACCGTGATTTTCCTGAGCGATAACGACGCCACCGCCACATCGAAGCCATCCGAAAGGAGGAAACATGCTCGGTCACGAACCCGAGGTCGCCCGCCTGCTGCACCGTGAGCACACGGAGCGTCTCGCCCACGCCGCCCGCCGGGCTCCGGCGGCCGCACCGGCCGCTACGACCCGCAAGGCCGCACCGCGGAAGCGGCTCGCCGGCCTCGCCCACCTGCACCTGCGAGCCCGTGTCTAACCGCCGCGGCTCACCGCCCGCCCGGGGCTGAACGACGCGATCGTCGCTCAGCTTCGGGCGCGGCGTTCTCCGGATCACAAAGCTTCAGCCCCGCTCGCGGAGTAGAGTCGACGCTCGATGCGGCTCCACTTTCTCCCCGGCACAGCGGCGATGGCGCCTCATGCAGCGCTCGCCGAGATCGGCGTGCCCTACGAGCTCGTCCGCGTCGAGCGCGACCCCGACGGGCGCCCCTCCGACGCCTACCTGGCGCTGAACCCGTGGGGGAAGATCCCGACGCTCGAGGACGGCGACCTGGTGCTGACGGAGGCGGCCGCGATCTGCCTCCACTTGGCGGACAAGTATCCGGACGCGCGCCTCGCGCCGCCGACGGGGACGCCCGAGCGCGCCGAGCTCTACCGGTGGTTGCTGTGGCTCTCGAACACGGTGCAGGCTGCGCAGATGCGCCACTTCTACCCGCACCGCTACGGGACCGAGGGCGTCAAGGAACTAGCCGACGCGGAGCTACACGAGCACTACGACCGGATCGACGCGCACCTCGCCGGCCGCAATTGGCTCGTCGGCGACGAGCGCTCGGTCGCAGACCTCTTCCTCTTCATGCTCACCCGATGGGGGCGGTTCCTGAAGCCGGCTGCGTGGGAGCGGCCGAACCTCCGCGCGCACTGGCTGAGGACGCTCGAGCTCCGCGGCCCACGGAGGGTGTTCGACGAGCAGGAACTCGAGTTGCCGGAGTTCGCCCGCCGAATCGAAGCCTGACCTTCGACGTCGACGTCGACGTTGCCGGGCTGCCGAAGATGGCTCGATTGCAAGACCTGACCCGGCTCCAGGCGAGGGATCTCGCACGAGGGGCCGCGGTCGCGGCCTAACCCGCAGGCCCGACGCCAGGCCGGCATCTACCCAGCCCGGCGTCTGCGGCTCCACGGGTGCGAGTGAAGCGGCTCTAGACCTTCTTGGCGCGCAGCGTGGACGTTCCCTGGCACTTGCCGAAGAACGAGAGCTTCCCGACGAACGTCTTCGTCGCGGGGAAGAAACTGCCCTTCGCGACGAAGTACTCGCCGGTGCCGCCGAGCGGTGGAACGTAGTTGCCGCTCACCGCGTTGCCCTTGAGCGTTCCCTTGAACACGTACTTGATCGGAGCCGACGGAGCGGTGAAGGTGCCGTTGGGTGACAGACACTTGACCGGAAGCCGCGGCGCGTTGATCGTGACCTTGGCGCCGACAACAGAAATCGTGGCCGGAGCATTGGCTATCTTCGCGCCATTGGCCTGGTACAAGCTGCCCTTATACGGATACGCCTTCGCGAAGACGGCGGCGAGGCCCCCGACGCCTGTACCCACGTCCAGGATCCGGTCCCCGTCTCTTCCGAGTCCCGCGTCGCCGATCAAGCGCGACGAGCGCGAAGGCCGAGGCCCTGCGCCTGGAGCAGCATCGGATCGTCGTGGCTCCACGACCCCGGCCGCGCCGAGTCGTCGACGAGGTCGAGCGCCGGTGCCACGAGCGACCGTTCCGCGTGGCCGTCGTCGACACGCTCGGGCATCAGACCGAACCTCGGTGTCAGCCAGCTCTGGGCGCGTATCTTTAAACCCGTGTCCACCGTTGGGCCTTTCTTCTCGACCGAGGCGGAAATGCTTCCGCT
This sequence comes from Gaiellaceae bacterium, assembly GCA_037720595.1. Classification (GTDB taxonomy): domain Bacteria; phylum Actinomycetota; class Thermoleophilia; order Gaiellales; family Gaiellaceae; genus Gaiellasilicea. Next base: position 66,782 of record JBBJLW010000009.1, on the reverse strand, counting down.
GCTTCGAGAAGCAGCGGCCCGCCGCTTCGTAAGCCCAGGGGAGCAATGGATCGCCCTAACCGAGTATGAGGCGGACACACGAATCGCCGATCTCGTCCTTGCGCGGCTGGATTCGGATCGTCTGAAGCGTCGTCTGCACACGGCGCCCCGCCTGTTCTCGCGCAGCGAGCTCCTCGCATTGACTGTCGTAAGAAGAGATCGGCACGCGAGCCTGGAATGGATATCGCAGGCGATGCACATGACGAGCAAGACAGCACGACCGATTCTCGACAATCTCACGGCGGGTGGGTTCGTAGATCGAAACAGCGGCGCATTCAGATCGACACTCCGGCTAGAGCCACTCTTCTCGCGCATCATCGTATTCGAAGCAAAGAAGGCTGAGTGGCGCCGCGCTCTAGTGCAAGCCCGCTCGCACAGTCCTTTTGCGCACGAACTCTATGTTGCATATGACGAATACTTCGCTAGGCGTTTCGAGTCACACAAACGCACGTTCGCGTCAGAAGGGGTCGCGCTAATCGGGCTGTCACAAAGCTCTGAACCACGGTGGGTGTTAAAGGCTCGAAGACGTCGCCCTGACTCCTTCGCCCTTCTTGTCGCCTCCGAGCGGCTGCTTTCTCGCGTGCTTGGCAGGGTGGCTACGCCACTACCGCAGACCAGACTTCCAAATGCCGTGGTTCCGAGCGATCATCAAGAAGTACGTTGGCTGCCTGAACCGCCCCCCAATTACCTCGAGCCTCTTCTAAGCGGTCTCGGACCACTTGAGCCGAATCCCCCTCTCCCACAAGCTCATTGGCTAGCCGCGAACACCACCACAGGTAGTGGAGGCCAGCAGCGTCGCGGTTCCAAAGACCACCAGCAAAACTCAGATTCCGGCAGTATGGGCAGTCGCAAAGATCCCAATTGAGCCGTGCATTCATCGGCAAAACTTCCGACCTCAGAACAAAGCCAAGGAGTTGAGGCATAAAGTACCACTCGAGAGGACGCCCAAAGCCGCTAGTAGGAGCGACAAATCGCTGAAGCGAGGCGGTAATGCCGGATCCAAAAGCGGTCGCTCCAAATGGCAACATCAGCCATCCAGCGAGGCCGGCCTGAGGAAGCGCGGTCGCTCGTCCGTTATCGCGGAGCGCCTCCACGAGCCGTCGCACGCCTTCCAGTGCGGCTCGGTTTGAGTACTGAGTGTAGGACGTAGGGGCTACAACGCGGGTTCGAAAATAGATGCCGCCCACAGGCAAGTCGACAAGGTCGTCGAGCAGATCACCGAGGTCAGCCGCGTCTTCCAGGATTTCTTCCGTAGTTGCTACGCCGAAAAGCACCTCCCGACGGGCAGCAAGCGGATGTTCGCTCGTCATTTCCGCCCACCTGAGAGTGGCCCTGAGGTTCCTGGTGCTTCCTGTAGCCCCATGAACAAGCCACGGGGAGATCAGGATACTGCGTCCCGCATCGACCTGCGCACGAAGCACGTTCCTGACGAACCTCGCCCGGTTCGCACGCGGATCGCTTTCCTGAAGATATGGCAGATGGCTTCGACCTCGGCCCCGTTCTGGGAACGGTTCTGCGAGACGATGTGTCTCAGGATCGGCGAGCGAGTACGCCGACACCTGATCTGCGCTCGCGAGCAAGGATCCGCTTGTTGTCGGCGCGTAACGCGGCAGACCGCACGAGAATCCAACCCGCCAGGTAGGTTGCTGCCTACGCACCTCCGCCAGAAAGTCGGTAAGCAAATTTTGTGCCTGGTTGCCTTGGTGTGCCAAGAAGCTGTGGGCCACGGTTGGCAAATCTAGGACTCGTCCAGTCCCGCGAGGTCGCGTAGCGCCTCTCCGATCCCGAGCCGTTCGTACTCACGGAACGATACCAACCGGAGAACGACGGTCGTTAGGGCTTCGTCAAACGCAGGAGACGAACCCGGATCCTCCGGTAGCACATTCTGGATTCGGTCATGCAGCGACTGCAGCGAAGAGATCTCCGGAGTGCGGAAGGGGTGCTGCCCCGTCCCAGCCTCGTAAGTCACAACGCCGATTGCAAAGAGATCGCTACGTCGCCTTGCGGGTTGGAGCCGCAATTGCTCTGGTGCCATATATGGTGCCGTGCCGATGAGCGCTGGATAGTCGGTATGCGACGACATGTCGAGGACGCGGGCAAGCCCAAAGTCCAACAGAACCGGCGAACCCCAGTCGCCTTCCTGTAAGGCGATGTTCTCAGGCTTAATGTCCCTGTGGAGAATCCCGAGGTCATGTATCTCGCCAACGCCGGCGAGTAGGCCCGTCACGAACGTACGTAGCTCAGCTGGGTCACTCGGTTGTTCATCGGCCGCGATTCGATGACGGACCGTGCCGCCGTTAACGAAATCGCACTCAAGATACGGGTACGTAGAACCTCGCGCGGACAAGCGTCCAGATCGTCGGAAACCAACGATATTTGGGTGATCAACGCGTTCGAGCGCAGCGATTTCTCTCTCCCAGAGATGCTCTGGCATGTCCGGGTAGTAAATGACTTTGATCGCATAGACATCATCGCCCCGGATGGCGTGGTACGTCTCGCCAAACGTCCCGCGACCCAGAAAGTTCAACTCATCGAACGCACCGAGGCCTTCGGTGACTAAATCAGTGCCCAAAACCGGCTGATCGCCCGGAACCATCATTTTGAGCGATCCTTTACGGCGCGATGTCACATGTCAAGATAGAGCCCGTTGTTACGACACAATGAAGTAGCGGTTAGGTAATAGACCATGTGTCGCCGCTGCCGAGCAGCGCCGCGAGCTCGCCTTCGCCCTTCGCCTTCGCCATCTCGATCTGCTCGGCCATCAGCTCGTCGTAGACCGGGCGCTCGACCGAGCGGAAGACCCCCATCGGAGTCGCGCCGATCACGGTTTGCGTCATCCGCGAGAGCGCGAACGCGTGCGCCGGCTCAGGCGCATGCGCGTCGTGGATCAGCAGCCCGTCCGACGACGCCGGCACGACCTCCGGTGAGCCGTCCGGGCGCAGCCGCACGCCCTTCTCGCCCCAGACGATCGGCTCGCCGTGCCTGAGATAGAGCCGGTTCTCCTTCTGCTCGCGGACGAAGTCGAAGGCGTTGTCGTTGTAGATGTTGCAGTTCTGGTAGATCTCGACGAAGGCGCTCCCCTTGTGGTGCGCGGCGGCGCGGAGCACCTCGGTCAGCTCCTTCTTGTCGGTGTCGATCGCGCGCGCGACGAAGCTCGCCTCGGCGCCGATCGCCAACGAGAGAGGATTGAACGGATGATCGAGCGACCCCATCGGCGTCGATTTCGTCACCTTCCCGAGCTCGCTCGTCGGCGAGTACTGGCCCTTCGTCAGCCCGTAGATCCGGTTGTTGAAGAGCAGGATCTTCAGGTTCACGTTCCGCCGGAGCGCGTGGATCAGGTGGTTGCCGCCGATCGAGAGCGCGTCGCCGTCGCCGGTCACGACCCACACGGAGAGGTCAGGTCGTGAGACGGAAAGACCGGTCGCGATCGCCGGCGCACGCCCGTGGATCGAGTGCATCCCGTAGGTCTCCATGTAGTACGGGAACCGCGCGGCGCAACCGATCCCGGAGACGAAGACGATGTTCTCGCGCTTCAGCCCGAGCTCGGGCATGAAGCTCTGGACGGCGTTCAGGATCGCGTAGTCGCCGCAGCCCGGGCACCAGCGCACCTCCTGGTCGGAGGTGAAGTCCTTCTTCGTCAGCTGCACCAGCCCGTTCCCGTTCTCGCTCATCGAGCCTCCCCGAAGAACGCCGCCATCTGGCCGACGATCTCCCGTCCCTGCGCGTCGTGCGCCGCGATCCGCAGGAGCCGCGTGGCGCCGTCGTACTCGATCTCGAGGAACGAGCAGCACTGCTGCTCGGTCGCTACGACCTCCTCGACGAGCGCACGGTCGACGCCGTCGCCGAACGTCACACGCAGCTCGTCCTCCGACCGCTCCAGGCTCGCGACCGACGGAAGCAGCCGCGTGGCGCGACCGGCCTGATCGGCGAGCCCGTCCGGCGAGAGCGTGCAACCGTCGGCGACGATCAGCGGCAGATCCTTGACGCGCTCTCTCATTGCTTCCTCTCGTTCCCGCGCTTGAAGTTGCCCGTCGCCTTCGCCATCAGCAGCTGCTTCCCATGCTCGTCCTCGGCCGGCGCCTGCTCGAGGAAGCGCTCCGCGAGCTTCCCCGAGAGCGCGGTCGCCCGCCGGCCCTTCCAGAGGATCTCGACCGACCCATCCTTGCGCGCGCGGTAGGAGAACGGCTGCTCCTTGAGCAGGAGGCCGCGCGCGTCCTGTCTCGGCTTCTTCGGCCTCACTGCCCGACTCTCACTGGTCCACCAGCGCCGTGATCGCCTCGGCGAGCTCGGACGCCTTGAACGGGAGCCCGCGGACGCGGTTGTAGCCGACCGCGTCGACGAGGAACTCGGCGCGCACGAGCTTCAAAAGCTGGCCGAGGTTCATCTCCGGGATCAGGATCTTCTCGTAGCCGTGCAGCACTTCGCCCAGGTTGCGCGGGAACGGGTTCAGGTAGTGGAGGTGCGCCTGCGCGACCTTGACCCCCGCGCGCCGCACGCGCTTGACCGCGGCGCCGATGGGGCCGTAGGTCGAGCCCCAGCCGAGCACGAGGGTCGTGGCGCCGTCCGGATCGTCGACCTCGAGCAGCGGGATGTCGTTCGCGATCGCGGCCACCTTGGCCGCGCGCAGGCGGGTCATCAAGTCGTGGTTGTCGGGGTCGTAGGAGATCGAGCCGGTTACGTCGGCCTTCTCGAGCCCGCCGATCCGGTGCTCGAGCCCCGGCGTGCCGGGGATTGCCCAGGGCCGCGCGAGCGTCTCGGCGTCGCGGGCGTAGGGCTCGAAGCCTTCTGGCTCGGTGGCGAACGTCGTCGAGATGTCCGGCAGCGTCGCCACGTCGGGGAGGAGCCACGGCTCCGACCCGTTCGCCAGGTACGCGTCTGAAAGCAGGTAGACGGGTGTGCGGTACTTGAGCGCGATCCGCGCCGCCTCGATCGCCGCGTGGAAGCACTGGGAGGGCGTCGACGCGGCGATCACCGGCACGGGGCTCTCGCCGTTCCGGCCGAAGAGCACCATCAGGAGGTCGGCCTGCTCCGGCTTCGTCGGCATCCCGGTCGAGGGCCCGGCGCGCTGGATGTCGAGGATCAGGAGCGGCAGCTCGAGCATGATCGCGAGCCCGATCGTCTCCTGCTTCAGCACGATGCCCGGGCCTGCCGAGGTGGAGACACCGAGCGAGCCGCCGAACGCAGCCCCCAGCGCGGCGCCGACCGCCGCGATTTCGTCCTCGGCCTGGAACGTCCGCACGCCGAACGCCTTGTGCCGCGCGAGCTCCTCCAGGATCGAGGAGGCGGGCGTGATCGGATAGGCGCCGAGGAAGAGGTCGAGCCCCGAGAGCTTCGAGGCGGCGATCAGTCCGTAGGCGAGCGCCGTGTTCCCGGAGATCTGGCGGTAGGTGCCGGGAGCCATCGGCGCCGGCGCGATCTGGTAGCTGACGGCGAAGTCCTCGGAGGTCTCGCCGTAGGCGTAGCCGGCCTTGAACGCGGTCGCGTTCGCCTGCGCGATCTCGGGCCGCTTGCCGAACTTCTGCTCGATGAACCCGAGCGTGCCGTCGGTGGGCCGGTTGTAGAGCCAGCTCATCAGCCCGAGCGCGAAGAAGTTCTTCGAGCGCTCGGCCTCGCGCGGGGTGATCCCTGCGATCCCCTTCAGGCCCTCGACGGTCATCGAGGTGAGCGCGACCGAGTGGAGGTGGTAGTCGTCGAGCGAGCCGTCCTCGAGCGGGCTCGCCGCGTACCCCGCCTTCTGCAGGTTGCGCTCCTTGAACTGGTCGGTGTCGACGATCAGCGTGCCGCCCTTGGGCAGGTCGCGGATGTTCGTCTTCAGCGCCGCCGGGTTCATCGCGACAAGGACGTTCGGCGCGTCGCCGGGGGTGAGGATGTCGTGGTCGGCGAAGTGGAGCTGGAAGCCGGAGACCCCCGGGAGCGAGCCGGCGGGCGCGCGGATCTCGGCTGGGAAGTCGGGCAGCGTCGAGAGGTCGTTCCCCATCACCGCGGTCTCGCTGGTGAAGCGGTCGCCGGTCAGCTGCATCCCGTCACCCGAGTCGCCGGCGAAGCGGATCGTCACCTGCTCGAGCTGCTCCACGGCTTTCGCCATGTCCTAGTTGTAGCGCTTATGCATGAGCCTCAGGCGCGTTTTCGCACGACGCTGATCCCCCAGGCAGCACCCGACTCGAAGAGCTCGTCGGGATCGACCTCGCCGAGCCAGCCGAGAAAGTGGCGCTCGGGGTTGTCAGCGGTCGAGCCGACGACCGCCGGCCGTTCCTCGGGCGCCTCCTCGACGACGCGGCCCAGCTCCTCGAGCCGGCGCTCGGCCTCCTCGGCGGCCGGCCCTTCCATGTAGCCCCTCGGCATCAGGATGCCTCCGCAAGGAGCGCTTCGAGGTCGAAGGGCGCGTTGGACATCGCGACGCCGCCGTCGGCGGTGCGCGGCCACTCGTCCTCGGGGCGGTCGCGATAGAGCTCGACGCCGTTCTCGTCGGGGTCGCGGAGGTAGATCGCCTCGCTGACGCCGTGGTCGGTGGCACCGTCGATCGGGTGGCCGGCCGCAATCAGACGACGTAAGGCGTCACCGAGCGAGGGGCGGTCGGGATAGCGGATCGCGGTGTGAAAGAGCCCCGTGGTTCCTTGCGGGGGCGGCGAGCCGCCCTTCGACTGCCAGGTGTTGAGGCCGATGTGGTGGTGGTAGCCGCCGGCGGAGACGAACGCGGCCTGGTCTCCGATCCGCTGCTGCAGCTCGAAGCCGAGGATCCCGCAGTAGAAGCCGATCGAGCGCTCGAGATCGGCGACCTTCAGGTGGACGTGGCCGATGTCGACGCGCGGATCGATCGCCATCCCCGGATCGTACGTAACGCCGGAACTGCGAAGGTAGGCCGATGTTCGACCGCTCCGCCGAGCTCTACGACCTCGTCTACGGCTTCAAGGACTACGCCGGCGAGGCGGGGCGCGTGGACGAGCTGATCCGCGAGCGCCGGCCCGACGCGCGCTCGCTCCTCGACGTCGCTTGCGGAACGGGAAAGCATCTCGCCGTGCTCGGCGACCGCTATCCGGACGTGGCCGGGCTCGACCTCGACGAAGGGCTTCTCGCAGTCGCGCGCGAACGGCTCCCGGACATCACGCTCCATCACGGAGACATGACGTCGTTCGATCTCGGCCGGCGCTTCGACGCCGTCACCTGCCTCTTCTCGGCGATCGGCTATGTGGGCACCGAGTCGAAGCTGCACGCCGCGATCGCGACCATGGCTCGTCACCTCGAGCCCGGCGGCGTCCTGATCGTCGAGCCGTGGCTCGAGCCGCAGGACTGGAAGCCCGGTCATCTGCACCTGCTCACGGTGGACGACCCGGACGTGAAGATCGCGCGGGCGAGCGTGGCAGATCTGGAAGGGACGACCTCGATCGTGGACTTCCACTACCTGGTCGTCAGCCGCGCCGGGGTCGAGCGCTTCACCGAGCGGCACGAGGTCGAGCTCTTCACCCGTGCCCAGTACGTCGAGGCGTTCGAGGCCGCCGGACTCGAGGTCGAGCACGACGAGGAGGGCCTGATCGGCCGCGGCCTCTACATCGGGACGGCTCACTAGGGCTGCTCGGGCGGCTCGCCCGGGACGACCCGCTCGGTCGGGGCCGCCGACGACCGCACCTCGTCGACCCGCTCGTCTACCTCCGCTTCGACCTCACTCCGCTCCGCTTCCTTCGCCGCGATCGCCGCATTCGCGGCGCCGACCTCGCCGCGAAGCCGGACGACGTCGTCGGCAAGCTCGCCGTAGGCGGCTTCGCCAAGAGCGGTGATCGCCTCCTCCCGGGAGCGGCGCAGATGCTCGAGGTCGGAATCGAGCTCACCGATTCGGCGCCGGGCCTTCGCCCGGATCGCGAGCGAGTCGATCGCGGCACCGGCGCGGCCGCGCACACCGTCGTAGGAGCGCACCGCCGTGCGAGCGACCCCGCTCTCCCCCGGCCGGCGCGCGAGCTGGGGAAAGCCGCTCAAGAGGAACAAGCCGACGACGAGCAAGACGACTCCGGCGATCAGGCGGCCGGTGACGAGCAGGACGATTGCGAGCGCCACGAGCAGCGGGCCGAGCGCGAGCAGAAGCGTCGCGGGCGGCACGCCGAAGAGTCGCCGATCGGCGTGCACGTTCACCGTCTCCTGACGGCCTGCGATCGCGGCGCCGCACCAGCCGCAGTACTGCATCCCGGGGGGGACGTCGTTGCCGCACCTGGAACAGGTCTCGGGATCCGCCATGTCTGCCGCCTACCCCGCGCTGCGGGCCCGCACACGCTCAGGCGCGCTCGCCGGCCAGCGTCCAGAGCACGAACGCGAGCCAGTGGACGCCGATCACGTCGGTCTGGATCCCTAGAGCGAGCACGGCGACGAGCGCGGCGCCGAGCCAGGGCGCGCGCGGCAGGATCCGCCGGAGCACGGCCAGATTCCACGCCAGGAAGGCGAGCATGCCGAGCAGGCCGACCTCGACGCCGAGCTCCGTGTAGGTCGACTCGCCCGCCTTGATCTCCTCACCCGTGCGCTTCGCGGTCACGCCTGCATTCCCGAGCCCGAAGCCCTGCGGATGGTGGACGACGGTGCCGATCCCCTCGCGCAGGCTGTCGAGGTGACTGTCGAACGACGGCTCGTCGAAGCTCGTCGGGTCACCGCTCGCCTCTGGCTCCTGCCGCGCATTGGCTCGTTGGAACTCGAGCTCGGCGGGCGTGAAGGAGGTCTCGGGGCCGATCTCCGGATACGCCTTCACGAAGAAGAATCCCGTCACGACGAGCACCGTCGCGGCCGCGAGCGGCCACCAGCTGCGAAGCGCGTAGGCGAGCACGCCGAGCGCGAGCGCGAGTGCGGCGATCGCAGTCCGCGAGTAGGTGAAGAGGAGCCCGACGAGGAGTAGTCCGCTCAGCGCACTCAGCCAGCGCGAGCGTGCCCAGGCCGCAGCGACGAGCAGTGCCACGAGGAGCAGGTAGCCGGTGGCGAGCGGGCTGAGGAAGGTCGAGACGAGGCGGCGCAGCGGCCGCTCGTCACCCGGGTTGTAGACGAAGTTCTCCGGCAGCCCCGAGACCGCCGGGCCGTAGTCGAGCCCGAGCTGGTCGGAGTACCAGCCGGGCGCGCCCGAATTCCGCCAGGCATCGAGCGGGATCGCGTAGACGTCGATCAGCCCCCATGCGGCTACAACCGCGGCCGTGCCGAGGATCAGCGCACCAACTCGCCGAAGGTCGTTCCGCCCAAGGTGGAGGCTGCGGCCGAGCACGTAAGCGGCAACCGGGGTCAGGCCGTGGCGCAGCCCGTAGAGGATCCCCCGGCCGGAGGCGTTGCCACCGAGCCAATCCTGCGGGATCACGGCGTAGACGACGACGAAGGCCGCGAAGGCGAGCGCGAGCCAGTCGGTCGAGGTCGATTTGAACGGAATCCCACGACGCGTCCAGACGACGACCCCGAGCGCGACGGCGAGTAGCACTTCCTTCCAGGCGGAGACGACATCGAGCGGGAGCCCGCGGATTCCGAGCTCCCAGAGCTCCGCCATGACGACGTTATGGAAGGGAAGACCGACGATGAATGCATAGAGCGCGTAGCGGGGGATCCGTTCAGCCAACGCCACTCAACCAACGATCGCCGCGAGCGTCATACCCAGGTTGACGATCCGCACGTCGCCGGGAAAGAGCTCCTTCAGGTCGCCCGGCCCGAGCAGGCGGTTCTCCTTCGCCCAGGGCTTGCGCGCGAGCTCGTAGCTCCGGTGCGCGAGCGGCTCCGGGAGCCAGTGCACGAGCGGCAACCGCGTGTGTACCTCGACCGGGAACCAGCGATTCGGGGTCGTGACGAAGGCCCGTGGCGCGACGCGCAGCGCCTCAGCGACGAAGCCCCGCTGCGCCTTGACGCCGCCCACGTGCTCGATTACGGCGTTCGAATAGACGATGTCGAAGCTCGAGTCCTCGAAGGGCAGCTCGGCCGCGTTGCCCTGCACGTAGCGGATCGAGGGATAGCGCTCGCTGAAGGTCGTCCCCTCGTGCTGGCCGAGCGCCGTGATCCGGTCGGGCCACGGATACGCCTGCTCGAAGAAGTTGAGCGTGCCGCAGCTGCCGTGCTCGGTGGTGCCGGTCTCACCGAAGCCGAAATCGTCGACGCCGATGTCGAGCACCGTCGTCTCGGCCGTGGGCCGCATCGTCTCGAGGAAGAGCGCGAGCTTGCGGCGGCGGGAGCGGAGCGAGATCGCATCGGCAAGCCTCATCAGGGCACAACAGTAAGGTCTGACCCGGTGATCGAGGCACTCATCAGGCCGGCTGGGCCGTACTCGTTGCGGCTGAGTGCGCGGCGGGATGTCTTCGAAAGCGTGCTTCCCGGCGGCGGGATCGGAGCCGCGTGGCAGCGCGTCGACGGGGCGGTCACGCTGCGCGCGCCGGATGAGGCGGGCATCACGCTCCTTCGCTTCATGCTCGCTCTCGACCACGACACGACCGAGTTCGGGCGCCGTTTCCGCTCGGATCCACTGCTCGGCCGCTCGATCCGCGAGCTCTCCGGGCTGCGGCCTCTCCGTCTGCCCACGGTCGCCCAGGCCGTGTTGCGGGCGATCTGCGGCCAGCTGATCGAGGCGAGGCGTGCTCGAGCGATCGAACGCGCGGTGATCCGGGCATGCGGCGACCCGGTGCCGACGCGCGAGACGATCGGGCGGCTCTCGCCCGCGGAGCTGCGCCGCTTCGGGCTCGCGACGCACCGAGCGTCGGCGCTCGTCCGGCTCTGCCGCACGCTCGATCTCGAGCGGCTGCGCGAGCTCCCGATCGAGGCGGTGGAGGCCCGCCTCCTGCGCGAGCGCGGCTTCGGCCGGTGGTCGCTCGGAATGGTCGCGCTCGAAGGGCTCGGTAGCTACCGGCACGGCCTGGTCGGCGACCTCTCGCTCGTCAAGCTCTGCTCGGCGCTGCGCGGCCGCTGGGTTGAGCTCCCCGAGACGGCGGAGCTCCTCGCTCCGTACGAGGACTGGGCGGGGCTCGCAGGCGTGTACCTGCTGGCCGGCTGGCACCGCGGGCTCGTGCCGGGTGCTGACGCCGACGCCGCCCGCGCCGTTCGCGTCGCCTCGCGCCGAGCAGCCTAGACTGCGACATGGTCGACGAGCGGAAGATCGCGATTCTCGGGGCTGGGAAGATCGGCGAAGCGCTCGTTGCCGGGCTGCTCTCCTCAGGTTGGCGCGAGCCGAGCGAGATCTCGGCCTCGACCCGCCGCGAGGAGCGCCTCACCGAGCTGCGCGAACGCCATGGGATCGAGGTGACGCGCTCGAACGCCGAGGCGCTCGCGCGCGCGGCGCTCGTCGTGATCGCGGTCAAGCCGCAGGATCTCGACGTGCTGCTAGGCGAGATCGGCACGCTGATCCAGGCAAGCCAGACCGTCCTCTCAATCGCGGCTGCGATCCCGACCGCGGCGATCGAGCGACACCTCGGAAGCGGCGTCCCGGTGGTGCGAGCGATGCCCAACACACCGGCGATCGTCCACGAGGGGATCGCCGGAATCTGCGCCGGCTCGCACGCCGGCGAGGAGCACCTGAACCTCGCCGAGGAGGCGCTTCGGCATCTGGGCGGGGTCGTCCGCGTCTCGGAGCCGTACATGGACGCCGTGACCGCCGTCTCCGGCTCGGGGCCGGCCTACTTCGCCCTGCTCGCCGAGGCGATGATCGAGGCGGGAATCCTGCTCGGGCTCTCGCGGGAGATCTCGACGCAGCTCGTCGTCCAGACGATGCTCGGCACCGCCAAGCAACTGCGCGACCTGAAGATGCACCCGGTCGAGCTGCGCGAGATGGTGACCTCGCCGGGCGGGACGACGATCGCGGCGATTCGCGAGCTGGAGCAGGCGGGCGTACGGGCCGCGTTCCTGAACGCGATCCAGGCGGCGATGGTGCGCTCGAAGGAGCTGGCGCGCGGCGAGCAGCCGTGAATGTCGAGATCCGGGTGCTCGACGACCCGGGCGAGGCGGCGGGAGAGCTGCTCGCGGAGGCGGCGACGCCCGGAGCGAATCTCGCACTCTCGGGCGGGTCGACCGTTGGCAGGGCATACAAGGCCGCGGCGAAGCGCCGAAGCCGCTGGGACGGTGTGCACGTCTGGTTCGGCGACGAGCGGGCGGTGGCGCCCGACCACGAGAACTCGAACTACAGGCTCGCTCGCGAGACCCTTCTCGACGCGCTCGGCACACAGCCAGTCGTGCATCGCATCCACGGCGAGCAGGCGGCGGACGAGGCCGCGGCTCGCTACGACGAGGAGCTCGAAGGCGTCGTACTCGACCTGGCGCTGAACGGAATCGGGCCGGACGGCCACACCGCGTCGCTCTTCCCGGGCGCGACGGCGCTGGACGAGACCGAGCGGCGCGCCGTCGCCGCCGAGCCGTGCCTCGAGCCGTTCGTCACCCGCGTGACGCTGACGCCACCCACCTTCGCGGCGACGGGTCTGCTGGTCTATCTCGTCACCGGCGAGCCAAAGGCCGAGGCAGTTCGCCGCGCGTTCGCCGAAGAACCCGATCCGTCCACGCCCGCGAGCCTCGTCCGCGGGCGCCGCACCATCGCTCTCCTCGATGCGGCGGCTGCGTCGCTCCTGTCCTAGGTAGGCAGGAGCGGCGAGCTCAGCTTGGCGGCCATCCCGCGACGAGTGGCGAGCGCCTGGAGAACCAGCACGGTGTCTGCGACCGGGATGTCCTCGAGGTAGTCGGCTCGTGTCTCGAACGACTCGAGCACCCGCTCGATCGCCTGGACGTAGTCGACCACGTCCTCGGCGGCGATGAAGGCGAGCGCGTCGCCCACGTCGGCCGGGAAGCCCTCGTGCGCACGAGCGATGTCGGCGTGAATCCGGGCGTCGTCGAATTCGCCGAGCACGAGACAGGCCAGAGCCGCCGCGTAGCGGCCGATCGGCGACTCGGCCTCTCCCGCGCCGGACTCGAGCGCCCAGCGCGCGTCTGCGGCGGCGCCGTCCCAGTCGCCGGAGAGGATCCGCGCCTTGATCGCCCCGATCGGCCTGCCCCAGCTCCCCGGCGGGGCGTCGTCCCAGCTCTCTCGGTAGCGCTCGGCCGCGCGCCCGAACCATTCGCGCCCGTCCGCTCCGGCCATCAGTGCTGCGAGCCCAGCCGCACCCGCTGCGTTCCCCATCCTGGTGAGCTGCCGCTGACGCTCGTCGCCTCCGACGGGAAGCCGGCGCTCGCCGTCGAGATAACGCTCTTCCGCCCGGCGCCGCACGTCTGTCCAGTCGGGTTTCACCACGCAATCGTAAAGCCCGCTGCGAGCCGTCGGTCGTCCGCAGGATCGGATATGCTGTATCTCAGCGCCGCTCGCCGCCTAGTCCGTGCGAGTGCGCCGAACTCCTCAGAGGTCGCAGCGCGAAGCAGCGTTGCCCAGATGTCAGAAGCGATACTGAACCCGACCACCACGTCGGATGCGGCGGACGGCCTGCAGGCCGACGCGCTCCGAGCGTACGAGTGGGCCGCCGAGCCCTTTCTCCACCACGGCGAAGACCCCGCGGAGGCGCTGGCTCCCGGCACCGCCCGCAGGCTCGCGCTCGACGAGGCGCTGGCCGAGATCGACGCCGGTCGGGCAACCCCGTCGGCGCGCTGGAAGGTCCGCTTCGGCCTGATGCTCGGGCTCGAGCGCGTCCTCTCCTCGAAGCCGCCGACCACCGCCGCAGGGACCGAGCTACGGCGCCATCAGATCGACGCGCTCGCCGGGATGCTGACCGAGCTGATCGCCTCGAACCAGCGCTCAGCCGTCGAGGAAGAGAACGGCAACGGCGACGCCGATCCAGAGCTCGAGGAAGAGGACGAGCTCGGCGAGACGGAGCTCGAGGCCGACGACGAGCTGCCATCGGAATTCGAGGGCGAGGACGCTGGGGTCGAGCGCCGCTTCCGGTTCCGCCATCCGACCGCGTCGGGCAAGACGATCGCCGCCGCGGGCTTCGTCGAGGCCGCCCGCTCGGGATCCTGATCCTCACCCACCGCCGCCTGCTCGTCACGCAGTTCCGCAACGACCTGACGACCGAGGGCTACGGCGACCGCTTCACCGACGCGATCGAGACGGGGAAGGAGCCGCTGCGCCGCGACCCGATCACGATCCAGACCTATGCCTGGTTCGCCCGTCACGTCGGCTCGCTCTCGCGCGAGGCGTATCAGCTCGTGATCTGCGACGAGGCGCACACGGCGCTCGGCGAGAAGACGAGCGCGGCGATCCGCAGCTTCCCTGAGCCGATCTTCATCGGGATGACGGCGACCGAGCAGCTCATCGCGAAGCAGGTCTCGGACGTCTTTCCCGCCTCGGTCGACGACCTGCCGCTGGCGGACGCCGCGCGCAGGGGTCTGATCGCGCCGCTTCGCTGCCTGCGCCTCGCGCCGGCGGCCGCGATCAACTCCGTGCCGATCGTCGGCGGCGACTTCGAGGAGCGCGCGCTCGCCGCGGCGCTCGACCACCAGGCCCTGAACCAGGCCGCCGCCAGCCTCTACCGCGAGCGCTTCGGCTCCACGGCCGGAATCGTCTACGCGGCCGGCGTCGAGCACGCCTACAACCTCGCGCAGGAATTTCGCGCAGCCGGGCTCAAGGCGGAGGCCGTCTCGGGCAAGACGCCGCCGGTGCGGCTCGCCGAGACGCTCGCGGCCTACGAGCGGGGCGAGATCAACGTCCTGATCAACGCGATGCTGCTCGCCGAGGGCTGGAACTCGCCCCGCGCGACGATCTGCATGCACCTTGCGCCGACGGCGTCGAAGCGCGTCTACCAGCAGCGGATCGGCCGGATCATGAGGACGCATCCGCGCAAGGAGGCGGGCATCGTCGTCGACTTCGTCGTCAAGTCGGCGACGCACTCGGACCGAGTCGTCTCGCTCCATTCGCTGCTCGACGCCGATTTCTACCGCGAGGGCGCGCGCGTCACCCCTGCGCCGCGCCGCCGCGTCCAGCGTCGCGCACGCCGCCAGCTCTCGCCGGCGAACTGGCTCGTCCCGGTCACGCCGGACGTCGCGCGCCGACTCGCCGTGATCCAGCGCGAGTGGCAGCGGATCGACCCGAAGTACATGGACGACGACGAGCAGCGGTACTGGGCGACGATCGCCGGCCGCCAGCTCCGCTTCGACCAGCGCGCCGAGTTCGCGAAGAAGTTCGCGGAGAGCCGCGCCTCGAAGGTCGCCCTCGAGCAGTTCCTCTCGATCTGCGCCGCCGAGAATCCCAACCGGCGGATGCGCATGACCGCGCTCCAGGATCGGGTCTCGATGATCGTCGAGCGCGCCGAGTACGACGACCTCGTCACGCTCGTCAGCCAGGCGCCGCCGTGGGAGAAGGATCGCGCCGCCGGGGTGCGGATCCTGCTGCGCGCGATCGGCGAGGGCAAGGCGAACGCCCCCGACCAGATCCTGCAGCGCTGGACGTGGAAGCTCGCGAAGGCGACGCGCAAGATCCAGGATCGCCGTGCGAGCGCCGAGTTTCCAGAGGCAAAGCGCCTGCTGGGCGCGGTCGCGAACTCGCGCGGGCACCGGCACGAGGAGAACGTGGGCCGGCTCGTGCAGGTGGCGAAGGCGTTGCCGCTCGAGGTCGGAGCCGCGCTGCTCACCTCCGCCGACGGCTACACGCCGCGGGCGAGCGGTACGCTCGACCGCGCCCGCGAGGAGCTCGGCGAGACCGCCGCGATCGCGAATGCGCTCGCGGACAACCTTCCCGCGCCGAAGGCCCCGGCGCGCAAGCAGCGGCGCCGGCGCAAGCGGAAGAAGCCCGGTGAGGGCCAGGCCCAGCGCCATAACGGGCAGGCCCAGAACGGACAGGCGCCGAACGGACAGCAATCGCCGGCTGAACCCTCGACGAACGGCTCGGCCGCCGGCGAAGGTCCGGAGCAGCCGTCACGACCGAGGCGACGCCGGCGGCGTCGGTCCGGCAGCTCCGGCTCGGTCGCCACACCACCTGGCGGCAACGAGCCGTCCACGGCCGCGCCGGAATCCGTAACCCCCACGTAAGAGAGCACGGCTACCGTTCAGGGCCTTGCTCGTCCTGCTCGCCATCGGGTTCGTCGCGGGGATCGTCACCGCGCTCTCGCCCTGCGTCCTCCCGGTGCTGCCGATCGTCCTCGCCGGCGGCGCCACCGGTCGCCGCCCCCTGGCGATCATCGCCGGGATCGTGCTCAGCTTCACGGTCTTCACGCTCTTCGCGGCCTGGCTACTCGACCAGATCGGGCTGCCGGACGACTTCCTTCGCAACCTCGCGATTGCGGTACTGCTACTGATGGGGGTCACGCTCCTCTGGCCGCGCGCCGCGGATCTGGTCGCCCGACCGCTCCAGGCTCTCACTCGCCGTCGCGGCGGCGACGCCGGCGGAGGCTTCCTCCTCGGCGTCTCGCTCGGACTCGTCTTCGTTCCTTGCGCCGGCCCGGTGCTCGCGGCGGTGACGGTCATCGCCGCCCAGCGAGACGTCGGTCTCGACGGCGTCGTGCTCACTCTCGCCTACGCCGTCGGAGCCGCCGTTCCGATGCTGGCGATCGCCTTCGCCGGCCAGCGCGCCGCTCGACGGCTCCGGGCACGCGCGACCGTCGTCCGCCGCACCGCCGGCGCTCTCGTCGTCGGGGCGGCGCTTGCGATCGCGCTCGGCGTCGACCAGGACCTCCAAACCCAGATTCCCGGCTACACCGAGGCGGTTCAGGATCGGATCGAACGATCGGATTCCGCGCAGCGAGAGCTCGAGGATCTGACGGGGGCACGCGCGCCCGCGGTCGTCGCGGAGAACGCCAAGAGCACGCTCGAGGACTACGGTGTGGCGCCGGAGTTCAGTGGGCTCGTCGGCTGGCTCAACTCGAAGCCGCTGACGCTCGCGGGGCTGCGCGGCAAGGTCGTGCTGATCGACT
This sequence comes from Gaiellaceae bacterium, assembly GCA_037720595.1. GTDB lineage: Bacteria > Actinomycetota > Thermoleophilia > Gaiellales > Gaiellaceae > Gaiellasilicea. The sequence continues at coordinate 49,938 of JBBJLW010000009.1, read as the reverse complement.
TCTGGACCTATTCGTGCATCAACTGCCTGCGGACGCTCCCGTACATCACCTCCTGGCACGAGCGCTACCGCTCGAGCGGGCTCACCATCGTCGGCGTTCACACACCCGAGTTCGCCTTCGAGCGCGTGGCCTCGAACGTGCGCGAGAACGCGAAGGAGCTCGGGGTCGAGTACCCGATCGCGCTCGACAACGAGTTCGGCACCTGGAACGCCTGGCACAACCAGTACTGGCCCGCGAAGTACCTGATCGACCGTAGGGGCCATGTCCGCTACTACCACTTTGGCGAGGGCGACTACGACGAGTCCGAGAGCGCGATTCGCGAGCTGCTCGCCGAGCGCGGCGCTGGGAACGACGATCTGCCGGCGCCGGCGGCGCTCGCTGACGAGAGCCCCCGCGGCCTCGTCACGCCCGAGAGCTACCTCGGTCACCAGCGCCTTGCCCGCTACGTCGGGACCACCATCGCGCCGGATCGCGAGCAGCGGTACGTGCTCTCGTCGGCGCTGGAAGAGAACGAGCTGACCTTCGGCGGCCGCTGGAAGGTGGAAGGCGAGCGCGCGGTTGCCGGCCGCGACGCGAGGCTGCGCCTGCGCTACCGCTCGCGCGACGTCTATCTCGTGCTCACCGGCAAGGGCGCCGTCGACGTGCTCGTCGACGGCAAGCGCGAGCGGCGAGTGCAGGTCGCCGGAGACCGGCTCTACACCCTGGTCGAGCGCTCGGAGATCAGCGACCACCTGCTCGAGCTCCGCTTCGCGCCGGGCGTCGCGGGCTACGCGTTCACGTTCGGGTAGCCGAACAATTAGGGTCGCGGTACGGTGTACGTGCCCGCGGCCCAACGGTACGAACGGATGGAGTACCGCCGCAGCGGCTCGAGCGGGCTCCGGCTTCCGGCTCTTTCGCTCGGCCTCTGGCACAACTTCGGACATGACGAGCCGTACGAGTCAGGACGCGCGATCGTGCGCCGCGCATTCGACCTCGGGATCACCCACTTCGATCTGGCCAACAACTACGGGCCGCCGTACGGTTCCGCCGAGGAGAACTTCGGCCGGATGCTCCGCGACGACCTCCGACCGTACCGCGACGAGCTCCTGATCTCGACGAAGGCCGGCTACGACATGTGGCCCGGGCCTTACGGCGAGTGGGGCTCGCGCAAGTACGTGCTGGCGAGCCTCGACCAGTCGCTCAGGCGCCTCGGACTCGAATACGTCGACCTCTTCTACTCGCACCGCTTCGACCCGGAGACTCCGCTGGAGGAGACGATGGGAGCGCTCGACACAGCCGTGCGGCAGGGTAAAGCCCTGTACGCGGGGATCTCGTCGTACTCCGCCCAGAAGACGCGTGAGGCGTCAGCGATCATGCGCAGCCTCGGCACCCCGATCGTGATCCACCAGCCGTCCTATTCGCTGCTGAACCGGTGGATCGAGCCCGAGCTGCTCGACACGCTCGAGCAGGAAGGGATCGGCTGCATAGGCTTCTCCCCACTTGCCCAGGGCGTCCTGACCGATCGTTATCTCGACGGCATCCCAGAAGGATCGCGGGGAAGCCGCAACACGTCGTTGTTGCGAAGCCATCTCGATGAGCAGACGATCGGGAAGGCGCGGGCGCTCAACGAGCTCGCCGCCCGTCGGGGCCAGACACTCGCCCAGCTGGCGCTGGCTTGGACGCTGCGCGACGCGCGGATGACCTCGACGCTCGCCGGAGCCAGCAGCGTCGCGCAGCTCGAGGCGAACGTCGCCGCGCTCGACGCGCTCGAGTTCACGGCTGACGAGCTCGCCGAGATCGACCTCTATGCGACGGAGAGCGACCTCAACCTGTGGTCGCGCTCGAGCGCGGTCGATCCCTAACGCTCGCGCGGGGCGTCGTCGTCCGACTCCTCGTCGCGCTCGCGCAGGAAGCGCGTCAACTCCGCCGCAAGCGAATCCCCGGAGGGCAGCTCCTCGTGCTCTTCGAGGTCGAGCTCGTCCGTGCGCCGCTCGAGCTCCTCGACGTACGCCGACGTCTCGGCGTCCGAGGAGACGGCCTCGGTCACCTGTTCCGAGTACGTGCCCTCCGCCTCGGCAAGCTCCGCGGTGTCGATGGGCACGTCGAGGAGCGTCGCGAGCCGATCGCAGAGGGCGCGTGCCGCCCGCGGGCTCGGGGCGAGCGAGACGTAATGCGGGACGGCGGCCCAGAGGCTCGCCGCGGGCACACCAGCACCGCGGCAGGCGTCCTGGAGCACGCCCACGATCCCCGTCGGACCCTCGTAACGGGAATGCTGCAGCCCGAGGCTCTCGACCAGGGCGGGGTCGCTGGCGGCACCCGTCACCGGCGCGGCTCGGGTGTGCGGCACGTCCGCAAGCAGCGATCCGAGCGTGACGACGAGCTCGACTTCGAAGTCCCGCACCAGCTCGAGGACGAGGCCGGAGAAGGTCCGCCAGCGCAGGCTCGGTTCGACCCCGAGCAGCAGGATCGCGTCGCGCTCGGTTCCCGGAATGCGGGCGTGATAGAAGGCGTTTTCGGGCCAGTCGATCGTGCGCGTAAGCCCCTCGTCGAGCGAGACGTGTGGCCGATTCGACTGGAAATCGACAAAACCCTCCGAATCGATCTCGGCGAAACGCTCGGCCTCCCAGACCCGCGCCAGATAGCCGCCGGCGAGCGTTGCCCCCTGACCGCCGTCGTTCCATCCGCGGAAGGCCGCGATCAGCACCGGGCGCTGCAACAGGGGGCGGCTGACGAGCCGCAGTTCCTCGCTTGCCATCGGGAAAGTCTAGTGACGCACGAGCGGCGCGGGCGTGCGCCAGAGCGCGGTCGCGAGCCCGACCGTCCACGCCCAGACGGCCGCCGCAAGGCCGACATGCACGAGCACGAGCCACCACGGGAGTTGGTTGCGGAACTGGATCTCGCCGATGCCCATCTGCAGGAGCAAGAGGCCGAGCAGCACGGCCGTCGCCCGCCCGAGCCCCGGCACGCGCCGGCGCTCGCGAACGACCCAGGCAGCCAGGATCAGGAACGAGAGACCGAACGCCGCGGTCGCGCGGACGTGCCACCAGACTGCATCGAGCAGATTCCAGAAGCGGTCGATCTCGGCGCTGTCGCCCGGATGCGGGCCCGCCGCCGTCGAGAGCGTTCCCGTCACCACGAGGATCCCGCAGGCGACGACGAGCACGAGCACAACGGCGCGGAGCCACGGCGGAACGGGCGAATCGACGCGTCCGCGGGCATTCCCCCACGCCTCGATCGCCAGCGCGACTGCTCCCGCGAGCACCACGAGCGCGAGCAGGAAATGTGTCCCCACCATCAGCGGGTGCAGGTCGAGCCTGATCGTGAGCAACCCGAGCGGCGCCTGCGCGACCGTCCCGAGGAAGACTCCGGCAGCGATCAGGGTCGCGCCGCGCCCGAGCCCGTGCGTCCGGGGAGCGGCGATCCAAGCCAAGAGGCTGAGCACGATCGGAGCAAGTGCGACGACCCGGTTGCCGAACTCGATCGTGGAATGCTCGCCGACCGCGGGGAAGAACGCACCCTCCTGGCAGCCGGGCCAGGACTCGCAGGCGAGACCGGATCCGGTCAGCCGGACGAGCGCACCGGTCACGACGATCGCGTAGAGCGAGAGCGCCGACGCAACTGCCAGGAAGAAGTAGCGCTCCGGGGAGACCTCGCGCGACCTGCTCCGGACAGCGACGGTGTCGGCCATCAGGCGAGCACCACCCCGTCGCCCGCCTCGACGTGGCCCACGCGGACGATGAGGAGATCGCGCGCGGCGAAGGATGCGGCCAGTACCGCCGCACGGTCGGAGGGCAGGGCGATCAGGAGCCCGCCGGCTGTCTGCGGGTCGTAGGCGAGCGCGAGCAGATCCTCGCCGGCGCTCGCCTCGACGGCGGCTCCCGCGAAGTCGCGATTCCGCCCATCTCCCCCCGTGCGGACACCCGCGCGCGCCATTTCGAGCGCGCCGGGTAGAACGGGCAGCGACATCGCGTCGAGCACGATCCGCACTCCGCTGCGCTCGGCCATCTCGTATGCGTGTCCGAGCAGTCCGAACCCGGTCACATCGGTGACGGCGTTCGGCTCAAAGGGCCGGAGCACCTCGGCCGCTACGAGCGAGAGCTCCGTCATCTGGATCTGCGCCGCCGCGAGCCCTTCCTCGTGACGCCGGCCTTCGCGGGCCGCATGGAGCAGGAGGCCGGTTCCGAGCGGTTTCGTGAGGAAGAGGGCGTCGCCGGGCAGCGCGCCGCTCTTCGTCCAGATCCCGTCGGGATGAACGGTGCCGATCACGGCGAGCCCGTACTTCGGCTCCTCGTCACGCAGCGTATGCCCGCCGGCGAGGAGCCCGCCGGCCGCCCTGACCTGCTCGTCGGCGGCGGCGAAGATCGCGCCGATGGTCTCGTTCGGCAGGCTTTCGGGGAAAGCCGCGATCGAGAGCGCGAGCAGCGGCATTCCTCCCATCGCAAAGACGTCGTTGAGCGCATTCGTGGCCGCGATCGTGCCGTAGACGGCGGGATCGTCGACGAGCGGCGGAAAGAAATCGACGGTGAAGACGAGCGCCCGCTCGTCGTCGAGCCGGTAAACCGCCGCATCGTCGGACGGCGCCAGTCCGACGAGCAGGTTCGCCGACTCGGCCGGCACGAAGCCCCGCACGAGCTCCTCCAGCCGCGCGGCCGAGAACTTGGCTGCGCACCCGCCACTCTTCGCGAGGTCGGTCAGCTTCACGGAGCTCATCCCTCAACTGTATGCCCAGAAAAAGCGACGACCGGGAGATCACCCGGTCGTCGCGCTCAGGGGGAGGAGGAGCCTGAGGTTAGGCCAGGGATTCGGCTCCCTCTTCCTCGTTCCTGCGTCGCGTTCTGAGATAGTCGGCGCGTGGCCTCGGCACTCGTCACGGGAGGCTCGTCCGGGATCGGGCTCGCGATCGCGCGGATGCTCGCCGAGGAGGGCTTCGGATTGACGCTCGCTTCGAGGACGGCGGAGAAAGTGGACGCGGCGGCCGGCGAGCTCGGTGCCCTCGCCGTCGCGGCAGACGTCTCGAAGCCCGAGGACTGCGAGCGTGTGGTCGCCGAGCACGTCACGCGCCACGGCGGGCTCGACGTGCTGGTGAACTCTGCCGGAATCGGGATCGCGGGCCGGGTCGAGGACGCGCAGCTCAAGCACATCGATCGGCAGCTCAACATCAACTTCCGCGGCCTCGTTCTCGTCACCCAGGCAGCAATCCCGCACCTTCGCGCGGCAGCCACGAGCGGCAGCGGCGGCTGGATCGTCAACCTCGCCTCGATCGCCGGGACGGTCGCCGTGCCGATCCTGCCGATCTACGCAGCCTCAAAGGCGGCCGTGATCTCGCTCACGCACTCGCTGAATGCGGATCTGGACGGGGACGGCGTGCGCTCGATCGCGATCTGTCCCGGCTTCGTGGACACACCGATGGCCGAGTTCTCCGGACTCCCCGGCGAGCAAATGATCCAGCCCGACGACTGCGCCGAGGTCGTGCGGATGTGTCTGAGGCTGAGCCGCCACGCCCGGGTTCCGCAGGTCGTGATCGAGCGCGTCGGAGCGAGCGGCGGCACGGGTTAGTTCTACGGCAGAAGCTCGCGCTCGACCGCCTCGGTGAGCTCCCGCACCGAGAATGTGCCCTCGAAACGCTCCTTGATGAGGCCATCTGCGCCCACGAGGAAGGTAAAGGGCTCGGAGCGAAGCTTCCATTCGCGGACCCAGCGGTTCGTCCCCTTGGCGGGATCGTTGTCGGTGTAGATCTCGACGTGGATGAAGCGGACTTCGGTGTCCGCGAACTTGCGTCGAACGGCGCCGACGACCTCTACGACCGGGCCGCACGTACGCGTCGTGCAGAACTGCGGGGTCGCGAAGGCGACGACGAACGGCGCCTTGGCTGCTAGCGACTCGGCGATCGAGGAGCGAAGCAGCGCCCGGTCGGGCGGCTTCTGCGTCGAAAGGGCGGCTAGATCGCCACCCGAGCTCGCGATCGTCGGCGTGCGCGACGCGATTGCCCGTTCGCCGACATCCGGCGCGGCGCTCCGCTTCGCGACGACCACGTTCCCGACGGCCTGGATCTGGCGGCCGCCGACGGGCTCCGCGAGAACCCAGTACGTGCCAGGCTTCGCGATCTCGAGGTGCGTGACGAAGATCTCGGAAGCATCCGCCTCTTCCTCCGAGCCTTCGATCCCGATCGCCTCGGATTTTGCGGTCGTCTCGAGGAACGGCGTCTGCTCGAGCCCTCGCGCGAGCCAGACCCGCGCCGTCGGCCGGGCGATGACCTGCCCTTGACCGTCGACGACGAGAAAGGAGAGTCTCACACGACCGGGCGCGAAGTCGGCCGTTCCCGGAACAATCGCCACGTCCTCGCCGGGCGCCTGCAAGAAGGACTCGAGCGAGCCGGCCGCCGCGGGCTCCTCCACGGCATCTTTGGAGGAACCACCACAGCCGGTGGCGAGAACGAAAGGAGCGAGGGCTAGGGCGAAGGCGGCAAGGCGAGGCACGCGGCGAGTGTAGCCGCGGCCTAGCCTAATTACCGTCTTGCCAGCCGCGGAGGATCGGGCGGAGCCAACCGCCGCAGACGGCGAGAAGGACGGGAGCCGAGAGCAGCAGAGAGAGTAGCCGCGTCTTCATCTTTGAGCCTCCTTTCCGGGTTAGAAGCGAATGTCCTGAAGTGCCTCGGCTGCGTTCCGGAAGAGACGTGCCGCCTCCGGATCGTCGCCGCGACGGGCAGCCAGGTCGCCGAGCGCTACCCATGCACCCGCCCGATGGCTGACAGAGGAGAGCTGTTCGTACGCGGCATCGGCGGCTCGGAAGCACACCTCCGCCTCGTCGAGGTTGCCGCGCTCCAGGAGCGAGCGGCCGAGCACGATCTGGGAACCGCCGATCTCATCGAGATAGAAGTCCTCGCGACCCTCGAGCAGCTCCAGCGCGTGTCGCGCGTGCTTCTCAGCAGCCTCCCACTCGCCGAGCTGGAGGTGAACCGTTCCGAGGCCGCCCATCGCTACGGCGGCGTCTCCCTGCGCGTCGACCTCGACGGCGACGGCGAACGACGCCTTGAGCAGCGAGATCGCCTCCTGGGGCTTGCCGAGCAGGAGGTTCAGCCCGCCGAGGTTGTTCAGAACCCGGCCGACCGTTCGCTCGTCGTTCAACTCTTGATAGAGCGCCTTGGCACGCTCCGCGTAGCTCCGCGAGAGCACCCAATGACCGGTGCGCTCGGCGACAAGGGATGCCTGGAAATAACTGTTGGCGGTCATGCTGCGGTCACCGACGGCCTGCGCCAGCTCGAGCGCCCGCTCGGCGTCCTCGCGCGCGGCCTCGAAGTCGCGTTGACGACGGTGACAGCGGGACCGCCACTGGAAGATGTCGGCACGAAGTACGTCGCACGGGAGCTCGGAACGCTCCGCGAGCGTGAGCGCCTCGCCGAAGAGCGCGATCGCGGTGCCGGTGCTCGAAACCTTGAAGCGGCAGGCGCCGAGGCGGAAGACGAGCTCGGCGCGATCGAGGTCGGAGAACGCGGGGCTCTCGGCGATCGCGCGGGCCTCGGTCACGAGCTCGATCCCGCGGCGCGGATCGCCATCCTGCATTCGCGCCCACGCCTCGCCCGAACGCGCGCGAACCTCGAGTTCGGCTGCGTTGGTGGCGGCGACGGCGCTGCGCACGTCGTCGTAGGCGGCGAGCGCCTCCTTGTAGTGATGGGACTGCGTCAGAGCCTCAGCCTGGGCGAGCAACGTCTCGACTCGTCCGCGCTCGTCGGTGGACACACCGCTCGCGAGGAATGACGGGTCGACGTTCAGGCGCTGTGCGAGCCATTCGACGGTCTCTTGAGTCGGCCGCGTCTTCCCGCGCTCGATCTGGCTGACGTACTCCTTGGAGAAGCGATCGCCGGCCAGTTCCGTCTGGGTCAGGCCTGCCGAGACGCGGAGGAGACGTAGCCGGTCGCCCAGCCGTCCCGACGAGGGCGGCGCGGCGGTGGAGCGGCGGGTGGTTGAGGTTGAGAAGGCTTCGTTCATGGCGGTGGTTGATTCAGTCAAGTCGGATGCGGAGCGACGCGCATACCCCTTTGCGGGGATCTTCGGCCGATCACCGTTTCGACCCAGCGAGTGAAGTGAACCTACCACTGGATCACTTGACCGCGCTACTTGACTTTTAGGGACATGGCTCCTACAGTCCTCCTACTTGCTCGCTGGACGCCAGGCGATGCAAGGGCGCGCCACCGACATGCGACCGCGCAAAACCGGAGGCCGTGACCGAGCCGCAGGGTCACGTCCGAGGGAGTGTCGCCAAGTGGCTGCTTGCCTTACGAGGATCGTCCCCGGAGCCGCAGCCGGGGACGTTCCATGGTCCGGCTGAATCTCGGCTCTGCGATGATCGCTACGTGGTCGCAAGCGACACGACATTCGCGTGGACGCCCTCTCCGAAGCAACTCGAGCACGCGAACGTCGTCCGGCTGGCTGACGTGCTCGGGTGCTCGGACTACGGCTCATTGCATCGGCTCTCGGTGAACGAGCCAGATCGGTTCTGGCGCGCCGTCGTCGACGATCTCGAGCTCGAGCTCACCGCCCCGTGGCAGCGCGTGCTGGACGACTCCCGCGGGATCGAATGGACGACCTGGTTCGACGGCGCCCGCCTGAACATCGCGACGGCGTGCGTCCATGTGTGGGCCGAGCGCACACCACACGCAATCGCAGCCATCTTCCACGGCGAAGACGGCGACCGGAGCGAATGGAGCTTCGCGGAGCTCTCGCTGCAGGTCGTGCGGTTCGCCGAAAGCCTCGCGGAGTTGGGGGTCGTCGCGGGCGATCGTGTCGCGCTCTACATGCCGATGTGCCCGGAGGTAGCCGTCGCCTCGCACGCATGCGCGCATCTCGGTGCTGTACAGGTGCCGATCTTCTCCGGCTTCGGCGCCTCCGCGGTGGCGCAACGTCTTCAGGACTCCGGTGCAAAGGTCGTCGTCACGGCCGACTGGTCGTACCGGCGTGGCAGGCGGACGCCGATGCGGGAGACGATCGAGGAGGCGACGGGCGAGGCACCGACCGTCGAGCACATGGTCGAGTGGCGTCGTGAGGATCGGACGTGGAGCGTGCCGCTCGGTGAAGGCGTACTCGCGCCGCTCGACGTGCCGGCCGAGCACCCGTACCTGCTCGCGTACACCTCCGGTACGACCGGGCGACCCAAGGGAGCGCTCCACGTCCAGGGCTCGTTCCTGCTCTCGATCGCCCGCGAGGCCGCCTACCAGACGGACATCCATGCCGGCGATCGCGTCCTCTTCTCGACCGACATGGGCTGGATCATGGGCCCTTGGACGGTTGTCGGGGCCGGCGCGCTCGGGGCGACAGTCGTCTACATGGAGGGGGCGCCCGACTGGCCGGACGACCGGCTCTGGCGGCTCGTCGAGTCGGAGCGGGTGACGATGCTCGGTGTCTCGCCGACGCTGATCAGGGCGCTGATCCCGAAGGGCAAGCCGACAGCCGATCTTACCTCGCTCCGAGCGATCACGACGACGGGCGAGGCGTGGAACGCCGGCCCGTACGACTGGCTGAACGAACATGCGGCGGGGGGCGGCGCGATCCCGATCGTCAACATCTCCGGCGGCACCGAGGTCGGCGCGTGCTTCCTCTCGGTGACGCCGATGGCGCCGTCGAAGCCCTGCTCGCTCGGCTATCCCGCGCTCGGGCAGGCGATGGACGTCTATTCGCCGGAAGGAACGTCACTGCGCGGCGAGGTGGGCGAGCTCGTCTGCACGCGCGCGTGGCCGGGAATGACACGCGGGATCTGGGGGGACGACGCGCGCTATCTCGAGACGTACTGGAGCCGATTCCCAGGCGTCTGGACGCACGGCGACTGGGCTTCGATCGACGACGACGGCTACTGGTTCCTCCACGGCCGTTCCGACGACACGCTCAACATCGCCGGGAAGCGGATCGGCCCCGCCGAGCTCGAGTCGGCCGCGCTCGATCATCCCGGTGTCGCGGAGGCTGCCGCGATCGGGATGCCGCACGAGGTCAAGGGAGAGGTCGCATGGCTCGTCTGCGCGCTGAAACCGGGAATGGAGGCCGACGCGGAGGGCGTGAAGGCCGTCGTCGCGGCAGCACTCGGAAAGGCGTTCGCGCCCGAGCGTGTCCTTTTCGTGAGCGCGCTGCCGAAGACCCGCAGCGCGAAGATCGTCCGTAGGGCGGTCCGGGCGACCGCTCTCGGCGAGGATCCCGGCGACCTTTCCACGCTCGAGAACCCCGACACCCTGGAGGAGATAGCGAATGTCGTCTAGCAGAGCGCTCGTCACAGGAGCCGGCCGCGGCATCGGCGCGGCAATCGCGCGCGAGTTGGCGGCGAACGGCTGGCACGTGACCGTCACCGGCCGCACGGCCGACCAGGTCGAGACAATCGCGAGGGAGATCGGTGGCAATGCGGTCACCGGCGATGTCTCGAAACGCGAGGACGTCGAGCGGATGATCGCCGCGGCGACTCCGATCGATCTGCTCGTGGCGAACGCGGGCATCGCGAAGTGGGAGGACTCGTGGGAGACCGACCCAGCCGAGTGGTGGCGCATCGTAGAGGTCAACGTCCTCGGGGCGTACCTCACCTGCCGACTCGCGCTGCCCGGGATGATCGAACGCGGCAGTGGGCGAATCGTGATCACGGGCAGCGGCTCGTCTTATCTCCCTGGCTCCACCTCGAGCGCCTACAACGCGAGCAAGGCTGCGGTCGGCCGGTTCGGCGAGTCGCTCGCGAAGCAGGTCGAGCCGCACGGCGTCAAGGTCTTCGTGATCAGTCCAGGTCTCGTCCGGACCGAGATGACGGACGGCCGCTTCCCCGACGACGCGCCGTGGACGCCCCCGGAGCTGGCTCCGCGACTCGTACTCGAGCTCGCGTCCGGCCGCTTCGATGCGCTCTCCGGTCGCTACCTCCACGCCGAGCACGACCCGCCCGACGAGCTCGAGGCCCGGATCGACCGAATCCTCGCCGAGGACCTGAACGCGATCCGGCTGCGGCGGGAGAGTTAAGCCTCCGGGCGCGGCACGATCCAGGTCTGGCGAGCGAGCGCCAGCCGCTCGCCTTCGGCCGACCAGAGCGCGGTGCCCGCGTAGAGCTTGCGGCCATCCGCGTCCCGCGGCCAACCCATGACGACGCAGCGCTCGCCTTCCTCAGGCAGGCGCTCGACTCGAGCCGCCATCCGGCCGAGGAGCGTCTCGCCACGGCCCTGCGCGCTCACGGCATACGCGCCCGAGCAGTCGATCGCGGCCCAGACGACCGGGAGCGAGACCTCCCGGGCGAGCCACGGAGCCGCGACTGGATCCGCCGGGTCGATCCGACCCGGAAGAATCCGCAGTCCGTCGCCCTCGGCCCTGGTCTTACCGCAGCTGAAGCAGCCGCCGAAGCTGTCCGCCTCGAAGGCGAGGTAGCGGCTGCTCGCCGCGACAGCGTCGCTCCACGAGACGGAAGCCGGAACGTCGAGCTCGACCTCCGCCGGGACCGCCTCGGCGACGACCGCGTCGCGATCGAGCAGGAGGAGCCGGTCGCCGTCGGCCTCGATCGCGAGCCGCCGCTCGAGCGGCGGCGGCAGACGGAGCGTTACCTCAACCGGGCCGTCAGCGCGGGAGGCGAGCAGCCCTGCCGCGTAGCCCCCGTTTGCAGACCCCTCGGGTCCGCGGAAACGGCGGTCGATTACCACGTAGTTTTTGCCTGAGAGTCGCAAACCGATAGAATCGGGTCGTGCGGCTTGCGCTCGCCCAGATCAACGTCGTCGTCGGCGACCTGGACGGGAACCGCGAGCGCATTCTCTCCTCTCTCGCGGACGCGCGGGGCGAAGGCGCCGAGCTCGTGCTCTTTCCCGAGCTCGCGGTGACGGGCTACCCGCCGGAGGATCTCCTCCTCCGGCCCGCGTTCGTGCTCGCCGCGCAGGCTTCGCTGCGCGAGATCGCAGCGGCGTGCACCGATGTGACCGCGCTCGTCGGAACGCCGTGGTTCGACCGCGATCTCTTCAACGCCTGTGCGGTCTGCTCGGATGGCCGGGTGCGATCGGTCTACCGGAAGCGCTATCTGCCGAACTACGGAGTCTTCGACGAGGATCGCTACTTCGCGTCCGGTCGCGAGCTCCTGCTGCTTCGGCTCGGGGGCACGCTGATCGGCCCCACGGTCTGCGAGGACATCTGGCAGCCCGGCCCGCCCGCCACCGACCTCGCTCTGGCCGGCGCCGAGCTGCTCGTGAACATCTCCGCGTCGCCGTTCCACGTCGGCAAAGCGGAGGAGCGCGAGGAGATGCTGGTCACGCGGGCGCGTGACAACTCGGCCTTCCTGGCGTTCTGCAACCTCGTCGGGGGCCAGGACGAGCTCGTCTTCGACGGCCACTCGGTCGTTCTCGACGACGAGGGGGAGGTTCTCGCTCGGGCGCCAGGATTCGAGGAGGCGCTGCTCGTCCTCGACATCGACCCGACCGAAGCGATCGGGCGACGGCTGCGCGACGTGCGCCGGCGCTCGCTCGCCCGCGAGCGGGAGGACGAGCAGGAACCCCAGATCGTCGAGTTGGGAACAAGTGTTGTTGCAACACAAAGTCCCTCGGGTGGCGGCTCGATTGTCCCGTTCGAGGCTCCGCTCGAGCAGATGCGGCGCGGGCTCGTCTTGGCGCTCGCCGACTACGTGGGCAAGAACGGCTTTCGCGAGGTCGTGCTCGGGCTCTCGGGCGGAATCGATTCCGCACTCGTCGCCGCGCTCGCAGTGGACGCGCTCGGGCCCGAGCGGGTGCATTGCGTTTCGTTGCCCTCACGCTACTCGTCAGAAGGAACGCGCACCGATGCCCAGCGCTTGGCGGAGAGCGTCGGCTGCGATTTCCGCGAGCTGCCGATCGAGTCGGCGGTCGTCGCGCTGGACGAGGTCGCCGGCGGGCTGGAAGGCCTGGCCGCCGAGAATCTTCAGGCCCGCGTCCGCGGGATGCTGCTGATGGCGTTCTCGAATACGCACGGCTGGCTCGTGCTCGCGACCGGGAACAAGTCCGAGCTCTCGGTCGGCTACTCGACGCTCTATGGCGACCTCGCAGGCGGGTTCGCGCTGATCAAGGACGTCTTCAAGACGGACGTCTTCCGGCTCGCGCGGCACATGAACGAGCGCGCCGGCCGCGAGCTGATCCCCACCTCGATCATCGAGCGGGCGCCGTCCGCCGAATTACGCGACGACCAGCGCGACGAGGACTCGCTACCGCCGTACGCGCTGCTCGACCAGGTCCTCGAGGCATACGTGGAGCTCGATCGGTCGCGCGAGGAGCTGGTCGCAGACGGCTTCGACGCAGCCGTCGTCGAGCGCGCGATCGCGCTCACGGATCGTGCCGAGTACAAGCGTCGCCAGACCCCGCCTGGCGTGAAGCTCCGTGCCAAGGCGTTCGGGCGAGACCGGCGCAGCCCAATCACCAATAAGTGGAAGGGTTGACATCGGCAACTACGTTAGTTACTACTTACGGTAAGTGAGTGCGAACGGACAAGTCCTCGATGCGCTGGGTGACTGGACTCGACGCCAGATCCTCGAGGCGCTGAAGTCCGGTCCTCGCTCGGTGGGGGAGTTGGCCGCGAAGCTGCCGGTCAGCCGACCGGCGGTGTCGCAGCATCTGCGGGTGCTGAAAGACGCAGGTCTCGTCACCGACCGAAGAGACGGCACGCGACGGATCTATGGCGTCGATCCGGCCGGCCTCGCCGAGATCCGTGAGTACTTCGACAGCTTCTGGGGCGAAGCGCTCGAGCGCTTTGCCGCCGAGGCGCGAAAGGAGACAGGATGAGCACTCTGACGACCGATGCCATTTGCAAGACCGTGCTCGTGGACTTCGCCCCGGCGGAGGCCTTCGAGCTCTTCACCGCCCGCATAGCCTCGTGGTGGCCCGTGGGCACGCACTCCTATGGCGGCGGCGACGTGACCGACGTCGTGCTCGAGCCGCGCGTGGGCGGACGGCTCTACGAGGTGACGGACGCCGGCGCGCAGGACTGGGGCCGGGTGCTCGAGTGGGATCCCCCGAGGCGATTTCTGCTCGACTGGCAGATCGGCGAGGCGCGCGGCACCGAGGTCGAGGTGTGCTTCTCGCCGGAGGGCCCGGGCACGCGCGTCGAGCTCGAGCATCGCGGCTTCGGCGGACCCGACTCGCGCGAGCGCTACGCAGGCGGCTGGGACGTCGTGCTCGCGCCCTTCGTAGAGCAGGCGACGAGCTAAAGGCCGACGTCGAGCGGCTCCTCGGGCGGTCCGTCGCGCACGAGCGCGGCGAGGAACTCGGGGAGCCGTCGCGGCGCGAACCGCTCGTCGGAGACCGAAAGCTCCGCGACCGTCCACCAGCGGCGCTCGACCACGTCCACGTCCGGCGTTCCGGCCGCCTCGAAGCCCTCCACTCGAACGACGTAGAAGTGCTCGCGCTGGCCGCCGTGCCCGCTCGCCATCGGGAAGAAGTGCTCGCGCCACCAGACCTCCGAGCCGAAGGCGAACTCGTGCAGAGCGACCTCCTCGACGAGCTCGCGGCGGAGCGCCTGCTCGTGCGACTCGCCGGGCTCGATCCCTCCGCCCGGGGTCGCCCAGACCGTGTCCTTCGGATCGACGACGAAGGGCCGCCGGTCGAGCAGGATGCGATGTTGCTCGTCGAGTAAGAGGGCTCGCACTGCATGACGAACCATGACGAGCGACTCCCGAAACGCGCGAAACCAAAGCAACCGCTCCTCCCACGGCACCGCCGCGTTGGCTGGTGACGTCGATGGGAGCACGAAGAGTGCGGTGTCGGCGAGTCGCCGCTCCTGGGGGCCGAGCTCGGGCCGCTCGCCGAAGGTTCCGCGATAGGCCTCCTTGCCGACGAAGCCGATCGCACGTGGGTAGAGCTCGACGGCAAGGCGCTCCAATCGCTCCGCCGAGCCGGCGAAGTCGGCGCGCCGGAGGTCACCCGATCCAGCGCTCGTCCTAAGGGCTGCATTCGTGATCCCGAAGCCGCAGGCAAGAAGCTCGAGCTGCTCCGACGGCTCAAGTAGCCGCGACGTGAAGCCCACCGCGTGCAGGATCCGCCAGAAATCGTTGCGCGGATTGGCGAAGTGGGCGTGCGCTGCGGCGGAGACTCGACCGGGGTTGATCCCGCAGAAGACCGCGGTCAGCCCGGTCGCGAGGACGTCCGGAACGGAGGAGTCAGGCGGCCTCGGGCTCTCGTGCGTCGAGTCGATCTTCGAACAATGACCTGAGCAGCTCGCCCGAGACGAAGGTCTCGTAGCGGAAGGTGTGGGAATCCACCTTCGTCACGTTGACGGAGTCCTCTCCGCGCCACCCGTAGCAGCGGGCGTAGCACTCGGCCTCGCTCAGCGTTCGTAGGCGCTGCACGACCCTCACCGTACGAACCCGACCGGACGACATCGAAGAGCTCGATGCTTGATGCCACGAGATTCGTCCGTCTCGGGGCGCGAGCTGGCCGCTCTGGGGCGCGGGATCAGGCCGTTGCCGATGCCGGCTGCATCGGTGACGGGCTGAGCACGCGAAGCGGACGGGCTGACTGAGCGGCCGCCAGGCCGCTCAGTCAGCCAGGGAGCGGCCCAGACACGCCAGATCGCGCATCCGAGCGCGCGAGATCGTTGCATCAATCATCTAGGCTCGGACCGTGGCGACGCGGGCGAAGACGTTCTCCTATGCGATCTCGCTCGACCGCGACTGGACGGCGACGAGCGGTGAGGGAGGCCCGTCGCTGCCGAATGAAGCGGTCTGGAGCCCGGAGCACCTCGTTCTCGCAGGTCTCGCCCGCTGCTCGCTGACGAGCCTCGGCCATCACGCGCGGCGGGACGGGCTGGAGCTCGCCTCCAGCGCCGACGCCTCGGGGACTGTGACGAAACGCGACGAGGATGGCCGCTACGCGTTCGTCGAGATCGAGGTGCAGGCCGACGTAACGCTCTCCCCGGCTCCGCCGGACGTGCGGGAGTTGCTCGCGCGAGCCGAGCGGGACTGCTTCGTGGGCGCGTCGCTGACGATCGAGCCCGTCTATTCGTGGACCGTCAACGGCGAGGAGATTCGGTGAGCACCGTCGCATTCGAGGTCGAGGCCGTCAGGAAGCGGACATCCGCGCTCGACCGGCGGCTCGTCTTCTTCGACGGGCCGGGCGGGACGCAGTGTCCGGACGAGGTGATCGACGCGGTCGCGCGCTACCTGCGCGAGGACAACGCGAACATCGGCGCGCCCTACGAGACGAGCGTCCGCACGGTCGAGCTGGTCGAGCGCTCGCGCGTCGCCGCGGGCCGCTTCCTCAACTGCCATCCGGACGAGGTTGCATTCGGACCCTCGATGACCTCGCTCAACTTCCTGCTCACGCGCTCCATCGCCCGGACGCTCGTCCGCGGCGACGAGGTGCTCGTGACGAAGCTCGACCACGACGCGAACGTCTCGCCCTGGCTCGAGCTCGAGCACGACCTCGGGATCGTCGTCCGCTTCGTCGAGGTGCGTGCCGACCTGACGCTCGACCTGGCCGACCTCGAGCGACAGCTGTCCGAGAAGACACGCGTCGTTGCCTTTCCGGTCGCGTCGAATGCGGTCGGAACCGCGCCCGATGTCGGCCGAATCGTCGAGCTCGCTCACAGCGCCGGCGCCCTCGCCTGGGCAGACGCCGTCCATTACGGCCCGCACGGGCCGATCGACGTTGGCGCCTGGGACGTGGACGTCCTCCTCTGCTCGCCGTACAAGTACTTCGGGCCGCACCTGGGGCTTGCCTTCGGCAAGCGGGAGTTGCTCGAGTCGTGGCGGCCGTACAAGGTGCGTCCCGCCGCGAACGAGCCGGTCGGCCACCGCTTCGAGCACGGGACGCAGCAACACGAGCTGCTCGCGGGCTTCGTCGCCGCGGTCGAGTACCTCGAGTCGCTCGGCTGGGAGGCGATCGTCGCGCACGAGCGTGAGTTGGGACAGCGCTTTCTGGACGGCCTTCCCGAGCGGGTCGAGTTGTACGGGCTCCGGGCGATGGAGGGTCGTGTGCCCACGTTCTGCTTCAACGTGCTCGGGCGGAGTGCCGAGGAGGTGGCGATTGAGCTCGCAGCGAGAGAGATCGCCGTCTGGCACGGCGACTATTACGCGGTCGAGGTGATGCGGCAGCTCGGGCTTGAGGACACCGGCGCCGTGCGCGCGGGCTTCGTTCACTACAACACCGCCGGCGAGGTCGACCGGCTCTTGACCGCGCTCGGAGAGCTCTGAAGCTCCTCGTTCTCGGAGGAACGAAGTTCCTCGGTCGGTCCGTCGCCGAGGAGGCGCTTGCCCGCGGGCACGAGCTGACGTTGTTCAACCGCGGCGAGACGAATGCCGAGCTCTTTCCCGAGGTCGAGAAGCTCCGTGGCGACCGCGATGGTGACCTGACCGCGCTCGAGGGCCGCGAATGGGACGCGGTGGTGGATACGTCGGGCTACGTGCCGCGCCTCGTCGAGGCCTCCGCGAGCCTGCTCGCGGAGGCGGTCGGGCACTACGTCTTCGTCTCGAGCGTCTCGGTCTACGACCCGCCGCTCATGCGAGGCTTCGACGAGACCGCACGGGTGATCGAGCTCGAGGACCCGGAGACGGAGAGCATCGGGGAGGCGTACGGCGGCCTGAAAGCGCTCTGCGAGCGGACGGTCGAGGGAATCTTCCCGGGGCGTTCGTCGCATGTCCGCGCCGGCCTGATCGTCGGACCCCACGACCCGACCGATCGCTTCACGTACTGGCCGACCCGCGCGGCCCGGGGCGGCGAGATCCTCGCTCCCGGCGAGCCCGGGCGGCGATGGCAGTTCATCGACGCGCGCGACCTCGGCGCCTGGCTCGTGCGGCTGGCGGAGCACCGCATCCCAGGCGTCTTCAACGCTACTGGGCCGCTTCCCGCGACGACGGCCGGCGAGGTGCTCGCGACCTGCTTGCGGGTCGCGAGCGGCGAGGGCAGGCTCACCTGGGTGGACGACGCCTTCCTCGTCGAACACGAGGTGGGCGCATGGATCGAGCTGCCGCTCTGGATTCCCGCTGGCGACGACCTCGCCAACAT
Organism: Gaiellaceae bacterium; assembly: GCA_037720595.1. GTDB lineage: Bacteria > Actinomycetota > Thermoleophilia > Gaiellales > Gaiellaceae > Gaiellasilicea. The sequence goes on along the minus strand of JBBJLW010000009.1, from coordinate 32,006 downwards.
CCAGGAGACCGACACCTCGCGTGCACTCGCAGCCGGCCTCGTCTTCCGGCCGCTCGAGGAGACAGTGCGCGACACCCTCGCCTGGGCGGCGACTTTTACGGAACCGGTGGCCGGAACAGTCCCCATGGGCAGCGCGGTCGGTGTCGGACTCGCACCCGAGCGCGAGCGCCAACTCCTGGATGCGTGGCACGAGAAAATGGCCGAATGAGGATCAAGGCTGCCGTCCTGGAGGAGTTCGGAGCGCCGCTCTCAATCCAGGAAGTCGAGCTAGCCGAGCCGAAGGCCGGCGAGGTGCTCGTCCGGCTCGTCGCGTGCGGCGTCTGCCACACCGATCTCTACACCGCCTCCGGTGCAGATCCGTCCGGCTACGCACCGACCGTGCTCGGACACGAGGGCGCCGGCGTCGTCGAGCGCGTGGGCGAGGGCGTCACCTCGCTCCGGGAAGGCGACCACGTCGTCACGCTCTTCTCGCCGCAGTGCCGCGAGTGCATCCACTGCGAGAGCGACCGGACGAATCTCTGCCTCGCGATCCGCGAGCAGCAGAATCAGGGCTATCTGCCTGATGCGACGACGAGGCTCTCGCGCGACGGCGAGCCGATTCGCCACTTCATGGGCACCTCGACGTTCGCCGAGTACACAGTCATGCCCGAGATCGCGCTCGCGAAGATCTCGCCGGAGGCGCCGCTCGAGGGCGCTTGTCTCTTCGCGTGCGGGCTCTCGACCGGGCTCGGCGCGGCGCTCAACACCGCAAAGGTGGAGCCGGGCTCGACGTGCGTCGTGTTCGGCGCCGGGCTGGTCGGGCTCGGCGCGGTGATCGGCTGCCGGCTGCAAGGAGCGGAGCGAATCATCTGCGTCGACCTCTCAGAGGAGCGGCTCGGGCTCGCGACCGGGCACGGTGCAACCGAGACACTCGTCGGCGGCCCCGACGCGGTCGAGCGGATCCTGGAGCTGACCGGCGGCTTCGGCGCCGACTACACGTTCGAGGCGACGGGCAACGTAGCCGTGATGCGCCAAGCCGTCGAGTCGGCCCGGATGGGCTGGGGCCTCTGTACGGTCGCGGGCGTCGCCGGCAAGGGCAAGACGCTCAAGATCGTGCCGCGCTTCCTGATCACCGGCCGGCGCGTCGCAGGGTCGTCGTTCGGCGGCGTCAAGGGGCGGGATCAGGTTCCGCAGCTTGTCGACCGCTGGCTTGCAGGCGAGATCGACGTAGAGTCGTTCGTCTCGCACCGGCTGACGCTCGCCGAGGTCAACCGCGGCTTCGAGCTGATGGAGGCCCAGGACGGGATCAGGAGCGTGATCTCCTTCTGAGAGCTCCTGACGCAATGCAGCACTGAGCCGCGGGGATCGCGATGGGCGGCACGATGCGGCGTCCTCAGTCGCGTCCATATGCTCGCATATCGACGCTCCCTGCGTCCTTGCCTCGCACCACCCATCGCGCCCCGCCGAACAAGGCGGCATTTACGTCAGGAGCTCTAATGATCCTCGAGCGCGCCGAGCATCCGCAGTGGACGTCGAACGCCTACCTCCTGGCGGACGAAGACGGCGGCCACGGCGTGCTCGTCGACTCGAACGGGGTCGAGAAGCCGCTCCTCGAGCAGGTCGCCGCGCGCGAGCTGACGATCACGCATGTGCTCGTCACGCATCACCATCCCGATCACGTCGTCGACGTCGGCGGGCTTGCAAAGCGCTTCGGCGTGCCGGTCGTCGGTAGCGCCCTCACCGGGGAGGTCGGCGTCCGGCTCGACGAAACCTTCGAGGACGGTGACGTCCTCCGTTCGGGCGCGCTGGAGATCCAAGTGCTCGCAACACCGGGCCACTGCCTCGACCACCACGCGCTGCTCGTGGACGGCACCGACTGCCTCACCGCCGACTGCCTCTTCAAGGGCACCGTCGGGGGCACGGGCGGCGGCGGGCCGAACGGCTACGCCGATCAACACCGCTCGATCATGAAGCGGCTGATGTCGCTCCCGCCCGAGACGAGGGTCCATCCGGGCCACACGCTTCCCTCCACGATCGGCGCCGAATTGGAGCAGAACCCATTCATCCGGATCTGGCGCGGGCTCGACCCGGAGGGCGACGAGCCGTGCCGCGTGCGCGGCGCCGAGGCGACGCTGATCCTCTTCGGCCCCGACTACGACGGCACGCACAAGGCGTGGGTGCGCTACCCGGATGGGCGCGACGCAATCGTCGGCGGCAGTCAGATCGAGCGCTAGACGATTTACAGCCGGTCAGACGTGCAGGATCACGCCCTGCCCCGCGCCCAGACGTCCCACGAACGGCTCGCCTTCGCACTCGCGATGATCGGTTGACAGCTCGATCCGGCCCGCGAGATCGAAACGCTCCTCCTTCGAGCCGAGGTTGACGGCCACGACGCACTCGTCGCCGCGTTGCCACGCCCAGACGCCTTCGGACGCGGCGAGCTGACGATACGAGCCCGTGCGCAGATCGGGCAATCGGCGCCGGACCGCGATCAGGTCGCGTGTGAAGTTCAGCATCGAGGACGGGTCGGCGCGCTGATCCGCGACGTTGCGAGAGGCGTCCTCGAGCGGCAGCCACGGCTCGCGCCAGCCACCATCGCCGCCCGTCCACGGCATCGGCGTACGAGCCGGATCGCGACCCGGCTGGGCGCGGTCGAGGCGTTGCTCGGGCGCCACGCGGCCGTCGAGCAGGCCGAGCTCGTCGCCGTAGTAGAGGAACGGCGTACCGCGCAGGCCAAGCAGGATCAGGAGGCAGCAGCGGGCGAGCCGCTCGTCGCCCCGCGCCCACCTGCTCGCAAGCCGGCCACCGTCGTGACTCGAGCCCGCCCAACACGGCCAGGCCCCGTCCGGCAGCTCGCGCTCGACCTCCGCGACGACGTCGGACATCTCCCTTGCATCGAGCGCGGAGAAGAAGAGCCGGAAGTTGAACGATAGGTGCAGCTGGTCGCCGCTGCCGTAGTAGCTCGCCCAATGCGGCACCTCGAACGCGTAGGTCTCGCCAACCAGGATTCGCGGCGGCTCGTACTCCTCGCAGAGTCCTCGCCACTCCTGTAGGAGGTCGTGGATCTCGGGCTGGTTCATCGAGTTGACCCGGCGCATCCCGAGCTCGCGCAGATGAGGGTGATCGTCCGGCTGCGCGGGCGGATCGTCGCGAAGCTGGGGATCCTTGTAGAGCACGTTGACGACGTCGAGCCGGAAGCCGGCGACACCGCGGTCGAGCCAGAACCGCACGATCCGCTCGAACTCGGCATGGACCTCCGGGTTGCGCCAGTCGAGGTCGGGCTGACCGGTCGCGAACGTATGCAGGTAGTAGCGGCCGCTCTCGCCGTCGAGCGTCCACGACGGCCCGCCGTCGAAGACGCTGCGCCAGTTGTTCGGCGGCTCGTCCGCCCAGACGTAGAGCTCGGGCCGCTCGCGGAACCACGGATGCCGGATCGAGGTGTGGTTCGGGACGAGGTCGAGCAGGACGCGGATCCCGCGACGGTGCGCTTCGGCGACGAGCTCGTCCACGTCCTCGAGGGTGCCCAGATCCGGGTGGACGCCGAGATAGTCGCTGACGTCGTAGCCCCAGTCCTCGTTCGGCGAGGGGTGGATCGGGCTCAACCAGATCCCGTCGACGCCGAGCCATTCGAGATGGTCGAGCCGGTCGATTACCCCGCGCAGGTCGCCGATCCCGTCGCCGTTCGAGTCGGCGAAGGAGCGTGGATAGATCTGGTAGAGGACGCCCTCGCGCCACCACGGCTCAGGCATGCGCCTCGGCGGCCCGCTTCCAGCGCTCGTCGTCGCGGCGGATCAGGTCGGGGTCGACCCCGCGTGCGACGGCGAGATCGAGCGTGAGGAGCTGGAAGCGGACGATGTCGACGACCGGATGCTCGGTGGGCACGAGCGCGACCTCGCACCCGAGCGCCTGGAGCGCGGCGACGGCGCCCCGCGCTCGCTCGGCCGCGCGCCCCTCACCCTCGAGCACGAAACAGCGGACGGTCTCATCGACCGCGGCGAGCGGGCCGTGGAGAAGCTGCTCGGTTTCCCACGCCTCCGCGGCGACGAACACGCCCTCGCGCAGCTTCAGGGCCGCCTCCTGCGCGGTCGGCCAGTCGCGACCGGCGCCGGCGATCACGAAACGCTCGTGGGCGGAGACGGGGAAGCGCTGACCGTCGAGCAGGGCGGCGACGCGGGCGGGGAGCGTCGCGATGTCCTCGCCATGGAGAGCGGCGATCGCCGCGACAGCGCAGGTGTAGCTCGCCGTGTGACACCAGCTCCGCTCCACGACGGGGGTGCAGACGACCACCTCGTCGCAGAGCTCTGCGATCGGCCCCTCTCCCTTGCCGGTCACGAGCCACTTCGGCCCGGAGAAGGCCTGCGCAGCCTCGAGCGTCAACGCCGTCTCGCCCTCGTGGCTGACGAGCACGAGCACGTCGGCCTCCGGCGGCTCCAGCACCGCCTCGAGTGCCTGGAGCGCGCTGCATCCGATTCCTGTGGCGCCGGTCTGGGCGGCGTGGAACGACGTGCCGCAGCCGACATGGACGATCCGCCCCTCAGGCAGCCGCCGCTCGGTAGGCACGCGTGCGAGCCAGTCCGGCTGCGCCGCGACCGCCTCCTGCATCTTCTCTCCGGCCACGGACGCCTCTATAGCATGGCCGGTGATGGGAGTCTTCGAGAGACATTCGCTGTCCAACGGCCTGCGCGTGCTCACCGCGCCGATGCCCCAGGCTCAGTCGGTCTCGTGCTTCGTGATGCTGGCCGCCGGCTCGCGCTACGAGACGCCCGAGACGAACGGAATTGCCCATTTCGCCGAGCACATGTTCTTCAAGGGCACCCCGGAGCGCCCGACCGCGCGCGACATCGCGGGCGAGATCGACGCGATCGGCGGCGAGTTCAACGCGTTCACCGGCAAGGAGTACACGGGCTACTACGTGCGCTGCGGCGCCGAGACCCGCGACATCGCCCTCGACGTGCTCGCCGACATGCTGCGCCACTCGAAGTTCGAGCCGGAGGAGATCGAGCGCGAGAAGGGCGTGATCGTCGAGGAGATGAACATGTACTTCGACACGCCGCGCGACTTCATCGGCGGCGTCTACGACTCGCTCCTTTACGGCGACCAGCCGCTCGGCTGGGACATCATCGGCCGCAAGGAGACGGTGCGCCAGGCGACGCGCCAGACGTTCCTCGACTACGTGGACACCTGGTATCGGCCAGACCGGATGGTCGTCGGGGTCGGCGGCCGAATCGGGGACGGGCTCGAAGCGAAGCTCGAGGAGCTGCTCGGCAGCCTGGAACCGCGCGAGACCGGCTCGCCCGCGCCGTATGCGCAATCGGGGAACGGCTCTCGCGTTCGCGTCCACACGAAGGAGTCCGACCAGGCGCACCTCGTTCTCGGCGTCCGCAGCCGCCCGCTCACCGATCCCGATCGCTACGTCCTTCAGCTCCTCTCGACGGTGCTCGGCGGCGGCATGTCCTCGCGCCTCTTCACCGAGGTGCGCGAGCGGCGGGGGCTCGCCTACTACGTCTTCGGCATGAACCACGCCTACACGGACACGGGTTCGCTGTACGCACAATCCGGGGTCGACATCAACCGGATCGACGACGCCGTGACGACGATCGTCGAGCAGTTCCGGCTGCTCGCGACCGACCCGGTGCCCGCCGACGAGCTCGAGAAGGCCCGCAACTTCTCCAAGGGCCGCTTCGTACTCCAGCTCGAGAGCCCGCACGGGACGATCATGTTCGGGCTCCGGCGCGAGGTGCTCGAAGGGCGGGCGGACGAGCCGCAGGCGGTGCTCGACGCGCTCGACGCCGTGACGGCGGAGGACGTCCAGCGCGTCGCCCAGGAGATTCTCGACTCCGGCTTCCACCTCGCCGTGATCGGCCCGTTCGACGACGCCGAGCGGTTCGAGAAGCTCGTCCGCTAGACGGCGTGGCTCCCGAGGTTCGAGACGTCGCTCCCGGTCTCTGGATCTGGCGGCTCGACCACCCCGACTGGGCGCCTCACGTCGGCTGGCCGCCGCCCGTCACCTCGACCTGTGCCGCGTCCGGCGGAGAGGTCGTCCTCCTCGATCCGCTCGCGCCTCCGGACGATGCAAATGAGATCTGGGCTCGGCTCGACGAGTCGCCTCCGACGGCCGTCGTCATTCTGAAGCCGGATCACGTCCGCGACGTCGACCTGTTCGTCCGGCGCTACGGCGCGCGCGCCTACGGGCCGTACCTCTTCTGGCGGGAGAACATCCCGGAGACGGAGCTCGAGGGGATCGAGCCGGGAACCGAGCTGCCGGGCGGCCCCGTCGCCCTCTACGACGGCCGCGGTCGCAACGAGACGCCGGTCTGGCTGCCCGAGCAGCGCGCCCTTGTCTTCGCCGACGCGCTGACCGCACAGGACGGCGAGCTCCGGATCTGGTCGACCCCGTGGTACGAGGAACGGGCGCTGCCGGCATTGCGCAAGCTGCTCGAGCTTCCGTTCGAGCATGTAATCGTCTCTCACGGTGAGCCGGTGTGCACGATCGGACTGCGTACGAACAGGCGCTCGAGCTCGAGCCCTGGGCCGGCTAGCGACCCGTCGTCGAGAAGTGCTGGTAGTCGCCGAAGGAGGCGCCCCAGCGCCACCCGACCGATGCGAAAGCGCGGACGAGCGGGCCGTTCCGAAGCGCCATCCCCTTCTGGTGGCGGCTGCGATCGACGTACGCGCGACCGGCGGGTGGCGAGACCCTCGAGCCCCGGACGTACGGATTCTCGACCGGGTTGACGTCGATCGCCTCGCCGTAGGCGTGCAGCGACCAGCGTGAGGTGCCGCCGACGAAGCGGCAGTTGAACGCAGAGGTGTTGTCGGCAGCCATCGAGGCGTCGTCGCTGCCGCGGTAGGCGGAGACGGGCTGCAGGCGGCGGATCGGGAAGCGCTCGCTCCAGAGGATCCGAAAGACGGCGAGCACGTCGGGCGCAACGCGGCTCGCGACGACGATCCGCCCCACCTGCGCGCGTCCGTCGAAGTCCCGGTAGGAAACGCGGACGGTGCGCAGCTGCGCCGGCCCGACGGGGCAACCCGCGCGGTAGGAATGGCGGAGATCGGCTGCCGTCACAGGCAAGATCGAGCCGACGGGCGGGGCAGCCGTGGCCGAGGCACCGGCAGCAAGCACCGCCGCAAGCGCCAGCAGGACAGCGATCCGCATCGCCTCAGCGTACTCTGGATCCGTGCTCGCGACCCTCGCCACAGCCGTCGCAATGGCCGCCTGCCCGGCGAGCGTCGCGAACGACGTGGGCGCGCGGACGAGCGCGCGCCAGCTCGTCACTGTCGAGGCGAAAGTCGCCCGGACGACCTACGCGTCGCTCCGCACCTGGCGCCGCGTCGACGGCTGCTGGATTGCGGCCGGCGGGCCCTATGTCGCCCGGCTGGGGAAGAACGGTCTCTCGTCGAACCGGCGCGAGGGCGACGGAACGACGCCGACCGGCACCTTCCCGATCGGGCGGACGATGTACGGGAATGCAGCGAATCCCGGGGTCCGCTTCGCCTACCGGCGCCTGCGCTGCGGCGACTGGTGGGACGAGGATCCGCAGTCGGCGACCTACAACTCCTTCCAGCACGCCGCGTGCAGCATGAGGCCTCCGTTCGCGGGCGGGAGCGAGGGGATGTGGCAGCAGCCGAGGCCGTATCCGTTCCTCGCCGTGATCGGGTACAACATGCGCCCGGTCGTGCCGGGCCGCGGCTCGGGGATCTTCCTTCACGCGCAAACCGGGGGCCCCACTATCGGCTGTGTCAGCCTCCGGCGCGATCAGCTCGCCGGTGTGTTGCGCTGGCTGCGGCCGGATGCGAACCCCGCGATCTGGATCGGGATCACGTAACAGACAGTTACTGGGTCAGCTCGGCCAGCGCTGCCTCGAGATGCTCGCGATCGTCGGCGTCCTCGATCTGCGCGCCGAGTTGCCGCGCCTGGGAAAGGTGGTACTCCGCCGTCTCCCGCTCGCCTGCGACGAGCGCCGCTCGGGCGACCGCCTCGTGTGCAAACGGTACGTCCCACTCCTCCCCGTCGCCGCTCCGTTCGAGGATCCCCAGGCAGCGCCGCGCGTGGTGGAGCGCCGGCTCACCGCGGTCGAGCACGGCGTAGACGCGCGAGATCTGCCACTCACCCCGAGCGAGGTGGCGCGGCTCGCCGACGTGACCCCAGTGGTGGCGCGAGGCGTGCGCGGCGTGGAGCATGGTGTCGTCCTCGTCCGCCGTGCGCTCGGCTTGCTCGAGCAGCGTCCAGACATGGTTGAAGAGGTCGACGCCGAGTTGCCGGTGGTCGGTCACAGGCCGGCAGCCCGGAGAACGTCGCGGCCGAGCCTTCGTGCCTCGGGGGCCTCCAGTCCCGGCCGGTAGACGGCGACGACGACAATCACGGGGCCACGATTGCCATAGACGATCGCGGCGGTGAGCCGCGTGTCGGTGAGCCAGCCGTTCTTCTCGGCGACCGGCGTGCTCCCGAGCCACGGGCGCAGCAGGCCGAGGTTGTCGCTCGCGCGCTGGGCCGAGAGCAGGATGCGGACGCCGGCCTGGGCCTGGCGGCGCGAGAGCCCGAGGAGACCGAGCGCGCGGCCGTCGCCGTGGGCGCCGGCGTTGAGGCGGTAGAGGGCGCGGCCGAGGTCACGGGCCGTCGTGACGCGAGTGTGGGAGCCAGGCGGCGGCGACCCGACGGCGGTGGTTGCGCGATACGGGCCGGGATAGGTGCTCGAGGTCATCCCGAGCCGCCGAAGCCCGTCGTTCAGGGCGCCGTAGCCGAGTCCGGCCAGGATCCGGTTCGCGGCGAGATTCGACGACCAGGCGCCGATCTGGCGCGCGTCGTACCACCAGCGCCCGGCCTCGGGGATCCTCGAGGTCCGCAGCGCAGCCGCGAGCGCCCCGAGCTTGACCGTCGACGCGGCCGGAAAGCGGAGATCCTCGTTCCAGCCCGCGAAGCGGCCGCTGCGCAGGTCGTGCACCCAGACGGCGGCCCAGCCGTCGAACCTGTTCGCGACCGCGGCAAGCCGGCCGTCGAGCGTGGCGTCGGGGACGCGCGGACCGGCGTGGGCGGAGGCAGGAACGAGTTGGGCGTACCGGCCGGTGCCGATCGAGCCGTCAGGCCGATCGAGCGCCTCCGCACGGGCGACCGCGGTCCGCCCCTGCCGGAGCAGCTCGGCGCGGAGCGGTCGCAAGCCGCCGCTGACGTTGCCGGCAGCCAGCACCACCTCGACGAGGTTCCGCCCCGCGTCGTAGCGCGCCTGCGCCCCATCTGGTGTCGCGGCGTAGGCGACACGCGCAGGAGGGAGATAGCGATCGCGCGCCCGCAACAACTCGGCGTCCCCGGCCGCCGCAGCCGGAGCGACGGCCAAGAGCGCGGCAATGACGGGGAGAACGACGCGATGCACGAGCACAGGATGCCGACTCCGACTTAGGATCGGAGCGTGAGCTTTGCTGTCGCCGCCGAGGCCTACGACCGCTTCATGGGGCGGTTCTCGACACAGCTGGCACCGGGGCTCGCCGACTTCGGGGGCGTGCAAGCAGGACAGACAGCGCTAGACGTCGGCTGCGGGCCAGGTTCATTGACGTCCGAGCTCGTCCGACGGCTCGGGCCCGATTCGGTGGCGGCCGTCGACCCGTCGGAGCCATTCGTTGCCGCTGCCCGCGCGCGGCATCCTGGTGTCGACGTCCGGCTCTGCGCCGCGGAGGATCTCCCCTTTCCCGACGGGGCGTTCGACGCCACCTTCGCGCTGCTCGTCGTGCACTTCATGCGCGATCCGGTGGTCGGGCTCGTGGAGATGGCTCGCGTCACGCAGGCGAACGGCGTCGTGGCCGCAGCGGTCTGGGATCTCGCCGGTGGACGGGCCCCGATCTCGCCGTTCTGGCAGGCGGTACGCGACCTCGACGCGACTGTCGCGGACGAGTCCGGACTGGCAGGTGCACGGGCGGGTCAGCTCGTTGAGTTGCTCGAGACCGCGGGCCTGCGAGAGATCGAGGAGACGACGCTCGATGCCGCCGTCGAATACGCGAGCTTCGACGACTGGTGGGAGCCGTTCACGCTCGGGGTCGGTCCGGCCGGGGCGTATGCCAAAGGTCTCGACGAGACCGAGCGATCAGCGCTCCGCGAGCACTGTCGAGAGGTGCTGCCCGAAGCGCCGTTCACGCTGAGCGCGGTTGCCTGGGCCGCCCGCGGCCTCGCATAGGCAAGCGCACGCCTCGTTAGGAGACTCTGCGCAAGAGTGCGAGCACTCGAGGCCTGGCTCGGCCGCGGAGCGAGGCGTCGGCCTTGCGCGTGCCACCGAGGGCGCGTACGGCCATGTTCGGAACGGCGACCCCGACAGCATGACCAGCGGAGAGACTCGTGAGCGAAGTCGTCTCCAGCCCGGCGGCCCTCCTCCGGTCGACGATCGCAGCCGCATAGCCGCCTGACGGCCAGAGAAGATCCGAGATACCGGAGACGAGCAGAACCGGTCCGTGGATCAGCTCCACCTTGATCACGCCGAGCCCGTTGAGAGGGCGCGGGTTGCCGAGGTCCGGGGAGTCGGGAGCCTGAACCGGCCTGCCGTTGTGCGTCCAGGCGGGATCGCGCCGATTCGTGGACGGGTTCACGACCGAGCTGCCGACATAGCTGACCACACCGGCGACGAGCTCGGGAAACGTGGAGCCGACGAGCAGCGCGGCCTCGCCGCCGCGCGAGATCCCGACGATCGCGATCCGCGCCGGATCGACGCCCGGCTGCCTGCCGAGCCAGCGAAGTGCCGACTCGAAGTACTCGAGCGGAACGTTTGCGAGCTCCTGCGGCAATCCCGGCTCGCCGAAATAGGCGAGCGCAAGCGTCGGAAGACCGCGGGACGCAAGCAGCTCCGCTTTCTCCTTGAACGGGACTCCACCCTCGCTGCCGCCGAGATAGAGAACCGCGGGGCCGGACGTGACCGGAAGAGCCGAATAGCGCCCTGCAAGCCCGTCGGCCGCAACGGTAAGCGTGCGCGTCGCGAGTCCTGGCGCCGCTGTCCGTCGCGTCACCGACGTGCGGGCCAGGACGCGGGCGCCGCTGCGAGCCTCGAAGGAAACGCGGCTCGGAAAAAGGAAGGTGGTCGTACCGCGCAGCGGCGTCAGCGCGGCCAGAAGCGAACCACCGCCCGCTAGCTCTGCTCGCCCGTTCCGATCTGCAACGATGATCCGGCTCGCCCGCCACGGCCTGCCACCGGCGTCGCGGCCGTCGCGCGGATCGTCACCCGCGCGTGAGCCTTCGCTCCAGTCATGGTCAGTCGCAGCGGCTCGTCAAGCAGTCCCGAGCTCGGCGTCGCGACGAGCCGCGGTGCCTGCGTCCCGGCTCCCGCTGCGCACACCAACACGAGACCGGCGACCACAGCGGCTGCAGTACGCATCAGTCCTCGGACGCGTCCGCCGCGGCGCGCTGCGAGATCTCGTTCACGACCGTGGGATCCGCGAGGGTTGTCGTGTCGCCGAGCGGACGGTTCTCCGCCACGTCGCGCAGGAGCCGCCGCATGATCTTGCCGCTGCGCGTCTTCGGCAGCTCCGGGGTGAAGACGATGTTCGCGGGCTTGGCGATTGCGCCGATCTTGGCGGCGACATGGTTGCGCAGCTCCTCCAGCATCTCGAGCGAGCCCTCGTCGCCGCCCTTCAGCGTCACGTAGGCGACGATCGCCTGGCCGGTGAGCGCGTCGTTTCGCCCGCACACCGCTGCTTCCGCGACACGCGGATGATCGACAAGCGCCGACTCGACCTCGATCGTCGAGATCCGGTGGCCGGAGACGTTCATCACGTCGTCGACGCGGCCGAGGAGCCAGAAGTCGCCGTCCTCGTCGATCCGCGCCCCGTCGCCGGCGAAGTAGACGCCCGGGTACTTCGTCCAGTACGTCTCACGGAAGCGCGCGTCGTCGCCGAAGATCCCACGCGTCATCGCCGGCCAGGGCCGCTTCAGCACGAGATAGCCGCCACCGCCGGGCCCTACCTCCTCGCCGGCTTCGTCGAACACCCCTACGTCGACACCGGGAAACGGCTTCGTCGCCGAGCCCGGCTTCGTCGTCGTCACTCCGGGCAGCGGCGTGATCAGCGCCATCCCGGTCTCGGTCTGCCACCAGGTGTCGACGACCGGACAGCGGTCGCCGCCGACGTGCTCGCGGTACCACATCCACGCCTCGGGGTTGATCGGCTCTCCGACCGTGCCGAGCAGCCGCAGCGAGGAGAGATCGTGCCCCTGCGCGTGCTCCGGCCCCCACTTCATGTGCGCGCGGATCGCGGTCGGCGCCGTATAGAGGATCGTGACGCCGTAGCCCTCCACGATCGACCACCAGCGATCCTTGTCCGGGAAGTCGGGCGTGCCCTCGTAGAGCACCGACGTGGCGCCGTTGCAGAGCGGCCCGTAGACGATGTAGCTGTGACCTGTGATCCAGCCGATGTCGGCCGCGCACCAGTAGACGTCCGTCTCCGGTTTGAGGTCGAAGATGTACCGGTGTGTCGCGGCAACGCCGACGAGATAACCGGCCGTCGTATGCGCGATCCCTTTCGGCTTCGCGGTCGTGCCGGACGTGTACATCAGGAAGAGGAGGTCCTCGGCGTCCATCGGCTCGGGCGGACAGCTCGCCGGGTCGTCAGAGACTTCGAGCTCGTGGAGCCAGACATCGCGACCCTCCTGCATCGGCACCTCGTTCCCGGTGCGGCGGACGACGAGCGAGCGTCGGACCTTTGGCGCCGCCGCCATCGCCTCGTCGGCGGTGCGCTTCAGCGGCACCGTCGAGCCGCGCCGCCAGGCCTCGTCCTGCGTGATCAGCACCTCGCAGCCCATGTCGTTCGCCCGGTCGGAGAGCGAGTCGGCAGAGAAGCCGCCGAAGACGACCGTGTGCGGCGCCCCGAGCCGCGTGCAGGCGAGCATCGCGATGGGCAGCTCCGGGATCATCCCCATGTAGATCGCGACCGGCGTCCCCTTCTCGACGCCGAGTTCCTTCAGCGCATTCGCGAAGCGGACGACCTCGCGCTGCAGCTCGGCATAGGTGATTGCGCGCTGCTCGCCCGGTTCTCCCTCCCAGTGGTAGGCGACACGCCTCCCGCGGCCCTCCTCGACGTGCCTGTCGACGCAGTTGTAGGACACGTTGAGCGTGCCGCCGAGATACCACTTCGCGTACGGCAGCTCCCACTCGTAGAGCGTCGTGAACGGCTCGAACCAGGTGACGCGCTCGCGGCCCTCGGTCTCCCAGAACTCCTCGAAGTCGCGCTCGTAGATGTCGGGCTGCGCGTTCGCTTCGGCGGCGAACTCGGGAGGCGGCGGATAGCGCCGATCCTCGACGAAGTGCGTCTCGATCGAGCCGCTGCTCACAGCTCGAGGTCGTACGGGAAGCTCGTCAGCACCTCGGCGCCTTCGTCCGTGACGAGCACCAGATCCTCGAGCCGGACGCCGCCGAAGCCGTGCCGGTAGAGACCCGGCTCGATCGCGATCACGTCGCCGGCGACGAGCGCTCCGCCCACGCGGCCGATCCCCGGCTGCTCGTGCACCTCGAGGCCGACGCCGTGCCCGGTGCCGTGGAAGTAACCGTCACGAAGCACCTCGCCCGGCTCCTTGTGGAGCTGCGTCTTCTGGCCGTTCTCGTGGAAGTAGTCGCACACGAGTCGGTGGATGTCCTTGCCGTCGACGCCGGGGCGGACCGCCGCGACCGCACGATCGAGCGCTTCCTTCGCGAGCCGGTGGAACTGCTTGATCTCGTCCGGCGCTACGCCAACGGTGACGGTCCGCGTGAAGTCCGTGTAGCAACCCGTCTCGCGGTCGTGGGGAAACAAGTCGAAGAGGACGATGTCGTCAGCGGCGATCTGGCCCGAGCCGGGATCGTGCCCGACGGCCGTCTGGGCGCCATGCGAGACGATCACGTCGTCGCCGATCGCGCCGTGCTCGTCGAAGATTCGCCCGAGCTCGGACTTGATCCGCTCGCACGTCAGCGGCTCCCCGTCGATGACGAGAGCGCCGCTCGAGCGGTCGGCCGCGCGGAGCAGCTCGACCGCCCGTCCCATCCCGGCCGCCACGGCGCGGGAGGCGCGGCGGATTCCCTCGAGCTCGGTCTCGTTCTTGACGCGCCGCCGCTCGTCGAAGAGATCCTGGTCGACGCGGAGCTGGATCCCGGCTTTCCAGAGCGCCGCCGCGTGCCCGAACGGGAAGGTCAGCGGGACGGCCGCCTCGCGCAGGCCGAGCGCTTGCGCGGCCTTGACCCAGAGCGCCGGCCAGAGCTCGTTCGCACCAAGCCCCTCCGCGATCAGCGCCTCGTAATCGAATTCCTCGAGCGTGTGCTTCTCGAGCTCGCCGCCGAGCTCCTCGACCCGACTGATCTCGAGCGCGCTGACGACGACGTGCCTCCGCCCGCCGACCTCGGCGTAGAAGAACGGATCGCCGATCGCGACCGGCACCTCGTGGCGCAACTCGGGCGAGCGCACCGTGTCGCCGATGATCAGGACGTCGCCCATCGGCCGCGATCCTAACGGTACGTTGAGGGGCGATGAACGAGGCTCTCACCGAGCTGAAGCAGCGCCTGGCCGAGATCGACGATCTCGAGAAGACGCTGAGCGTGCTCAACTGGGATCAGCGGACGACGATGCCGCCGCTCGGCGCTCCGGCGCGCGCGGAGGCGCTCGCGACGCTGGGCGGAATCGTCCACGAGCGCTTCGTCGACGACGAGCTCGGACGGCTGCTCGAGCGCGCGGAGCCGCTGGCGGATCGGCTCGAGTACGACTCCGACGACGCGAGCCTGTTGCGAGTCGTGCGTCGTGACTGGGACAAGGCGCGGCGCGTCCCGGCCGAGCTCGCCGCCGCCTGGCTGCGCGAGGGCTCGAAGGCGCAGGCGGCGTGGCTGCAGGCGCGGGCGGCCTCCGATTTTTCGATCTTCCTCCCGGCGTTCCGGCGGGTGCACGGCGTCGCGCTGCGCTGGGCCGAGTGCCAGGAGGCGGGCGACTCGCCCTACGACGCCTTCCTCGACGAGTACGAGCCGGGGATGAAGACGGCGGAGGTACGCGCGGTCTTCGACGTGCTCCGCCCTGAGCTGACGGCGATCGTGCGCGAGGCCGGCGAGGCCGCAGACGACTCCTTCCTCGACGGCGACTATCCGGTCGCGGCGCAGCAGGACTTCCTCGAGGAGGTGCTGACGCGGTTCGGCTTCGAAGAGGGGGCGTGGCGACTCGATCCGACGGTGCATCCGTTCGCGACCTCGTTCTCGCGCACCGACATCCGGATGACGACGCGCTATCGGCCGGACAACCTGCGCGCGATCTGGGCGGCGATGCACGAGGGCGGACACGGCCTCACCTACCAGGGCAGCGATCCCGCGCTCGAGCGGACGCCGCTCGCCGGCAGCCCCTCACTCGGGCTCGGCGAGTCGCAGAGCCGGACGTGGGAGAACCTCGTCGGCCGTTCGCTCCCCTTCTGGCGTTGCTTCCTTCCCGAGCTCCAGCGGCGGTTCCCCGTGCTCGCCGGGGTCGATCTCGAGACCTTTCATCGCGGCGTCAATCGGGTGGCGCCCCGGTCTGATCCGCGTCGACGCGGACGAGGTCACCTATTCGCTCCACATCATCCTGCGCTTCGAGCTCGAGCAGCGGCTCGTCGACGGTTCGCTCCCGCTCGAGGAGCTGCCGGAGGCGTGGAACGCGGGAATGACCGACCTGCTCGCCGTCGACGTGCCCGACGACGCGCACGGCGTTCTCCAGGACGTGCACTGGTCACGCGCGGCGTACGGCTACTTCCCCACCTACGCCCTCGGGAACGCGATCTCGGTTCAGATCTGGCGGCACGTCGAGCGGGACCTGCCGGACCTCGATGCGCAGATCGAGGCGGGCGAATTCGGCGAGCTCTACGCCTGGCTCCGCGACCGGATCTACCGCCACGGCCGCAAGTTCACCCCCCTCGAGACGCTCGACCGCGCGATCGGCGAGACGGCGATCGACCCGCAGCCCTACCTCGCCTACCTGCGCGCCAAGGTCGGCTCGCTCGCCGCCTGAGCCCCCCGAACAGACCTGTCTTTTCGAGGCGCGCCCGGTGCCAGCCCCTGGACGTGGCCGGAACAAACGAGTCTCGTCGGGACACGTACGAGGGCCTGTCCCTCAGACACGTCCAGCGGGGCAACCTGTCCGTAGACTCAAAGCCTGATGGAAGACGTCCTCGCCCGCTCGCAGTCGCTGCTCGAGAGCTTCGAGGCGGTCGTGCGCGCGGAGCTGCCCGACGGTGTCGAGATCTTCGACGCGCACGTGCATCTCGGCATCGACATCGACGGGATGACGGGCGAGCTGGACGGGCTGCTGCGGATCCAGGAGCGGGCCGGGATCACGCGGTCGTTCGTGTTCTGCCTCGACGAACCCGATCGGCACCCCGGTTTCCGGGCACCGAACGACCGGACGCTCGAGTTCGCAGAGCGCTCCGGTGGGGCCCTTATCCCCTTCGTCCGGCTCGATCTCGGCGAGAGCCCGATCGAGGAGGCGACTCGCTGTCTCGATCTCGGTGCGCGCGGGATCAAGTTGCACCCGCGGGCGCAGAAGTTCCTGCTCGACGACGACCGCCTCGCGCCGGTCTTCGAGCTGGCGGCGGCGCGCAGCGTTCCGATCCTGATCCACGGCGGCCGCGGGCTACCGCCGATCGCCGACGCTCTTGCCCGGCTGATGAACGCCTACGAGCCACAGCTGATCATCGCCCACGCGGGCATCGCCGACCTCGCCGCGCTCGCGCGTCACTTCTCGGGCCGGCCGGGCGTCTTCTTCGACACCTCTGTCTGGAGCGCGCTCGACATTCTCGACCTGTACCGCCTCGTCGCGCCCGAGCAGGTGCTCTACGCGTCCGACTACCCCTATGGCCAGCAGCCGGCGTCGCTCCTGATCGCGCTGCGGACCGCACGGATGGCCGGGCTCGACGACGATCAGCTCCGGGCGATGCTCGGCGGCAGCGCGACCAGGATCGCGAACACCGAGAAGGCGCTCCCTCTCTCGGCGCCTCGCGGGCCTGCGGACATCTCGACGCCGATCACCTTCGCCCGGATCCACCAGTATCTCTCGATGGCGACGCCGCTCCTCTGGATGCGCCAGGCGGACACGATCGGCGTGCTCGGCCTGGCCCTCAACGCCTGCGACGAGCGGTCGAACGGCCACCGCGAGGCGACCGACCGGATCCGCGAGTTGCTGCTCGTCGCGCGCGACCTGTGGCGTGTCCTGCCGGAGGCCGAGGACGCCGACAAGGCCCACACCGCGCGAACTGCCTTCCGCCTGCTCCATCTCGCGAACGTCGTGGCGGTGACATCCGCTGCTTGAGATCGTCGTCAACGGCCACGCCTACGAAGTCGATCCTGCGGTCGGCCGGTCGCTGGCGGACGTGCTCCGCGACGACCTCGGCCTGACGGGGACGAAGATCGCCTGCGACGAGGGCCACTGCGGCGCCTGCACCGTCCAGCTCGACGGCGTGCCCATCCTCTCCTGCATCACGCTCGTCCACACGGTCGGCGACCACGCGGTGACGACGATCGAGGGCTTGCGCGACCACCCGCTAGTCCACGCGTTCGTCCGCACGGATGCGCTCCAATGCGGCTTCTGCACGCCCGGGCAGATCGTCTCGGCCGCGGCGCTCGTCGAGGCGAACCCCGAGCCGACGCGGGAGGAGATCCAGCACGGGATGGCCGGGAACCTCTGCCGCTGCGGCGCCTATTCCAACATCGAGGAGGCGATCGCCACGTGGCGCGACTGATCCGCACCGAGAAGGAGGTCGAAGGCCGATACGAGGAGGTCTGGACGGTCGTCGAGGAGGACGCGCTCGACCAGTGGCCCGCGGGGCCGCTCGAGGTCGTCGGGCAACCGGCGCAACGCCAGGACGGACTCCAGCGGGCCCGCGGCGAGGCGCGCTACACCGCCGACGTGCGTTTGCCCGGAATGCTCCACGCGGCGGTCCTGCGCAGCCCCGTCGCGCGCGGTACCGCGCGTGCGATCGACGTTCGGCCCGCGCTCGAGCTTCCCGGGGTGCATGCGGCTTTGAGCTACGAAGAGGTCGACTTCCTGAACGCGGAGGCGGGCTACCCGGGCGCGGCTGTCGCGGCGGTCGCTGCCGACACGATCGAGCAGGCACGCGCCGCGGTCGAGGCGATCGCCGTCGAGTGGGACGAGAGCGAGCCGCTCCTCGATCCCGACGAGGCGATTGCTCGCGGTCAGCTCGTCGCCGAGACGAGCAACTACGAACGCGGGGACCTCGAAGGCGCCCTGGCGGTGGCTGACGTCGTCTTGGAGGCCGAGTACAGAACGCAGTCGGTTCTGCACAACTCGATGGAGACCCACCAGGCCGTCTGCCACTGGGAGGGCGAGACGCTCGTCGTCCACATCTCGACGCAGTACATCTGGGGGGTCCGCGACGAGATCGCGGAGAAGCTCGGCCTGCGCCCGGACGACGTGCGGGTCGTCTGCGAGTTCATGGGCGGCGGCTTCGGCGCAAAGAACGGCGCCGGCGAGTACAGCCTGATCGCGGCCGAGCTCGCCCGCCGCACCGGCCGTCCGGTCCGCTGCGCACTGACCCGCCGCGAGGAGAACCTCGCCGCAGGCAACCGCAACGCGACGATCCAGCGGCTGCGCGTCGGCGCCCGCTCCGACGGCACGGTCGTTGGGCTCGGCGGCGAGTTCGTGAACGCCGTCGGCTGGGATGGCTGGGTCGCCGGCACCGACGGCCCGATGCAGATGCTCTACGGGGTCGACAACGTCGCCACGACCCTGCACGGCGCCAAGCTGAACTCGGCACCGATGGCCGCGTTCCGCGCGCCCGGCTTCGTGGAAGGCACGTTCGGGCTCGAGTGCCTCCTCGACGAGCTCGGCGCGAAGCTCGGTCTCGACCCGCTCGAGCTGCGCCGCCGGAATCACGCGGATCAGGACGTCCTCGACGGCCGGCCGTTCTCCTCGAAGAGCCTCCTGGAGTGCTATCGCCGCGCCGAGCCGCACTGGGAACGGCGCCACGAGGTGCGCGCCCAGTCCGACGAGAAGTGGAAGCACGGCGTCGGACTCGCGAGCCAGATCTGGTACGGCGGCGGCGGCCCGCCCTCGTATGCATGGGTGCGGATCGGCTCCGATGCGAGCGTCACCGTGGTCACGGCTATGCAGGACATCGGCACGGGTTCGCGGACCGCGATGGCTCAGATCGCCGCAGAACAACTCGGCGTGCCGCTCGCGCAGGTGCGCGTCGAGCTCGGCGACTCCGCTCGCGGTCCGTTCGCGTCGATCTCGGCCGGGTCGTCGACGATCCCCTCGATGGGCCCGGCCGTCCGCTCGGCAGCCGGCGACGCGGGCCGGCAGATCCTCGAGCTCGCGGCTCAGCGCTGGCAGAAGGAGCAGCGCACGCTCTCGCTGAAGGGCGGCCAGATCGTCTGCTCGGATGGGGGCTCGTGGCCGCTCGAGAGCCTGCTCGGGCTGCTCGAGGACGCGCAGATCCTCGGCACCGGCGCGCGCGGGCCGAACCCGACCGGGATGCGCGTCCTCACCTTCGGCGTCCAGGTCGCGGAGGTCGCGGTCGACGTCGGCACCGGCGAGGTTCGTGTCGGCCGGATCGCCGCGATCCACGACGTCGGCCGGATCATCAACCCGCTCGGCGCCCGCAGCCAGGTCGAAGGTGGGATCGTCCAGGCGCTCGGCCACACGCTCTCCGAGCACCGGCTGCTCGACCCACAGACGGGAATGGTGCTGACTCAGACGCTCGACGCCTACAAGTTGCCGACGATCGCCGACGTTCCCGAGATCGTCTGCGAGTTCGTGGACGATCCCGACTCACACCTGACGAACCTCGGCGCGAAGGGGCTCGGCGAGCCGCCGATCATCCCCACCGCCGCGGCGATTGCGAACGCGATCCGGGACGCGACCGGCGCGGACGTTCGCTCACTCCCGATCGACCGCGAGGAGATGCTGCGCGCGCTCGCAGCGGCCCGGCGCAAGGAGAAGGTTGCAGCTCCTTCGGCCTGAGTCGGTCGAGGATGCGGTCAAGGCACTGGCCCCAGGCGGCTCGGTGGATGGCGCCGTCGCGCTCGGCGGCGGCACCGATCTCGTGCCCCTGCTGCGCGACCGGATCGTCGAGGCGGAGACGCTCGTCGAGCTCCGCGGCGCCGTACCCGCAGGCGTCGACGGACGGACGATCGGGGCCGGTACCACCCTCGCCGCGCTCGAAGCCGACCCGGAGCTCCCGTCCGTCCTGCGCGAGGCGTGCCGGCTCGCCGCCTCCCCGCAGCTACGCGCGATGGGAACGATCGGCGGCAACCTCCTCCAGGCGACGCGCTGCTGGTACTGGCGGCTCAAGTTCCCTTGCTACCTGCACGGGGGCACGACCTGCCACGCGAAGGATGGCCAACACCGCGAGCACGCGATCTTCGGGAACGAGCGCTGCGCTTCGGCGCATCCGTCCGATCCCGCCGCGGCGCTGCTGGCGCTCGGCGCACGCGCTCGTACCGACCGGCGCGAGTTGTCGCTCGCCGAGCTCTACCGCCTGCCGACCGACGACGACCGAAGCGTGACAGCGCTCGAGCCCGGAGAGCTGATCGTCGAGCTCGACGTCCCCGAGGTCGACTCGAGCGTCTACCTGAAGGCAATGGATCGGCAGCGCTGGGCGTTCGCGCTCGTCGGCGTCGCCGTCGCCCGCGTCGGCGAGGAAACGCGAATCGCGCTCGCCGGCGTCGCGCCCGTGCCATGGCTCCTCTCCTCTCCCGAGGAGCTCGAGCGGGCAACGCCGCTCCCCGGCACGGCTTACAAGCTCGAGCTCGCCCGCGCTCTCGTCGAGCGGGCGCTCGCACGGCTCTAGCGCGTAAGCTCGCCGCGATGCAGCCGATCCGTCTCGCGCTCCTGCTCGTGCTTGTCCTGTCGTTCGCTGCTTGCGGAGGTGGCGATGACGAAGCAGCAGTCACCACGCCACCCGTGACGACTGCGGCCGAGTCGACGCCTGATCTCGGGACGGGCGAGACGAAAACGACGGAGTGCAAGACCGTCGAAGCGCCCGAAGCGAAACCCGATGGCGGTGCCGAGGCGCCAGAAGGGAAGCTCGAAGCCGGTACGACCTACCGACTGGTGGTCGAGACGAACTGCGGTTCCTTCACGATGGCCCTGAACCAGAAGACGGCGCCGAACACGGCCGCCTCTCTCGTCGCGCTCGCTCGCGACGGCTTCTTCGACGGCGGCGTCTTCCATCGCGTCGTGCCGGGCTTCGTGATCCAGGGCGGCGATCCCACCGGAACCGGCACCGGCGGCCCCGGTTACAAGACCGTCGACGTCCCGCCGCCGGACGCTCAGTACGTCCAGGGCGTCGTCGCGATGGCGAAGAGCGGAGTCGAGCCGCCCGGCACCTCGGGAAGCCAGTTCTTCGTCGTGACCGGTCCGGACGCGCAGCTGCCGCCCGAGTACGCGGTGGTGGGCAAGGTCGCAGACGGCCTCGAGACGGTGCTGAAGATCGACGCGCTCGGGGTCGGCGACGGCCCTCCATCGACCCCGGTCGTGATCGAGAAGGTCACCGTCGAGGAGAGCTAGTGTCGCTGGCGGCGGTCGTGCTGGCCGCCGGCGCCGCCTCCCGCTTCGGCGGGCCGAAGCAGGCGCTCCTCCTGCCGGCGGTGCTCGAACGGGTGCGGGCGGCCGGGATCGACGAGCTCGTCGTCGTGCTCGGCGCGTATGAGCTCGAGTCGGACGCACCGACCGTCCATTGCCCCGACTGGAAGCACGGGCCGGGAGCGTCGCTGCGTTGTGGGCTCACGACGCTCACCGCCGATGTCGAAGCCGCGATCGTCGTGCTGGCCGACGGGCCCGGCCTCGCGCCGGCCGCAATCGAGCGGATCGTCGCCGCATGGCGCGCGGATGGCGCGCCGCTCGTGGCTGCGAGCTACGACGGCGTTCGTGGGCATCCCCTCCTGCTGGCGCGGTCGGCCTGGGACGAGATCCCGGACGAGGGACTCCGCACCCGCGTGCCGCTCCTCGTTCCCTGCGACGATCTCGGCGCGCCGGGCGACGTCGACCACCCTTCCGAGCTTCCGGCGCGGTTCAGCTCGAGCTAGAGGCCGGCCGCTCGTCGCGCAGCTCGGAGAGCTTCTGCCTGAGACCGGCGGGGATCCGCTCGCTCGCCGAAACCCGGATGTAGCGCCGTAGCCGCTCCTCGAAGCGGTAGCGCCGTCGGCAGTAGTCGCAGCCGTCGAGGTGCCCCTCCGCGACCACGACCTCGTCAGCCGACAGGTCGCGATCGAGGTAGCCCTGCAACAGCTCCTCGCACCTCTCGCAGCCGGGATCGTGATCCGTCATCGCTCTGTCTCGATCAAGCCAGTGACTCCTCGGCCAGCTTCTGCTTCAGGATCCGCCTGCCGCGATGGAGGCGCGACATCACGGTGCCCATCGGAACGTCCAGGATCTGCGCGGCGTCGGCGTAGCTGAACTCGCCGATGTCGACGAGAACGACGACGTCGCGGAAATCGTGCGGCAACTCGGAGAGGGCGCCGACGACGTTGTCCTGGGAGAGCTTCTCCACCACGCGTTCCTGGTCGAGCGCCTGCTCACCCTCGGCCGCGGCCAGCTTGTTGGCGAGAAAATAGTCGCCCTCCTCGAGCGGTTGCAGATCGGGCGTGCGCTGGATCTTGCGGCCGCGATCGAGGTTGAGGTTCGTCAGGATCCGAAACAGCCACGCCCGCATGTTCGTGCCGGGCGTATACGAGCTCCAGCTTCGGAATGCTCTGACGTAGGTCTCCTGCACGAGCTCTTCGGCCTCCTCACGCGTGCCTACCAGCCGGCGCGCCACCCGGTAGACCTGGTCGGCGAGCTCGAGCGCCTCCTCCTCGAACCGCACCCGTCCGCGAGCCTCGGTAGCGATTCGTCGCGCATCGGCTGCCTCCGTCTCGCCCACCGGGTCACCCTAGCAATCGGTCTGAGCGGGTCCAAACGCGCCGCCGGGTCGAGCTATTCCCGGTTGAGGTCGCGGACACCTGGGTACGGAGACCGAAATCGAGAGGAGGCGGATGAAGGGTTACGACGTTCTCACCTTCGACGACGAGCGGGCCGGAACTGTCGTCGGGAAGCAGGGAAACAACCTGATCGTCGAGCAGGGTGCGCTCTTCAAGCACCGGCGGGCGCTGCCGGAGATCTTCGTCACGGTCGACGAGGCGGAACAGGTCGTGCGGGCCACCGTCTCCAAGGACGTACTCGAATCGGCACCCGAGGTCGGGGACGACGGCGTCGACGAGCGGGCCGTGGCGCAGCACTACGGTCTCGCGGCCGGTGACGACGATCCCGGCACGCTCGGCGACGGCTCGCTCAACCCCGACGACCCCGCGCGCACCGCCGAGACGCAGGAGCAGCGGACCGGCGTGGAGACGGCCGCAGCGGAACGCGCGCGGATCCTGCAAGACCAGGGCCGCGGCGACGGTCCCCTCGACCATCCGGAGTCGCCCGGCCTGCTTGGCGACCGGAACCTCCACGGCCGCTAAGAACGAAGGGCTAGAACCCAGGAACCTCGCGGAAGCCCGCCTTCGCGAGCGCGCCGACGAGAGCCTCGCGCGAGGTCTTCTCGTCGTCCCACGAGAGCGCGACCTGTCCCATCAGGTTCGCATTCGCCGCCTCGAGGCCGTCATGGTTGCGAATCGCACCCGCGAGCCTGCCGACACAGCGCTCGCAGCGGACGCCGCTCACCTGAATCGTCTCGGTCTGCGTCGCCATCGCGAACTAGCCTAGCGTCAGGACCTCGTCCGCCTGCTCGATCAGGAGCGGGTCGTGCGTGGCGCAGACGACGACCGCGCCGGTAGCGCGCGCGAGCTCCGCGAAGAGAGCTCCGACGGCCAGCGCGTTCGCCCCGTCGAGTCGCGCGGTGGGCTCGTCGGCGACGATTGCGCGAGGGCGAGCGGCGACCGCCCGAGCGATCGCGACGCGCTCCCTCTGACCCGCCGAGAGCTCGGAGACCGGGCGCTCCCCGTGCTCGGCGAGGCCGACCGACGCGAGCGCGTCGACCGCGCGCCCTCGCGCCTCGTCGCGATCGACACCGCGCAGCGAGAGCGAGAGCTCGACGTTCTCGCGCGCGCCGAGAAACGGGACGAGCCCGACGGTCTGCCCGATATACGAGAGTCGCGTGCGGCGGAGCTCGGCTCGGCCCGCGCGGTCGAGCGAACCCAGCGAGACGCCGTCGAGCACGACGTCTCCCGCGTCGGGGAGGTCGAGCCCGGCGAGCAGGTGCAGCAGCGTTGTCTTCCCGGAGCCCGAGGGCCCGGTGACGGCGTAGAGACGCCCGCCGGAGAAGGACGCGGTCAGCCCGTCGATCGGCGTTGCCTCGCCGAAGCTGCGGGTCAGTTCGCGCGTCGCGAGCAGCGCTTGTGTTGGAACAACACTACGTTGCTCCAGAATGGCGTGGCTGCGCGGTTGGGACGGAGCTTGTGTTGAATCAACACGAGCGTCGCCGTTCGCCGACGCGGCGACGACGAGGTGGTCGGCGTGGATGCTGACGGTGGCGCGGTCGGAGATCCCGGCCGAGCGCAGCAGGTCTTCCGGGAGCCGTAACCAGCCGCCGCGGCCGACAACGACAGTGTCGTCACCGCCTGCGCCGACGAGACGCTCGTCGCTGACACGCCCGTCGCGGATCTGGACGACGCGATCGGCGTGCTCGATCGTGGCGGGGTCGTGACTGACGACGAGCGCCGTCGTCCCCTGCTCGCGGACGAGCTCGGCGACGAGTTCGAGCACGCCGCGCGCCGTCTCCGCGTCGAGCTCTCCCGTCGGCTCGTCGGCGACGAGGAGGCGCGGCCGGTGGGCAAGCGCGGCGCAAAGCGCGACCCGCTGCTGCTCGCCCCCGGACAGCTCGCGCGGGCGCGCCTCGCCCCGTTCGCCGAGCCCGACGCGCTCGAGCAGCTCGCCGGCCCTTGCGTCGCGTCTCGCCGCGGGCACGCCGGCGAGCCCGAGCTGTACGCCTACGAGCTGTTTCGCGGTCAGCTCGCCGGCAAGCGCCCGCCAGTAATGCTGATCGGCGTAGCCCAGCAGCTCCGAGCGGTAGCGCGCAGCCCGGCTCGGCGAAAGCGCGGCAACATCGAGACCCGCGACGCGAACCGATCCCGCCGACGGCCGCTCGAAGCCGGCCACGATCCGCACGAGCGTCGACTTGCCGGAGCCGCTCGGGCCGAGCACGACGCACACCTCGCCCCTGCGCACGCTCAGGGTGAGACCCTGTAGCGCGGCGACGCCGCCCTCGGCGCTCGGATGGACACGGAAGACGTCACGAACCTCGACGAGAGCAGTCATTCGATCGCCTCCACGCGACCCGGCGCGCCGTCGTTCGGAAAGGCGTTACGTGTGGCGAGCACCACGAGCGCGAGCGCCGCGAGTGCGTACGCCGCCACCGCCCAGCCGACGATCGTCCAATCGACCGCGAGCCGGAGCGGGGGCTCCGCCGCGGTCGCACGGGCGGTGAGCGAGACGAGATCTGTCACGACCGCGCCGAGAGCCAGCCCGGTGAGCGCCCCGGCGAGCAGGCCGGCCAGCGCGACGGTGAGGGCGCGCAGCCTGACGATCCGCCGCAGTAGCCGGGGCGCGGCGCCCTCGGCCTCGAGATCGAAGAGCTCGCCGCGCTCGTCGCGCAGGTCGCCGAGCACCGTCAGCAGGATCCCGGTCAGCGCGAGCCCGAGCGCCACGAGCGCCGCGACGGCGAGTGCGAGCAGCGTTGCGTGCGCAATCGGATCCTGCCGCGCCTCGGCCTCGAGCGCCCGCCGCGACGTCACCTTCAACACGTCGAACGGCGGCTGGGCGAGCCGCTGCTCAACGGCTGCCACGCCGCCTTTCTCCGCTCCGATCCACACCTCGTTGACGCGCGCTGCGCCGGGTCGCTCCCCGTTGAGCAGCGAGAGCAGGCCGTTGAGCCGGCCAACCACCGCCTGGCCCGACACGGTCGGAAAGCGCTCGAGCACGCCGATCACGCGAACTGTGACCCGCTCGCCTGCGACCTGAAGTGGAAGGGTCCCGTCCGCGGCTGCGGCTGCTGCCAGGCGTGGCGTCACGAAGACGGCTACCGGCTGGAGGTCGCTGCGCCCGATCGGTCGCAACCGCGTGACCACCTGGTTCGTGAGCGTGTAGGTGACGACGCGATCGTCGAGCCTCGCGCCGCCGACGCCGAACCAGCCTTCGAGGCGCGGCGAGAGCAACCGGAAGCGACCCGTCTGCGCCTGTCCCGCATCGGCGCCGCGCTCCTGCAACCTCGTCGCAGGCTCGATCGCGATCCCGACGAGCGAGCCCGAACGAGCCTCCGGCGGGATGGCTGCGCGCAACGGCTCCTGACCGACGACTCCGAGCTCGATTCTCAGGAATCGTCCTTGCTCGGTGCGTAGCTCCGCCGCAAGGTTGACGGCATCCCCGCGGGCCCGGACGACGAGCTCGCGACGCCTCTCGAGCGGAATCGAGACGTCACGATCGAGCCCTGTCAGGGCACGCGCGAGCTCGGCGCGCGAGTGGCTCGAGAAATCGTCGCGCCACTCCAGCTCGGGCAGCAGCCGCGGTGGCAGGCCGAGCACAGTCACTCCCGAGTTCCCCTCCTGGCGGCCAACGCCGCCGCTCAGCCGCAGGACCGGAGCGACATCCGTCTCGGGTCTGAGCTCGCGGAAACGATCGAGCGACGCAGCATCGAGAACCGGAATCAGCCGCCGCAGATCCTCTTGCACGACGAAGTCGCGCGGGACCGCGAACGCGGCGCCGTCGCGCTCGCCGGCGCTGAGCGTCGCCCGGTAGGTCTCCGCGAAGAGCGCGAGACCGAAGCTGACGACGAGGAAGGAGGTCGCCGCTACCGCGTAACCGGGGTTGCGCCCGAGCGAGAGTACGGCCAGGCGCAGCCCGAGCGAGCGAGCGCGGGTAAGGGTCTCTGCGGCTCGCAAGGCCGGGCGCAGAAGTCGCGCAGCCCCGACCGCCGCAGCGAAGGTGACGAGCGCAGGCAGGAGCAGCACGAGGTCGCCCTCGTCGTCGCCGCGCCGAAGCGACAGGATGACGAGGGCGGCGGCGGCGATCGCCGCAAGGTCGAGCGGCGAGACGGGTGCGCGTCCGAGCCGCTGTGGGCTCGAAGAGACGGTCGCGGCCAGCACGACCGTCGCACCCACAGCGACAAGGGCGACGAGCAGCAGTCCGCGGCCGGAGATCACGCTCTGCGCCAACACCTCGCCAATCGGAGCGCCGGCCGATTCGGCCACGAGCGCGCCGCCGGCGAGACCCACCGCGAAGCCGAGGAGTGTCCCCATCACCGAGATGAGGCCGGTCTCGACCGTCGTGAGCAGTCCGAGTTGCCACCCGCGCGCCCCGTACCACGCGAGTCGCCGGCGCGCCGCGCGCAGGTCGCGGCGCAGCGTCATCGCGGCGAGGATCGCGAAGGCGAAGAGGAGCGCGGCTGCCTCGCCGCCGACGAGGGCCAGCCGGTGCCCGGCCCGGCGGCTCTCCTCCTGCGCCGAGCGCAGCTCCTCGACGGGCGCGCTCAGGTCGAAGGAGGTCGTCCGCGCCTGCAGCTCGGAGCGGGCCCGCGTTATCCCCGCGGTGAGGTCGTCGATCTCCCAGAGCCGCGGCGTGCCCGCCTCGAGCGGCGCCACCCACGCGTAGCTGCGGTAGATCCGGGCGAGCGCGGGTGCCTCCGCGAGAGTCGCCACGCCTTCGGCAAGAAAGAGCGGCGGCGGCGCGGGCCGGTGATAGCCGGCAGCGGCCGCGACCGCCGGGCTCACCTCGGCGTCGGCGAGAGCGTTGTCGGTCGGCGCCAGGAAATCGCCAAAGAGGACGCCCGAGGCGAGAGCCGCCTCGCCCACCTCGACGAGACGAGGGCCTGAAGGCCTCGGCAGCCGGCCGTCTCCGCGCAGGCGAAGCACCTCGCAGCGCTCGGGCCGGCACTCGCGCGGCAGTCGTCCGGAGCGGAGCTCGACCCAGCTCCCGAGGCCCTCGACGCCGCCCAGTCCGGCGAAGTCGCCCGCGATCGTCGTCTCGCGGAAGAGAACGAGCGAGTGCGGCCGCGGCGTTCCCGCGCGGCGCAGCGCTTCGCGCGCCCGCTCGTCGAGCGCCGGCTGTGGGTCGTCGGACTGACCCGGAACGCCGAACCAGACGGCTCGCACCGAGCGCGAGCCCTCCGGAATCCGCTCGACCGCCTGCGCGACGGCACGATCCTGCGCGACGGTTGTCCCCGCGCGGACACCGACGACCACGGCGGCGCCGAGCGCAATCCCGAGCACGACGAGCCCGGTTGCGCCGGTCCCGCGGCCGAGCCGCCGCAGGGCGAGCCCGAGCACGAAGAGCGCGGAGCGGAGCACACCGCGAGCCTACTCAGTCGCCGCGAGCCTACTCGGTCGATCGCGCAACGAGGTCGGTCGCGACGGCGACGAGTCCGTCGCGTCGTCCGACCTCGAGCTGACGATGCGCCTCGGGCGGGTCGCGCAGCACCTCGACGAACTCCCAGGTCCCGAGCTTGCGCGCCGCCGGCTCGACGCGCGCGAGCAGCTCCGCGACCGGCGCGTGGCCGGATGCGGCGGTGGCGCGCGCCCCCAGGTACACGTCACGATCGACCGGCTCGACCGGCTCGACGGACGAACACAGCGCCTGCACGAGCGCCGCGATTGCCGCCGAGCGGCGCACGCTCGTCGGCTGGTCGGGCAGCCGCACCTCGAGCGTGCCGAGGCGGGGATGTGGGCGTACGTCCCACCAGATCCGCGTGTAGTCACCGCCCGCGCGCTCGACAGTCTCGTTCCAGATTGCGCGGCCGCCGAGAAGCGGCGGCGCGCCTGCGCGCGTGAGCTCGAGCAGAAGGCACTCGCGTGCAGACAGACAGCCGATGTCCCCGCCGTCCAGGTACGGGGAGTTGAGCGAGACGGCCAGCATCGCCGGCAGCCAGGGCAGGACGAACTCGAGCGTCTCGAGACAGCGCTCGAAGCTCTCCATCCCGATGTGCACGTGCAACCCGCAGACGAGCTGCCGCCGGGCCGAGGGCCGCTCCTCGAGCAGCGCGAGATAGCGCGGCTCCGGCACGATCTCCTGCTCCTCGGGAACCGAGAACGGGTGGCTTCCGGTGGCCGCGACGACGAGCCCTTCGCGTGCGGCCGCCGTTCGCACGACCGCTCGCAACCGCACGAGTTCCGCGAGCACCTTTGCTGCGCTCTCGCAGATCGGCGTGTTCGTCTCCACGAGGCACGCGAAGAGCTCCGTCTTCAGGCCGGGCGGCCCCAGCAGCCGCTCGACACCGGGCGCGAGCTCAAACGACACCGGGTCGAGCAGCATCAGCTCCTCCTCGACGCCGAGGGTCAGGCTGCGCCCGAAGTTACTTCCCTCTGACGCCATGCACCGGGCGTCCGGCCGCCTCCCAGGCGTAGTACGAGGCGCTCGGCCCAAAGCCGCGCTCGTAGGAGATGACACGCGGGTTCCGGCCGACCTCCATGGCGCGCTGGGCGTGCCAGAGGAGGTTCGGGTCGTCGCGCTCCTCCCAGACGAGCACGAGATGCGCGGCGGTCATGAAATCTGCGACGAAGACGCAGCCGGCGGCCGGGCACGGAAAGGGGTCGGTGCGGACGCAGAACCAGCCGGTGTAGTCGGCGTCGTCGTCGTCGGCCCAGAGCTCCTCCTCGAGCAGCTCGTGCTCGAGGAGCAGACTGCCCCGTCGCGGTTCCTGCGGCTCCATCGCCGCAAGGGTAGCCACGTCCCCGAGCCACCCTCGGCAGGGGCGCGGCGCGCGGTCTCTTTACTAAACGGGCCGTGAACGGAGCGACCCTTCATGGGTCTTCGCGCGCTAGGAAACAGGCTGCCGTCCGAGCGTCAACTCGAGCGTCTGCTGCTCGTTGCCGCGATAGATCTCGAGCTGGACGGAATCGCCCGGCTTGTGCTCGGCGAGCACGTCGCGCAGCTCCTCGAGCGAGGCGACGCGCTTTCCGGCCACGGCCACGATCACGTCGCCGCCCAGCGTGTAGCTCTGGCCCGCGACGACGGTGTCGCTCGTCCCGGCCTTGAGGCCGGCGCGGGCAGCGGGCGTCGCCTCGCCGACGCGCTCGACGAGAACGCCCGCGTCGACCGGGAGCCGGAACTGGCGGGCGAGCTCCGGCTCGATCGTCGTGCCGCCGATCCCGATGAAAGCCCGGTCGACGCGGCCGCTGTCGATGAGCTGGGCCGCGATCGCCTTGACCGTCTTCGAGGGGACAGCGAAGCCGATCCCGACGTTGCCTGTCGCGCCGCCGCCGGTGGAGATCTGCGAGTTGACTCCGATCACCTGCCCGCGGTCGTTCAGCAGCGGCCCGCCGGAGTTGCCTCTATTGATCGGTGCGTCCGTCTGGATCACGTGGTCGATCGTGTACCCGTTCGGGGCGGTGATGGGGCGCTGCAAGGCGCTGACGATCCCCGCGGTCGCCGTCCGGTCGAGCCCGAAGGGATTGCCGATCGCGATCACGGGGTCACCGACTCGCACGATGTCGGAGTCCCCGAGCTCGAGCGGCCGCAAGCTCCGGGAGCTGGTCTCGACCCGCAGAACCGCGAGGTCGGTGGAAGGATCGGTGCCGACGAGCTTCGCTGTCAGCGTGTCCTGGTTCGAGAAGCTGACCTCGATCGTGTCGGCACCTTCGATCACGTGGTAGTTCGTGACGATGTGGCCGGCCTTGTCGAGGACGAAGCCCGAGCCGAGCGCCTGCTCCGAGCCGGAGGGTGTCGAGGGGGCGCCTAGATCATCCGCCGGCGGGCGGGAGGTCGAGGTGATCTGGACGACGCCGGGAGCGGCACGGTCGTAGATATCGCTGATCGAGAGGCGACCGTCGGCGACGGCCGGGGCCGCTGCCGCAGGAGCAGGGGATGTCTCCACGACGGTCGTCGTACCGTCGCCGAGGCCGCCTGTGAGCGCAACGCCTCCGAGCGCGACCAGGCCGCCGAGGAAGGCGACGGCGACGAGGCCCGACGCCCGGAGTAGGAAACTGCGCGCGTTCATGGGAATTGTTGTACCGCCAGCGTCTTAACGTGCCCTAAGCGGGCCGTTAAGCGTGCGTTGCGCTCGGCTCGCGCGCTAGGTCGTCAGCGCCGTGACCTTGACGGCCGCCTCGCGCTCGGTCCCGAGCGCCGTGTCGAGCTTCTGCCGCAACTCCCCGCTCGCCGCGAGCTCCTCGACGATGTCGGCGCCGCCGATCAGCTCGCCCTTGATGAAGATCTGGGGAATCGTCGGCCAACCCGAGATCGCCGAGAGCTCCTGGCGGATCTGCGGGTCGGGCAGGACGTCGACGGCGGTGACCGCTGCGCCGGCGGCGTGGAGCGCGCGCAGGGCGCGGTCCGAGTTGCCGCACATGATGAGCTGCGGCGTTCCCTTCATGAACAGGCTGACCGGCTCGGTGGAGATGATCGTCTGGATCTGCTCGCGCAGGTCAGTGGCGTCCGTCGTGCTCATGGCTTCGCTCCTCGTGTCGTCTTGATCCGAAGCTCGTGAATCGACCCGTCGGCAAGCGGAGCCGCGAGTGCGTCGTAGACCAGGCGGTGCTGCTCCACGAGCGAGAGTCCGTCGAAGCTGTCGCTTGCGACGGTCACCTGGAAATGGTCGCCGCCGCCGGTGCGATCCTCCACTGTCAGTGCGCTCGCGTCGGGAAAGGCCCGACGAAGAAGCGTGTCGAGAGTGTCGGCGCCGGTCATCGGATCATCGTAGCCGTCTCACGTTTCGCGCCCGAGACGACGCGGAACGACCGCCGCTTGTGACCACGTTCGGCTACTGGCTCTCGTCGGAGGAGCACGTCCCGCTCGAGCTCGTGCGCAACGCCGCACGCGCGGAGGGAGAGGGCTTCGAGCTCGCGATGATCTCCGACCACTTCCATCCGTGGAGCGACCGGCAGGGACAGAGCGGTTTCGTCTGGAGCGTGATCGGAGCCATCGCCGCCTCGACCGAGAGGCTGCGCGTCGGCACCGGTGTCACGTGCCCGCTGATTCGCACGCATCCAGCGATCGTCGCCCACGCGGCCGCCACCTGCGGTGCGCTCATGCCGGGCCGCTTCTTCCTCGGGCTCGGCACCGGCGAGAACCTGAACGAGCATGTGCTCGGCGATCGCTGGCCTGCGCCGGATGAGCGGCTCGAGCTCCTGGAGGAGGCGATCGAGGTGATCCGGCTCCTC
>JBBJLW010000053.1:0-11467 GCA_037720595.1 Gaiellaceae bacterium | reverse complement strand
CATCCTCACGCGAGACGAGCTCGAGGGGTTGATGGCGAATTTGCTCGTATCCGAGAGTGAGCCAACGGGGCGGACGTCCTTCAGCAGCTGGCTCGAGGCAAACTCAGCAACCGTCGGGAGGAGATACGCCTCTGAACTTGCCAGGCACTACCGCGCAGCGAAGTAGGCACGTCTGGCGTGGCGTACAGCCCGATTTCCCCCGGGCAGCGGCTCACACCCATAGCTTGGTGCAAGGGCGCACTCGACGGAGTCGTCGGTTCTGATCAGAGACGGCGCCAAGCACATCCGCTCGCTGGCGCATGGACTGGCCCACGAGAGGAAAAGCCCTGCACATCACATTTTCTTGGGGACCCGATAAGGCTCGCGCCCGTGCGGAGATTTGCACGCTTGCTGCCCTTCTGCTGCCCGGCCGCCCTGACACCCGCCGCGACCAAACGAAGAACCTCGCGTGAGCAGAAGTTCCAAATAGACGGCAGCGACGGGACTCGAACCCGCGACCTCCGGCGTGACAGGCCGAAGATCTGAGGAGCGGTTGCGGCACAGCCAACTCGCGCCAACACGATGTCGAACCCGCCCCGCGATGAGTCGCAGCACGGCGTGGCCCTCCCGGTTTTCATGACCGTCGCGTCGGTCGTCGGAGCGCAGCCCTTGAGAAGCGATCTGGCGCGCCGCAGGTGGCCCCCGGTTCTACGACGAGGTTGTACCCATGGCGTGCAATAGCGGGTTCACCGCGGGTTCAAGCCCGCCGGGAACGACGGGAAAGGCGACTTTGCAGGGATTTGTCGGCGTGATCGTCTTCACTCGTAATGAAGGGGTCGGGAGTTCGAGTCTCCCCGTCGGCTTCTCAGCTCGACGAAATCCCTGCATAACGGGATTTTTCGTTGTCTCGGCAGGCGCGGAGAGCACATCACTTGGAACTATGTGCTGTCACCATCTGTCACACACGCGTCGGCTTCTACCGATCGACGATATCCCTGCAGGACGGGCGATTCCGCGGCTTCAGAGAAACCGAGATCGCAACCTCGAATTGTCCATCTGGAGGATGCATCGGCGGGTTGGTGGCCTCTACCGGCAGGATCGCGATGTTCACGCTCGTTAGCGCTGCGCCGTCTTCGGTCGACGTTGCGGAGACGGCGCTCGCGGGTAGGAGGACGATGAAGCTGAGGCAGATCGTCGCCCGGAGAAGCGCGCGTGGCGCGTGGCTGGTAGCGGTCATGGTGTGGCTTCCTTCGCTGCGATCACGTCATGGATCTGGTTGCGTACCGCGAGAAACTGCGGCGAGCTCCGGGTTGTCGTCTGCGCTCGCGGCCGCGCGATCCCGACCTCGATCGAGCCGACGACACGCCCGGGCGCGGCGCCGAGGACGAGCACCCGGTCGGCGAGGTAGACGGCCTCGTCGATGTCGTGGGTCACGTGGACGATCGTCACGCGGCCGTGCTCGATGCCGCCGTGGACCCGCAGTAGGAGATCCTGAAGCTCGGCGCGGGTGAGGGCGTCGACCGAGGCGAACGGCTCGTCGAGCAACAGGACATCCGGGCGGGAGACCAGAGCGCGCGCGATGGCCACGCGTTGCTGCATCTCGCCGGAAAGCTGCCATGGGTAGGTTCGCGCGACGCCGTGGAGCCCGACCTCGGCGAGCACGCCCTCCGCGCGCGCGATCCTCTCCGCCCGCACGAGGCCCGCGCCGCGGAGCGGGTCGAAGTCGGGCGGATGCGGCCTCTGCCCGTGGTTCGGTCGAACCGTCCCGCGTAGACGACGTGGGCCTCGGCTGCCGGCTGCCTGACGCTCCCCCATGAACAACGAGAGTGGATTCGGGACCTCGAACTCGGGCTTCCGCATCGGCTGCCAACGACGCCGATGACGGCATCGCCGCCACCCTTGAAACCACTTCAGATTGGAGCCGCTGACGACCTTGCCGTCGACCGCGAGCACCTCGTACCAATGGGTTGGTGTCTCCAGCCGAACGAGAAAACTCGAGCTGCTCCGCGTGCGACGCCTTCTGCTTCATCCGGGCCACAACCGGAACGTGGAGCGGGTTGAAGATCTGGATCATGGCGCTCGGTCTCGTCATGAGCCACCACTACCAGGAGCATGCGAAGAACAGAAACGACTGCGTGTCGTCGCCTTCGCCTTCCTGACACCGTTCTTCTTCATCAAGGGCGGCCTCAACTTCTCCCTCCTGTTCGCCGAGATGGCACCGATCACCCGAGCGCGTCCACGGGCCGGAGGCGCCCGATCGTAAGGCGTTGACGACGTTTAAGGCCGGTTGATCCCGAGCATGCAACTTGCCTGGATGGGTGGGACTGTCCGTTCGTGCTGTTCGACCGTTAGGAGAGACCACCTTGTCCAATCAGCACTTACCGCTGCTCGAGGAAATCGATCGTGACGGCGCCATTCAGGAGACGGCTGCGGCCGTCGATCCGCAGACTCGCGCGTCGTTCCTGAAGAGGGCCGGGGTCGGTGTCGGCACGCTCGCCATCGGCAGCGCCTTCGCCGGCGCGGTCCCGAGCATCGCTCGCGGCGCAGTCCCGGCCAGCGACGTCGCGATCCTCAACTTCGCGTTGACGCTCGAGTACCTCGAGGCCGAGTTCTACGCCCAGGCGAACCGCAACAAGATCTTCGGCTCGAGCAAGGAGCTCTTTCGCTTCTCGCAGGTCGTCGCGCAGCACGAGGCAACACACGTCGCCTTTCTGAAGAAGACGCTCGGAGCGAAGGCGGTCGCGAAGCCGAAGTTCGACTTCAAGGACACGGTCACGGACCCCGCCAAGTTCGCGGCGACCGCGCAAGTCCTCGAGGACACCGGCGTGCATGCCTACCTCGGCCAGGTCGGGAACATCAAGACGAAGGCCGTCCTGATCGGCGCCGGCCGGATCCTCCCCGTCGAGGCACGCCACGCCTCCTGGATCCGCGACCTCCGCTTCTCCGGCGGCACGACATCGCCGACTACGCCGGCACCAGCCGCATTCGAGGACGGCTTCACCAAGGCAAAGATCCTCGCCGCCGTGAAGGCCACCGGCTTCATCGTGGGGTAGGGGAAAACGGGTAGGGGACGAGACGCTCCGGGTGGGACTGTCCGTTAGGACAGGTGGAGCGCCTCGTCCTCACCCTTGTCGAACCGCTCTTCGTATCGGTTCAAAGTTGTAAACAACTGATGGGACCCGACGCATGAAGACGGCGTATCGCGCCGTTCGCGCCGCGGTGAGGAAGCCGGCGCGACAGCTGGTAGGCGACGCTGAGCGATACAGTCGCGGGCGTCTTAGTTGAGCAGGAGGTGGTGGTGGTGAACGGAGCAGTCGAGAAGGCGATCCTCGCCGGTGGGTGTTTCTGGGGGATGCAGGATCTGATTTGCAAACGACAGGGCGTGCTCTCGACGAGGGTGGGTTACACGGGAGGCGACATTTCGAATGCGACCTACCGGAACCACGGGACGCATGCCGAGGCGATCGAGATCGTCTTCGACCCGGAGCGAATCTCGTACCGCGATCTGCTCGAGTTGTTCTTCCAGATCCACGATCCGACGACGCTGAACCGCCAGGGCAACGACATCGGGACGAGCTATCGCTCGGCGATCTTCTACCTCGACGACGAGCAGCGACACGTCGCCGAGGACACGATTGCCGATGTCGAAGCGTCAGGCCTCTGGCCTGGGAAGGTCGTCACCGAGGTGACGCCGGCAGGGCCGTTCTGGGAGGCGGAGCCCGAGCACCAGGACTACCTCGAGCGGTACCCGAACGGTTACACGTGCCACTTCCCGCGTCCGAACTGGGTCCTGCCGCGCCGCACCGAATCTGTCGCCCGTTAGGCATCGGCGTTCGCAGCGTCGGCTGACGAGCACGGCTCCCGAAGAGGCCACTGGCCTTGGGTGTCGCTGACCCTCAATCGCCGAGGTCGCGCTCGTCCACGTACATGAGCGGCCCGTCGGCGCACTCGCGTGGCGACGACGGCGTCGGCGCCACGTCCATCGTGTCTCGCCACGATCCGAGCCTCTCGAATTGCAGCTTGGTTTCTCCGGTCGATGACGCATTTAGCCCATCTTGCGCCCCCCGAAGGCTTGCCGCCTGAACCCGCCTCGACGTTCTCCGGCGTCCGGAGAGCTGTCACTGGGACGCCCCAAGTCAACGCGTCGGGAGTTCGTGGCCCTGACCGTTCGAGGCTAGGAGCTGGGATCCTCGGTCGGCTTGGGTGCAGCCACGTTGCAGGGCAGGCGGGCTCAGCTGGCAACCAGCTGCCAATCAGACGCCGCTTTAGCAAGTGGTTGCCAGGGTACGTCTCTCGAACTGGTGTCTAACGGGAGGTTGAGTCGGCGTGGAAGGAGAATCTGCAGCGGATGTCGTCAAGGGCTGGCCGGAGGAATCGCGGGAGCCCGCCCAGTTGGTGCTCGACAAGTACGGGGAACCGGACGAGGTCACGGAGACAGCGCTGACCTGGCACAAAGTGGGGCCGTGGAAGCGGATCGTCGCGCAGAAAGCCTGGTGGCAGCATGACTTCCCGGCGCCGCACATGGACTCCGTGGAGTCGTTTCTCGACTACAAGGTTGCGCCGGAGCACTTCACGCCGCTGGCGGAATACGACGGCAGCGTCATGGTCGAGCGCACAACCGGTGAGGTGTCCGCCCGCTGTCACGACGAAGAGGCGAACACGCTCGCCCTCAACCTGATGCACGACATCGTCACAGGCCAGAAAACCGTGGAGGAGGCGAGGCAGTACTACGCCCAGGAGTTCCTGGACGCCAGGCGCAAGAAGCCAACTCCGTACATGGACGAGCTCCGCTTCCACCAGGGATCTGATGCGCCCGACCCGGACACGCGCCTCCTTTCCGACGAGGAACTCGAACGCGCCGTCGAGGAGGGGAAACAGGCCGCGGAAACCGGTTCGACGGCGTAGAGCATGTGACTCACGAAGTGGCGTAGGAGCCTTTGCAGCCGACAGGAGCCACCCAACGCGACGGCGGGCGGCGTACTGCGACTGCACAACGTGAACGGGCGGCCGGCGTGCGCCGCCGACGAGTGCCCGCGTGCTCTTGCGCGGCGTAAGCAGCGGCTCAACCACAAACCGGCCAGCCCCACCGGGCGGCGACATTGTTTTCTGGTGGATCAAGCCGCACCCGTCCCAGACCTGTGACGATCGCCGAATCGGGGTCGAGAATGGCGCCGTAAGCAGCAGAGTCAGCGTCGCGCGTTTCAGTTCAGCTCCGCTCGACCTGCGCTTGTCTTCGGCGCGGTCATGTTGCGGCTCGGTGTGGTTTCCGATTGCCGGCTCCATGGCGTGGAGCGGATCATCTGCGTCGACCTCTCGGAGGAGCGGCTCGAGCTCCCGAGAGGACAAGGTGCGAGCGAGCCGATGCTCAGCGGGCCCGAACCAGACGAGCGGCAGGCCTGGACGGGATCCGCAGCGTGGTCTCCTTCGACTTAAGGGATTAGCGGCCGACCCGTCTGGAAACGCTGAGTCGGGTGACGCGCCTGAACAACCCGCTCTGGCTCGCCGCGGCCGAAACTGCGTACCCACGGCTGTCCGGGCCGCTCGAGGTGGACGTCGCCGTCGTCGGCGCGGGGATAACGGGCGCGACCGCCGCATATCTCCTCAAGGCCGCCGGAAAGACGGTGGCACTGCTCGAGTCGGATCGAGTCTGCGCAGGCGCCACCGGTTACACGACCGCGAAGCTGACTGTCGGGCACAGCCTCGTCTACCGTCAGCTGATCGACTCCGTCGGCGTCGAAGCCGCGCGTGGGTACGCCAGCTCGAACCAGGAGGCGATCGATCAGGTCGCGCGCCTTGTTGAGCAGCACGGCATCGATTGCGACTTCGAGCGCGCGAGCAACTTCGTCTACGTCGAGTCAGCCAAGGCCGTTTCCGGCCTCGAGCGGGAGCTGGCGTGCGTAGAGCGGGCCGGAATCGCAGCCGAGCTGACGACGGAAACCGATCTTCCCTACGAGGTCGCCGCCGCGATCCGGATCGACGGGCAGGCACAGTTCCACCCCTGGAAGTACGTCGCCGCGCTGGCGCGGCTCGTCGACGGGGACGGGAGCCATGTGCTCGAGCAAACGCGGGCGACCAAAGTGCATGCGGGCGAGCCATGCGTCGTCGGGGCCGGTGGCGGGGCTGTGCGCGCGCGACACGTGGTGATTGCCACTCAGCTCCCGTTCGTCGACCGTGGTCTGTTCTTCGCCAAGGCCCACCCGATGAAGTCTTACGCAATCGCGGCCACCGTCGACGCGGGCGCGGCCCCGCGTGGCATGTACATCAGCGCCGACCAGCCGACGAGGTCGGTTCGCTCGACGGCGGGCGCGGACGGCCGTCGAATCCTGATCGTGGGCGGAGAGGGTCACAGGCCCGGAGAGGCTCCCGACGCCGACGCGCGCTATCGCAAGCTCGAGCGCTTCATGCAGGACCGATTCGGCGTCGCGCAGGTGGAGTACCACTGGTCGACGCACGACTACGCGCCCCTCGACAAGCTGCCGTACATCGGGCGGCTGCGTCGCGGCGACGACCGGGTGCTCGTGGCGACCGGCTTCGCGAAGTGGGGGATGACGAAGGGCACGCTCGCGGCGGCGATGCTCACCGACGCCATCCTGGGCCGACCGAACGAATACGCGGGGCTCTACGACGCGAAACGGCTCGACGTCCGGCACTCGGCCACGACCTTCGCGAAGGAAAACGGCCGCGTCGGCCTGACGTTCTTTCGCGACCGTGTCCGGCCGCGAGACGGGCGCGCCGAGATCGACGCGCTCCCTCCGGGCGAGGGAACGGTCGCGCGCGTCGGGCGCAAGCAGTATGCGGCCTATCGCGACGAGAGGGGTGAGCTGCACACGTTCTCGGCGCGGTGCACGCACCTCGGCTGCATCGTCGGCTGGAATCCGGCCGACCGCGCCTGGGAGTGCCCCTGCCACGGCTCGCGCTTCGCCGCCGACGGTGCGCTCGTCCAGGGGCCCGCGACTGCCGACCTCGACACCGACCCGCTCCCGGACTAGTTTGCGGGCAATAGCGGGTTCATGGCGGGTTCACGCCCACGCGCGTCGGCGTTCATAGCCCGATTTGCAGGGATCTTCCAGCGTCGACGTCATCACTCGTAATGAAGGGGTCCGCGGTTCGAATCCGCGCGTCGGCTCTCTATTTGCAGGGGCTTTCGTTCGTGATGTAATCAGTTACGGCAACATAACCGAACACTACGCGAAACACGCCCGTGAAGGGATCGGCCGGGGTCGCTGCGGAGATCGCGCGTGCGATTACGTTCCGCTCAACCAATCCCTCTCTCATGCGCGCGCCCGATCGGCGCGCTCAGCGGCCCGCGCCGCGACGACGGCATCGACGGACTTGCGGTCAGGCAGCGACGTCTGTGTCCCGGGACGCGTAACGCTGAGCGCACCGCATGCGTTCGCAATGACCAGCGCCTCGTCCGGCTCCCTACCCGCGGCGAGCGCGTAGGCGAAGCCACCGAGAAACGCATCCCCTGCACCCGTGGTATCGACGGCTTCAACCGCGGGTGCTCCGACGCGGTGGACTGAGCCGCCGATCGTTGCAGCAGCTCCGGCGTCGCCGAGTGTCACGATCAATCCGTCCGCTCTCGCGCGAACGAACGCCGCGTCGGTGTCTGGCGGCTCGCCGAACAACGCCTCGAACTCGCTTTCGTTCGGGACGAGCCAGTCGACGAGCTCGAGGAGTTCCGCGTCGAGCGCAGCGGCCGGGGCTGGATTGAGGATTGTGGGACAGTTCCAATTGCGGCCCGCTCTCAGTGCCTCGGCCACCCCGTCGAGCGGGATCTCGAGCTGGCAGAGAACGCAGTCGGCCTCGTCCAGGGTTGCGAGCGCCTGGCGGACGGCAGCGCCGTCAACGGTGAGGTTTGCACCTGGGACGACGATGATCCGGTTCGTGCCGTCGCGCTCGACCCAGATGGGCGCCGCACCTGTGGACTGCCCCGGGATCGGGATCACGCGCCCGATCTCGATGCCGTGGTCGGCGAGGTTCTCGCGCGTCATCGCGCCGAACAGGTCGTCGCCGACGTGGTTCACGAAGATCACTTCGGCCCCGAGCCGCGACGCCATCACCGCTTGATTTGCCCCCTTGCCCCCGAAGCCGAGCCGGAACTCGGTGCCGAACACGGTCTCGCCCGCCCCGGGTAGCGGGTCGGCGTAGGCGATGAGGTCGATCATCGTCGAGCCGACGACGATGATCCGCGGTCGCCGTGTCACCCGGACGACCTTGGCGCCAGCCATGAGAGCAGCTGATCCCAGAACGCGGCGTAGCCGTCCCAGGCCATGAACTCCGGGCTTCCCCAGTGCGGTGAGCAGTCGGAGGTGAACGCTGCCACGCGCCCCTCGCCGTGGGAGTCGACGACGAGAAGCGGATCGGCTCCGAGGGCCAGAAGAGTCTCGCCTCCTGCGGGGGTTACGCGGTTGTAGCCGAGAAAGTGCGGCCATTCTCCTGGCAAGCCGTCGAGGATGGAATGGCCGTCGCTTGTGACGGTCGGTGTCACGCCCTCCGGCGCCTCGACACGGTCGTCGTAGCCGAGCATCCTGACTGGGAGAGCCTCCTCGATCGGCGTGCCGTGGTAGCGAGCCTTTCCCTCGAAGCCCGAGAAGGACATGTAACCGCCGATCATCAAGAATCCGCCCTCGCCGGCCGCGACCCAATCGGAGAGCTCGCGGAGCCGGTTCGGTGTCCGCTGACCGCGGACGAAGGTGTCCGGGTGGAGCAGCAGCGTGTCGGCGCCGATGTCGCTGAGGATGACGACGTCGTATTCGCGCAACGCTTCCCGCGAGTTGGGGAACTTCTCTGTGGCGGCATGATTCTGAATGTGCTCCACCGTCCAGCCGCGCTGTTCGAGCGCCACCCGGAACTCGCGAGAGCCGTCGTCGAAGCTCCCTGTCGTGTACGCCGAGAACCCCTTCTGGTGGATCCCGTAGGTCAGCCAGGTCTCGCCTGCAAGCAGCGCACGCTTT
This sequence comes from Gaiellaceae bacterium, assembly GCA_037720595.1. Classification (GTDB taxonomy): domain Bacteria; phylum Actinomycetota; class Thermoleophilia; order Gaiellales; family Gaiellaceae; genus Gaiellasilicea. The sequence goes on along the minus strand of JBBJLW010000053.1, from coordinate 2,531 downwards.
TGCGTCATCGTGCCTCCATCGTCTCGGGGTGCCTCGTGGTCACAGACGGATGCGCGGGTCGGCGAGCGCCTGCGCGAGATCAACGAGGACGTTGACAAGGACGTACCCGGCCCCCACGACGAGCGTGACGCCGGTGATCGCCGGGAGGTCTCCAAAGCCGATCGACTGGTCGGTATAGAGGCCGATGCCGGGCCAGGCGAACACGCTCTCAATCACGACCACGCCTCCCAGGAGTAGCCCAAACTGCAAACCGGTCATGGTCAGCGGCGCCGAGAGTGCGTTCCGGAGAGCGTGCTGCCAGAGCACGACGCGGGGCTCGAGGCCCTTGGCGTTCGCGGTACGGATGTAGTCGCTGCGATAGACCTCGATCAGCGCGGAGCGCAACACGCGTCCGATTGCAACAGCGGGGAGCAGCGCGAGGGCGACCGCCGGCAGGACGAGGTGCTGCAACCCGTCCGCCGCCACCTCGAGGCGCCCGGCGAGGAGCCCGTCGAGGAAGACGACCCTCGTCGGCCCCGAAGGAGCGTCGGCCACGCTCGACGCGCCGGAGGCCGGAAGCCAGCCAAGCTTTAGATAGAAGAGGTAGATGAAGCCGAGGCCGAGGAGGAAGGCCGGGGCGGAGGCCCCGGCCACGAACACCAGCCGGACGATCCCGCCGCCCCGCCCCGCGAGCGCTCCGAGCACGCCCAGCGCGAGCCCGCCGACGATCGCGCGCCGCTGGCTCGCGCTCGCCAGCGCGGCCGTCGCCGGCAGGAACGACCCGATGTCTGCGAGGACAGGACGTCCCGTCCGAACCGACTCGCCGAGGCTCCCTCGCACCGCGTCTCCAATGAAGTCGACGTAGCGCACGAGCAGCGGCCGGTCGAAACCGAGCCGCTCCCGCTCGCGGGCAACCACCTCTGCGGACGCATTCGCGCCGACGCGCGCGCGAACGGGATCGCCCGGGACGATTGCCTGGAGGACGAACACGATCGACGCGAGCGCGAGCAGCACGCCCACTGCGCCGACGAGCCTCGTGGCGAGGAACCGGATCACGACGAGCGGGACACCTTCGCCAGATCGATCGTCCACGGATAGGCCGGCACGTGCTCGACGCCGTCCAAGTCGGCTCGTGTCACGACGAGGTCCTTGACCTGGGCGATCGGCACGACCGCCCAGTCCGCGGTCGCGAGGCGCCCGGCCTCGCCGTAGTCCTCCTCGCTCGTCCCGCCCGCACGCAGCCCGGCGTCGAGGGCCGCGTCGACCTTCGCGTTCGAGTAGTTGAAGAAGTTGAGGCCGCCCTTCGTGTACCAGACGATCCGGCCCCAGGCGTCGGGATGGGCGCCGTCGGGCGTCGGTGTGGAGACGTAGATGTCGGCAGCGTTCTTGACGTCGTCGCGGTATCCGAAGACGGTTCCGAGCTCCACCTGCCGAACATTCGCGGTGACGTCAACGAGCGCCAGCCGCTGCCGCATCAGGTCCGCCAGCCTGCGTTGGACGCCGCTCGAGTCGGGTGTGTAGACGACCTCGAGCGTGAGCCCGTCCTCGAGCGCCTGGTTCGCCCCGTCCGCATCGGCCGTGTAGTCGACGGGAGCCTCGTCCGGCAGCAGAGGGCTCGGATAGGCGCCTTCCGGCACGGTGGCGGTGTCGCCGTAGACCTCCTCGATCAGGGTTTCCACGTCGAGGGCCTGGATCAGTGCACGGCGTACGGCGACATCCGCGAGCGCCGGCTTGTTGTGATTCAGGAACAGCGTGGTCGTGCCGAGCGACTCGAAGCTCTCGACGGCGAGCTTGTCGTCAGATTCGACCGAATCGAGATTCGCGAGCGGGAAACCATGCATGATCGCGTCGAGATCTCCCCGCTGCAGCTTGAGCAGCTGCGCGGAGACGTCCGGCTGTACCGAGACCTCGGCCTTCGCGAAGTACGGCGGTTCGCCCCAGTAGTTCGGGTTGCGAGCGAGGGTGTAGCCGGTGCCCTGTTTGAACGACTCGAGTTTGAACGGACCAGTGCCGGCGGCGTTCGTCTTGAGGAACTCTTGCGCTTGATCCTTGGCGTGCTCTTCGAGCACCTTGGGGTTGATCACCTTCGGGCCCCAGAGGGAGGCCATCAGGTCGAGGAAGCCGGCGACCTTCTGCTTCAAGACGATGACGAGCGTCTGCTTGTCAGGTGTCTCGTAGCGCGCGACGTCGGCGAGCATGTACGCCGGGCCCTGGTCGACGGCCGTTCGGCGCTCGAAGCTCTTCTGCACTGCGTCGGACGTGATTGGGGTCCCATCCGAGAACTTCGCGTCCGGGCGGAGGTGGAACGTGTACGTGAGCCCGTCGTCGGACTCCTCCCAGCTCTCGGCGAGCGCACCTTCGAGCTCGGTGCTGCCGGGCGCGTAGCGCAGCAGGCCGTCGTAGAGGGCAAGCATCACCGCGTCGCCCTCGATGTCATAGAAGACGTCCGGATCGACCGTGACCATGTCGGCGAAGAACGCGACCCGGACGACGGCGTCCTCGGATGGGCCGCTCTCGTCCGACGACGCTGTGGTCGCCGCAGTGGTGTCCGC
>JBBJLW010000052.1:0-11802 GCA_037720595.1 Gaiellaceae bacterium | reverse complement strand
GCGGCAAGGCGCAGTTCGGCGGCCAGCGCTTCGGCGAGATGGAGGTCTGGGCGCTCGAGGCGTACGGCGCCGCCTACACGCTGCAGGAGATGCTGACCATCAAGTCCGACGACACGGTCGGGCGCGTGAAGGCCTACGAGGCGATCGTCAAGGGCGAGAACATCGCCGAGCCGTCGATCCCCGAGTCGTTCAAGGTGCTCCTGAAGGAAATGCAGTCGCTCGCGCTCGACGTCCACGTCCTCTCGGACGAGGGCCGCGAGGTCGAGGTGCGGGAGGAGGACGACGAGCTGCTCCGCGCCGCGGAGGAGCTCGGGATCGACCTCTCGCCCGGCTCGCTCCGCGCAGCGGCGCGCCAGCCGACGGCCGAGGAGCTCGAGGAGGGCGCCGACCGGCAGGACGCTGACGGCGAGCTCGTGCTCGCGGCCGACGAGGAGCTCGACGACCTCGCGGACGTCGTTCTCACCCCCGGCGAGGTGGCCGAGGAAGAGGCGCAGGCGCAGGTAGGCCCAGTGGCCGAAGAGGTCGCCGATCTCGAGCTCGACGACTGAGTACGCCCGACTGGCACGACGACCGATTCCGAAACTGACTGAGAAGAAGAAAGAGGCGCTGATCACTTGATCGACATCAACGATTTCGACGCGATCCGAATCGGGCTTGCCTCCAGCAAGCAGATCCGGGACTGGTCCTCGGGCGAGGTCACCAAGCCGGAGACCATCAACTACCGCACCCTGAAGCCGGAACGCGACGGGCTCTTCTGCGAGCGCATCTTCGGTCCGACCAAGGACTGGGAGTGCTACTGCGGCAAGTACAAGCGCGTCCGCTACAAGGGGATCATCTGCGAGCGCTGCGGCGTCGAGGTGACCCGCCAGAAGGTGCGGCGCGAGCGGATGGGCCACATCGACCTGGCCGCGCCGGTCTCGCACATCTGGTTCTTCAAGGGCGTTCCGAGCCGCATCGGCTACCTACTCGACATCGCCCCGCGCGAGCTCGAGAAGGTGCTCTACTTCGCCGCCTCGATCGTGACCGCCGTGGACGTCGAGGCGCGGGCGAAGGATCTCGCCGACCTCGAGGACAAGGTTCGGATCGAGTCGGAGCAGATCTACGTCGACCGTGACGAGGCGCTCGCCGCCCTCGAGGGCCGGCTCCAGCGGCGCCGCGACTACTTCGCGAAGGGCAAGGACAAGGACTTCGACGAGGACGACGACTTCTGGGCGCGTGGGCTTGGCAACTGGGCCGAGGAGCAGCTGCTGTCGCCACTCGAGGAAGTGCGCTCGCTCGCGTCCGGGATCTTCCCCGAGCTCTCGGGCAAGATCTCGACCGAGGATCCGAAGAAGATCCGCGAGCTCGTCCGGGCGACCGCGACGCGCGACGACCGCAAGCTCGCCCCGCGCGAGCACGAGCAGGTCGCGACCGCGGCTCAGCAGATCCAGGAGGCGCTGCGGCCGCTCCGCAACGAGCTCGAGCAGGCCTCGGGCTCGAAGAAGGGCGCCCTCACGAAGCACGTGAACAAGCTGCAGGATGCGCTGCTCTCCGGTGCCGAGTTGTCCGGTGAGGATGCAAAGCTCGTCAGCGGCGTCGACCTGAAGAATCTCGAGAAGGCTCGCGCGGTGGGCGCAGGCCTGCTTGCCGACGTGCTCGCCAAGGCCGAGCCGGCCGGCGATCCCGCCGACGTGCGGGAGCTCGCCTACGACCTCTGCCTGAAAGAGGGCGCGCGCAAGGACGACCTCGACACGGTCGGCCAGTGGGCGCTCAAGGTGCGCGAGATGTACGCCGACATCGAGTCCCGTCGCGAGGATGCGCGCGAGGCCTCGGTCGACTCGGTCCGTCGCCTCGAGGAGGTCTGGAAGCGCTTCCGCGAGCTCGACGTCAAGTACGTCGAGAACGACGAGCAGCTCTTCCGCGAGCTCAAGGACCGCTTCGGCTCGCCCTACGGGTTCGGCGTCTACTTCCGCGGCGGGATGGGAGCGGAATCGATCCGCGATCTCCTCCGCGACCTCGACCTGAAGGCTGAGGCGCTCTCTCTCCGCGAGACGATCAAGACGTCGAAGGGCCAGAAGCAGCAGCGTGCGATCAAGCGCCTGAAGGTAGTGACCGCGTTCATCACCTCCGAGAACAAGCCGGAGTGGATGATCCTCGAAGCCGTGCCGGTGATCCCGCCGGAGCTGCGCCCGATGGTGCAGCTCGACGGCGGCCGCTTCGCCACGTCGGACCTCAACGACCTCTACCGGCGGGTGATCAACCGCAACAACCGCCTCAAGCGGCTGCTCGACCTCGGTGCGCCCGAGATCATCGTCAACAACGAGAAGCGGATGCTGCAGGAGGCCGTCGACGCGCTGTTCGACAACGGCCGCCGCGGCCGCGCGGTCACCGGCCCGGGCAACCGGCCGCTGAAGTCGCTCTCCGACATGCTGAAGGGCAAGCAGGGCCGGTTCCGCCAGAACCTGCTCGGCAAGCGGGTCGACTACTCGGGCCGCTCCGTGATCGTCTCCGGGCCCTACCTGAAGCTGCACCAGTGCGGGCTGCCGAAGCTGATGGCGCTCGAGCTCTTCAAGCCGTTCATCATGAGCCGGCTCGTCGAGCGGAAGGCCGTCCAGAACATCAAGGCCGCAAAGAAGTACGTGGAGTCGATGACTCCCGAGGTCTGGGACGTCCTGGAAGAGGTGATCGCCGAGCATCCGGTGCTCCTGAACCGGGCCCCGACACTCCATCGACTCGGGATCCAGGCGTTCGAGCCCGTGCTCGTCGAAGGCAAGGCTATCCAGGTTCACCCGCTCGTCTGTCACGCGTTCAACGCGGACTTCGACGGCGACCAGATGGCCGTCCACCTGCCGCTCTCCGCCGAGGCTCAGGCCGAGGCGCGGATCCTGATGCTCTCCTCGAACAACATCCTCTCGCCGGCGCACGGTCGTCCCCTGACGACGCCTACGCAGGACATGGTGCTCGGGGTCTACTACCTCACCTACTCCGGGCGGGACCTCTCGGCGACCACCGTCGAAGAGATCGCGAAGGAGCAGAAGGTCAAGGGGATCAAGCGGTTCCAGACCGAGGAGGAGGTCGAGTTCCACCTCGAATCGAAGCAGGTCGGCCTCCAGGACACGATCGAGTACCGCTGGCACGGCGAGCTGATCCTGACCACTCCGGGCCGCGTGATCTTCAACACGGAGATCGAGCGCTCGCTCCAGGAGGCGGTCGTGATCGGCGAGGCAGGCGTGCACGACTTCATCAACCGCACGCTCTCCAAGCGCGAGATCGACCTCTTCATCGCGGGCCTCGTCGACCGTTACGGCGCGCATGCGATCGCGACGGTGCTCGACACGATCAAGAGTCTCGCGTTCACCTACGCCACGAAGGCCGGGATCACGGTCTCGAAGAACGACATCGTGATCCCCCCGAACAAGGAGGAGATCCTCGTCGGTTACGAGGCTCGCGTGAAGGCGAAGGAGCTCGAATACTCGCGCGGACTGATCACCGAGGACGAGCGGCACGAGGCGATCGTGGGGATCTGGACGGAGGCGACCGACAAGGTCGCGGACGCGATGGAGGCGAATCTGAACGAGCTGAACTCGATCTACATGATGGCCAACTCCGGGGCGCGCGGATCTTTCAAGCAGATCCGCCAGCTCGCCGGGATGCGCGGCCTGATGGCCAATCCGAAGGGCGAGATCATCGAGCGCCCGATCAAGGCCAACTTCATGGAGGGTCTCTCGGTGCTCGAGTACTTCATCTCCACGCACGGCGCCCGCAAGGGTCTCGCCGACACGGCGCTCCGCACGGCCGACTCGGGCTACCTGACGCGGCGTCTCGTCGACGTCTCGCAGGACGTGATCGTCCGCGAGGCCGACTGCGGCGCCGAGGACTACATCGAGTTGCCGGTTGCAGGCCCCGACGGCCTGAACAAGAGCGTCGTCGGCCGGATCATGGCCGAGACGGTCTACAAGCCGCTGAAAGACGGCAAGCCGGGCAAGAAGATGCTCGTCGAGAAGGGCGCAGACCTGACGATGCCGAAGCTCCGGGAGATCATCGAAGGGCTCGAGGAGCACGCCGAGGGCGCCACCCTGCCGGTTCGCTCGGTCCTCAAGTGCCGCGCCGAGAGCGGTGTGTGCCAGGCGTGCTACGGCACCTTCCTCGCCACCGGCGAGGGCACCGAGATCGGCGATGCGGTGGGGATCATCGCCGCCCAGTCGATCGGCGAGCCGGGGACGCAGCTGACGATGCGGACGTTCCACACCGGCGGCGTCGCCGGCGCAGACATCACCCACGGCCTGCCGCGCGTCGTCGAGATCTTCGAGGCGCGAAACCCGAAGGGCGCGGCGACGCTCTCCGAGATCCACGGCCGGGTCGAGATCGAGGACTCGGACCGCGGCCCGAAGGTCACCGTGATCCCCGACGCGCTCGACGAGGCCGGCGAGCTGCTGCCGGAGAAGGAGTACCAGCTTCCCCGCCGCACGCGTCTGCTCGTGACGAAGGGCCAGCTCGTCGAGCCCGGCGACCCGTTCAACGAAGGCTCCCGCTCGCCGTCCGAGCTCTTGGATCTGCGCACGAAGGCGGGCAAGGGCTCGACGGAGACCGAGCTGTACCTCGTGGGAGAGGTGCAGAAGGTCTACAAGTCGCAGGGCGTCGACATCCACGACAAGCACATCGAGCTGATCGTGCGACAGATGCTGAAGAAGGTTCGCGTGATCGAGGCGGGCGACACCAGCCTGCTGCCGGGCGAGCTGGCCGACAAGACGAAGGTGGAGCGCGAGAACGGCAAGCTCAAGAAGAAGGGCGAGCACGCCACGTTCGAGCCGCTGATCCTTGGAATCACGAAGGCGTCGCTCGCGACCGAGTCGTTCCTCTCCGCCGCCTCCTTCCAGGAGACGACGAAGGTGCTGACTGACGCCGCGATCGAGGGCAAGGTCGATCACCTGCTCGGCTTGAAGGAGAACGTGATCATCGGCAAGCTGATCCCGGCGGCAACCGGGCTCAAGCGCTATCGCCAGATCGACATCGGCCCGTCCGACTCGGTGCCCGCGCACCTCTACGCGCGGCCCGACACGGAGGCCGAGTTGCTGGCGGCGCTCGAGGAGATCGGCTCCGGCGACGGCGACGGGATCGACCTGGAGGCGCTCGGCCTCACCTTCGGCGGTGCGCCCGAACGCGACGCCGACGGCGACGGGATGCCCAAGGAGTCGCCCGAGGCGGCCGAGATCCCGGAGATCGACAGCCCGCTTGACGAGAGCAGCAGCTAGCTCGTTCGCCGAGCGCCACGAATCGCGACGGGGCGGCCGCCGGTGCCGCCCCGTCGTCGTTCCGCTGTCCGCCCGGTACGTCGAAGCATCCGGAGACGTCTGGTACAACGGTCGCGCCCGATGAAGAAGATCCTGCTCATCACGCTGGTTGCGGTTTCGGCCTTCGCCGTTGCGCCGGCCGCCGCGGCGCCCTGCGTCGTACCGGCTGAGAAACCGCTCTGGATCGACTACGGCGCACCGCAGTTCGAGTCGATCTTCGGGCGGCCGGGCGTGATCGTCGCCGGCTCGGGGGCGGAGTACCCGGCCCAGATGAGGGCCGCCGGCGCGACGACCGTCTTCTGGGACAACTATCTCAATCGGCGGATCGGCACCCCGTCGGCGCCTGCCGACCCGTCCGTGCTCGCGCAGAGGGCGAACAGCCTGCTCGACTACGCGGTCGCGAGCCTCGGCTGCGAGACGCCGTGGATCGTGATGAACGAGCTCTTCGGCGCCTCGACGCCGACTCCGTGGACGGCCACGACCGCCAGGTACCGAGCCAATGTGCTCCAGTGGTCGCGCCTGCTCGCCGCTCGAGGGGCGAAGCCGATCCTGCTCGTCTCGAGCGATCCGTATACCGGCGTCGACGCGGCGCCGTGGTGGCGAGAGCTGGCGAGCGTCGCGGACATCGTGGTCGAGAAATACTTCGGCGCGCCGTCGATCCACAAGGCCGGCCCGGAGCTCGGCAGCCGGCGGATGCGCACGTCGATGCGGCGAGCTGCCTCGAAGCTCTTCGCTATGAACATCCCGGCGAGCAAGGTGGGCTTCATGCTCGCCTTCCAGACCGGCCGCGGGTCCGGCGGCCGCGAGGGGCTCGAGCCCGAGTCGGCGTGGTTCGAGGTCGCGAAGCTGCAGGCGCTGGCGGCGAGGCAAGTCTCGCGCGAGCTCGGCACCGCGTACGTCTTCTCCTGGGGCTGGGGTGTCTTCAACGAGGCCGGCAACGATCCCGACAAGGCCGGCGCCGCGTGCGTATGGCTCTGGGCTCGCGACGCCGATCTCTGCGACGCGCCCGCTCGACACCGCTTCGACGCCGATCTTCGCGCGGGACAGATCGACCTGCGTCCGGGGACTCGCTGCGCGCTGGGCGACAAGACGGTGACGACGAACGAGATCGCCGAGCTTGCGCGGGTGACGGGCGACGCGGAGCTGGCGCTCTCGATCCTCTTCGCCCGGCTCGTCGAGCAACGAGCGGTCAGCCTCGACGCCGGCGATGTGATCGCCACCGAGCGTGCGATTACCCTGCTTCGCTTCGGGAGCCGTGGGCCGTACCTCACTGCGCTGACGCGTGCCAACGCGACGCTCGCCGTCGGTCGCGGTGCGATCGGCGACGAGCTGCGCCGTCGCGCGCTCGAGGAGAAACTCGTACCGCGTAACAACCCATCCGTCGCGCAGGTGACGGAGTTCCTCGCCTCCTACGGGTCCGTGCCGGCGCGAGAGCTCGAGCTCGACCCCGCGCCATCGTGGCTTTCGAACGGTCGAGGGGTCGTGCTGGCGTCCGAGCTTCCGGCGCAGGCGTTCTCGCTCGCGACGGGGCGTGAGCTCGCGATCAGGACGTTCGACGGCCTCGTCCGCGTTCGGGCGATCGGCGAGACGACGCCACTCGCTGCGGTTCCATTCGACCGGGCGAAGCCGGCGGTCGCGCGCGCCCTCCGCCGAGCGGCGAGGGCCGACGCTTACCGCAACTGGACGTGGCGGCGTCAGCACGCAGCGCTGGACGAGCTGCGGTGCGTCCGCGACCGGCTTCCGGCCGTCGGCGCGGTCGAGTTGACGAGCTTCCTCGCCTTCCTCTCGCTCGACGAGCGTTAGAGCGCCTTTCAGAATCTTGAGCCGTCGGGCGGCGCTGTGCGGCACGATCGCGGCGTCCTCAGAGAGCCTCGGTAGCTGGACTATCGAGGCTCTCTGCGTCCTTGCGCTCGCACCACCCAGCACACCCCGCCGACGAAACGTCTTTCTGAAAGGCGCTCTTGCGTTTGCGAGCCTGCGCGGTCTCCGCTACCATCCGCTGTCCGGTTGGCTAGGGCGTAGTGCAGCCCGGCCGACCGTTGCCGTGTGTTCAGACGTTGTGTGCAGAGGAGAGCAGTGCCGACCACGAATCAGCTCGTCCGGAAGGGTCGTCAATCGCCGCAGGCGAAGACGAAGACCCCTGCGCTGCGTGGCGCACCGCAGAAGCGCGGCGTCTGCACGCGTGTCTACACGACGACGCCGAAGAAGCCGAACTCCGCGCTGCGCAAGGTTGCGCGCGTGCGGCTGACGAACCAGATGGAGGTCACCGTCTACATTCCCGGCGAGGGGCACAACCTCCAGGAGCACTCCGTCGTCCTCATTCGCGGCGGCCGCGTCAAAGACCTCCCCGGGATCCGCTACAAGGTGATCCGCGCCGCTCTCGACACCTCCGGCGTCTCCGACCGCAAGCAGGGCCGCTCCAAGTACGGAGCCAAGCGCAGCTGATGCCTCGCCGCGCAGACATCACGCCCCGTGTGCTTGTTGCGGATCCTGTTCACAGCTCGCAGCTCGTGACGCAGTTCATCAACGCCGTGATGCTCGACGGCAAGCGCTCGACGGCTGAGCGGCTCGTCTACGACGCGCTCGCGATCGTCTCCGAGAAGACGGGCAAGGGCGCCGTCGAGGCGCTCGAGGCTGCGGTCAAGACCGTGACGCCGGTGCTCGAGGTTCGCTCGCGCCGCGTCGGCGGTGCCAATTACCAGGTGCCGATCGAGGTACCGCAGCGCCGCGCGCGCACGCTCGCAATTCGTTGGCTGGTCCAGTTCTCGCGCGACCGGCGCGAAAAGGGGATGGAGCAGAAGATCGCGGGCGAGCTGATGGACGCGATCAACCAGCAGGGTGGGGCGTTCAAGAAGAAGGACGACATCTACCGGATGGCACAGGCCAACAAGGCCTTCGCTCACTACCGCTGGTAATGACTACCACCGCCTCACGCATCGCGCTCGACCGCGTCCGCAACATCGGGATCATGGCGCACATCGACGCCGGCAAGACGACGACGACGGAGCGGATCCTCTATTACACCGGCCGCACCCACAAGATGGGCGAGGTGCACGAGGGCGCCGCCACGATGGACTGGATGGCGCAGGAGCAGGAGCGCGGGATCACGATCACGTCTGCCGCGACGACGGCGGAATGGCGCGACCACCGGATCAACATTATCGATACGCCCGGGCACGTGGACTTCACGGTGGAGGTGGAGCGGAGCCTGCGCGTGCTCGACGGCGCGGTCGCCGTCTTCGATGCCGTGGCGGGTGTGCAACCGCAGTCCGAGACCGTCTGGCGCCAGGCCGACAAGTACAAGGTGCCGCGGATCGCCTTCATCAACAAGATGGATCGCACCGGCGCCGACTTCTTCGGCTCGGTTCAGTCGATCATCGACAAGCTCGGCGCCAACCCGGTGCCGATCCAGCTCCCGATCGGCCAGGAAGAGCATCACCGCGGCGTCGTCGACCTCGTCGAGATGAGGGCGATCACGTACGAGGACGACCTCGGCGAGACATTCACGGTCGGCGAGATCCCGGTCGAGCTCGCCGAGCAGGCGCACGAGTATCACCACCTGCTGATCGACGCGATCGCCGAGCACGACGACGAGCTGACCGAGACGTACCTCACCGACGAGTCGCTGGTCACCCCAGAGATGATCAAGCGCGCACTCCGCGCCGGCACGCTCGCCGACGCGCTGACGCCGATCGTGCTCGGCAGCGCCTTCAAGAACAAGGGCGTGCAGCCGTTGCTCGACGCCGTGATCGACTACCTGCCGAGTCCGCTCGACGTCCCCGCCATTTCCGGTCTCGACCCGAAGACTGGGGCCGAGCTGACGCGTGACGCCGATCCGAACGCGCCCTTCTCGGCGCTCGCCTTCAAGGTGATGACCGATCCTTTCGTCGGCAAGCTGACCTACTTCCGCGTCTACTCCGGGACGCTCAAGTCAGGCGACCGCGTCCTCAACACGACGACCGGCAAGATGGAGCGGATCAGCCGCATCCTCCAGATGCACGCGAATCACCGCGAGGAGCGCGACGAGATCACCGCCGGCGAGATCGCGGCCGGAGTCGGCCTCAAGTCGACGACCACCGGCGATACCCTCGCGATCGACTCCGCCCCGATCGTGCTCGAGCGGATGACCTTCCCGGAGCCCGTGATCTCGGTCGCGATCGAGCCGAAGACGAAGGGCGACCAGGACAAGCTGGGCGCCGGCCTGCAGCGGCTCGCGGAGGAGGATCCGACGTTCCGCGTGACCGGCGACGAGGAGACCGGCCAGACGCTGATCGCCGGCATGGGCGAGCTGCACCTCGAGATCATCGTCGATCGGCTGATGCGCGAGTTCAAGGTCGACGCGAACGTCGGCCGGCCTCAGGTCGCGTACCGCGAGACGATCTCGAAGCCCGCCGAGAAGGTTCAGGGCAAGTTCGTCCGCCAGACCGGCGGCTCGGGGCAGTATGGCGATGTGGTCATCAACCTGATTCCCCAGAGCCCCGGCGACGGCTACGTCTTCGACGACAAGATCGTCGGCGGCAAGATCCCGAAGGAGTACATCAAGCCGATCGACGAGGGGATCCGGGAGGCGATGAACTCCGGGATCCTGGCCGGCTACCCGGTCGTCGACGTCAAGATCGAGCTGATCGACGGCTCCTACCACGACGTCGACTCCTCGGAGCGCGCCTTCAAGATCGCCGGCTCGATCGCCTTCAAGGAGGCGATGAAGCGCGCGAAGCCGAAGCTCCTCGAGCCGACGATGGCCGTCGAAGTCGTCACGCCCGAGGACTTCCTCGGCGACGTGATGGGTAACCTGAACAGCCGTCGCGGGCGAATCGAGGAGATGAACCCGATGGGCAACGCCACCACGATCAAGGCGAGCGTGCCGCTGTCGGAGATGTTCGGCTACGCAACCGACGTGCGCTCGATGACCCAGGGGCGCGCCACTTTCACGATGCAGTTCGACCGTTACGAGGACGTCCCGGGCTCGATCGCCGCCGAGATCGTCGACTCGCAGACCAGTTAAAGAGAAGGAGAGACACAGCATGGCGAAGCAAAAGTTCGAGCGCACGAAGCCGCACCTCAACGTCGGCACGATCGGTCACATCGACCACGGGAAGACGACCCTCACGGCGGCGATCACGAAGGTGCTCTCCGAGCAGGGTGGAACCACCGTCGCCCGCGACTTCGCGTCGATCGACGCCGCTCCCGAGGAGCGCCAGCGCGGGATCACGATCAACACGGCGCACGTCGAGTACGAGACCGCGAACCGCCACTACGCGCACGTCGATTGCCCGGGGCATGCCGACTACATCAAGAACATGATCACGGGGGCCGCCCAGATGGACGGCGCGATCCTCGTCGTCTCGGCCGCCGACGGCCCCATGCCGCAGACGCGGGAGCACATCCTGCTCGCGAAGCAGGTCGACGTGCCGTACATCGTGGTCGCGCTCAACAAGGCCGACATGGTCGACGATCCCGAGCTGCTCGAGCTCGTCGAGATGGAGGTACGCGAGCTCCTCTCCAAGTACGACTTCCCGGGCGACGACATCCCGATCGTGCACGTCTCGGCACTGAAGGCGCTCGAGGGCGATGCCGAGTGGACGCCGAAGATCCTCGAGCTGATGGAGGCGGTCGACTCCTACATCCCGGAGCCGACGCGCGACATCGACAGGCCGTTCCTGATGCCGATCGAGGACGTCTTCACGATCACCGGCCGCGGCACCGTCGTCACCGGCCGCGTCGAGCAGGGGCAGATCAAGATCGGTGACGAGGTCGAGATCGTCGGCATCCACGAGAAGACGGAGAAGACGGTCGTCACGGGCGTCGAGATGTTCCAGAAGACACTCGACGCCGCGCAGGCGGGCGACAACGCCGGTGCGCTCCTCCGCGGGATCAAGCGCGAGGAGATCGAGCGTGGCCAGGTGCTCGCGAAGCCCGGCTCGATCACCCCGCACACGGACTTCGACGCCGAGATCTACGTGCTCTCGAAGGACGAGGGCGGCCGTCACACGCCGTTCTTCTCCAAGTACCGCCCCCAGTTCTATTTCCGCACGACGGACGTGACGGGCGAGATCACGCTCCCGGACGGCCAGGAGATGGTCATGCCGGGCGACAACACGCAGATGACTGTTGCGCTGATCAACCCGATCGCCATGGACGAGGGCCTGCGCTTCGCGGTCCGCGAGGGCGGTCGCACGGTCGGAGCCGGCGTCGTCACCAAGATCACCAAGTAGGAAGAGGGAGTAGTGGCACAACAGAAGATCCGGATCAGGCTCAAGGGCTATGACCATCAGCAGCTGGACCGCTCCGCGTCGCAGATCGTGGAGACGGCCCAGCGCACCGGTGCGACGATCACCGGCCCCGTGCCCCTGCCCACCGAGAAGAACGTCTACTGCGTGATCCGCAGTCCGTTCAAGGACAAGGACTCGCGTGAGCACTTCGAGGTGCGTACGCACAAGCGGCTGATCGACATCCACAGCCCGACGCCGAAGACCGTGGACTCGCTGATGCGCCTCGACCTTCCCGCCGGCGTCGACATCGAGATCAAGCT
>JBBJLW010000102.1:0-2612 GCA_037720595.1 Gaiellaceae bacterium | reverse complement strand
ACGTATGTGGAGCGCGGGGGCGCCGTCGCTATCGCAATGCGCCGGGAGCGATCACGTATGTCGATCAGGCCCTCGCTTCCGCTTCCGACGGGACGCGCACGATGACGGGCGGCTCCTCCTCTGAGTCCGAAGCGGGAGCGAGCTGCGCGAGAGCCGAGACGATCGCCTGCACGCGAAAGCAGTAACGGCTATATGCGAGCTCGGTGCCACCGCGTGGTGAGCGCGCGACTCATGAACGCAACGGCGCGGTCGACGTCAACGTGGTCTGGAGCGGCCGTCGCGCCGTGGAGTGCGGAGTTCCGCTCATTGCGCAGGCGCGTTAGGAGAGCCACGTCGTCCGATGTGACCGGCACGCCCTCCTCACCCAACACGTGCTTAAGCCTTGCCGTAATCGAGGGCTGGTTGAGGAACCGCCGCAGGATGCCCTCGGCGCGCGCCGCTTTGTCCTTTGCGACGCCGTCGATCGCGCGCTCGACGATCGCGGTGACTTCGCTGCGCGAGAACTGCCGGTCCGGGTTTCTATCGCCAACGTAGAACTCGATCGCCTCCCAGAGCGCGCCCACGCGCTGGACGGGATCGCTCGCGGTGGCGGCTCGCTGCAACGCGAGCAACGCCTGCCGATCCCCAGGCGTGACCTCGCGCGGCATCGGCGGCTCTGTCCAACGGGTGGCCGGCCCGAGCGCGACCTGGCCGCACCCCCGTCCTATCGTCGTCCCCTTGCGCCACCAACGGCGGGGTCCGTCGACGGCGAATACGCCGACACCCTCCCGTCGCTCGACTGTAGTGCGCGTCGGGGCACGCTCGTAGTGCTGGAGGTCCCCGTCGGGGGAGTGCGACCACGAGTAGCGGAGCCGAGTTGTCAGCCACGCGGCGGCAGTATCTATCAGCGCCAAGCCCTCCTGCTCGGCCTCGTAGAACAGGCTCGCGGCCACGGCGACGCGGGCGAACGCCGAGACGTTCGCCAACGGCTCGGTGAAAACCGGCTCGAGCGGAGGTCTAAAGCGCCGGAGCACCGCCTGCCCTGCGGCCGGGTCCATGAACTCGACCACCCCGATGCGCACGGTGCGGTCGACCCGGACCCCGGCGACCGGTGCCAGAACCCAGATGGGCTCTAGGGGCAGGTCGTCCAGCCCGTGGATCTTGATGTTGGCGATAGCGAAGCCAGCCGACCGTGCCGCCGCGTACACGATCTCGCCTGCCCTGCGGCCGGGTCCATGAACTCGACCACCCCGATGCGCACGGTGCGGTCGACCCGGACCCCGGCGACCGGTGCCAGAACCCAGATGGGCTCTAGGGGCAGGTCGTCCAGCCCGTGGATCTTGATGTTGGCGATAGCGAAGCCAGCCGACCGTGCCGCCGCGTACACGATCTCCCCCGGCGTCAGGTTCTGGCAAACCATCGCCGGCATCAGGCCCTCGTCAAGCTCGACGCCAGATCGCAGCGAGAGCGCGACGCTGCCGTCGCTCTCAGGGAGAGCTTCGACCACCTGGCCGCTAGTCAGCACGTCGCTGCCGATGGCGACCTCGGCCGGTGTCGCCCACTCCGCGGGCGACCGCTTCATGTCGTCGGCGGGCACGGTGCCGCTCGCGGTATCGGGCTTATTGACCTCCGTCGTGACTCGCCCGTGCCGGACATCGACCGACGCAGTGCCGAGAGTGATGGTTAACTGGTCGCGACCGGGCGGCTCGGGCATCCCCGCACGCTAGCGCCGAAGGTGGAAGGGGGGCCGAGTAGCCCCACGGCGCTGGGCCCGGGGCGTTCTAACAGAGCGCTCAACCCACCCTTTGCTCGTCGCCTTGCCCGCCGGACGCCATGCCACGATCAGCGGGATGCTCAAGATTGATGCAGCGACTGTCACCGACCTACCCGTCGACCAGCTCGGACTGATGGTTCTCGCCGACTTCGCCGAGAATTCCGGATGGAACAGCCGCAACTACATCTTGGAAGCCCAGCAGTACGGAGGTTTAGCGGGAGCGGCCCGGCCTCTAGCCGAGGCGTTCGCTTGGCTTAGCGCTCGTGGCCTGATCGCGAAGGACCCGGATCAAACCTCAGGTGATGCGATCTTTGTCACTCGAATAGGTCGGCTGGTCCTCGAAGACGGTCCAGACTCGTTCTACGCGACTGAGCGGCTTCAGCGCGGAGTACATCCGATCATTGAGAAGAAGGCCCGCCCTCAGTTCTTACTCGGCGAGTACGAGCAGGGTGTGTTCGTCTCGATGAAGGCGATCGAGATACGGGTCCGGGAGCTCGCCGGTTTCGGCGACGACGCCATCGGCGTAGACCTGATGAATCGCGCGTTTGGGCGTGGCGGACCGCTGGTCGACGCTGAGGCCGACAAGGGTGAGCAGGAAGGGACTCGCGCGTTGTTTGCTGGCGCGTACGGAGTCTTCGTAATCCCTCGGGGCACCGCGAGGTCGACTACGACGATGTCATCGAGGCGGCGGAAGCGGTTCAGACAGCCAGCCTTCTCATGCGACTCCTCGATCGGTTGAGACGCGCCTAGCACCGTAGCTCGGCTCTCAGCTCCTTTGCGCGACTTTGCCAGATGTGGCAAGGACGCGGTCACGTCCCTTAACGTGGTGTAGGACGGCGCCGGACGGAACGAGGTAGTT
>JBBJLW010000034.1:0-34216 GCA_037720595.1 Gaiellaceae bacterium | reverse complement strand
TTCGGTGAGTGTCCATGTGCGCAGGCGGTCGCCGGCGCCGTCGGATCCACCGTCGCGGAACGGCGGCGCGTTGCCTATCCGGAATGACCCCGATCCGACCCCGAGTCCGCCCCGGAGGAGTCCCGCGGCGGCGGCGTGCTCAACGGGGCCGCCTCCTTACCACAGAGGGTGAAATGTTCCCTTGACGTGCCCTCGGCCGGGATCTGCGCATCCTTCCGGGCAAGACTGTCTAGTGCCGTTGACCGTCCAGACGGTGGGATCGGCATCGGGGGCTCGAGCCGGGGGCCGGTGAGCGCCTCGGCGCCGGCTCGCAACGGTCCCGACATAGCGTTGCGGGATTGTCGACTTCAACGAGCC
The DNA here is from genome assembly GCA_037720595.1 of Gaiellaceae bacterium. GTDB lineage: Bacteria > Actinomycetota > Thermoleophilia > Gaiellales > Gaiellaceae > Gaiellasilicea. The sequence continues at coordinate 33,859 of JBBJLW010000034.1, read as the reverse complement.
TGACGAGTCGCTCGCAACTCGTCAGGCTACGGAGGGCGGATGTTCGAGCACTTCGCGAAGTGCATCTGCGTCTCCTCTGAGCCTCCTCAGGCAAGTCGACGAGGTCCTCGTCGTCACGTCGCGCGGAAAGCGGTGACGGAGGCGCCGACCCCGGCTCAGCGAGGCGCGGGCCGCGTAGCGCCCGCGACACCTCGGGCGGGCGGTGAACGCCAGGCGCTGCAGGCATTGGTGGCCGCACGCGAAGGAGCCGTGAACGCGAAACGGGCTGGGCTCTGTCAGCTGCGCGACCTGTTGATCACGACACCGGAGCCACTGCGGAGCGAGTTGCGGCCGCTCACGCGTGCACGGCTCTTGCAACGGCTTGCAGCGACCCGGCCGCATGGCCGACACGACGCCGAGCTGCGCGGCAGCCTGCTCGCGCTGCGCTCGATCGCTCGACGCGTGCTGCAGCTGACCGCCGAGGAACGCGAGCTCGCCCACGAGATCGAAACGATCACCCGCAGGCTCGCACCGCAGCTGCTCGACCAGCCCGGCGTCGGTCCGCACGCGGCCGCACAGCTCGTCCTCTCCTGGTCACACCGCGGCCGAATCGATTCGGAAGCCGCGTTCGCGCGACTCGCCGGCGCAGCACCGATCCCCGCCTCCTCCGGCCAAACGATCCGCTACCGCCTCGACCGAAGCGGCGACCGAAAGCTCAACCGCGCGTTGCACATGATCCTCGTCACACGGAAACGCGCACACCCCGCCACGATCGCCTACATCGACCGGCGTCTGCAGGAGGGCAAGACCCGGCGCGAGGCCAACCGCTGCCTCAAACGCTACCTCGCCCGCAGCCTCTACCGGCTACTCGAACAGGGAACGCCACTCGCGACTTGACAAACATAGAAGCATCGCTGGTTGAGGCGGGCGCGGGTTATGTAGCGAGCATTTGCTTTAGGGTCGCGGCAGCTTCGGTTAGCGGCTCCCACGCGTGCAGTCCTATGGCGTGGTCTCCATCGAAGTCGCGCCAGCGAAAGATGAGGTGGTCTCCTTGCGTGCCGCCGGTGGGGTAGCCGGGGGCCAGGACGAGTGATCCGCTGCGTCCGCTCCATGTCACCTCGCCGAAGTAGACAGCGTTCGCGCGGTGACGCTGGAATACGCCGTCCGCGAGGGCTGTCTGGCTGTCACGACCAGCGGCCGGATATGTGAACCGGAACGCACGGTCAAGATCCCCTCCGAGAACCTCGACGTGAACCCAGCGCGGTGGAGGCACGTCTGCCTGACGCTCGATGTGCTCAAGGTCTAGCTGGAGCCATGACACCCCACCGCAACCTTCGCGTCCGGGGCGGCAGCCGTTAATCAGCCAATGCCCATCGCCGCTCACGTACGGCAGGCGAACGGGGCACGAGGTAGGCAAGTCGAACTCGGCGCAGGCGGCCATCACCGAAGGAGGCAAAGCGATCATTCGCACCGGCTTTGCGTTTAGCGTCACCGCCTGATCGTCGTCGCCGCTGTCGCGTGCTAGTGCAACAACGCCAACGGCAACCAATGCCGCTGTCACGATCGACACGACGACGATGCGCACGACTCCATCTTGACACTCGCCCGTCCGCTCGCATGACTCGTCAGGTGACACTCCTGGACGCTGGCCTAGGGGAGACGTGCCGTGGACGCGCTCAGGCGACATTCCCGAACTGGCCCAGACGAGCACGGAATCAGGCTTTACGATGTTCGGCCGCGCGGTCCGTTCGGCGCGGCGGCTACCGTGTCTACGCCTTGCGACGAATTGGGCTCCCCGAGCGAGCACGAGCATGGTCGAGATCGTCACCGAGCGTCTGAGCCTGCGGCCGTTTCGGGTTGATGACCTCGAGGCGTTCGTCGCCTACCGGAGCGATCCCGAAGTCGCGCGATATCAGTCGTGGGACCGCACGTATTCGATGGCCGATGCCGAGTCTTTCCTGAGCTCACAACGCGCGGTGGAGTTCGGTCAACCTGGAGAGTGGCTGCAACTGGCGATCGTCGAGCGCGATACGGGCACGGTGTGTGGGGATTGCGCTGTACTAGTCGTTACCGATCAGCCGACTACCGCCGAGGTCGGAGTCACGCTGGCGCCGGCCAAACAGGGCAAGGGCCTCGCGACCGAGGCGCTAACGGGCCTCGTGACAGAACTGTTCGAGCAACGTGGCATGCATCGAGTCTTTGCTCAGGCCGACGATCGCAACATGCCGGTTCGGGCTCTCTTCGAACGCCTTGGCTTTCGCTGCGAGGCCCGCCTGGTCGAGGCCGACTGGTTCAAGGGCGAGTGGTCGACGCTGCGCCTTTACGCGATGCTCGACCGGGAGTGGCGCGCGCACCCGAACGCGGAGCGGCAATAGGGCATCCACTTGTGGTGGCACTCCTGCGCACTGTCCGGAGCATTCCCGCGCAGCGCACTGTCGGGACCTCCGGGCGAGAAGCGGGCAGCCGCGGCCGCCGCCGCGCTCTCGGCGTCAGCTCTTGATGCGACCGGTCTCGTAGGCCCACATGGCGAGCTCGACGCGGTTCCGGGCATGCGGTAACGATCTCTGCCGCCTCATCTGAAGCATGGGCCTTCTGAGCTTGAGCTCATACAGCCTAGAGCGGCAATCCGGGCGGGGGTGGGTAGTACTCGCCGGGCGGCGTCGCCTCGACGGCGGCCTGGAATTGCTCGGCGGCGTCGGTGGGCCGCTCGAGCGCGATCGCTTGGCGGCGGTAGTTCCAGCTCCTTGGCCGCAGGCGCACTGCCTCCGCGAAGTGCTGGTGCGCGTCGAGACCTCGCTCGTGGAGGTGGACAGCGAGGCGGAAGTGCGCGGCGGCGAGACTCTGGCCGGCGTCCGGCAGCGGCAGGTGCAGCTCGTGCTTTCCTTCGAGCACCCACGCACGGATCGCTTCGAGGTAGGCGGCACGCGTGCGTCGGAGCTCTGCGCGGCCCGCTTCGGTGAGCTTGCGCGTCTCGGGATCGACCTCCGTCCGCCACGCCTCGCTCGCGCCCGCCGTCTCGGTCGGTCGGACGACAGCGCCGTGCTCGTCGATCCAGACGGCGCTCGGCACGTTGACCATCCCGTACAGCTCGGCGACGATGTGCCGCTCGTCGATCAGGCATGGGTAGGTGGGCTCGGCCCGGCGGATCCATTCCGCGGTCGCCTCGGCACCGCCCGTGTCGAGCGCGACCGCGAGAGGTGTGAACGGTTCCTGCTCGAGCTCGCGGTGGAGTGCCTGCCACACGGGGAGGTCATGGCGGCATCCTCACCAGGACGCCCAGCTGACGAGCAGGACCTTGTTGCCGCGGTAGTCGGCCAGCGAGTGCAGGCGGCCGTCGAGGTCGGGGAGCGTGAAGTCAGGAGCGTCGAGCGAGCCCGCAGGACGCCGCGGCTCGCCGAACGCCCACGTGTCTCCCTCGTGCGCAACGGGCTGGCCGAGCCGCTCCGCGAAGGCGGCGAGGTCGACGCGGCCGTCCTCCAGCGGGAACGGCACGCACAGCTCGCCGCGGCAGAGCCCCTGGGGCTTTGCCTCCCAGCCGACCGCCTCCGGCTCGACAAGGACGCTCGGCGACTCGAACGGTTCGCCGTCGCCGTAGATGATCGTGGGCACGTCAACCGAGCCTAGACGATGGCGGCGGCGGGTCCACTAGGCCCGCCGCCTCTGCTGAGCGAGCTACCTCACGCCGCGCAGCCCGCGTGGCGGCCTTGACCGCCTCGTCCCGATCGCCGTTGTCGCGCCTGCCCTTCTTCCGGTGGGCGCCGTCCGTCGCCAGCGTTGCCAGGTATCCGGTCTCTTCCAGGCCTGCACCGCGTTCTCGAAGCCGGACGCAAGCTTGATCAGCGAATTCCTGCAACGGGCCGATGGACTGAACTGGACTCGAACCCAGGGTCAACCGACCCCACCCCTGGGTCACCCCAGCCGGGCGATGGCCGGCCCGCGGGTCGCATAGCCGCAAGCGAATCCCCGATTGCGCCTGGACACCAGAGGAATGCATGCGACAGGACTCGAACCCCTGCGACCGCTGGCGCGACAGGCTGTTCGCCTGACCAGGCAACGAACGAGCGCCTGCCCCCGCTGACCCGTTCTTGTTCGTGCGACCGGCTACAAGACCGCTCACGAAACTGGCTATTTGCAGGTCTTTTGCTACCCAGACAACGGGCCACGATTGGGCCACCGAAGGTGTATTCGCGTCTGGTTGGACAACTGATAGCGCCTATTTGCAGGCGCTTTTCAAAGCGGGAGCGACGGGAATCGAACCCGCGACCTCCGGCGTGACAGGCCGAAGGTCTTTGAGGAGGCGCTGCTGCAAAGGCCAACTCATGCCAACACGAGGTCGAGCCGCATCGTCGGAGCGCAACCCTTGGCGAAGTGACTGGCGATATACGAGGCACGGTTCTACGGCGAGGTTCTACCCACGGCGTGCAATTGCGGGTTCACGGCGGGTTCAAGCCGCTTACATTCAAGCTGAATGTTTGATTCGCAGGGCTTTTCTCGCGGTGATTCATCACTCGTAATGAAGGGGTCCGCGGTTCGAGTCCGCGCGTCGGCTCCTTTATCCATAAGGTTTTGCGTGATTGGCCGAGTGGTCGAGAGGCTTGTGTCAAGCCCTTGTGTCAAGTAGGCAGACCGAAATGCGCCTGTCACGCCGGAGGTCGCGGGTTCGAGTCCCGTCGCTCCCGTCTCGATGCGCGCGTCGTAGACTCGGCGCGTGGGACTGGCCTGTGCTTCGTGCGGAGCCGCGCATCCGATTGGCGCCCGCTTCTGCAGCTCGTGTGGCGCCCCGCTCCAGCGGAGCTGCCCAGGTTGCGGGTCCGAACAACCCACGGTCGCGACCTTTTGCTCGGCCTGTGGGATCGCATTGCGAGAGGATGCGCGCCGCGCCGCCGACATCGCAGACGACCGCCAGGAAAGGCGGGTCGTCACCGTTCTCTTCGCTGACCTCGCCGGCTCGACTGCACTCGGCGAGAAATTGGATCCGGAGGAAGTGCGCGAACTCCAGGGAGAGCTCTTCCAGCTCGTCAACAGCGAGGTCGAGAAGTTCGGAGGCACGAGCGAGAAGTTCGTCGGAGACGCTGTGCTCGCCGTGTTCGGCATACCCCAGGCCCATGAGGACGACCCGGAGCGAGCCGTGCGCGCTGCCCTGGCGGTGCAGGACAGTTTCGGCTCTTTCGCCACGCGCGTGCGCGACCGCCACAGTGCGGCTGTCGGCCTCCGTATAGGCGTCAACACAGGCGAGGTTGTCGCCGGCCGGGAAGCCGCGGCGCGCGGAGAGCTCATGGTGAGCGGTGACGCGGTGAACGTCGCCGCGCGACTGCAGCAGAACGCCGAGCCGGGGGAGGTGCTCGTCGGCCAACGTACCCAGGCCGCGACCACCCGCGCCATCTCGTACGAGCCGCACGGCGACGTGATGGCCAAAGGGAAGCAAAACCCGCTCCCGACCTGGGTCGCAATCTCTGCTGCCAGGGAGCGGGATGCGGCGGTTCGCGGCATCGCGGGGCTGACTGCCCCGATGGTGGGGAGAGACGAGGAGCTGGCTGTTCTGACGGCCGTTGCTAGCCGTGTCGAGCGTGAGCGCGCGCCGCAGCTCGTGACCCTCTTCGGGCAGGCCGGCGTAGGAAAGTCGCGCCTGCTTGCCGAGCTCGTGGATCGCCTTCCCGGTTCGCGCCTACTCAAGGGACGCTGCCTCCCGTACGGTGAAGGCGTGACGTACTGGCCGCTCGCCGAGGCGGCCAAGGCACACGCTGGAATACTCGAGACCGACGCAGCCGACATTGCTCTCGCCAAGCTGCGGACCGCGATCGAATCGGTCGTTCCTCGGGAGCAAGTGGAGCGGGTACTCGACGCTGCAGCGTGGACGATCGGCTTCTCGCTTCCAAGCGTGGCGAGCGTGGCCGATCCGCACGAGATCGGACGCCGCCTAAAGGATGGGTGGACGCGTTACGTTGCTGCTCTCGGACGAGAGCATCTGACGGTCCTAGCCGTCGAGGACATCCACTGGGGGTCGAGCGCGCTCCTCGACCTGATCGAGCAACTCGCGGATGGTCTCGCCGACACGCACGTACTGCTCGTCTGCACCGCCCGGCTTGAGCTCCTGGAGACGCGCCCAACGTGGGGCGCGGGCAAACAGAACGCGACGACGCTCACCCTCGCACCACTCTCCCCTGCCGAGTCGGAAGAGCTTGTGTTGTCGTTGCTGGGCAAGCAGATGTCCGACGAAGTGCGGGGCCGCGTGCTCGATAGCGCGGAGGGAAACCCGTTCTTCCTCGAGGAGATGCTGAATATGCTCATCGAGGAGGGAGCGCTCGAGCGACAGAACGGCGGTTGGGTGTCGACCGAACGGCTCGCCGAGGTCTCGATCCCAGACTCGGTGCACGGAGTGATCGCCGCGCGCATCGACCTTCTCGAGGCGGGCGCGCGGGACGCACTGCGCCGCTGCTCGGTGGTGGGCCGCATCTTCTGGCCCGCCGCCGTCGACGTCGACGAGCACGTGATCGCCCCGCTGAGTCGGAGCGGGCTTGTCTCCGACCGGCCCGACTCGGTGATGGCCGGGATGCGCGAGTTCGCGTTCAAGCACGCGCTCACGCGTGACGTCGTCTACGCCACTCTCCCACGCCCCGAACGACGCGAGCTGCACCGGCGCGTCGCGGAGTGGATCCAGAACGTCGCACCCGACCGAGGCGTGGAGACCGCCGAGCTTGGCGCGTACCACTATGGCCAGGCAATCGCCTACGGCGAAGACGACCCCGCCGTCTCCCGCCGGACCTTCGAGCTGCTGCTGACCACTAGCGAGGCGGCGTTCGAGCGCGCCGCTCTGAAGGCAGCGAGGACGCAGCTCGACCAGGCTCTCGAGCTCGCGCACGACGACAGGCAGCGAGCGGGCGCCCAGCTTGCGTTCGCACGTCTGGATCAGACCGAGGGACGCCACAAAAGCGCACTCGAACGATTGGACGTACTCGAGGAGCTGCTCGGGCCCGATGACGCCGAGCTGCGCTCCGACGCTCTCGGTTGGCGCTCACGGGTGTGCTGGCTGACGGGCCGCTGGGATGAGGCGTTGTCCTCCGCGAACGCAGCCCTCGCGGCGCTCGACGGCCTGCCGGAGTCGCGCCAGCTCGCGCGTGCGCTCGCCCGCCGCTCCCAGATCGAGATGCTCAAGCACCACCCTGACGCCGTAGACCACGCGACAGAGGCGATCGCCGTCGCCCGCCGCGTGGGTGACTCCTTCGCGGAGGTGAACGCTCGCATCAATCTCTTCACCGTGCAGGCGACCCGGGGAGTGGCCACGGACCCGGATGAGCTGCTCGCCATCGTCGGGGCAGCCCGGGACTCCGGCGCGTACGAGGAGGCGTACCGCGCAATCGTCAACTTCATCTGGTCGGCGGTCGGCTACTTGCCGGTGAGCCGGATCGAGCTCGTTGCCCTGGAAGCTCGAGGACTGATCGTTGACTTCCCGCCGCCCGAGTCGGTCGGCCCGTATCTCGAGCTATCCGTCGCCGCGATGCTGTTGGTTCCGGCGGGCCGCTGGGCGGAGGCCGAGGCGATACTCGCCGAGTGCGAAGCGGGCCCGGAGATCGCGGCGCCCAGGATCCTCTGGTTGTGGCTCGTCGGCGGGCTCGCGCTTCGCCGAGGTGACGTCGAGGCAGCCGCGCCGCTACTCACGGAGCTACGGTCGCTCGCGCTCTCGAGCGGAGAGCCGCAACGGATCGTCCCCATGGCATGTGTTGTGCTGCCGTGGCTGATGCTCGTCGACGAACGGGGCGACCTGCGCTCCCTGACCGAGCAGATCGTGGCTTCCCTCGACGGGCAGTGGCCCTCCGTGCTCACGATCGTGCCCATCGTCAGAACGCTCGCGGCACTGCGCGAAACAGAGCTGCTCTCGCGAATAACCGACTCGATTCGACGAACGCCGTACGTGTCGGCAGAGCTGGAAACATCGCTTGCGGCGGCGGAAGGCCTGCTCGCACTCCAGCAGGGACGTGCCGACGACGCGGTCGAGCGGCTCACGGCGGCGGTCAAAACCGAGCGCGAGAGGGGCTACACCTACGACGCAGCCTGCCTCGAGCTCGACCTCGCAGCAGCACTCGAGGCGGCCGGCAACAGGACGGGCGCAGAGGAAGTGCGGGGACGTTCCGCTTCCGTTCTCGAAGAACTCGGCTGCGTGAACCCGTTCTGAGTGGGACGGCTTGCCTGGAACGGCCTTGGCACGAGAAGCCGCTCGCCGCCGCCGGCTGATCGCAGGTTTGGGAACCCGCCCTTGTGCGGCACAAACTCTGGACAAACGCGCGCCGAGTTGGCTCCGTGTCCTAAACAACTGATCCGGAGAGCTCGGGCGTGCGAATCAAGAGAATCGGTGGCTGCCCAGTCACTGGCCACACAAAGGAGTCAACACATGTCCGACACCATCCGCACGTGGGGTGACCTCGACCAAGACGGGGCCCTCGAAGAGGCATCCGCCAAGCTCGTCGGCGACGATCGCGCGAGCTTCCTCCGTAGGGCCGCTTTCGGTGGCGCAGCAGTCGTCGGCGCCGGCAGCCTGATGGGCCTGCTCCCCTCGATCGCCGAGGGCGCAACTCCCGCGAGCGACGTCGCGATCCTCAACTTCGCCCTCACGCTCGAGTACCTCGAGGCCGCGTTCTACGCCGAGGCGAAGGCGAACGCCGGCATCTTCGTTGGTGACACGCGCAACTTCGTCTCGGTCGTGGCCAGGCACGAGGCCGTCCACGTCGCGTTCCTGAAGAAGGCACTCGGCAGCGCCGCGGTCAAGAAGCCGACCTTCAACTTCAAGGGCACGACCCAGAACCAGGCGAAGTTCCAGGCCACCGCGCAGGTGCTCGAGGACACGGGCGTCACTGCCTACCTCGGTCAGGTGACGAATATCAAGACTCCCGCGATCCTCAAGGCGGCCGGGACGATCGTTACGGTCGAGGCGCGGCACGCCGCGTGGATGCGCCACATCCGCATGGTCGCTCCGGCGCCGCTGGTCTTCGACACGCCGAAGACCAAGGCCCAGATCCTCACCGCCGTCGGCAAGACCGGCTTCATCACCGGCTAGCTCGAAGCAGAACGACAGCTCGTTCGCGGGGCGGCCTACGGGTCGCCCCGCTGTCGTTCTAGAGCGAAGCCCAGATCTCGAGCTTCGACCGCGTCCGCCGAATCACGTCGTCGGTGAACTCCGTTGAGCCCGCGTGGCCGCCGAGATCGGCAGTGCGCACACCCTCCGAGACCGCCTCGAGGCACGCCTCCCGGATCGCCCGGCCCGCTTGCTGGGCCGTCTCGTCCGCGTGGGAGAGGAGTGCCGCACCGGCGAGGATCATCGCCATCGGGTTCGTCACATCCTTGCCGAAGAGTGCCGGCGCGGTCACATGGGCGACGAAGAGGGCCGGAGCGATCCGGCCCTCTTCTCGTTCCGGGGCACGTTAGCGACCGTCTGAGCGGCTTTCGGCCTCACCCAAACCGGGGCAGCCCGGCTGGCGAACCAGCGTCGTAAGCAGTCCTGCAACTGTCCAGGGGAAGAGGGAAGATGAAGAAAGGAATCCTGGCGGTCGTTGCAATTCTTGCGATCGCCCTAGCGGCTGTTGCCGCGGCCGTCGTCGGTTCCGGCCCGAGTGCCGGTACCGCGTCGAGCCACCGTGAAGCTCCACTGATCTCGGAAGACCCGAGCGCAGACAACACCGATCTCTTCGCGTTCCGCAGCCTCGATGCCGCGGACAAGCTGACGATCATCTCGAACTGGATCCCCGCCGAGGATCCGGCCGCCGGCCCGATGTACTACGAGTTCTCGTCGTCGGCTCGCTACAACATCCACATCGACAAAAACAGCGACGGTGTGCCGGATGTGACCTACCGCGCTCAGTTCCGCAAGAGCCAGCCGGTCGCGTTCCTCCGGGCCACCGCCCAGCCGTACACGCTGACGCGGATCTCGGGTGGCAATTCCCAGGTCGTCGTCAACGGCGTGACGCCGCCGAACAACATCGGCCCGCGCACCACTCCGGGCTATCGGCAGCTCGCCGCCAAGGGCGTCTTCGACGTCGCGGGCGGCGGTAAGGCGTTCGCCGGCCAGCGTGAGGACGCGTTCTTCGCCGACATCGGCGCGATCTTCGACTCCGTCGGCTTCCGCCGTGGGACCGGGAGCACCGGTGGCGGCAAGGACTTCTTTGCCGGCTATGGCGTTCACTCGCTCGCGCTCCAGATCCCGATCTCGGAGATCGACACCCCGGGCCACGTCGTCGGCATCTGGTCGTCGACGGAGCGTCAGCGGCTCTCCGTCCGGACCGTGAACAAGAAGGTCACGGTCCGCGTCAAGATCAACGGCAGGTTCCGCAACTTCGTCAAGACGGTCAAGACGCAGGTCTCGTCGCGTCCCTACGTCCAGGTCTCCCGGATCGGCAACCCTCTCTTCAACGAGTTGATCGTGCCGACCGAGCGCAAGGACGAGTGGAACCGCGGCACCCCGGTCAGCGACGCGAAGTTCGTCAACTTCGTTCGTGAGCCGATCCTGGCCGCCCTGATCAACAAGCTCTACCCGGGCGTCGTCAACGCGCCCGAGAAGGATCGCGACGATCTCGTCCAGGTGTTCCTGACGGGCGTCCCGAACCTGAACTTCACCGGCACCAAGCCGCTCGACCTGCTCCGGATCAACCTCTCGACGCCGCCCACCGCGGCCGACAAGGTTTCCCGGCTGGGCGTGCTCGGCGGGGATCTCGCCGGTTACCCCAACGGCCGTCGCCTCGGCGACGACGTGATCGACATCGCCGAGATGGCGGTTGCGGGTGCCCTCAAGGGCAACGCTCGCGCGAAGGCCCTCGGTGACGGGGTCGATTCCAACGACGTCCCCGCGCTCGGGTTCTTCCCGTACGAGAACGACCCCTTCAGCGGGTTCGACAACACGAAGGGCCAGCAGAAGCCTTGAGGCACCGGCTTCTCCTGGGAACCGCGGCGGCGATTGCCGTCGCCGCCGCGGCCCTCCTCGGGGGTGTCTTTCGGGACTCCTCCACCGCAGGCGGAATCGCGCCGCGAGTTGCCTCCGAGCAGCTCGCGGCCGGTTTCGCCTCCGGCGACACGACGTCCCTCGTAACGCAGCTCCAGGCCGAGGTTCGCGCTCGCCCGGACGACGGCGAGAAGGCCGCGCTCCTCGGGCTCGCCTATCAGCAGCGGGCGCGCGAGACCGGCGATCCGAGCTACTACGTCAAGTCCGGCCGGGTGCTCCGGCGCGCGATCGCGACGGCACCGAACAACCTGCTCGCGGTGAACGGGCTCGGAGCACTTGCGCTCGCCCAGCACCGCTTTCGCGACGCCCACGCGCTCGGTCTCCGGGCGAAGAAGATCTCCCCCACGACCGCCCGGAGCTACGGCGTGATCGGCGACGGACTGCTCGAGCTTGGTCGTTACGACGAGGCCTTCGCCGCGTTCGACGCGATGACGCGCCTCCGCCCTGGTCTCGCCTCCTACTCGCGCGTCTCCTACGCCCGCGAGCTCCTGGGCGACATCGACGGCGCCGAGGAGGCGATGCAGCTCGCCCTCGACACGGCGGCCGGACGCCCCGAGCCCACCGCGTGGACACTCGTCCAGCTCGGCAAGCTCTCCTGGGGTCGAGGCCAGCTGGACGCGGCCGCACGGCTGTACCGCGAGGCGCTCCGCGTCAACTCCGGGTACATCTACGCGCTCGACGCGCTCGCGCAGGTGGAGGGTGCCCGCGGCCACTACGGCAGAGCGATCGCGCTCGAGCGCCAGGCCGTGGCCGCCGTCCCGCTTCCGCAGTTCGTCGCCCAGCTGGGCGATCTCCTCGTCGCCGCCGGGAAGCCGGCCGAGGCGCAGGAGCAGTTCCGGCTCGTCGGCGCGATCGAGCAGCTGCAAATCGCGAACGGCCTCAAGATCGACCTCGAGAGCGCCCTCTACCGCGTCGACCATGGGATCCGCCTGCCAGAGTCGCTGGCGCTCGCCCGCCGCGCTCGGGCCGCCCGGCCCTCGATCTTCGGTGACGACGTGCTCGCGTGGGCGCTGGCTCGCAACGGTCGCTGCGCCGAGGCGCGCGACGCGTCGGAGCGCTCGCTCAGGCTCGGCCGCCAGGACGCCACCTTCCTCTTCCACCGCGGGATGATCGAGCGCTGTCTCGGCAACGAGGACACGGCGCGCGACTGGTTCTCGCGGGCGCTCGATCTGAACCCCCACTTCTCGCTCCGCTGGGCTCCCGTCGCGCGCAAGGCCGTCGCATGAAGCGTCTACTCGTCGCGCTCGCAGCGCTCACCGTCCTAGCCCTTCCGTCCGCGGCGCAGGCGCACCCGCTCGGCAACTTCACGATCAACCACCACACGACGATTGAACTTTCGGGCGATCGCATCTACGTCCGCTATGCGCTCGACCTCGCCGAGATCCCGACGCTTCAGATCGGCAAGCGCGTCCAGGCGTCGGGTTTCGCGGCCGAGACCGCGCGGCGGCTCGAGCTTCGGGTCGACGGGAAACCCGCGACGTTGCGCGTCGTCGAGCACCGCAGCAGCGAGCGGCCGGGCGCCGGCGGACTGAAGACGCTGCGCTTCGACGCGATCTACGCGACCGACGCGACGGGCACGAAGCTCTCGTTCCGGGACCGCAACTTCGAATCGCGGATCGGCTGGAAAGAAGTCGTGATCGCGCCCGAGCACGGCGCGAGGCTGGGCGGCTCGAGCGTCCCGTCGAAGAGCCAGAGCGACGAGCTCCGCACCTACCCCGCCGACCTCCTTCGCTCGCCGCTCGACGTCTCCAGCGCAACTGCGTCCTTCGAGCTCGGAGCCGAATCGGCTCCTGCGCCCGCGATCGGGCAGGCGGCGGCGGCCGAGCGCAAGGGCGGCGGCTTCGAGGCTCTGATCTCTCGCGGCGAGCTCTCGCTGCCCGTCATCCTGCTCTCGCTCCTGATCGCGGCCTTCTGGGGAGCCGCGCACGCGCTCACCCCCGGGCACGGGAAAGCAATCGTGGCGGGCTACCTCGTCGGGACGAAGGGGCGCCCGGTCGACGCGTTCCTCCTCGGCGGCGTCGTCACGATCACGCACACCGCCGGAGTCTTCGCGCTCGGCTTCATCACACTCCTGCTCTCGCAGTTCATCGTTCCCGAGACGCTCTACCCCTGGCTGACGCTCGTCTCCGGGCTGCTCGTCGTCGCCGTGGGCGCCTCGGTGCTGTTCAGCCGCTTCCGCGGGCGAAACGGCGACGGACACTCGCATTCGCACGGTCCCGGCCACTCGCACGCGCACGGCCACACGCATGGTCACACCCATGACCACGGGGTGCGCACGGACCGGCGCGGGATCATCGGCGTCGGCCTCGCAGCGGGCCTCCTGCCCTGCCCCTCGGCGCTCGTCGTCCTGCTCAGTGCGATCGCGCTCCACCGCGTCGGCTTCGGCCTTGCCCTGATCGTCGCCTTCAGCGTGGGGCTCGCCGCCACCATCACCACGATCGGGCTGATCGCCGTGCTCGCAAAGAAGGCTTTCAGCCGATTCTCGTTCGAGGGCCGCCTGATCCGGTTGCTTCCGGCAGCGAGCGCGCTCGTGATCCTGACTGTCGGAGTCGTCCTTACCGTCAAAGCAGTTCCGGGGGTGCTCTAGATGTTTGGACTCGACGATTGGATCGCAGGCTTCTCGGACGGCTCGTCGCTCTGGCTCGTGGTGCTCGTCGGCGTCGTCCTCGGGCTCCGGCACGCAACCGATCCGGATCACCTCGCGGCGGTGACGGCGTTGATCGCCTCGAACCGCGAGCGCTCGGGCCGCGCGGCGGCCCGGCTCGGCGCCGCCTGGGGACTTGGGCACGCAACGACGCTCTTCATCTTCGGACTTCCGATCGTGGTCTTCAACCGCTACCTCCCAGAGCGCGTTCAGCAGGTCGCCGAGACGGCCGTGGGTGTCCTGATCGTGCTGCTCGCGATCCGCCTGCTCAGCCGCTGGCGCGCCGGCTACTTCCACGCGCACATCCATGAGCACGACGGCGACAGCCACGTCCACCTGCACAGTCACGCCACGAGCGCGACGCACGAGCACCCGCACCCCACTAAGACGCGAACTCCCTTCGGCGCCTTCGGGATCGGCCTCATTCACGGGATGGGTGGCAGCGCCGGCGTCAGTCTGCTTCTCCTTGCCTCGATCGACTCCCGGCGGCTCGCCGTTGTCGCTCTCGTCCTGCTAGCCGCCTTCACCGCCGTCTCGATGACGATCGTGACGACGGGCTTCGGGGCGACCCTCTCGACCTCGCAGGTCCGCCGCAGTTTCAACCGCCTCGCCCCGGTCCTCGGCGTCACGAGCCTCGCCTTCGGGATCTGGTACGGCGCCGCCGTCTGGAGCCTCGCGCCCTATCCGTTCTGAGTTTCTTCACGGCTCGCGCGGGCACCCGTGACTCCCCTCGACTTGAGGTCACACATGATTCGCCGGACGATCGCATCGCCACCGAGCTGCCGCCGCCCTCCGATCCTGACCCGGCTGGAGCCGCGGCGGTGCAAGAGCTCCTGGGCGGTAGCGGTCGTGCGAACGTTTGAGACGACCAGCGATCACGACGGGTGACGAGCTGCCGGATGCGGAATGCGGCCGGACGATTCGTCGTTGGCCTGAACATGGAGAAGCCGATCGGGATCCTCTACGAGCACCCGCAATGGTTCACGCCCCTGTTCGCGGAGCTCGATCGACGGGAGATCCCGTATGAGCGGATCGACGCCGGCAAGCTCGTTTTTGATCCGGCCGACACCGAGCGTCGTTACGCCCTGGTCGTCAATCGGATGAGTCCCTCGGCCTGGACGCGCGGCAATGGCGATGCGATCTTCTCCACGCTCCACTATCTCGCCTACCTCGACGGAATCGGCACTCCGGTCTTGAACGGACACGACGCGTACCTGATCGAGCTCTCCAAGGCACGACAGATCGCGCTTTTTGCGCGGCTCGGTATCTCCCACCCGCGAACGCGGGTGATCGATAACGCGGGCGGTGCCGCCGCGGCCGCGGCCGAGCTCGCGTTCCCGGTCGTCGTGAAGCCGAACATCGGCGGCAGCGGCGCGGGCATCACCTCCTACGCCTCGCTCGCCGAGCTTGCCTCGGCCGAGGTCGAGCTTGGTATCGACGGCTGCGCGCTCCTGCAGGAGCAGCTTTCAGCTGCCGGCGACGAAGTCGTTCGGATCGAAATCCTGGACGGGAAGTTTCTGTACGCCATCCGGCTTCGCTTGCTGCCCGGCAGCTTCAACCTCTGTCCGGCCGACTACTGCGAGCTTCCCGGTATCGCGGACGGCGTCTCCGGTCGCGGACTTCCGATCGAACGCTTCGATCCGCCCGCCGGCGTCATCGAAGACGCAAGACGGATCATCCTCGCGGCGGGCATGGATCTCGGCGGCGTTGAGTACCTCGTCGACGCACACACCGGTCAGGCAACGTTTTACGACATCAATGCTCTGTCGAACTTCGTGGCCAACGCTCCCGAGGTCGTCGGCTTCGACCCGTTCGTGCAGCTGGTCGACCTGATCGTCGCGCGCGCCGCTCTGCAGGCGGGCGCGACAGTTCCGGCGTAGACGCCTGGCCACGAGCGGGGGAAGCCGGCCGTTGCCGTGACCGCGCCGACGGCTCGTGACGAGGCGTCTTCTAACTCATCCCATCAGAAATTTATGATATTTAGGAAGCGATGACGCGCGTCGCGCAGTCCCCGTTCCGTCTTCCGAGCGCGCCCGCGACCACGGACCTGATCGCCAAATACTTCCGCGGTCTGGGGGATCCGACTCGGCTGCGGATCCTTCAGCTGTTGCGGGAGGAAGAGGAGCTGTCGGTCGGCGACCTCGTCACGAGGCTCGCGCTGCCGCAGCCGATGGTGTCGAATCACCTCGCCTGCCTGCGCTGGTGTGGCTTCATCGAGGCTCGACGGGTCGGGCGCACGGTCTTGAATCGGATCGCCGACGAACGGGTGGCGGCGCTGCTCGAGCTCGGTCAGGCGATGTTGGCCGACAACGCCGCGCACGTCGCGGTCTGCTGTCGAATCGAGGAAGCGTCGTGACGCGGCCGCTCGTCGAGATCCTCTACTTTGATGGCTGTCCGAACCATCACGCGGCGTGCGAGCTCGTCGATCGGGTGATCGGCGAGGTCTGCGGGGAGGCCGAGGTGCGCCTAGTCAACGTCGCCGACGAGGAGAGCGCGAGGCGGGCGCGGTTCCTGGGCTCGCCAAGCATCCGCGTCAACGGCCGTGACATCGAGCCGCGCGCCGACGCGCGCGCCGAGTACGTTCTCTCCTGTCGTCTGTATCGCACCGAGCAGGGCTTCTCCGGGCAGCCGGACGAGGCGTGGCTCCGCGAGGCGCTCGGCGCGGCGCCTCGATGAGCGTGCAGCGGCGCTCGCCGCGGCGCAGATTCCGCCTGAACGCCCGGGGGGCCCGCGCGTACGGCGCGGCTGGATGAGGGCGAACGCAGTCTCTGCTGCTGGATCCATGGGAGCTTCGCCCGCGGTGAAACGCCAGATGCGACTGCGCTCGGCAACGCAAGCCGAGCATCATGGGCTCGATCTGCCGGTAACGCTAGCGAGCCTCGCCGCTGAAGATCTCGACCACACGGGCACCGACGGCGCGATCACCGTCGCTTATCCGTTCTCAGGCCGGCCGGCCGCGCACCGCGTTCAGCTTGACGTTCACGAGGTCCACGCGATGTGCGCGATCGATGCGCTCGGAATCGCGCCGATGTTCGGCCGTCCAATCAGGGTCGCCGTCGGTCGGTTCCTCGCCGAGCCCGACACCATGAACCTCGGGGCGACGGCGACCCGTCTCGACGCTCTTGGCGCGCTCGGAGACCGACAGCGAGTCGAGGAAGAGGCGACCCCCCTCCTGCGCCCAGGCACGTACCTCGAACCGTTCGCGCCGCGAGCTCTTGGCGGGGTGCGCGCGGACCGGAACCTCGTCGAGCGCGCCGCCGCCCACTTCGAGCAGATGGGCCTGCCCTGGCACGCCGCCCAGACGCGTCTGCTCATCCCTGTCGCGACCTGAGGAACCTGTCGCGGGTTCGATTCCCGCCGCCTCCACTCAGCACAGAAAGGTCGAAGGAGCGCGACAAATCGCGCTATGCAGTAAAAAGCCTGCGCAGAGGTGCGAGGAGCCGCGCACAGGAAGTGCCGATTTGCGACTTTTGACGGATGTTGCGGTCGCAGCTGGGTAGCAGGGGCGGGCGGCGTGTCTGAGTCCGGGTCTGCGCAGATTGCGCTGGCCTTGCCCGAGTCGTATGAGTGTCAGGATGTCGTATGAGTAGTGAACCGGGGTATCAACCTGAACAGGTGGTGACGACGGCGGACGAGGTCCTCGCGACGCTCGGGGAGCCAATGGAATCGCAGGTCAAGAAGGTGATCGATCACATCGATGATCACTGCCGGGCCTGGATCGAACGCAGCCCGTTCGTTGTGATTTCGACCGCCTCTGCGGCGGGCGCGATGGATGTCTCGCCGAGGGGGGATCCGCCGGGGTTCGTTCGCGTGCTCGATCCGAAGACCCTGGCCGTTCCCGACCGCCCTGGGAACCACCGGGGCGACACGTTCCTCAACGTGCTGGACAACCCGCACGTCGGTCTTATGTTCGTGGTTCCGAAACGTCGAGAGGTTGTCCGTGTGTCGGGAACCGCGTTGGTTGTCAAGGATGGTTCGCTGCTGGAGTCCATGGCGGTCGGCGGCAAGGTGCCTTCGCTTGCGCTGGTGGTGCATGTGCAGGAAGCGATGTTCCACTGTGGCAAGTCGATGATCCGGTCGCACATGTGGGAGCCCGACCTCTGGGGGGCGGTCGATGGTCTGCCGACCTACGGACGTGCTCTCGTCGATCACGGTCAACTCGACCGCTCGGTCGAGGACATGGAGCAGGCCACCGACCTCAACGAGAAGAACCGCCTGTACGACGAATGATGCAGTCGCTGGGATGATCGATGCATCGACGTCGGTGAAGCCGTCGGGCGCGGAGCCGTCGGGCGCGGAGCCGTGGTCTGTGTCGACCGGTCGGAGGGCACCCCATATCGCCCAGGCCTCGAAGCGCTGACTGACGGGCAGCGAGCCACCAGTGGCAAGCCCATGAGGTGCGAACGTCCCCTCGGCTGTGCCAGAGTTCGTAAATGTCCTCCCGACCGCCTCGCTTCGAGGCGACGTTCCTAGATGCGCGAGACGAGCTCGGCGACGATCTCGGCCGCGGACTGCGTGCGCGTCGCGAGCGCCACGCTCTGCCCGGCCCAGAGTGAGAGCGCCTCGACGTCACCCGTCGCGCCCTCGGGCGGCATCTCGCTGGCGTAGCGCACGATCGGCTCGCCCGAGGGGTGGGCGGCGATCGGTTCACCCTCGCCGGGTCGACTGCCCGGCTCGGGGCGGCCGGCGGCCTCCCAGGCGTCGGCGGTTGCGTTCCGGAGCGCGCGATGTGGTGCGTTCGGCCAGCCGACGTCGTAGAGGTCGGCATACCACTCCGCATCCGTCTCGACCGCCGCGACGAGCCGGCGTCGGTATTCCTCGTGCACCGGCGTCTCCTCGGCGAGCAGGAAGCGCGTCCCCACCCACGCCGCTTGTGCGCCGAGCGCGAGCGCGGCCGCGACGCCGCGCGCGTCGCCGATGCCGCCCGCGGCGAGCACAGGCACGGGTGCGACAGCGTCGACGACGGCCGGCACGAGCGGCAGCGTGGCGACGCGGCCCCAAACGTGGCCGCCTGCCTCCCAGCCCTGCGCGACGACGATGTCGACACCGGCCGCGACCGCCCGCTTCGCCTCCTCGGCGCTTCCGACCGTGTGTAGAACGAGCCCGCCGGCAGCGTGCACGCGGTCAACGTACGGCCCAGGGTCGCCCCACGTGAGCGAGACGATCCGCAGCCCGGCCTCGAGCGCGTTTTCGAGCCGCGCATGCTGGTCCCAGGCGAGCACGACGTTGCCACCAAACGGACTGCTCGTTAGCGCCGCTGTTTCCCGGACGGTCGCGGCAGCATCGGCGACCCAGGTAAGCGCGAGCATGCCGAGGGCGCCGGCATTCGAGACCGCTGCCGCGAGCCGCGGCCAGCACCCGATCGGCGCTTGTACGAGCGGGTGCTCGATGCGCGTTAGGTCGCAGACGGGTGTCCGCACAGCTCTCACGCTAAAGTGTCACGCCCACAAATACCAGGAAAGCGGGAGAATAACGCGCTGCGGTGGGCCAGCGTTCGGCAAGGTCTCCCGAACCGATGGTCGGCGCTAGTCGGGCAGTGGTCCGACGAACTCGATCCCGTACTCCGTGCTGGCCTGCTTGATCCGCGACCCTTCGATCGACTCGAGTGGCGGCAGCCCTCCCGGACGCGAAGCCAGCGTGATCGCGCGGTAGAACTCCCCATGGCGCGGCGTCGTGAGAATCAGGTAGCGAGCCGTCTCTGACTCGATTCGGAATCCGTGAACGGTCCCGCCAGGTATGTGCGCGAACGAGCCGGCGGCCGCCCGAACTCCCGGCTGGTCGCCGACATAAAGCGTTAGCTCGCCCTCCAGGACGTAGAACGACTCCATGTCTTCGCGGTGCAGGTGCAGCGGGACGCTCTCCCCCCGAGTCGCGGTCATGTCGGTAGAAGTGGTGTAACGGTGCCCGTGTAGGACCGGAGCGGGGTTCCGGCCACCGCGGGCTCCAGACTCGTCGGTTCATCCACGAATCGATGAGAGGAGCACCACGATGGCCGAAGAGGCAAGGATGACTGTTGCGGATGTCGTCGCCAACGTGCTCGCTGGGGAGCAGGGCGATTTCGTCCGGGAGGCGGTGGCGATCGTCGCCCGCGAGTTGATGGAGGCGGAGGTGTCGGCCGAGATCGGCGCCGGCCGGGGTGAGGTCTCGCGCGAGCGGCTGACGCATCGCAACGGCTACCGGCCGCGGGGCTGGGAGACGCGGGTGGGCGAGATCGAGCTGGCGATCCCGCGCAAGCGCTCCGGGCAGGCGTACTTCCCCTCCTTCCTGGAGCCGCGCCGCCGCTCCGAGCAGGCGATCGTCGCGGTCGTCTTGGAGGCGTACGTGAACGGCGTCTCGACCCGGAAGGTCGACCGGCTGGTGGAGCAGCTCGGGATCCAGGGGATGAGCAAGGACCGTGTCTCGGCGCTCTGCCGCGCGCTCGACGAGCAGGTCGAGGCGTTTCTCGGGCGGCCGCTCGAGGGCGACTACCCCTACCTGTGGCTTGATGCCAAGCAGGTCAAGGTCAGAGACGGCGGCCACGTCCGCTCGAAGGCGCTGGTGCTCGCCTACGCCGTCCACGAGACAGGTCGGCGGGAGGTGATCGGGCTCGACCTGGGCGAGGTCGAGTCGGAGGCGTTCTGGATCGAGCTCTTGCGCGAGCTCCGCCGCCGCGGCCTGCAGGGCGTCCGGCTCTGCGTCTCCGACCAGCACGAGGGGCTGCGCAACGCGATCGCCAGGGTGCTCGCCTGCCCCTGGCAGCGCTGCACCGTCCACTTCGTCCGCAACATGCACCAGCACTGCCGACCCGCCCAGCGCGGGCTCGTCTCGGCGGCGCTGCGGGAGATCTTCAACGCCGAGGGCCGCGAGCAGGCCAGAGAGCGGGTCGGCGAGGTGATCGCCCGCCTCCAGGGGCCGATGCCGAAGGTGGCCGAGCTGCTCGAACAGGCCGAGGAGGACCTGCTCGCCTTCTACGCCTTCCCGCCAGCGCACTGGTCGAAGCTGCGGAGCACGAACCCACTCGAACGGGTCAACCGTGAGATCGGCCGCCGCACCGACGTCGTCGGGATCTTCCCCAACGACGCCTCTGCGATCCGGCTCGCCGGCGCACTCCTGATCGAACAGAACGATGAATGGCTCGTCGGCCGCCGCTACCTCTCAGCCGAATCGCTCGCGCTCCTCCACGTCGACGAGGATGAGCGCGACCCCGAGCGAGAGGAGGTGCGCGCCCTCCAACCAGCCTGAGCGTCACACCGACGAACGAGGAGCGTTACACCACCTCAGACGACTTGACTCGAGTCGCTTGCTCGTCGACCAGGCTGAATGCTCCGCCCGTCTGGTCGCCCGTGGCGAGGAAGTGCGTCGACGTCCTGCCCATCCAGCGGAGCTCGCTCTCTCCGGGTTGATAGAGGTACGGAACGGTCGGATCCGCCATGGAGATTCTCCCTTGGGTCGACGAAACAGGCAGCTGACAGTACACCCGTTTGATCTGCTAGCCCGAAGACTGGACTGGGACATCTATTGTTCCTGCGACCGGAGTGTCCAAGGAAGGGAGTCGGGATGGAGGCGCGCGCCGGAGGCGTGAAGCTTGTCGGGCCGACGGACAGCGACGAGGTCTTCCTCGGAAGCATCGGGGTTCGCTTCCTGATCGAGGGCGCCGAGGCAGGCGACCGCTTCGCGTTCCTCGAGCACCCGATGTCGCCGCGCGCACTCGCTGCGCCGCTGCACCGTCACTCGCGCGAGGACGAGTACAGCTTCGTACTCGAGGGGCGCATGGGCGCGCTGCTCGGCGACGATGTCGTCGAGGCCGGGCCGGGCGAGCTCGTCTTCAAGCCGCGCAACCAGTGGCACACGTTCTGGAATGCCGGTGATGAGCCGTGCCGAATTCTCGAGATCATCTCACCTGCGGGCTTCGAGCAGTACTTTCGCGAGCTCGCCGCGCTGGGCGGCCCGCTCCAGGCGAGCCCCGAGCAGTTCGCCGAGCTCGTCCAGCGCTACGGGTTCGAGTCACGGCCGGAGACGATTCCCGAGTTGCTGCACCGGTTCGGCGTGCGCATGGGCGAGCCGCTCTCCGGCGGCTGGACGCCCTGAACCCCACGCAGGTCTTCGCTTCGCAGCGCCGCGGCCTTTGTGCTCGCCTCCTATAAAGATGGAGCGCGTTCGTTACAAACGGGCAGCGTAGAAGATGGATCGAACCTCGCCTGGGCGAGGGTGCGGAAATGTCTCTTGAGTTGTCGATCCCTGCTCTGCGCTTCGGTGTGAGGAGCGACCGACCATCACCCGAGTCGGATCGGTCAGAATCCCAGGCACCATGGCAATCGGGACGCTGCGCTGCTTCGTGATCGACGTAGAGGACATCGAGGTCGGCGTGGCGTTCTGGTCCGAGGTGACCGGGATTCCACAGATCTCGTCCGTCTGGCCGGACCGCTTCGCCTATCTCGGATACCAGGACGAGAAAACCTGGAAGCATGAGATCATCCTCCATCGCGTGCCGACGGCGAAGCCGTCCGACTCCGGCACGGGCGACGTGGCGCGGCGGCTCGATCCGGCGGCGAACCGCGCGCACATCGACATCACCGTCGAGGATGTCGACGTCGCGATCGCGCAGATTGAAGCGATCGGCGGTCGGCTGAAGTACCCGCCAACGGTGTACCCCGTGCCGCATGCGTACGAAGGCACTCGACCGCTGATCGACTGGGCGGTGATGCAGGATCCGTTCGGGAACGAGTTCTGCCTCGTCCGCGAACTGACACGACCCGAGCGCGAGGCCTTGGCGGCCGCGGCGGAGCACGGCCCTGCTGAGGATGCGCACTGGCGCACCGTCGCTCGCGACGCACGACGCGCCGGCTGAGAACTCGCCCAGCGTTTGTTCGTATCGATGGAGCCGAGGGGCGCGTGTTCGTGGTCGTGCCGGAGGCAAGGCCCGTCACTCCTTGCACGCCTGCGCTCGTCGAGGGGCGCGAAGCCACGATGCGCCAGTGTGTGGAAATGTCCCCTGAGCGCGCTTCGCGTTGGCGAGCACGCTCAGCGTGCTGGGGTCAGGAAGTCAAGGAGGGGGCGCGGGAGTAAGGCCGTGGCGACGCATGACCTCGCCGATCTTCTCGATGTCGGGAGGCCCATCGCCGGCAAGCACGTCGGCGACTTCCTGGAAGTAGCTCGGACCCAGCAGTCCGGGACTGATGACCGCCAGGAATCGGGCATCGACATCGTCTTTGTTGTCGAAGCCGTGGATCACACCGCGCCGTATGAACAGCGACTCGCCCGCGCTTAGGTCGATCCGCTCCCCGCCCACCGTGAAGCTCGTGACGCCTTCCAGGCCGAAGGCGGTCTCGTCGAAGTCGTCGTGACTGTGCGGCGCAGGCATTCGGGCCTTCGCCGGTGCGAGGCACTCAAAGACGGTGATATTGCCACCGGACTGATCTGGGTCGACGTGAAAGAGGACAGTCAGAGCGCCGACCTGAATCGGCTGAGCCAGGCTATCCGGCATGTGACAAGGCCTTTCCTCGGGTTTCTATCGGCGAGAGTCTAAACGTCATGAGCCGCGCGAACGGCGATGCTCGGGCATCACGTCCTCGCCTGGGCCAGAGTTCGGGAGTGTCCCCGAGCGCCGGGGGCTGTACCACCTACTTAGCACGGTGCCCTCGAGTCATCGTTGCGATGTTTCGGGGTGCCGGTCACGCGCATCGACGGCTCGTCACCACCGCCTGAGCATCCACGGCTGCGGGAGACGTCACGCGCGGTTATCGCCGGGCGCAGCGAGGCGACACCATTCATCTTCTTCGCCAGCGTCAATCTCGCGCTGATCGCGCTCGCGGTCCTGATCGCGGGGATCGCCGTCCTCGTTCTCTGGCTGCTCTGAGGGAACGAGGAAGGAGTTGGCGACGTGGTGCTCGTGCCCGGACGCGAAACAGGCGGGCGGCCGCTGCGCGTCACGGCACGCGAGCGCTCGAGCAGGCGAGGCGGTGTGGTTCGTCGGCGGACGCGCGGCAGGTATCAGCGGACACGACGAGCCCGCGTCCGCACGAGCTTCGGCGCGCGACCCTGATGGGCGCGGCGAGTGCGGCGAGACGGAAGGGACGCGGCTGTTCGACGCGTTAGCGTCTACGCGCGATCGGCCACGCCCTCGACGCCTACCGCCGCGGCGCAGTGGGCGCAGCAGAAGATCGAGCCGTTCGCCTCGACGCCGTGGCCGATCACCTTGCAGCCGCAGTGCTCGCAGGTCGGCGCCAGAGCGTGGATCGCGCACTCGAAGCTGTCGAAGACGTGGGTCTCGTCGTCGCGGCGGATCTCGATCGTCTTGTCGTATTCGTTTCCGCACACCTCGCAGGTCGCCATCGCTACTCCCGCGGTGTCGAGGTCGGCTGCGAGATCTCCTCGAGCATTTCGCCGGCATTCTTCTCTTTCGCCTCGATCGCGACGTCTGCTTGGGCGAGCATGCCGACGAGCCTCCCGTCGGCGACAACCGGCAGCCGACGGACGCGGTGCCGCGCCATCAGGCTAAGCGCCTCGTCGAGATCCTGGTCCGGCTCGACCGTGACGAGCTCGCGCGATGCGACATCGCCGACGGAGATCGACTGCGGATCGACTCTTTCGGCCACGGCACGGACGATGATGTCGCGGTCGGTCAAGATTCCGATCAACCTGTCGTCCTCGACGACCGGAAGCGAACCGACGTCCTCCTCTTTCATCATCTGCGCAGCGTCGGCGAGCGACTCTGTCGAGGCGGCCGCCCGCACATTCGACGTCATAACATCCCGCACTGTCTTCGCCACAACCTTCCCTCCTTCTTTCGCCTATCGTCTGCCGGGCTCGGTCTTAGCCGATACCCGGTGCTGGAGAAACCAAGCTGCCACGGTGCTGGGTCCCGGCGACTCGGGCTGAGGAGTCGGTCGCTCCGGGTCGGGAAGGGGAT
Source organism: Gaiellaceae bacterium (assembly GCA_037720595.1). Lineage (GTDB taxonomy): Bacteria > Actinomycetota > Thermoleophilia > Gaiellales > Gaiellaceae > Gaiellasilicea. Next base: position 9,364 of record JBBJLW010000034.1, on the reverse strand, counting down.
CCGGGATCGGCTCTGGCGGTGGCTCGGGTTGAGGATCAGGCAGAGGGTCGAGCACCGCCCCCGTTCCAGCCGTCGGCCGCACGTTCGTCGTCATCTTCGCCCAGGTACCCGCATTCCCGACGGCGAAACGGCGGTATCCAGTTCGCACGAGCGCAGCCCATGAAACGCGGCGACCCCTCGTCGCGCACCTAACGAGGTTTCGGACCCCCGTCCGCGCCGAGCGCACCCATAGGGCGTCGATGCGATCGCCGGAATAGGCTACGGCGTCCGTCTCTGCATGCCGACAGCGACCGGAGCGGTGTGTACCGGTTCGCATACCAGCTGACGTCACCCAGTTCTTGAGCGGACGCGTCGCGTGAGTTGCTCCAGAACGCGGCGCGAAACGCGCTCGAAGCGGGAGGCTGGATCTCGACACCGACCACCTCCTTTTACGCGGCGCTCCAGGACGACGTCGTCCGGCATGTCTTGCGCCAGCTCGACGCCGTCCGGAGGCGATCGCCGCGAGGCCGAGGGGAGTCGGACCGCGCCGAGTGCACGGACGTCGCGCCGACGAGTTGATCGACCTGCTGCCAACGACGAGGACGCCAAGTGCCTGAGCCAGCGGACGTTTCTCCTCGGCGAGTTCCGCGAGCGTGCCGCGCTACGAGTCGCCGCCAGTTCGGCGCCGCACCGTCGTCCACGGCCACTGCCATCACAACGCGATTTTTGGGATGGGCGCCGACGAGGCCGTGTTCGCCAAGGTTCGGGCGCGACTTCGAGTTACTCGACGCCGGCTGCTGCGGAATCGCCGGCGCCTTCGGCTTGGTTAAGAAGCACTACAATGTCTCGATCGCCTGCGACGAACGCGTGCTGCTGCCGACCGTGCGCGCCGCCGGTGAGCCGACTGTTGATCGTGACTGACGGCTTCATCTGTCGCGTGCAGATCGGCCAGACGATCGCCTGGCGGTCACTGCCACCTCGCGGAGGTGGTCGAGCTGGCGCTGAACGGGCAGGAAGGAGGTCAGACGTGAAGTCAAAACGTCTCGGCGGCGACGGCACGGGACACGTACTCGTCTTCGACAAGGGCGACGAGGTGGTCGAGCAACTGCTGGCGTTCGCCAAGCAAGAGCAAGTGACAGCGGCGAGCTTCAGCGGCATCGGCGCCTTCAGCGACGTGACGCTCGGCTTCTTCGAGCGCGAGCGGAAGGATTACAAGCGGATCCCGCTCGCCGAGCAGGTCGAGGTGCTGACGCTCGCTGGCGACATCGCCGTCAAAGACGGCGAGCCGCAGGTGCACGCGCACGTCGTCGTTGGCAAAGCCGACGGCACGGCCTGGGGCGGACATCTCCTCGGGGGCCACGTCTGGCCGACGCTCGAGCTCGTCCTCGTCGAATCGCCGGACGAGTTGCGACGCACGCTCGATGAGGAGACGCGTCTGCCATTGATCACCATCGAGTCGTCGCCGTCGTTAGGCGAGGACGGGGAGGAAGTAGGAGGAGCTACGTCTCTCGATTCTCGGCTGTAGTGCAACGATCGTCGGTTTCCATCGAAGCCATGCAGGGGAGTCTTTCGTCCATGACGGACGTGCATGAACTTGGGGCTCTCTACGATCGCTTTGGCCGAGCGGCATACCGACTCGCGCTCGCGATGCTCGAGAACAAGCAATCGGCTGAAGACGCGGTCGCGGAGGGATTCGCCGATTGCTGGCGCACGGTCTCGTCCGCTGCGGCTCCGGATGATGCCTACCGGCTTCTGTTGACGCTCGTTCACCGGGCAGCAGACCGGCGGGCACGGTGCGAGGGAACTACGACCGCATCGAATTGCGCTCGGTTACAGGCAGAGCTGCTGCCGGAGCTGCCCGCGGAGCAACGGCGCGTCATCGTCCTCGCGTACTTCGGCGGCTTGCGCGAGCGTGAGGTGGCCGAGCGACTTGGCGTGTCCGTCGCCCAGGTGCGTCGAGGTGCCGCTGCAGGGTTGGCGCGACTTCAGCGTTCGGCATCGGAGGGGTCCGTACAGCGACCCTCGCACGACACGCGACCGCGTCCTCTAGTCAGGGAGCGAGCATGAACGACTATGAGCACTGGCGTGAGCTCGGGCAGCAGTTGCGCGTCGACTCTGTGCGTGCGAGCGCTGCTGCTGGCTCGGGACATCCCACCTCAGCGATGTCCGCGGCTGATCTGATGGCCGTTCTGATCGGCGGGCATCTACGCCACGATTTCGCAGATCCTGACAATCCGGCCAACGACCGTCTGATTTTTTCGAAGGGTCACGCCTCGACACTTCTCTACGCGATCCTGAAGGCGGTTGGGGCGGTATCCGAGGACGAGCTGCTTGAGTACCGGAAGCTCGGCAGCCGGCTCGAGGGTCATCCGACGCCGGTTCTGCCGTGGGTCGACGTCGCGACCGGATCGCTCGGACAGGGGCTCCCGATCGCGGTCGGCATCGCGCTCGCCGGCAGGAAGCTGGATCGGCTGCCGTATCGCGTGTGGGTGCTGTGCGGCGACAGCGAGATGGCGGAGGGCTCGATTTGGGAGGCGTTCGAGCACGCCGCCCACTACGGCCTCGACAATCTGACTGCGATCATCGACGTGAACCGCCTCGGCCAGCGTGGCGAGACGATGGTCGGCTGGGATCTCGGCGTGTTCGCCGCGCGGGCGCGCGCCTTTGGCTGGCACGCGATCGAGATCGACGGGCACGATGTCGAGGCGGTCGACCGGGCCTACGCCGAGGCCGCCGCGACGGCGGATCGCCCGACTGCGATCGTCGCCCACACGGTCAAGGGCAAGGGCGTCGCAGCCGTCGAGGATCAGCCGGGCGTGCACGGCAAAGCACTCGAGGATGCCGAAGCCGCGATCAAGGAACTCGGCGGTGTTCGCGATATCCAAGTGAGAGTCGCAGCACCGCCGAAGAGCGAGCCTCGTCGTTTCGTTCCGGGCGAGCTCCAGCTTCCGACCTACGACGTCGGCGAACGCGTCGCGACGCGCAAGGCATACGGTGAGGCGCTCGCCGCGCTTGGTGCCGCGCGCGACGATGTCGTCGCGCTCGACGGCGAGGTCTCCAACTCCACCTATGCCGAGCTTTTCGCAAAGGCGCACCCCGAGCGATATTTCGAGATGTTCATCGCCGAGCAGCAGATGGTCGCAGCGGCTGTTGGCTTGCAGACGCGAGGGTGGCGGCCGTTCGTGTCCACGTTCGCCGCCTTCCTCTCCCGCGCGTCGGACTTCATCCGCATGGCCGCGGTCAGCCGCGCGAACATCTGCCTGTGCGGTTCGCACGCGGGTGTCTCAATCGGTGAGGACGGGCCCTCCCAGATGGGACTCGAGGACATGGCGGCACTGCGCGCTGTCCACGGCAGCACCGTCCTGTATCCCTGCGATGCGAACCAGACCGCCCATCTGGTCGCGCAGATGGCCGACCGCGACGGAATCGTGTACCTGCGAACGACGCGCGAGGCGACGCCCGTGATCTACGCGTCCGACGAACAGTTCGAGATCGGGCGCTGCCGCATCCTCAAATCCTCCGATCACGACGACGTCACGATCGTCGCGGCGGGCATCACCGTGAACGAGGCGCTCGCGGCCGCAGAGACACTCGAGCAGGATCAGATCAGTGCCCGCGTGATCGACGCCTACTCGGTGAAGCCGATCGATGTCAGCACGCTGCGCGCCGCAGCTCAAGCGACCGGTGGGCGCTTAGTGACGGTCGAGGATCACTGGCCCGAGGGCGGGCTCGGCGATGCGGTGCTGGAGGCACTCGCCGACGTACCGGAACGGACGACCGTCGTCAAGCTCGCCGTGCGCGTCATGCCCGGCTCCGCCACCTCCGCCGAGCAGCTTCGCTTGGCCGGAATCGACGCCGATCACATCGTCGAGGCGGCGCGGCTCCTTCGCCGCGAGCCCGTCGAGGGAGACGACGTCCTCAACTTCCTGCCCGGAATGCAGGAGTGATCGTGCGGGAGCTCGTGATCAGGGTCGAGCATGCCAAGCAGCGATCCGACCTGCTGAGCTTCCTGCGCGAGCAGCGCGCCAATCCGCGTCAGCTCGACGAGTGCAGCATCGCGCTCGATCTCGACGACGGCGACTGCCCTCCGCTTGCGACGCTGGTGGCCACGCTCGACGATTGGCGCGCCCGCGCGCACGCGGGCGAGGCCGTCCTCGAGCTCGACGGCGAGACCAGAATCCTGCGCACGGAAATCTAAACCCGCGTCGAGCCGGACGCCGTTTGGCGACGCCGCCTCGCGGAAACGCCCGATCTATGGCGCGCGGTGAGCCGCTCTTGGCGTCGCGTCCCGGCTCGCCGGGAAGCTCGGAATCGAGCTCGTGCTCCTGCACGTTGAACCGTCCACGAATTTGCCGCGGGTGAGCGCGGCGCCGGCGAGCAAGAGCGCCTCAGAGAAACAGAGCGGACCGACGCACGAAGCTTGCTCGCCGGTCTGGCGCGCGAAGCCGGGCTCGGCGAGGATGTGGACACTCAGGCCGGAGATCGGCGATCCGGCCGAACGCATTTTTGCCGCCTGTGAAGACGCATTGACCGTGTTCTGAGTCAGAGATTCACTCGCAATATCGGGCGAGGTTGGTGAGGATCTAGTTCGTCGTCCTGGGTTCCCACGGCTGGCGCGGCGTCCGGGCGACACTGCTCGGCAGTGCCTTGAGCGATGTCGCGGCGAAGGCTCCCATGCGTGGTCGTCCCGCCCAACGCGGCGGAGCGATCCTTCTTCTGCTTGTCCTCGGCGGCGGGGCCATCCTGGCCGGAGAGTTTCTCTTCACGAACGCCGTGGAGTGGGGGCCGGGCACTGCGTTCGCCTCGGTGAAGGTGCGGTGGGCACGATCCTCGCCGCAGTCTCGACGGCGCTTCCGGAGTCGGTGATCCCGGTGGTCGCGGTGCTTCGCGGCGGGAGACTCGGACGACGTAGCGATCAGAGCGATCATCGGCCCGCCGTTCATGCTCTCGACGGTCGCGATGGCGCTTGTCGGCATTACCGTCATCGCGTTCAACGTTGAAACCTGACCTCTTCTTCTTCTTCTTCTTCTTCTTCTTCCTGTGCTGCTGATCGCGGCCTTGCTGCTCGGGATCTCCGGCTCGGCTGTCCTTCGCTACGTCGCTGCATCGTTCTTCGTCGTCGCCTACGTGCGAGTCGACCTCGCTGTGCAGGTAGGCGACGCCGAGCGTGTATCGCGCTGGTGGGGGTCCTCCTTGATGACCGAGTACGGCGGGTATTCACCGCCTTCGCCGTCGCGGTCGCTGCCTGACTCGTATGCTGTTCGCACGTACCGGCGGCAGGTCGCGGCACCCTAGGCGAGCCACCAGGCAACGAGAGCGATGAGTGCAATCGCGAGCGCAAGCGCGAGCAGGAGTGCGTTCACGCCGAAGAACAGGAGGAAGGGCGTCCGATCTTCTCTGCCCTCCGCAAGCGTTTGCAGCTCTTCCTGGAGAACATTCGCATGTGGCTCCCCGTCCTCGCGTTCAGCTTCGTGCTGGGATCCGGTCTCGCCTCTACGTCCGAGCGGATCGCCGGAGGTCATTCAGCCCGGTGCTCCGTGCGGGTCGCGGCCGGCTCGGAGATCTTGCGCACCGCGTCAGCGAACTGCGTCGGCGTGCTCAGGGCGGCGAGATCCGCCTGGGCGATGATCCCGACGAGTCTCCCGTCGTCGACGACCGGCAGCCGCCGCAGCTGCTCGGCCTGCATCAAGGCAAGGGCATCGTCCAGCTCATGCGCCTGCCCGACCGTGGTGACCTCGCGGGTCATCACCTGCTCGACGGGCGTCTCGGCCGCGAGCCCCTCGGCGAGCGCGCGTACCACGAGGTCACGATCGGTGACGATCCCGAGCAGGCGCTGCTCCTCAAAAACGACAGGTAGCGCCCCGACCGCTCCATCTCGCATCACCGCCGAGGCTTGCTCGAGCGTTGCATCCGGCGCAACAACCAGTAGGTCCCTCGTCATGACGTCCTTGATCAACACGGCTCAGCCTCCATCCAAGACGCTCAACTTGTCCCGAGGCTACCCGGCTTGGACTCCCTCGAAACCGAGAATCTGAAGGGGGTGGAAGCGGGGCCGAAGCCCCGCTTCCGTCCATAGCTTTACCTCGGCAGAGCTTCGGAATACGTGGACTTCCTGCGGGCGGAATACCTCTCGGACTTCGTCAAGAGCGGCGGCTCGGCAGTGAAGTTCGCCGTCGCGGACGATGGCGCCGAGGTTTCGCGCGCTGCTGAGGAATGGCGTGCTTGCGGAGGGCTACGCCGTGGCGCCGGTCGACGCGGGCGACGTTCGAGCGCACATGATCGACAAGATCTTTCACGATGTTGCGCGGCAGATCGACTGGGATGCGGGCGCGGTCGTCTTCGCGACCCGCGCCTTTCGTAGCCTCGGCTTCTCGGCTCCCGAACGCGAGCGATCTGAGCCTCGAGCGAATCGCGGCGCTGAATGAATTCGACCAGAACGAGCTGCGGCTCGAGTTCTCGAGAACGCTTCAAGCCGAGATCCTGCGCGATTTTGAGATGGCCCAGGAGTTTCGGCGCGCGATGCTCCGGCTTTGCCTGGCGCAAGTCGACCGGAGCGACCCTGCTCAGGCAGACCGGGAGGCTGGTTTGGAGTTACCCCGTTTCCGTTGACACCTTGATCTGCCCCCGAGTTTCTGGAGTCCGGGTTCTGGAGTCAGGCAGCGTTGTGGGTGCGGAAGTGGCGGTCCTCGTACTCGGTTGGGGTGAGCATGCCAAGGGCCGAGTGGCGGCGTCGGCTGTTGTGGAAGAGCTCGATGTAGTCGTGGATCGCGGAGGCCAGCTCGATGCGGGTCTTCCAGGATTTGCGGTTGAGCAGCTCGACCTGCATGCGGCCCCAGAATGATTCGATAACGGCGTTGTCGTACGGGCATCCGATTGCCCCGATCGAGGGGGCAAGGCCGGCCTCGCGTACTTTCTGGCTGAACGCCCAGGACGTAAATTGAACGCCGCGGTCGGAGTGGATCACGAGGCCCCCGGCCGGATCTCGCCGGCGTGTGGCCATCCCGAGGGCGTTTGTCACCAGCACCGTGGTCTGGGTCGAGTCGATCGACCATCCGACCACCCGGCGCGAGAACGCGTCGAGGACGACACAGTCAGTAGATCTTGCCCTCGCGCGTGTGGTGCTCGGTGATGTCGGTCATCCACAGCTCGTCGGGCGCTTCGCGGCGGAACTCGCGCCGCACCAGGTCAGGGCCGCCGACCCTGCCGACGCGGGCGCTGCGTAGCATCGGCCGCTTGGGCAGGCCCTTGATGCCGAGCTCGTTCATGATCGAGGCCACCGCGTTGTGGCCGACGACGATCTGGCGTCCGAAGCGAAGCTCGGCGGTGATACGGAGCGCGCCGTAGATGCCGGCCGAGGCGCGATGGACATCGACGATCTCGCCGGCGAGGAAGATCCGCCGAAGCGCCCTCGGCGAAGTCGGGCGGCTGCGCCAGGCGTAGTAGCCGGACTCGGTGACACCGAGGAAGCGGCAGGCGTGGCGCACGTTGTTTCCCTGCCCGGTCAAGGACGCGATCACCGGGTAGAGCCTTTTGGGGGCAAGCCCTGCTCGAGGAAGACCTCGTTGACCTTGCGCGAGACGGCAAGCTCGGTCTCGAGCTGGCGGATCCGGCGCTTGGCTGCGGCGAGATCAAGCGCCATCTCGGTGCTCGTGCCCGAGATCTCGCCCCGGTCGATCTGCTCCTGGCGCAACCATGTTGTAGATCGTGGCCTCACTCATCCCGAAGGTCGCGACCAGCTGGGCGACCTTCGTGCCGGAGCGGGCGAGTTCGACGACCTGGCGACGGATCTCGGGTGGGTATCTGCGGGGCATCTGAATCCTCCTTGCTGCTGAAGGACTCTAGAAACCCGACTCCACGGAATCGGGGTCAGATCACCTGATGGTTAGGCCGCGATGGCCTGTGGGGTGTCAGCGCCCACTGCAGGAATCGCACGCACTCGTCGTCGGTCACGTCCGCGCCTCGGGGCCACAACTGCAACACTTCAGGATGAGGCGAGAGTCGTCCAGGGAGGTCTCGACATGAACAGGTATTTCCGCAGGATGCTGCACTTCAAGAAGAGCTTCTCGGCACGACGCAGCAAGGGCGAGATGGTGAACACGGAGGCCGAGATCTTCTCCGCAAGCACCCCGCCGGATGTGACGAGCGTCCGCGCGAAGAGCAGCCGCCACGGCAAGTCGACCGCCGACAAGTGGAATCAGTAGCGGCCGGGGCCTACGGGTCGCGTCCCAGCTGAAGGATCGCGCAGGCCGCCCCGCCCGGACAGCCACGCTTCCGCGCGTGCGCGAGCTCGAGGCGGATGAGCGCAGCCTCGAGGTCGCGGACGTCGAGCCCTGCGACGGCGGCGAGCCGCCGGAGGCGGGCGAGGGGCTCCGTGCGGTCGCCCGGGGAGAGCAGGCCGAGGTGCTCCGCGCCCGCCAGGGCTCGGTCGTCCACCCGCAGCTCGGCGCCCGTACTGGAACGCGCTGGAGGAACTCGAGGCATGGCGGAGAGACTGGATGGTCACCGAGGACGCACAAGCAGGCGTGCGCTCTAACTTTGGCCCAGTCTCACTCGCTTCATCACTCGACGTGGAAACATGAAGGTGCAGCTGGCCGGCGGGTGGCTGACAGCTCCGACCTTCGAGACGTAGTCCTCGCGCGCGCGGACCATCGAGGCGGCCGGTGGGACGGCGTCGAACTCCTCGACGGACGGCGACGCAGCGCCGTTCCGGCCCGACTGCCTCAGTGGAACAGACGAAAAGGCACAACGCCGTATGGCGCTTTCAGAATGCTCGACCGGGCTAGCGATCCTTGAAGCGTGCTGCTTCGTCGGAGCCGGCGGTGGCGTCGCCGGCGCTGTAGGAATGAGCGCCGGCGCCCGCTAGCGTGCCGCGATCGACGATCAGGTATTCCTCGCGGATCGGACGATCATCAAACCAGCACTCCAGGATCTCGCGCACTCCGGCCGCATAGCGGGCTTGCGCGGACAGAGACGACCCCGACACGTGTGGCGTCATCCCGTGGTTGGGCATCGACCGCCAGGGATGATCCCTGGGAGCCGGCTGCGGGAACCAGACGTCTCCGGCATACCCTGCGAGCTGGCCGCTTTCCAGCGCCCGCGCGATCGCATCGCGGTCGCAGATCTTGCCGCGGGCGGTGTTGACGATGTACGCGCCGCGCTTCATCTTGGCGATCAGGGCGTCGTCGAAGAGGTGCTCGGTCTCTGGATGGAGGGGCGCGTTGATCGTGACCACGTCGCAGACACGCACCATCGACTCGGCGTCCGGGTGGTAGGTCACGCCGAGCTCGCGCTCGACCTCCTCCGGGAGTCGGTGTCGATCGGTGTAGTGCAGTCCCACCTCAAACGGCTTCAGCCGCCTGAGTACAGCGGAACCGATCCGGCCGGC
>JBBJLW010000008.1:0-137557 GCA_037720595.1 Gaiellaceae bacterium | reverse complement strand
CCCGCCCCGCCCCCCCTCCGCGCCGGCGGGCCGCCGCGCCGCCCGGGGGGGGGGGGGCGCAATCTGGCTGGCCCCCCCCGCGACCGAGCCGCAGGCGAGGGAGGCCGCGTGACCCCGGACGAGCTCGACGGCCGCATCGGCGAGGGCTGGGGAGGCGTCAAGCCGAACGGCAGCCATGTCAACGTCGTCCTCGCGCGGCGCGGCAGCGCCACGGCCGCGGCGGCGATCGGCATGCTGGCGCACCCTTCCCCCGGCCACACACCCGTGCTCGTCTGCGTGGGGCCCGAGGAGGCGCGGTACGAGCCGGTCTGGCCGCCCACGCTGATGATGAACAAGGCCACAGCCGTCGACGAGCGTCACGAGACACTCACCTGGGGCGCCGCGCAGCTCGGGATCGCACAAGGGGTGCTCGACGCCGTTGCGGACGGCGTGCTCGAGGCGACCGGCGACCTGCTCGTTCTCGTCGCGGTTTGGGTCGATCCACGGGCCGACGACGAGACGGCGCTGCGGCGCGCGAACCGCGAGTCCACGCGAAAGGCGATCGGAATGTGCGTCGAGGGACGCGACCCCGCGGCAAGCGCGCGCCTGGTCGCCGGACGCGACGCGGTCAAGAGCCCCTTCTACGGCGGCAGCTGATGCGAATCAGCGCGATCGAGACGAGGCGCTATGCCGTGCCGCTCGAGCCGGCCTTCGTCGCCGCCTGGGATCCGGAGCCGCGCACCCGGCAGGAGGCGACGATCGTGATCGTCCACACCGACGAGGGGCTCTCCGGCTACGCGGGCGGCGGCGACCTGCCCGACCGAGAGCTGCTCGAGCGGCTCCTCGTCGGCGTCGACCCGCTGCGCACGGAGGTCGTACGGGAGCTCTGCGAGACGGTCGACTTCCACGGCGGCCGTCCCTGGACGGCCGAGGTGGCGGTGTGGGACCTCGTCGGCCGGATCCTGGAGACGCCGTGCTGGCAGCTCCTCGGCGGACGCTCCGAGCGCCTGCTCGCCTACGCGTCGTCCGGCGAGCCGGTCGCCGCCGACGAGCGGATCGCCCGCTGCCTCGCGCTGCGAGACGCCGGGGTGCGCGCCGTCAAGCTCCGCTTCGCGCGCGAAACCTGGCGCGAGGGAGTCGAGCTCGTGGAGCGCGTGCGGGACGCGGTCGGGCCGGGGCTCGAGCTCATGGTCGACGCGAACCAGGGCTGGCGCATGCCCGGCGATCTGACTCCGCGGTGGGACGTCGCCACAGCAGCGCAGTGCGCGCGCGCCCTCGAGCCGCTCGGCGTCTACTGGCTCGAGGAGCCACTCCGCACGGAGGACGTCGAGGGTTACGCCGCGCTCCGCCGGCTCACGACGCTGCGCATCGCGGCCGGCGAGATGGTGCGCGGGGCGCACGAGGCTCGCGATCTCGTCCTCCGCGGCAGCGTCGACGTGATCCAGACCGACGTCGCCCTCTCGAGCGGCGGGATCGGCGGCTGCCGGCGCCTGGCGGCGCTCGCCGACCTCGGCGGACGCACGTGGTCGCCGCACACATGGTCGAACGGTCTCGGGCTCGTCGCGAACCTGCATCTCGCTCTCGCCGTCTCCACCTGCCCCTATGTCGAGGTGCCGTACGACCCGCCGGCGTGGTCGCCGGAGCGACGCGACTGGCTGCTGCCCGAGCCGCTCGCGATCGCCCCGGACGGCACAATCGCCCCGCCGCCGGGTCCCGGGCTCGGCGTGACACCCGACCTCGAGGCGCTCGAGCGGTACCGCCTCGAATGAGGATCAGCGCCGCGGTCCTGCATCAGCCGGCGACGCCCGTGGTCGTCGAGGAGGTCGAGCTCGCGCCGCCGCGGGAGCGGGAGGTGCTGGTGCGAGTCGCCGCTGCCGGTGTCTGCCACAGCGACGTGCGCCTCGCAGACGGCGAACTCGGTGCCGGGCGCTGGCCGATCGTGCTGGGCCACGAGGGCGCCGGCGTCGTCGAGGCGGTCGGGACGGGCGTGACCCACGTCCTTCCCGGCGACCACGTGGTCTTCTGCTTCGTCCCCGCCGGCGGCGTGTGCCGGAGCTGCCGAGCGGGCCGGCCGAACCTCTGCGGGCCCGCCGGCGAGCGGGGCGTCGCCGGGACGCTGATGGACGGCACGTCTCGCCTCTCCCTCCCCGACGGCACCGTCCTGCAGCACGGCCTCATGACGGCCTGCTTCGCCGAGCGCGTCGTCGTCGATGCGGCCGCGGCGGTGGCGCTGCCGCCGGCGCTGCCGCTCTGGCAGGCCGCCCTGCTCGGTTGCAGCGTCGTGACCGGGATCGGCGCCGTGCGCAACGCGGCGCGGGTGCGCATCGGCGAGACCGTGTGCGTCATCGGCTGCGGAGGGGTCGGGCTGCACGTGGTCTCGGGCGCCTGCCTCGCCGGTGCGGCTCGGATCGTGGCGGTGGACCGCGACCGGAGCAAGCTCGAGCGTGCGCTGCGGCGTGGCGCGACCGACGCGGTCGACGTCTCCGCGGTCGATGCCGCCACCACCGTGCGAGAGCTCACGGACGGCGGCGTCGACCACGCCTTCGAGGTCGTCGGCAGCGCGGAGACGATCAGGCTCGCCTGGGACGTGCTCCGGCCGGGGGCGACCGCGGTGATCGTGGGGCTCGCCCCGCAAGGGGTGGAGGTCGCGCTGCCGGCGATCGAGTTCCTGTCGGAGAAGACGATCAAGGGCTGCTACTACGGCTCCGCGAGCATGTCCGCGGAGCTGCCCGGACTCGTCGCGCTCGTCTCCGACGGGCGGCTGGAGCTGGGCGACGCCGTCTCCCACGTCGCGGGCCTCGAGGGTGTCGAGGAGGCGCTCGAGCGGCTGCGTAGGGGTGAGGGTGCTCGCACCATCGTCGCGGTAGACCGCGAGCTCGCCGGAGCAATACCCGGCTTCTGACCCTCACTGGGTCAGACGTACGCCGGCGTACGCGACGCCCGCGACGAGCGTCCACGAGAGCAGGCCGAGCACGAGCGGCCGCGTTCCGAGGCGCCCGAGCTTGCGGAGGTCGGTGCCGACGCCGATCCCGGCGAGAGCGGCGGTCAGCGCGAGCGTCTTGGCGGAGCCGAGCACGTCGAGCGCGGCCTCCGGCACGATTCCCGTCGTCCGGAGCGCGATCGCGGCCAGGAAGCCGAGGACGAACAGCGGGACGGGAAACGACAGTCGGCTGGGTCGAATCGACCGGCGGGCGGAGGCGAGGCTCACACCGGCGACGAGCGGCGCGAGGAACAGCACACGTGTGAGCTTCACGACGACCGCCGCCGCGAGCGCGACGGAGCCGGCGGTCGAGGCGGTCGCGACCACTTGCGCCACGTCGTGGACGCTCGCGCCGCTCCAGGCGCCGAAGGCCTCGTCGCTCAGTCCGAGTGGGTCCTGCAGGAGCGGGAGTACGACGATCGCCATCGTGCCGCACAGCGTCACGAGCCCGATCGCGGCCGTCACCTCCTCCTCGTCGGCGTCCACGACGTTCCGCAGCGCGGCGATCGCCGAAGCGCCGCAGATCGAGAACCCGGCGGCGATCAGGAGCGAGAGCGGGGCGCTGAGGCCGAGTCTGCGGCCGAGCCAGCGAGTGCCGACGAAGGTGACGAGCACGACCGCCGCGACGACGGCCAGCCGCGCCCCTCCCAGCTCGACCACGTCCCCCGCCGCCAGCTCGAACCCGAGCAGCACGATCCCGATCCGGAGCAGGTGGTTCGCGAGTGTCCGGCTGGCCGTGACGGTCGAGCCGCTCAGGAGACCGAGATTCGCCGCGACGAGCCCGAGGGCCAGCGCGAGCGGGAAGGGAGGGATCGAGGGGACCGCACGGTGGACGGCGAGCGCGCCACCGGCGCCGAGCCCGAGCACGAAGAGCCCCCGAGCGAAGAGGAAGAAATCGATGCGGGCAGCCTGCAGCTTCCTGTCGCGGGCAGACTCCGTCGCCAAGAACGACCTCAACTGGGTACGCCGGCGAGCTCGAAGAAGTTGCGGAGCACTCGGTCGCCGTCCGGGTGCTCTGGCAAGGCGAGTTCCGGGTGGAACTGTGTGCCCCACCAGCGCCGGGAGGGATACGCGATCACTTCGATCGCGCAGGTCGCGCTGCGGGCGAGCACACGGAACCCCCTCCGGCAACTCGGCGATCTCGTCGGTGTGGTGCTGGTACACCTGCGTCCGCGCAGGCAACCGGCGAGGAGGTCGCCGCCGTCGATCACCTCGATCGGGTAGTACCCGGCCGCGGTCGGAGCGGCGCATGGCGGACCGAGCCGCCGGCGAAGATCGCCTGCAGACTGCATGCCGGCGCAGATCCCGAGCACGGGGCCGTCGAAGGCCCTGACCTCGTCGCCGAGGCGCTCGAGCGCCGCCGGGTCGTGCGCCGCCCAGGAGCGTGCGAACCGCTGAGGACAACGGCTTCGGCGCCGGTCAGGTCAGACGCGTCCTCGCGTTCGGCCGCGGTCCGGGCTGCATCGGCGACTCGCCGGCGGGCCTCCTCGTACCGTTCGATCGCTGCCGGCGTCAGACGGGACGAATGCTCGGTGACGACAAGCAGCACGGTCATACGACGCAACGATAGTGAGCGGGGCGGGCGCCGGAGAGCGCGCCCGCCCCGCTCGAGCTGCTTTTTCCGCTTGGCGGTGAACCCGTACGCCGAGAAGAAGCTCCTGGCGACCTCCTCACGAGTTCTAAGGCGCGTAGCCGTGTTCGACTGGTGTTCGGAGGCACCTCGACGCTGTTGCTCGGCACATAGGCTGTCGCCGTGCCTCTCGAGGCGACGATCGCGTTCATCCACGACCTGACCTGGAACGACGTGCCGGAGGACGTGCGCGAGCGCGTGCGTCTGCTCCAGCGGGACATCGTTGCCGTGTCACTTGCCGGGCGGGAGACCCCCGCCGCCCGCATCGCCGCCGACCACGCCACGGAGCAGCATCCGGGTTGCGCTGCGACTGCGCTCGTCGATGGGCGGCGGCTGAGCGCGACCGGTGCCGCGTGGGCGAACGGCGTCCTGGCGAACGCCCTCGACTTCGACGACGGCCACCGCCTCGTCAAGGGGCATCCGGGCGCGAACGTCGTACCGGCCGCGCTCGCGGTCGCGGAGGCCGCCGGCGCGACCGTCGAGGAGTATCTGACGGCCGTGGTCGTCGGCTACGAGGTCGCCCTGCGCGCCGGCCTCCTGCTCCATGCGCGCAGCGGCGAGTATCACGGCTCCGGCGCCTGGGGCGCCGTGGGAGCAGCGGCGGCGAGCGCACGGCTCCTCCGGCTGGACGCCGACCGGACCGGGCACGCGCTCGGGTTCGCCGAATACCACGCGCCGCTCGCTCCGATCATGCGCTCGGTCGCCGAGCCGGCGATGACGAAGGACGCCTGCGGTTGGGGCGCGATGCTCGGCGTCTCGTCCGCGCATCTCGCCGCCCGTGGATACACCGCGCTCGAGTGCACGCTCGTAGGAGACGACGTCGGCGCGCTGTGGCACCTGCGCGACGTCTACGTAAAGCCGTTCCCGTGCTGTCGCTGGTCGCATCCGGCAATCCAGGCCGCGCTCGAGCTACGCCTGGAGCACGCCTTCGACTCGGAGTCGGGCGGCGGGGTGGGGTACGCACGTTCGCGGCGGGGGGGGCGCTCGCGCGGCCGCGGCCGCGAACGACGGAGGAAGCGCAGTACTCACTCACCTGGCCGGTGGCGGTCGCGCTGGCGCGCGGCGCCTTCGGCGTGGATGATGTGCTCGAGCCCGCTTTCGCGGACGAGGCTGTCGCGCGGTTGGCAGCACTGGTCGAGATCGAGGTCGCCCCCGAGCTCGAGGCCAAGTTTCCCGGACGCCGGCTCGCGCAATTGACCGCGGACGGAAACAGCTCGGACGTTTGCGAGGCGCCCGGCGAGCCCGGCGATCATGGCTGGGCGGGGATCGTCGAGCAGAAGCTCGCCGCCCAGGCGGCGCGGCTCGACGAGCTCCCGCCGCTGCTTGCGGCCGCGAGCCCGTAGGCGGCGCTCGGCCATGCGACGCACACGATCGTGAGCGGGGCGGGCGCCGGAGAGCGCGCCCGCCCCGCTCGAGCTGCTATTTCCTCTTGGCGGTGAAGCCGTACGCCGAGAGGAAGTTCCTGGCGACTTCCTCGGGGAACTTGCCCCGGACGTCGACGTCGGCGTTCAGCCTCTGCATCAACTCGTTGGTGAGCTCCAGCGAGATCAGCCTGAACATCTTGTCGAGCTTCGGATACCGCTCGAAGACGGACGTGCGCACGTTCAACGCGGCGTTGTAGACCGGGAAGAACTGCTTGTCGTCGCGCAACACCGAAAGGCCGAGGCCCTCGATGCGACCGTCGGTGGCGAAGACGACGCCGAAGTTGCAGATCTTGCCGTCGTCGGTCGCCTTGTAGATGAGACCCGGGTCCAGCTTCGCAACGTTGTCCCGCGGGACCTGGAAGCCGTAGTGCTTCTCCACGCCGGGCAGCCCGTCGTCCCGGCTGAAGAACTCGCTGGTGACGCAGACGGTCACGTCCTTCGGCCTCGTCCGGATGAGGTTGCCGAGGTCGGAGAGCGACTTCACGTTCCCGAGCGAGGCAGCCGCCTCCTTGCGGACGGCGAGGGCGTAGGTGTTGTCGAGCGGAGCCGGAGAGAGCCACGTGATTCCGTTCGCGACGTCATCGCGCTTCACCGCGAGCCACTGCTCTCTGGCGTTCTGGATCGGCGTCACCTTGTTCAGGTGGACGATCCAACCGGTGCCGGTGTACTCCCAGTACATGTCGACGTCGCCGCTCTTCAGTGCCTGGCGAACGACCGAGGTGGTGCAGCAGCCGATCTGATCCTTCACCTGGGCCTTGCCGAACTCGAGCGCCTGCTTCGCGATCTGCCCGAGGATCAGTTGCTCGGTGAACTTCTTGGAGCCGATCGTGAAGTTCGCGCCGCTGAAGTTGAACTGCGACAGGATCGGAGCGTTGTACCTGACCCTCTCGACGTTCTTGACCACGTCGATCAGGTCGACGAGCGCGCTGTCTGAGCCCGCTCCGCCGTCGATCTGGTCGACCTCGCCGTCGACGGCGGTGATCGTGTCGTTGCCCGCGCCCCCGTCCACCCGGTCCTTCCCCTTGCCGGCGGCGATCTTGTCGTTCCCCTTGAAGGCGCAGATGACGTCTGCGCGGGACGTGCCCTTCAGGGTGTCGGCCTTGTTGGTGCCCTTGATCGTGCAGGTCGCGGTCTGACCGGCAGACCCGACGCTGGCGGTCGCCACGACGGCGAGCAGAGCGACCAGCAGAGCGAGTGGCACGTGTGTTCTCTTCGTCAATCTCATGCGGGTACAACCTCCCTTTGGCGGTTCGATGCTGGATCGTTCCGGTAGTGCACTAGAGCCCCTTCGGTCGGAGGATACGCTCGGCAATGCCCGCGACCCAGTCGGTCGTGAGCGCGAGCACCGCGGTGAGAACGGCGCCGGTGATGATCACCGGCTCGCGGTTGAGGCCGACGCCGTTGTCGATCACGTCGCCGAGCGTGCCCGCGTTGATGAACGTCCCGAGAGTGGCGACGCCGACGTTGAGGACGAGCGCCGTCCTCACGCCGGCGAGGATGACGGGCACGGCGAGCGGAAGCTCGATTCGCATGAGCACACGCAGCTTCGACATGCCCATGCCGCGTCCGGCGTCGATCAGGGCGCGGTCGACCTGGTCGAGCCCCACCATCGTGTTGCGCAGGACCTGCAGCGCGGAGTGGATGATCAGGGCGTAGAGCATCGGCCTGAAGCCGATCTGCGACCACACCACGGGGAAGATAATCACGAGCCCGATCGCCGGGATCGCCTGGCCGATGTTGGCGAGGCCGATGAAGAGCGGCGTCAGCCTCCGGAGGAGCGGTCGGGTCAGCAGGATCCCGAGCGGCACCGCGATCGCGATCATCAGCACGGTCGCCAGCGAGGCGAGCGTGATGTGCTCGATTAGCCGTTCGCGGACGTACTGCCCCTCGAGCAGCCGGGTCTCGATCGCGTCGAGCTCCTGGCGGCTCACGTACAGATAGAGGCCGACGCAGACGGCGGTCAGGAAGACGGGCATCGCCAGGACGCCGAGCCAGGGCGGCAGCGCAGCGCGGGCCGCGAGCTCGCCGGGGACCGCCTGCGCCGCGAGCGACTGCGCATCGGCCGTCACAGACTGAGCGTGCTCGCTCAGTTGACTGCCTCCTCGCCGCGCAAGACGCGCCGCGCGTCCTGGCGCATCGCCCTGATCGCCGCGGCGACGGTCTCGATGTCGATCACGCCGCAGTAGGCGCCGTCCGCGTCGACCACGGCGGTCGCGCCCTGCAACGAGTTGAGCATCTCGTTGAGCGCGTCATACAGGGTCGCGTTCTGCGGCATCAGCTGCGCGGGCAGCCCGACCTCGTCGAGCGGCTTCTCGGTGTGATCGAGGTCCATCATGCTCAACCACCGCTGCGGGCGCCGCTCGTCGTCCAGCAGCAGCACCGAGCCCTTGTCCGACCCGAGGAGCGCGTTGCGGATCGCGTCGCGTCCGACGGTGACGTGCTCCGTCGGCCACGAGACGAGCCCGACGTCGGCGACACGCGTCAGGTTGAGCCGCTTGAGCGAGGCGCCGGCGCCGATGAAGTCCTCGACGAACGCGCTCGCGGGCGCGGCGAGGATCTGCCCGGGCGTGTCGTACTGCGCGATGTGCGACTGGTCGTCGAGGATCGCGATCCGGTCTCCCATCTTGATCGCCTCGTCGATGTCGTGGGTGACGAAGACGATCGTCTTGCGGAGCTGCGTCTGGAGCTGGAGGAACTCGTTCTGAAGCCGCGCGCGGGTGATCGGATCGATCGCGCTGAACGGCTCGTCCATCAGCAGGACGGGCGGGTCGGCGGCGAGCGCGCGGGCCACTCCGACCCGCTGGCTCTGCCCGCCGGAGAGCTCCTTCGGGTACCGGTCGCGATAGGCGGCCGGGTCCATCCCGATCAGCTCGAGCAGCTCGTCGACGCGCGTGCGGATCCGCTGCTTGTTCCAGCCGAGCAGCTTCGGGACGGTCGCGATGTTGTCGGCGATCGTCACGTGGGGGAACAGCCCGATCTGCTGGATCACGTACCCCATCCGTCGTCTGAGCCGGTCTGGGTTGACGGCGGTGACGTCCTCGCCCTCGAGAAAGATTCGACCCGAGGTCGGCTCGATCAGGCGGTTGATCATCCGGAGCGTCGTCGTCTTGCCCGAGCCCGACGGGCCGACGAGGATGACGATCTCGCCGGTAAAGATCTCGAGCGTGAGCTCGTCGACGGCGTTTCGCTTCTGCCCTGGAAACCGCTTCGTCAGGTTCTCGAGCCTGATCAGCGGCTGCGACCCGTTCCCGTTCGCCGGCGCCGTCTCGGTCATCTGATCCCCCTCGAGGTGGTGAGCTTTCCGAGCACGAGGTAGAAGCTGTCGAGCAGGAGCGCGAGCGCGACGGCGGCAAGGATCGCGCTTACCGTCAAGTGCAGCGCCGTCGGCGTCCCGATGCGCGACAGCCCCGCGAAGATGTCCTCGCCGAGCCCGGGTCCGTTGACGTACGCGCCGAGCGCGGCGATCCCGACGATCAGCACGGTCGCGACGCGAATCCCGGTCAGGATCACCGGCCAGGCGAGCGGAAGCTCGATCTTCGCGAGCCGGCGCAGCCTGCTCATGCCCATGCCCTGCGCGGACTCGATCACCGCCCGGTCGACGCTGCGCAGGCCGACGACGGTGTTCCGGAGGATCGGGAGCATCGCGTAGAGCACGAGCGCGATGAGCGCGGGCTTCGTGCCGAGCCCGACGAAGGGGATCAGCAGCGAGAAGAGCGCGAGGGACGGGATCGTCAGGAACGTGCTGACGATCGAGAGGACGATAGCGGCGACGCGCTCGCGGCGATAGACGAGGATCGCGGTCACGAGCGAGATCGCCGTCGCGATGGCTATGGCGTACAGGACGATCTGCGCGTGAGCCACGGTGAGGTCGAGGAGGTGGCCCTTGCGGAAGTTGAGGTAGTGGAGGAACTCGCCCATCAGCCCCTCGCCACCGCCGGCCGCCGGGCCACGCCCGCCGAAGGCTTTTCCTGCCAGCCGATCGAGGTCGAGAGCTCGTCGGCGGCGAGCTTCAGCTGCACGCCCGCTCGCTGCAGCTCTTTCGAGAAGCGGAACTTAGGCGCCGAGACGTTCAGCGCGGCCACGATCCGCCCCCGGAAGTCGCGGATGGGCGCGGCGGCGGCAATGAGGCCGGCCTCGAACTCCTCGTCGACGAGCGCGAAGCCTCGCTTGCGACCGGCGGCGATCCGCTCGTACAGCTCCTCGACGTTGCGCGGCGTCCTCGGTGTCGCGGCCACGAACGCCACCTCACGGAACAGCTCCGCCAGCCGGTCGGGGTCGTGGTCGAAGAGGAGCGCCCGGCCGGACGAGCTGGAGTAGGCGGGAACGGTGCGACCGACCCAACCCGCGGCCTGGATCGCTCGGTCCGGCCCTTCCGAGAGAACGGTGAGCACCTCCGCCCCCTGCAGGACCGAAAGGTGGACACGCTCGCCGAGCTCGCGCACGAGACGCTGGAGCAGTGGGTCGACCGCCGCGGCGAGCGCCGCATTGCTCGAGCGCCCGGCCATTGCCAGCACCCGCCAGCCGAGCCGGTAGCCGAGCGTCACCGGATCGCGATCGACGAGGCCGTACTCGGCGAGGACCCGAAGTGTCCGCGACACCTGCGATTTCTCGCGGCCCACGAGTGCCGCAATCCTCACCACGCCGGACGCC
This sequence comes from Gaiellaceae bacterium, assembly GCA_037720595.1. Classification (GTDB taxonomy): domain Bacteria; phylum Actinomycetota; class Thermoleophilia; order Gaiellales; family Gaiellaceae; genus Gaiellasilicea. Next base: position 126,894 of record JBBJLW010000008.1, on the reverse strand, counting down.
TCCCCGCCCAGCGCCTCGTCGTCCTCGAGCGCGAACAGGATCGCTAGCCCCCGCCTCAGGCTTGTTGCTTCCTCGGCAACCACTGGTGCGTTAGCCTACGGTGCTTGTGCAAGCAAATGCAAGCCGGGGCCGCCAGTGCTGGCCGTAGACGCCGCAGACGCCGTGTCTGCACCGCCTGCACGACAGCTCGGTTCCCCGCAGCCCCTTGTCCGCGTTTCGGAGTTCGCTGGCCGGCCGCGCTCGATCTCGGCGGTCGCGTTGCTACCGTCGAGAACGGCCGCTTGATCTGCCTCGAGCAGGCGGACGATCCGGCTCGGATCACAGGCGTTATGCTCGCCGGAGATTCGTGACGTTGCAATCTTCCCAGGCGATGCTGGATAATCGCAACAAGAGTTGTGCCTACGGCAACCACGATCCGTCAGGAGAGACATGACCGACACAGCCCCCATCGACGCCGGCGCGAAGGAAGGATTGCTGGAGCGCCTCGAGCGCGGGCCCGTCATCTGTGCCGAGGGCTACCTCTTCGAGCTCGAGCGCCGGGGCTACCTCCAGGCGGGCGCGTTCGTACCGGAGGTCGTACTCGAGCACCCGGAGCTCGTCGCGCAACTCCATCGCGAGTTCGTGCACGCGGGCTCGGACGTCGTCGAGGCCTTCACCTACTACGCGCACCGCGAGAAGCTGCGGCTGATCGGCAAGGAGCACCTGCTCGAGACGATGAACCGGTCCGCGCTGGAGACGGCGAAGCAGGTGGCCGACGAGAGCGATGCCCTCCTGGCCGGGGACATCTGCAACACGAACGTCTTCGCTCCGGAGGACAGCTCCCGGCGCGACGTCCGCGCGATGTTCGAGGAGCAGGTCGCCTGGGCGATCGACGCAGACGTGGACTTCGTCATCGCGGAAACGTTCTCGTACGGCGAGGAGGCGCTGATCGCGGCCGAGGTCGTCAAGGCAGCCGGGCTGCCCGCCGTCGTCACGCTCGCTATCCACCTGGAACGGACGAGGGGCGTGGGCTGGTCGCCGGCCGAGGCCTGTAAGCGACTCGAGGACGCGGGCGCCGACGTCGTCGGGCTGAACTGCATCCGCGGCCCGAAGACGATGCTCCCGCTTGTGGCCGCCGTGCGCGAGGCGGTGAGCGTCCATGTCGCCGCGTTGCCGGTGCCGTATCGAACGCACGATGCCGAGCCGACGTTCCAGTCGCTTCGAGATCAGGACTGCGATTGCATTCCAGGAGGCAGGCCGTTCCCGACCGCCCTGGATCCGTTCACGTGCAACCGCTACGAGCTCGGCGAGTTCGCGCGGGAGGCCCACGAGCTCGGGGTCAACTATCTCGGCGTCTGCTGCGGCGCCGCCCCGCACCACATCCGCAGCGTCGCCGAGGCGCTGGGACGCAATCCGCCGGCGAGCCGGTACACCGCCGACATGTCGAAGCACGCGTTCCTCGGCACCGACGAGACGCTGAAGCAGCACAACCAGGACTACGCGGCCAAGCTCTGAGCACCGCGATTCAGGCTCCGACGACGGTCTCGCCCGCGTACGGGCGGATCGTCGGCCTGCTCGAAGCGGGCGAGCCGGTGCTTCTCGACGGCGCGAACGCGACCGAGCTCGAGCGGGCGCACGCCCGGGCTGGCGACCTGCTCAACTCGGACCGCGGGCTCTGGGGGACCTGGGCGCTGTACGACACCCCGTACGCCGTCAAGGACGTGCATCGCCGCTACGTCGACGTCCCCTGCGACGTGATCTCGACGAATACGTGGGCGGTGCTCGCGGCCGCGGAGCTGGACATCGGCGGGCCCGCGAGCTCGGCGACCACGCACTGGCTCGATATCGCCCGGCTCGGAATCGCGCTCGCCCGCCAGGCGATCGACGAGGCGGGTAGGACGGGCGACTGCGCCGTCGCCTTCAGCGTCAACGGCGACGTCGACAGCACCGAGCGAAGGGCGTCGCTCGGGCTACTCCTGCGCGCGCTTCGCGACGAGCCGCCCGACCTGCTGCTGCTGGAGACGATGTCGCTGATCCGCGAGGAGTTCACGTGGGAGGCGATCGAGGCTGCGCTTGCGAGCGGGCTTCCGGTCTGGCTCTCGTTCCGCCGCTGCCGGCACGGCGTCTGCGGGGTCTACGGCCAGCACTGGGGCGGACCCGAAGGCGATCTCTTCGGCCGGGCGGCCCGGCGATTCGAGGAGCTCGGCGTCTCGGCGCTCCTGATCAACTGCCTGCCGCCCGAGCATCTGGACGGGATGCTCCCATGGTTGCGCGACTTCACCGATCTGCCGCTCGGCGTCTACCCCAACCTCGGCTACTCCTCTCATGCCGGCTGGCGCTTCGACGAGGAGACGGGGCCGGAGCAGTACGCCGAGCTCGCACTCGCCTGGCGCGAGCAGGGCGCGCAGATCGTGGGCGGCTGCTGCGGCACATCGCCGGCGCACATCGCCGCGGCGCGCGAGCGGCTCGCGGGCACGAAGGCCGGCCGGCCCCGCAGTACGCCCGTGGCCGCTGCGCTCGAGCCGGAGTCCCGCACCCCGGTTCCGGCGCAGCCGTGGACGGACGAGCGGGATCGGAGCCTCTTTCCGCTTCCGTTCCCCGAGCTCGTGTGCGAGCCGGGAGTCTTCCTCCCCACGGAGGGCAGCCTGCTCGTGTGGAAGCACCTGACCCAGAAGGGAACCGGTCGGGACAGGCGCTGCCTCGACGTCGGCTGCGGTACCGGCCTCCTCGCGATCCAGCTCGCCCTGAACGGCGCGACAGCGGTCGACGCGATCGACCTGCAGCGAAGCGCGGTCGCGAACACGCTCGCGAACGCTTTCCGCAACGGCGTCGCGGAGCGCGTCTCCGCGCAGGAGGTCGACCTCTACAGCTACGACCCCGAGGGCGTCTACGACGTCGTCGTCGCGAGCCTCTACCAGGTGCCCGTAGACCCATTCGGCCGCGCCACCCACCGGCCGCTCGACTACTGGGGGCGGAACCTGCTCGACCACCTACTCCGGCTTCTGCCCCGGCTACTCGCGCCGGGCGGCGTCGCCTACGTGATGCAGCTCTCGATCCTCGGCCAGCTCTGGACGGCGGAGCTCCTCGAGGAAGCCGGTCTCGTCGCCGAGGTCGCGGACTACTCCTTCTTCCGATTCAGCCCGCTCTTCGCCGAGAATCGGGAGCAGATCCGCCGGGCGGAGCAGCTCTCCGACGCCTACCACCTCACCTTCGGCGACGATGAGCTCATGGTCGCCTACCTCCTCGAGATCCGGCACGCGCATGCGCGCACGGTCGACCTTGCCGGAAGCGCTGCGCTCCTGGAGACTGCGTAGTCGTGTCGTTCCTGCTCCCCTGCCCGAGCTGCGGACCGCGTGACGTGAACGAGTTCGCGTACGGCGGCGAGCTCGCCGTCCGCCCGGAGGCGCGGCCCGACGTGCGAGAGCTCGGCTCGTACCTCTACTTCCGGCGGAACGTCGCCGGTATCCAGCACGAGTGGTGGTTCCACCGCCTCGGCTGCGAGCTCTGGTTCCAGGCCGAGCGGGACACGAGGTCGAACGAGGTGCTGCGCACCAAGAGCGGCGGTGGCCCGGGCGCCGGGCCGACAGCGCCTGCGGACGCGGCGATCCCACCCGAGCCAGCCGTCTGATGCGCCTGCCGTCGCAGCCCGATGAGCGCCTCGATCGCACTCGACCCCTCAGCTTCACCTTCGAGGGCAAGCGGATCGACGCGTTCGAGGGCGACACGATCGGCTCCGCGCTCTACGCGGGCGGCCGCCGCGTCTTCTCGCGCAGCTTCAAGTACCACCGGCCGCGCGGCCTGCTCTGCTGCACGGGCTCGTGCCCGAACTGCCTCATGCAGGTCGACGGCGTCCCGAGCGTCCGCGTCTGCACCGAGCCGGCGCGGGCGGGCGCAATCGTGCGCGCCCAGAACGTCCTCGGCTCGCTCGACCGGGACGCGCTGTCGGTGATCGACAAGCTCGGCGGCCCGTTCACGCCCGTCGGCTTCTACTACCGGACGATGATCCGCCCGCGCTGGGCGTGGCCGCACTACGAGCGCGTGCTGCGGAACATCGCCGGACTCGGGCGGATCGACCGGCACGGGCGCCGGACGCGACGCTTCGACACCGAGCATCGCCGGACCCAGGTGCTCGTGATCGGCGGCGGCTCGGGCGGGGTTGCTGCCGCGCGCGACTCCGCGGCGTCCGGGAAGCAGGTCGTGCTCGTCGACGAGGGACTGTCTCTCGAGCTCGACGAGCTGGTCGGGCTGGACGTCGCGGTGATCGCCCCGGCACGCGCGATCGGGATCTACGAGGGAGGCCTCGTTCCCGTCGACGCGGGCGACGTCCTGCTGCGCTTCCGGGCGGAGCGGATCGTCGTCGCAACCGGCTCGATCGAGCAGCCGCTCGTCTTTCCCGGCAACGATCTCGTCGGCGTGATGCTGCCGAGCGGCGTGCGCCGTTTGGCGAGGGAGTGGGCGATTCGGCCGGGAGAGCGAGCCGTCGTGATCGCGCCCGACGCCGACAGGATCGTCGACGATCTGCGCGCCGCGGGAACGGAGGTCGTGCGCGTGTTCGACCTGGCCGAGCGCACGCCAAGGGAAATAGCTGCCGTCGGAAGGAAGGGCCGCGTGATCTCGGTTCGAGTCGATGGCGAAGTAATCGACATCGACCTCCTCGTCGCGTCCGGCAGCCGCCAGCCCGCCTACTCGCTCCTCGCCCAGGCCGGCGCCAGGATCGAGTACGACGCCGCAGCCGGGATCTTCGTCCCGCGCGACCTCCCGGTGGGAATCGAAGCGGCCGGCTCGGTCACGGGAACGCTCGCACCGCCGCCAATCGCCTTGTCGGCGCCAGTCGGCAAGGCGAAGTCATTCGTCTGCGTCTGCGAGGACGTCACGACGAAGGACGTCCGCCGGGCGATCGCCGAAGGATTCGACTCGCTCGAGCTCGCGAAGCGGTATACGACCGTGACGATGGGTCCGTGCCAGGGCCGGCTCTGCCACCTCGCCTCGGTCCGCTCGTACGCGCAGGAGACCGGCAGCGACGAGGCCACGATCGGGACGACGACGGCGCGGCCGCCCTGGGCGCCGGTCACGCTCGGCCTCCTTGCGGGGCGCGGCCACGAGCCCGCCAAGCGCACCTCGCTCCACCACCGACACGAGGAGCTCGGCGCCCGGATGATGTGGGCGGGCGCCTGGCGGCGCGTTCACTCGTACGGCGATCCCGCCGCGGAGACGCGCGCCGTGCACCACGCCGTCGGCGTGATCGACGTCTCCACGCTCGGCAAGCTGCTCGTGACCGGGCCCGACGCCGTCGCGTTCCTCGAGCGCCTCTATCCCAACCGCTTCGCCGACTTGAAGCCGGGGCGGATCCGCTACGGCGTCCTCGGCACGGACGCGGGCCGGATCATGGACGACGGGACGATCGGCCGGCTCTCCGAATCGCAGCTCTACGTGACGACCACGTCGACCGGCGCCGACGCGGTGCTCGAGTGGTTCGAGTGGTGGAACGCGGTCTGGAGGATGGACGTCGAGATCGTCGACGTGACCGGCGCGCTCGCGGCCGTCAACGTCGCCGGCCCGAATGCGCGCGAGTTGCTCGGCCGGCTGACCCAGCTCGACGTCTCGCCGGAGAGCTTCGCGTACCTCGACCTGAAAGAGGCGCCCGTCGCCGGCGTCCCGTGCCTGCTCCTGCGCATCGGCTTCGTCGGCGAGCTCGGTTACGAGATCCACTGCCCAAGTCCACTTGCCGGGCACCTCTGGGACACGCTCCTCGAACGGGGAGCCGATCTCGGCGTGCGCCCGTTCGGTCTCGAGGCGCAGCGAGTCCTCCGCCTCGAGAAGCAGCACATCATCGTGGGACAGGACACCGACTCGGAGTCGAACGCGCTCGATGCCGGAATGCCCTGGATCGTCAAGCTGGACAAGGACGACTTCGTCGGCAAGTGGGCGCTCGAGCACTTCCAGGAGCGCGGGCCACGCGAGCGGCTCGTCGGCTTCGAGCTGGAGGGCAGCGCGGTACCGGCCGAGGGTAGTCAGGTCGTCGTCGACGGCCGGCCGGCGGGGCGGGTGACGAGCGCCCGTTGGAGCGAGGAGCTGCAAAAGGCGATCGGACTCGCCTGGGTGCCGCCCGAGCTCGCACGGGAGGGAGCTCGGCTCGAGCTCAGGATGAACGGCAGCCTGCAGCCCGCAACGGTGCGCCTGCAACCGTTCTTCGACCCGGAAGGAACGAGGCTGCGTTCGTGAGCGAGCTTCGATTCCTCAGCCCGGCCCTCGCGGAAGCCGGCTATCGCTCACCGCTCGAGCGGGCGCTTGCGGGTAGCGAGCTGCGCGACCTGTCGAGCCTCGGAATGCTCGAGGTGCGCGGCGAGCTCGACGCAGCGGTCGACGGCGAGGTCGTCCGCATCACGCCACGGCGAGCGCTCGTCCTCTGCAAAGCCGCCGCGGCGCCGGCGCTCGCCGCCCAGCTCGGCGGGGTCGACCTCAGCGGCGCGCTCGCCGGGCTCGCCCTTCGCGGCAAGCAGCTGATGCGCCGGCTGACGGATCTCGATCTCGACGCGCTTCCCGCCGTCGGCTCGGTCGCGGGCGTCCAAACAACGGTTCTCCGCGACGGCGACGAGTTCCGCCTTTTCTTCGCGCAGGAATACGCGGACCACGTTGCCGCAGTCGTCCTCGACACCGCAGAGGGACTGCGATGAAGGACATCTTCCGGACCCGCCGTATGTGGCGGCCGCGCGGCGAGCTGAAGAAGCGCTATGACGTCGTGATCGTCGGCGGCGGCTCGCACGGCCTCGCGACCGCGTACTACCTGGCGAAGAACCACGGGATCACCAACGTTGCCGTGCTCGAGAAGAGCTACATCGGCTCGGGCGCCGCCGGCCGCAACACGACGATCATCCGCTCGAACTACCGGACCCCCGAGGGCGCAGCGTTCTACCAGGCGAGCGTCGAGCTCTACGAGCGGCTCTCACGCGAGCTCGACTTCAACCTCTTCTTCTCGCAGCTCGGGCACCTCACCCTCGCCCACTCCGATCGGGCGCTGATCACGGCCACCGAGCGGGCCGAGGTCAACCAGCTACTCGGGATCGACAGCCGGCTCGTCGGGCTCGAGGAGATCGCGAAGCTCTGCCCGGAGCTCGACCTCTCAACGGAGGTGACGTGGCCCGTGCTCGGCGCGCTCTACCACCCGCCCGGTGGGATCATCCGGCACGACGCCGTCGTCTGGGGCCTCGCGCGCGGCGCCGACCGGCGCGGGGTCGAGATCCACCCGTACACGGAGGTGACGGGGATCGACCGCGCCGACGGCCGCGTCACGGGCGTCCGGACGAACCGCGGCGAGATCGCCTGCGACACCGTCGTCAGCGCGACGGCCGGCTGGTCGACCCTCGTCGCCGACCTCGCGGGTGTGGCGCTGCCGATCACGACGCACATCCTCCAGGCGTTCGTGACCGAGCCGCTGAAGCCGTTTCTCGACGTGATCATCGTCTCGTCGCAGATGCACGTCTACGTCTCGCAGACCGACCGCGGCGAGATCCTGATCGGCGCCGAGATCGAGCCGTACACAACCTATCGCGGGACGAGCACGTTCCCCTTCCTCGAGTACTCGGCGCGACACGCGCTGGAGCTCTTCCCGCAGCTCGAGAGCGCGCGCGTGCTGCGCCAGTGGACCGGGCTCTGCGACATCAGTCCCGACTTCAGCCCGATCCTCGGCGTCACCGAGGTCGACGGCTTTCTCGTCTCCGCCGGCTGGGGCACCTACGGCTTCAAGGCCGCGCCGATCGTCGGCACCACGCTGGCCGAGCTCGTCGCGACGAAGCGGACGCCGGAGCTGATCGCGCCGTTCGCGCTCGAGCGCTTCTCCACCGACACGCTCGTCTCCGAGCTAGCGGCAGCGGCGGTCTCGCACTGATGCTCTCGAGCCTCGAGATCGCGCAGGCGGCGCAACTGCTCCCGATCGCGCAGGTCGCGGAAGAGGCAGGCCTGCTCCCGGGAGAGGTCGAGCAATACGGCCGCCACAAGGCGAAGCTCGATCTCTCGGTGCTCGAGCGGCTCCAGAGCACGCCCGACGGGAAGCTGATCTGCGTCACGGCGATCACGCCGACGAAAGCCGGCGAGGGCAAGACGACGACCTCGGTCTCGCTCACCCAGGGTCTCGGTGCGATCGGGAAGCGCGCGGTGCTGTGCCTGCGTGAAGCCTCGGTCGGCCCGGTGTTCGGGATCAAGGGCGGCGCCGCGGGCGGCGGTTACACGCAGGTCGTGCCGATGGAGGATCTCAACCTCCATTTCACCGGCGATCTCCACGCGATCGGCGCCGCGAACAACCTGCTCGCGGCGCTGCTCGAGTCGCACCTCCTCCACGGCAACGCGCTCGGGATCGATCCGCTCTCGATCAGCTGGCGGCGTTGCGTCGACATGAACGACCGCGCGCTCCGGCAGATCGTGGTCGGGCTCGGCGGCCGCGCGAACGGCTATGTACGCGAAACCGGCTTCGACATCACGGCGGCGTCCGAGGTGATGGCGATCGTCGCCGTCGCGCGCGACCTCTTCGACCTGCGCCGGCGGCTCGGCGCGATCACCGTCGGCCACTCCTTCTCGGGCGAGCCGATCACAGCCGAGGGCCTGAACGCAGCCGGCGCGATGACGGTGCTGCTGAAGGACGCGCTCAAACCGAACCTCGTCCAGACGCTCGAAGGGCAGCCGGCGCTCGTGCACTGCGGCCCGTTCGCGAATATCGCGCACGGCAACAACTCGCTCGTCGCCGATCTCGTCGCACTCAAGCTCGGCGACTACGTGGTCACCGAGAGCGGCTTCGGCTCCGACATGGGGATGGAGAAGTTCCTCAACATCGTCTGCCGGGTCGGGAACCTCTCGCCGAGTGCGGTCGTCCTCGTCGCGACCGTTCGCGCGCTGCAGCACCATGGCGGCGAACCGGGCGGCGGCCTCGCGGCGATCGAGCGCGGCGCCGCGAACCTGCGTCGCCACCTCGAGATCGTGCGCGGATTCGGGCTGAAGGCCGTGGTCGCCGTCAACCGCTTTCCCGGCGACACGGACGAGGAGGTCGAGCTCGTCCGCCGCCTCGCGCTCGACCACGGTGCGCACGCGGCCGAGCTGAACGAGGGCTTCGAGCGAGGAGGGCAGGGAGTGACCGCGCTCGCGGAGGCGGTCGTGGACGCTGCGCGCGAGGCGCCGTCCTTTGACTACACCTACCCGATCGACGCTCCGATCGAGGAGAAGATCCGGGCGATCGCAACTCGCGTCTACGGCGCCGACGACGTTTTCCTCCTGAAGACGGCGCGGGACAAAATCGCAGCGTTCACGGCGGCAGGGCTCGACCGACTCCCGATCTGCATGGCGAAGACGCACCTCTCGCTCTCGCACGACGCGAGCCTGGCGAACGCCCCCGAGGGCTTCACGGTCACGATCAGGGATCTCCGCGCCTACACCGGCGCCGGCTGGCTCGTCGCGCTCTGCGGGGACATGCAGACGATGCCGGGCCTCGCCGAGCGCCCCGCCGCCTTCGCCGTCGACATCGATGAGGAAGGCCGGACGGTCGGGCTGTTCTAGCTCGAGTTGCTGGACGCCACGCCTACCAGCCGCGCGCCACCGTGCCGATGCCGCGCGGGAGCACGGCCGGGGATCTCGCGCAGGGGCTGGATCCTGCGGATGCCGAGGCCGGCGCTACATACAGTTGCGCAGAGCTTGTGCTTCCGGCAGGCCCTCGAGCTTCTTGAGCGTGTTGTTCTCGATCTGCCGGATCCGCTCGCGGGTGACGCCGAAGGCGCGACCGACCTCCTCGAGCGTGCAGGGCGGCGTCCCGGAGAGACCGAAGCGAAGCTCGATCACCTTCCGCTCGCGCTCGGGCAGGGCCGAGAGCGCCATCTCGACGTCCTCACGGCGCAGCGAGAGCGAGGCGGTGTCGAACGGAGACTCGGCCGAGTCGTCGGGGACGAAGTCGCCGAGCGAGCTGTCCTCCTCCTCGCCGATCGGCTTCTCCAGCGAGACCGGCATCTGCGCCATCCGGAGGATGTCGCGCACCTCGTCGGTCGTGATCTCGAGCTCTTCCGCGATCTCGTCGGGGCGCGGCTCGCGCCCGAGGCGCTGGACGAGCTGGCGCTCGATGTGGACGACCTTGTTCAGCTTCTCGACCATGTGCACCGGAATCCGAATCGTGCGCGCCTTGTCGGCGATCGCTCGTGTGACGGCCTGCCGGATCCACCAGGTCGCGTAGGTGGAGAACTTGAACCCCTTGCGGTAGTCGAACTTCTCCACCGCGCGGATCAGCCCCAGCGAGCCCTCCTGGATCAGGTCGAGGAAGGAAAGGCCGCGTCCGAGATAGCCCTTCGCGATCGAGACGACGAGACGCAGGTTCGCCTCGACCATCTGCGTCTTCGCGGACATGTCCCCCCGCTCGATCCGCTTGGCCAGGTAGACCTCCTGATCGGCTGTCAGGAGCGGCACCTTGCCGATCTCGCGGAGGTAGAGCCGCAGCGAGTCGAGCGAGGGCTCGACGGTGAGGTCGAGCTGCGGCGCCGGCTTGGCATCCTCCTCGGCGAGGGCGGGCTGCTCGTGCGGTGGCGACTTGTACTGCTCTCCCTCGACGAGCTCGATCGAGTGGTCGATCAAATAGGTGTAGAAGTCCTCGATCTGCTCCTTGGAGAACTCCACCTCCTCGAGGCCGGAGACGATCTCGTCGTAGGTGAGAAACCCTTTCTCCTGGCCCTGCGTGACGAGCTTCTGGAGCTCTTCGACCTCAGGGAGCGCGATGTCGACGGTGAGCATGAACCTCGGCTTTCCTCGTGAGCGGACGGGGCTTGAGACGCGCGGCTACCTGCCTGGACACACGAAGAGCCGGTTCATGGAGCACCGGCTCTGACCATCGAAGAACCGGATACTACATCGGAATCCGGGAAGGGTGGTAGCCGGATCTCAACCGGCTGAGAACTGCTCCGAGACGATCTCGCCCACGGTTTCCCCGAGCGAGTTCTCGAGTGGCACAAGTCCCAGCTCGCCCGTCTCGAAGCCGAGTCGCGAGAGCAGCGCCCCGACCGCGGAGCGCACCGCGCGCGTCGATCCGTCCGCGACCTTGAGGGCGATCCCGAGGCCATTCGGGCCCGCTGCGCATATCAGGCCCTCGGCGCCACCCTTCGCCGTGAAACCGTCGAGCTCCCTCATCAGCATCGTGTCCGCCGCCCGCGGCCCGCGGATCAGCTCGGGTCGAGCTCGCATCGCAGCCGCGACCCGGGCACCGCCCTCGATCGACTCGAGCCGCGAGAACATCAAGGCCATCCGCTCGAGGGGGAGGGCGAACGTGGGCACCGCACATCCGTCGATCGCAACTCCGAGCTCGGCGGGATCGGCATCCGCCGCGGCGGCGAGCTCGGCCAGGCACGCCTGCTGCACCGGATGGGTCAGCTCGTGGTAGCCGCCGCTGGCCCACCCCTTTGCCCTGCAGAGGGCGAGCATGCCGGCGTGCTTGCCGGAGCAGTTGTGGTGCAGCTTGGTCGGCCCCGAGCCCTCGCCGACGGTGCCCAGCTCGAGCTCGTCCTCCTCCGCCGGCGCCTTCGCCAGCAGAGCGCGGACTGCGTCGAGCTGCTCCGGGCTCGCGAGATGTGAGGCCGACGCAATCGCGACGTCCAGCTCGCTGAGGTCGTCGCGAGCGCGGACGAGCGGCAGCGCCTGGAACGGCTTGGCCGACGAACGCAGCAGAGTGACGAGCATCGGGTCGCCGGCCTCGGCGATCACCTCCCCGTCCTGGACGGCGACCGCGTGGACGTCGTGCACCGCCTCGACGACGGCGCCGCGGCGGACGACTACCCTGATGGGGTCCACGCGGGGAGGTTACGTGCCGGAGCTACCTGAGGTCGAAGCCTGGATTCGCGGCCTGGACGGGCCGGTCTCGGCGTCACGCGTGCTTCGGGCCGGCCCGGCTCACATCGCGACGCTGAAGACGTTCGACCCACCGCTCGCAGCGCTCGAAGGGCGGCGCTTCGAGGGCGCGCGGCGGCGCGGCAAGTGGCTCCTCTTCCCGACGGACGACGACGAGCTCGTGCTGCGCATCCATCTGATGAGCGCGGGCCGGATCCGCCTGCTCGCCGCCGGTGCGAAAGGGCCGAAGAGGCCGGCATTCCGGCTTCGCTTCGAGAGCGGCGACGAGCTCGTGCTCACCGAGGCCGGCTCGAAGAAGCGGGCGGGAGTCTGGCTCGAGACACCGGCGCAGACGGAGGCGGAGCTGGCGCACCTCGGGCCGGAGGCGCTCGGGCTCGGGGCCGAGCGGCTGGGCGAGATCCTCGTCGCGGAGAACCGGCGGCTCCACTCGTTCCTGCGCGACCAGCGTGCGCTCTCCGGCATCGGCCGCGCCCACGCGAACGAGATCTTGAACCGGGCCGGGCTCTCGCCGTTCGCGCTGACGACGCAGCTCTCCGACGACGAGATCGAGCGACTTGCCGCGGCGATCGACGAGGATCTCGTCCGGGCGCTCGCCCTGCGCGAGGAGGGCAAGAGCGACAAGGACGTCTACCTCGTCCACCGGCGTCTCGGGGAGCCGTGCCCCCACGGTCACGATGCTGCCGGTGGCGGACCGATCCACCAGGTCGACTACGACGAGCACACGGTCTTCTACTGCCCGGCCTGCCAGACGGGCGGCCGCATCCTCAAGGATCGCCGGCTGTCGCGTCTGCTCCTGTGATCCGAGCTCTCGTCGTGACAGTCGTCGCCGCAGTGCTCGCCGGGTGCGGCGGAGACGGTGGCGCCGAGCTCGAGCGGTTCGCGCTCGAGCGCCGGCTGCTCGGCCGCTCTCTCGAGCAGATCACGGTTGACCCTGGCGGTTCCGGCCGGCCGCTGCTCGTCCTCCTGCACGGGCGAGGTGGAAGCCCGGACGACATCGCCTCCTACGGTCTCCGTGCCGAGCTGGAGCGGCTCGGCGATCGCGCGCCTGCCGTCCTGCTCGTGAACGGCGGCGACCACAGCTACTACCACGACCGTGCGGATGGAAGGTGGGGCTCGTACGTCCTCGACGAAGCGATCCCGGCCGGGATCCGCCGGCTCCGCGCCGACGGTCGTCGGGTGGCGATCGGCGGCTTCTCGATGGGCGGCTTCGGCGCGTTCGATCTCGCTCGCCTGCGACCTCGGCAGTTCTGCGCCGTCGGCGGACACTCCCCCGCGCTCTGGCGAACCGGCGGCGAGACGCCCGAGCTCAGGCGGGCAACGTGACGAGAAGCCGCTCGCCGTCGAGCGCGACCTCGCCGCCCAGCGCACGCACGATCCTGACGGCGACGGCGGCGCCCAGATCCTTCGGGTCGTCGCCGAGCACGATCGGTCCCGCATCCCTGACGATCGGGACGATCGACACCTCGCGATCAGCCACGCTCGCCGAAACCTCGACCCCTCCGTGCCGGGATGCCGCGCGCACAAACGCCGCGAGTGAGCGCGAGATCGCTTCGACGTCGACCTGAACGGTCGCGCCGTTCCCCGTGGCACCGGGCATAGCCGCCTGAGCGAGCTCCAGCGAGTCGATCTCGCGCAGCACCGGGTCATAACGGTCGCCCTCGATCCTGGCCGCGATCGAGAGAACGTCGAGCAACTGCACCAGCTCGTCGCTTGCCGCGTCGATGATTCCGAGGTAGCGGGCGGTCGGATCGCCGACGTCCTGCCGGAGCAGCGTCTTCGCGAAGCCCTGAATCGTGGCGAGCGGCGTCCGCAAGTCGTGGCAGGCGAGGGAGACGAGACGCGAGAAGTCCTCGGGCATGGATTGCTAGCGTAACCCGCATGGCCAAGACGCCAGACCTGCTCCCCCAGGACATGCAGGCGTCTACGCCCGAGGTGGAGCTCTCGCTCACCCGGGCCGGCGTCACGCGCGTCTCGAAGGCGATCCGCGTGCGCCACGAGGGCCGCGAGACGGTGATGGCCGCGGAGATCGAATGCACGGTAGATCTCGACCGAGCCCAGAAGGGCGTGCACATGTCGCGCTTCCCGGAACTGTTCGAGGAGGCGATCGAGGCCGTCGTCGGCTCGGAGGCCCTTCACGTCGAGGCGCTCGCCGAGCACATCGCCCGCCATATCGTCGAGCGCCAGCAGGCCCTCCGCGCCGAGGCGCGAATCACCGCGCGCTGGCCGGTGCGCCGGAAGACGCCCGTGAGCGGGCTCCCGACCCAGGAGATGGTCTCGCTGATCGGGATCGCGGCCGCCTCGACGAGCGGCGTTCGCCGGGTCGTCGGCGTCGAGGCGAACGGGATCAACGCCTGCCCCTGTGCACAGGGGCTCGTCCGCGGTCGTGCCGCGGAGCGCCTCACCGAGGCCGGCTTCGAGACTCGCGCCATCGACCGGATCCTCGACCTCGTCCCGATCGCGACGCACAACCAACGCGGGCGCGGGACGCTGTACGTGGGCACGGATCGCCGGCTCGACGCAAACGACCTCGTCGCGATCGTCGAGGGCTCGATGAGCGCTCCGATCTACGAGTTGCTGAAGCGCCCCGACGAGCTCTTCGTCGTCGAGCACGCGCACCTGCGACCGCGCTTCGTCGAGGACTCGGTCCGGATCGCGCTCGCCTCGGCGCTCGAAGCGTTGCCCGACCTCTCCGACGGAGACTTTCTCTTCTCGCGGCAGGTCAACTTCGAGACGATCCATTCCCACGACGTGCTCGCCGAGCGCGAGGGCACGGTCGGAGAGTTGCGGGCCGAGCTCGGCTCAGGCGCTCTCGCGCCGAGACATACCTCGCTCGACGACTGGCTCCGCGCCTAGCGGCGGCAGCAACCTCGAGCAGAGCGGGCGCAGAACCGGATCCGAGCCGTAGACCAGCAGCACGAGCATCGCCCCGTAGACAGGGAGATGCCCGAGCAGCTCGTTCGTGCCGAAGAAGTAGAGCGTCAGGTTGAACGGGACGCCCGCGATCAGCACGATCGCCTGCGGCAGCGCACCGGAGATGATGAGCAGGCCGAAGAGCACCTCGATGGCCCCCGCGATGCGGATGAACTCGGTGTCACCGAGCGGAAGTCCGAGGGCCCGGCCGACGTTGAGGTCGACGCCCTGCTCGTCCGTGAACCGCCGCGCCAGGTCTGGATTCGCGAGCTTCTCCGAGACGGCAACCGCGATCAGTGCGCTTCCGACCGCGAGCTTCAGTGCCCACACCGCCCGCCCGAGCTGGACGGTCATGGGCTCCTGGACGCGGCCGAGCTCGTGGTCGGCCGACCAGCGTCCCGGCCCCGCGAGCACGAGGAAGAGCGCGAGCCCCAGCATGTCCACGCGGTGCAGGATCGCCTCGAAGCCGAACTCGAGCATTCCGAGCGGCCCGGCCGCGATGAGGAGCCACGCGCCGAGCCGCGTGTGCCAGCCGACGAGGAGCAGGAGCGCGCTCACGGCCACGACGAAGCCCAGCAGCCAGCCGACAACGTTCTTGTCCAGCTCCATCGCGGGAGCCAGGTAGTAGCCGCCGGAGAGCAGTCCGGCGAGCGCGATCCCGAGGTGGAGTCGCACCGCGAACGGCATCCAGGGCGCAAGACGCGCGAGCCACGGCAGGTCGATCCCAGGCTGGACGCGCGCGACCGCCCGCACGACCACCGCCAGCGCGAGCGCGCTAACCAGCAAGAGCAGGGTTCGCCCCTCCCAGAGGAACGACCAGTCCTTGGCCGGGACGCCGTCGACGAACCAGAGCTCGTGCGCGAGGAGCGTCATGCGCGGCGCAGCCGGAAGCGGCTCTCCGTGCCCGCGCGCAAGCGGGCGAGGTTCGGCCGGTGCAGATAGACGACGAAAGCACCGGCGAGGACCGCGAACGCGACGACCGGCCACGACTCCCCGAGGAAGAGCGCGAGGATCGGCAACACGATCCCCGTCACGATCGAGGCCACCGACGTGTAGCGCGTGACCACGAAGAGGAGCAGCCAAACTCCCGCGCTGAGCAGCCCGAAGATCGGCACGACGCCGAGGAACGTGCCGGCCGCCGTCGCGACCATCTTGCCGCCCTTCTGGAAGCGGAGAAAGAGCGGTCGCCAGTGCCCGAGCATCGCCGCGCCTCCCGCGAGCACACCGACGAGCTCCCCTTCGAGAAGGGTGCCGACCAGAGCCGGCGCGAAACCCTTGCCGATGTCGAGCAGCACGATGGGAATCCCGTAGCCCTTCCCGTACGTCCGCCAGACGTTCGAGGCTCCGATCGAGCCGCTGCCCGAAGCGCGAATGTCCTCGCCCTTCGCGACGCGCACGACCCAGTAGCCGAACGGCACCGACCCGAGCAGGTAGGCGCCGACGAGCACGAGCACGGTCATCACGAGCTTACTTGAGCGGAATCTGGTACTTCGAGACCCAGTCGTTGACAACGCCCCAGTCGAGGTTCGCGAGGAACGTGTCGATGTAGGCGCCGCGATCGGTCTGGAAGTCCAGGAAGTAGGCGTGCTCGTAGACGTCGAGCGCGACGAGCGGGGTCGCGTTCCAGATCGGATAGGTGTTCTGGGCATCGCCGAGGTAGTTGAAGAGCCGGCCCTCGTCCCAGTCGTAGGCGGTCCAGGCCCACCCGCGGCCGGCCATCCCGGTCGCCTTGAGGTCGGCCTGCCACTCCTCGGCAGAACCGAAGTCGCGCGAGATCAGCCCCGCGACGGCGCCGCTCGGGGAGCCGCCGTCGCCGCCGAGGTGCTCGAAGTAGACCTCGTGATTCTTAATTCCTCCGATCGCGAAGGACAGCTCGACCTTGAGCGCTCGCACCTCCGAGTAGACCTGGTTCGCACTGCCGAGGTCTGTGGCGGCGAGCTTGCCGAGAATCTCGTTCCGCTTGCCCACATAACCCTCGTACAGCTTGTAATGCGCCTCGATCGAGGCACGCGAGATGCCGTCGAGCTCGAGCAGTGCCGGCTTCAGCTCGCGGGGCCTGATCTCCTCGTACCTCGACATTGCCAACCTCCAGCTCGGACGCAACGGGAACGGCGCGGAGCATATCCTTCGGGCGGCCTTTCGAATCGACAGAGGAGCTTCCGATGGCGCTCAGCCTGCCCGACCTTCCCTACGACTACGCCGCGCTCGAGCCGACGATCGACGAGCAGACGATGCGGATCCACCACGACAAGCATCACCAGGCCTACGTCGACAACGCGAACAAGGCGCTCGACGGCACCGAGTGGGCCGACAAGGACCCCGAGGAGATCCTGAAGAGCCTCGACTCCCTCCCTGAGGACATTCGCCCGGCGGTGCGCAACAACGTCGGCGGCCATGTCAATCACACCTTCTTCTGGGAGATCATGGGCCCCGAGGGAGGCGGCGCTCCGAGCAGTGCCGTCGCAACCGCGATCGACGAGACCTTCGAGAGCTTCGACGGCCTGAAGACCGCGGTCAACGAGGCGGGTGTGAAGCGGTTCGGCTCCGGGTGGACGTGGCTCGTCTCCGACGGCGGCAAGCTCGCCGTGATCTCGACGGCGAACCAGGACTCGCCGATTTCCGAGGGCAAGACGCCGCTGCTCGGGATCGACGTCTGGGAGCATGCCTACTACCTCAAGTATCAGAACAAGCGCCCGGACTACCTCGCCGCATGGTGGGACGTCGTCAACTGGGACGAGGTGGCGAAGCGGTTCGAGCAGGCGAGCTGACGCGCGCTCTCCTCACGGGCGGCACCGGCAAGCTCGGCGCCGCGGTCGCGCGGCGGCTCGAGGCCGAGGGTTGGTCGGTGCTCGCGGCCGGGAGTCGCGACGGCGATCTCGCGCACGCGGACGGGGCGCGGGCGCTCGTCGCGCGCGCAGTCCAGGAGTTCGGCGGCCTCGACGTTGTCGTCAACGGCGCCTCGGCAGGCTTCGAGCCGACACCTTTCGAGGACGTGACCGAGACGCAGCTCGACGCCGCGCTCGGCGCGACCGTCAAGGGGAGCTTCTTCATCACCCAGGCGGCCGCGGAGCACCTGCGGCGGTCGCGCGGTCTCGTCGTCATGCTCGAGGACGTCGCGGCCTACCAGCCGTGGCCGTCGTTCGCCGCGCACTCGGCTGCGAAGGCGGCGCAGGCGATGCTGACGCGGGCGCTGGCGCGCGCGCTCGCTCCCGAGATCCGCGTCTGCGGCGTCGCGCCCGGACCGGTCGCCGTCGACCCCGAACAAGAGGAGCGGCGGGCCGCAGAGACGCTCGTCGGCCGCGTGGGCTCGCCCGACGACGTGGCGGAGGCCATCCTCTATCTCGCCGGAGCGACCTTCGTCACCGGCTCGACACTTGTCGTTGACGGCGGGCGTCTGCTCCAATCCAGGCGTGAGGCCGGTGCGTAGACAGAGTGGATGGACGCGGCCATGACGATCGCCGGCCGAAGCTCGCCCCGCGAGCCCGGAGCGGTGAGCAGCGAACGCATGACGCACGCTGAGCCCACCGACAGCGAGCTGATCGAGCGAGTCGGCAGCGGCGACCGCGACGCGTTCGACGAGCTCTATCGCCGCTACACCCGGCCCGTGTTCGGACTCGCGCTGCGCCGGCTCGGGGATCGCGGCCGCGCCGAGGACGCGCTCCAGGACGCCTTCGCCGCCGTCTGGCGCTCAGCGCGGACGTACGACCCGACCCGAGGAGCCGGCGGCGCCTGGCTCTACACGGTCGCGCGCAACTCGATCGTCGACGGAGCGCGTCGCCGACCGGAGTCGGTCGCCGAGCTGCCCGACCGGGCCGACGCGGGCGCCGGGCCGCCCGAGCAGGCAGAGGCGTCGTGGCTCTCCTGGCGCGTCCACCGAGCGATCGAGGATCTGCCCGAGCACGAGCGGCCGGTGATCGAGCTCGCCTACTGGGGAGGGCTTTCGCAGAGCGAGGTGGCGGAGTTCCTGCACGTCCCGCTCGGCACGGTGAAGACGCGTACTCGGAGCGCGCTCTCGCGTCTCGCTGACGTGCTCGACGGGGAGCTCCGGTGAAGGACCGCTTCGAGGAGCTGATCGGAGGCGTCGAGGATCTCGATCCCGCCGAGCGCGCGCGGCTTCAGCGCGTGCACGAGCTCTTGGTCGAGGCCGGCCCGCCGCCCGAGGTTCCGCTCGACCTCCGCGATCCGCCTGCCGCCGAGCCGGTTCGGCTGCTGCCGCAGCGGCGCCGTTACACCCTCGCGCTGATCGCCGCCGCGCTGGTCGCGATCGCGTTCGGCTCGGGCTATCTCCTCGGCGGGCGCAGCGACGACGTCTCGGTCTTCCGGAACGTTTCGATGGCCGGCGTCGGCGAGGGCCGGGGCGGATTTGCCTCGATCGAGATCCGGGAGCAGGACGGGGCCGGCAACTGGCCGATGGTCGTGCGTGTGCGCGGTCTCCAGGAGAGCCGCAGCCGCGACGACTACTACGAGCTCTGGTTGACGAAGAACGGGGAGCTCGCGGACTCGTGCGGCCGCTTCATCGTGCGCGAGGGAGTGACGGAGGTCGCACTCACCGTCCCCTACGGCTTCAAGCGCTACGACGGCTGGGTCGTGACGCGCCGCGGCTCCACAGAACCGCTTCTCTCCACATGAGGCCAGGGCTCGTCGAGCCGCGGGGCAGCTCTCCAGAGCGCCTTTCTGGCTCTTCTTGCGCCGACGATCACGGTGCTGTTCTTTCGTTCGCGACGAAGGCGGCGTGAGTGATCGGCATCAACTTCTCCAGGAAGAATTCGGCCGCGGCCGCGTACTGGCGGATCTCGAACTGGGCGCTCTCGTGGTTGCGCAGGCCGCAGAAGTGCATCAGGCTCCGCGGATTGCAGCTCCAGTAGTACTTCGTGTAGGTGGAGAGCGGTAGCACCGTGCGGGCGACCTCCTTCGCGACGCCCTGCTCGAGGAGCCGCTCGTAGGCTTCGAAGGCGCGCTCCGCGTTCTCCTCGATCTCGCGCCGCGTCGCCTCGCGCGTCTCATCGTCGACCGGCTCGAACGAGTAGGCCCCCGGCTTCCCGACCTGCGTGCGCACGTTGTCCGGGACGTAGAACTCGGCGTCCATCTTGGCGTAACGGCCGCTCCACTCGTTATAGGAATGACCGGCTCGATGGCGATGGTGCTCGCGGACCACGAAGAGCGGGGCCTTCACGAGAAAACGGAAGTAGCCATGCTCGAATGGACTCCCGTGGCGCTCGCGGATCAGGAACCGGATCAGCCCCGCGTCACGCTCGGAGAACTCGTCCGACTCCTGGTTGAACGAGACGCGGGCGCCGTTCACGACCGCGAGGTCGGAGGCAAGTGCCCCATCGAGGGCGATGAAACCCTTGTCGAGGACCTCGATCGTCGTCTCGGGCAGCGCGGGCTCCTGTACTACTGAGGTCATGGCCGCCATTGTGGACCGCCTGTCGGTCGGAACGTCGGGCTGGTCGTATCCGAGCTGGCGACCGGGGTTCTACCCCGCCGGGACACCGAGCGAGGAGTTCCTCCGCTTCTACGCGTCGCGGCTGTCGTCGGTGGAGCTGAACACGACGGGCTACGGGCTTCCCTCCGAGGAGCAGTTCGAGCGCTGGGCGGCGCAGACGCCCACGTCCTTCCGCTTCGCGGTGAAGCTGCCGCAGCGGGCGCTCCGCTCGGTCGCGACGTTCGAGGAGCGCGTGCTGCGGCTGGGAGAGCGACTCGGACCGGTCAGGGTCGCCGTCGAGAGCCCGCACGACGACGGGATGCTGGCGCTCCTCCTCGGCTCGACCGACCTCCGGCTCGCCTTCGACTTCCGCCATCCGAGCTGGAACGGCGTCGATGTAGCCCCCGCAGCACGCGTGGACGATTGGGAGGCCGAGGCCCCGTTTCGCTATCTCCGGTTCCGCGAGCCGCCGTACTCGGACGAGGCTCTCGGCGCGCTCGCGTCGCGGATCCGGCCGTTGCTCGAGGCCGGAATCGACGTCTTCGCGTACTTCCGCCACGAAGACGAGCCGAGCGCGCCGGTGTACGCGCAGCGCCTGCGTGAGCTCGCACTCGGCAACTCGGACGGCATCCCGCTACACTCCGGGCGATAACCAGAGCGCGTACAAGGGTGCCAAGCACCTTCTACCCGTTCGTGGCACATGGGTAAGGAGGTGTTTTTTATGGCAACAGGAACCGTTAAGTGGTTCGACGACGCGAAGGGCTACGGCTTCATCTCGCCGGAGGACGGCGGCAAGGATCTCTTCGTGCATCACAGCGGCATCGGCGGCGACGGCTTCAAGTCCCTCTCCGAGGGCGCGAAGGTCGAGTTCGAGGCTCGCGAGGGTGCAAAGGGTCCGGAGGCGTTCAACGTCGCCCCGGTCGCCTAGTTCGGACGCGCCTGATGGGCATCCGCAGGAGCGGGTGCCCATCGCGCAATCGCTCGAGTGTCGAGGATCAGGGAGACCGAATGGCCGAGAAGGAAGAGAAGATCGAGCTGGAAGGGGAGGTCGTGGAGGCCTTCCGCAGCGGCATGTTCCGGATCGCGCTCGACAACGGTCACGAGACGCTCGGCTACACCGCAGGCAAGATGAGGCGCTACCGCATCAAGGTGTTCCCCGGCGACCGGATCAAGGTCGAGCTCTCCCCGTACGACCTCACGCGCGGCCGAATCGTCTACCGCCACCGGTAAGCGACCTCCACCTCTAGTGGCGGGCGACGGCGCCGAGATGTCGCTCGTAGGCGCCCGAGTCGCGGATCTCGCCGATCTGCGAGATCACGAGCTCGAGCTCCTCGTCGGAGTTGAAGTAGTGCGGGCCGATCCGGATTCCCGCCCCCGGCCGAAAGTCGCACAGGATCTGCCGCTCCGCCAGCTCCTCGTAGACCGCGGGAAAATCGTCGACGTTGACGGTGACGGTGCCTCCGCGGCGACCGTGCTCCCTGGGACTGTGTATTGCGAAGCCCGACTCGTCGGCCAGCTCGATCAGGCGATCCGTCTGACGCAGCGAGTTCTCACGGATCCGCTCCACGCCGATCTCCTCGATCAGGTCGTACCCCGGCGTAGCCGCGTAAAGGGCGGGGACGTTCGGCGTTCCGGTGAGGAATCGTGCTGCGCCGACGGCATATCGCATCTCTTCCTCGAAGCCGAAGGGCGCTTCGTGCGCCTGCCAACCCGTGTACGTCGGCTCGAGCCTCGCAGCGAGATCGGGACGGACGTACAGCCAGCCGTTGCCGGGGCCGCCGCAGAGCCACTTGACCGAGCCGCCGACCGCGAAGTCGACGTTCAGGGCGGTGACGTCCAGCGGGACGATCCCTGCGGATTGGTACGCGTCGAGGATCACGTGAGCTCCGACCTCGTGTGCCTTGCGGATGATCGCCTCGACATCCTGGATCTCGCCCGACTTGAAGAGAACATGGCTGATCGGCACGAGCAACGTTCGCTCGTCGATCGCATCGACGATCGCGCCGTCGTCCTCGCAGACGACGACCTCGAGGTCGGGCTGTGCCTCGTACAGGTAACGCACCGAGGGGAAGTTGGCGCGCTCGTAGACGATCCGGTCGCGGTCGCCCACCGGCCGGAAGCAGGAGAGGACGATCGCCTCGGCGATCGCGACGTTCTGGTGCATCACGGTCGAGCCGGGTGGCGCACCGACGATCCGCCCGATCTGGTCGCCTACCGTCATCGGCAGCTCCCACCACCCCTCGCCCCAAGCACGGATTCCGCGCTCGCGCCAGGTCCGCGCGTAGTCGGCGACCCGCTCCTCGGCCCTTGCGGGCATGGCGCCGAGCGAGTGGTTGATCAGGTAGGTCGTATGCTCGAGGATCGGGAACTCGGAGCGGAAGTCGAGCAGCTCGCGCACGCCGTCAGCGTATCCACCGGCGCGTCGTCCGTCCGTGCCGGTGGGGGGCGTGGTCGCAGCCCGAGCTAGGCGGAGAGCACGCCGATCGGCCCGCGGATCGCGCGCTCGATCCGAATCGGGTGGCCGCGCGCGCAGGTCGTGGAGCAGTGCATCCGCTCGAGCTCGAGCCGCCCTTCGACGTGCGCGGCGAAGAAACCGTGCTCGCCGGCGCACTCCGCGCAGACGGCGGTGAAGGACGTCGCCTTCGGCGAGAGCCAGATCGTCTGATCGAGCACGCGTCCTCCCTTCCCCTAGGCGGCCGACTGGGTCTGTCGGTAGTCGCTCCGTGGATCGAGCCGAACCGACTGGCAGAGCTTGCTCAACCTGCTGTACGTGGCCTTCCCGAGACGCGACTCGAGCTCGCCCAGCTCGAGGTTCGTCGTCGCGATCGTCAGGCGGGCCCGGGTCTCGCGATCGTTGATCAGGCTGTAGAGCCGGTCGTGCGACCAGCCGTCGCCGCGCTCCGTCCCCAGGTCGTCGATGACGACGATCTTGAAGCCGCGCGGAAAGGTCCATTCGAGCTCCTCGCCGCCCGAGTACGAGCGGAGGTCGCGCAGCCGCTGGAGCCAGCTCGGGACGTTCAGGAAGAGGCACGGAACCTCGCGCATGTAGATCGCCTCCCGGAGGATGGCCGCGGCGAGATGCGTCTTTCCCGAGCCGGTGGCACCGTGGAAGAGGATCCCGCGCCGCGGATCGTTGCCCTGGCGGAACTCGGTCGACCAGCGCCTGGCGAGGGCCAACGCGTCGCCCGTTCCGGGTCGCCGCTCGAACGAGTCGAGCCTGCAGTCGCGATACTCGATCGGAAGCCCGGCACGCTGGAAGAGCCGGTCCACCGTGTGCTGGGTCTCCTGAACCGCGCGCGCGTTCCGGCAGAACGGGCAGTAGCGATCGGCGGGGAACCGGAAGCGGAACAGCTCGACCTCCTCGGTCGCAAACGAGTTCCCGCAGCCGATGCAGTCGACGTTCACGCCGCGCGGTGGGAGGCGAATTTGGCGAACCGCTTCATGAACGCGAGCTGAATCGTGTCCGTCGGCCCGTTTCGGTGCTTGGCAATGTGCAGCTCGGCGATTCCCTGGTGCTCCGACTCCTCCCCGGCGTAGTACTCGTCGCGATAGATGAACATCACGACGTCGGCGTCCTGCTCGATCGAGCCCGACTCGCGCAGATCGGACAGCACCGGCCGCTTGTCCGTTCGCTGCTCGACGGCCCGTGAGAGCTGCGAGAGCGCGAGCACCGGCACGTCGAGATCCTTCGCGAGCGCCTTGAGGCCGCGGGAAACCGCGGACACTTCCTGAAGACGGCTCTCGACCGAGCCGCCCGCGGTCATGAGCTGGAGGTAATCGACGACGACGAGCCCGAGCTGCGGCTCGCGACGCTTGAGCGTCTGCGCGCGGGAGCGCAGCTCGAGCAGCGAGAGACCCGGAGTGTCGTCGATGTAGAACGGCGCATTCTCCAGGCGGGCGCAGGCCGCCGACAGCCTCGGCCAGTCGTCGGCGGAGAGCTGGCCCGTCCTGATCTTGTGCGAGTCGACCTTGGAATCCAGGCACATCATTCGCTGGGCGATCTCCTGCAAGGACATCTCGAGGCTGAAGAACGCCGTCGGCACCGGCGCGTTGGCCTGAACCGCCGCGTTCGCCGCGATGCAGAGGCCGAGAGCGCTCTTCCCCATCGAGGGACGCGCCGCGAGGATGATCAGGTTCCCCGGCTGGAACCCGGCGGTCACCTGATCGAGGTCGGGGAAGCCGCTCGAGAGGCCCGTGACGGTCGCGCCCAGCTCGTACAGCGTCTGCACACGCTCGAAGGTCTCCACGAGCGAGCTTCGCAGCGGCACGAGCTCGCCTCCGTCGTCTCGCTGCGAGACCTCGAACAGCACCTGCTCCGCCTTCGCGACGAGGTCGCGGGTGGGCTCGCCGCGCTCCTTCGCGAGCTGGACGATGTCCTGTCCGGCGCCGAGCAGGCTCCGGAGGATCGAGAGCTCGCGAACCGTCTTCGCGTGATGGGCGGCGTTGGCCGTGGCCGTCACGATCTGGGCGACCTCGTGAATTCTCGCCTTGCCCCCGGCGGCGGCCGCCTGTCCGGTCTCCTCGAGCTTCGCGTGGACGGCGACCGGATCGACCGGGTGCCCGGCGCCCCAGAGCGCGACGGCCGTGCGAAAGATCGTGGCGAGGTCGTGGCGGTAGAAATCGCCCGCCGTGACGTGCTCGAGAACGGCCGCGACAGCGGTCTCGGAGCGGAGGACGGCGCCGACGACCGAGATCTCCGCGTCCTCGTCGTACAGGAGCTCGGTTGTCGGTTTCGGTAGGGCGGCGAGGTTGTCCATCTCGCCACTCAAGCTCACGCGTCGGACCCCGTCAACGGGGTGTGGATCCACAGGCGGCGGGCCGGGGCCGACCGGACGCTGAGCAGCGAAAAGGAACGCATGTTCCCTTGATTCTCCCCATCGAGCCGGACGGCCCCACCGGCGCTCCCGTCGGACCGTCCACAAGAGACAGGTCCGATTGTCCCGGAACCAGCGGCAAGTTCACCGGACGCTCCACACCCTGTGGAGCATCCGGTGAACCGAGGGTTCAGCGCTCGGTCTCCGGCTCGGCCGCGGTGTCGTCCTCGGGGCCGGTCGCCGCCGCAGGCAGCTCGAACTCCGCCGCCTCGGCGGCCTCGGCGGGCGTCTGCCTGGGCGCCTCGTCGTCCAGATACTCGACCTCTCCGGCGGCATCGGTCGCCGCTTGCGCCTGTCCGGATTCAGCCTGGGCGGCCGCCAGCTCCTCCGCGACCCGGGCCGCCTCGGCGGCCTCCATCGCGGCCAGCTCCTCCTCGGGCGGCAGCTCGCCGCCCTCGGGCACGACGAGCGTCTTGACCTCGACGCTCACGCCCTCGAAGACCTGGATCGGGATCGCATAGCGGCCGATCCGCTTCAGCGCGTCGGTGCCGATCTTCTTCCGGTCGACGCGGATCTTGCGCGTGCGCCAGAGCTCGTCGGCGATGTCGGTCGTCGTGACCGAGCCGAAGAGCGCACCCGTCGGGCCGGATTTGACGTCGAAGCGGAGCACCGTCTTCGAGAGGAGCTCCGCGATCTCCTGGGCCTGGTCGACGCTCCGGGCCTCGTGCCGCGCGCGCTGCTCGTCGATCTTCTTCAGCTCGGCGACGCGGCCGGCGCTCGCCAGCTCGGCCAGCTTCCGCGGGAGCAGGAAGTTGCGGGCGTAGCCGCGGGCGACGTTCACGACCTCGCCGCGGAGCCCGACCTTCTCGACGTCCTTGAGGAGGATCACTTCCATCGCTACTTGGCCTCCACGTACGGCAGGAGCGCCATCTCGCGGGCCCGCTTGACGGCCACCGCGACCTGCCGCTGATGCCGCCGGCAGGCGCCGCTGATCCGCCGGTTGCGGATCTTGCCCTTCTCCGAGATGTAGCGCCGGAGCTGGTTCACGTTCTTGTAGTCGACTTCTTCGACCTTGTCCTTGCAGAAGAGGCAGCTCTTCCGCCGGCCGGGGGCCGCAGAGGAGCCGCCGGGACGCTTGCTGCGCGTCCGATCCTGGGTTTTCGGCTGTGCCATTTTCGATTCTCCTAGAACGGAATGTCGTCGTCGGCTGCGGCGGACGGGAAGTCCGCCTGGGGCTGGGAAGCGCCCTGCGGCACGAACTGGCCGCCCCCGTCGCCACCGCCACCGTCGCGGGAGCCGAGGAACTGGACGTTCGAGGCGGTCACCTCCACGGACTGGCGCTTCGACCCGTCCTGGGCGTCCCACTCGCGCCACGTCAGCTTCCCTTGGATGCCGACGGGGCGGCCCTTTGCGAGGTACTGGGCGCAGTTCTCGGCGGTCCGGCCCCAGACGGTGACGTCGAAGTAGTACGCCGCGTCCTGCCACTCCTCCCCACGCTTGACCCTGTCGTTGACCGCGAGTCGCAACGTCGTCACGGCCGTACCGGACGGCGTATGGCGGAGCTCCGGGTCGCGGGTCAGGTTGCCGACGAGCACGACGCTGTTGATGTTCTCGGGCATTACTCCTCCTCGGGCGAGCGGTCGATGGGTGCCGGGACATCCTCGCGCGTCGGGCCGCCCACGGCTACCGGCTGCGTCGAACCTGGCCTGTAGCGACGGGTCGCGAGATGGCGCATCACCGAGTCGTCGATCTTGAGCACGCGCGAGATCTCGTCGAGTGTCTCGGCCTCCGCGCTGAAGGTCAGCAGGTGGTAGACGCCGTCGCCCTTCCTGTCGATCTCATAGGCGAGCTTGCGCCGGCCCCAGGCGTCCTGGCCCGCCCACGTCCCACCGCCCTTCTCGACGAGGTCGCGGGTGCGCTTGACGATCTCCTCCTGCCGCTCGTCGGGCAGCTCGGGGTCCAGCATGAGCAGAATCTCGTAGTCGATCATTGGTTCCCTGGCTCCTTCCTCGGCTTGGCTTCCTTCGGTCTTAGGCGGCCTCACCGGCAGGCACGAGCGGGAACAAGCGCGTGCGAGGCGAGGCAGGAAGCGGGAGCAGAGTAGCATCCGCGCCATGCGACGAGCATTGGCCTGGTTCGCGGGTGGACTGGGAATCGCGGCCCTGCTGCGGTTCCGGCGCCGGCCGGAGATTCTCGAGGCGCCGGCCGCCGATCCCGCCGCCGAGCTCCGGCGCAAGCTCGCCGAGGCGCGCGGCGCAGGTGACGACCGGGACGAGTTCGACGCCGCCGAGGGCACGCCCCTCGACGAGGTCGAAGCGCCCCCGCTCTCGCTCGAGGAGCGGCGCGCCGCGATCCACGCCAGGGCGCAGGAGGCGCTCGGCGAGATGGACGGCCCGGCCGAGCCGTAGGGGTCGAACGTATGCGAGTCGTCGTCACCGGCGCCACTGGCAACGTCGGCACGAGCCTCCTCGACGCGCTCGGCAGCGACGAGGCCGTCACGTCGATCCTCGGGATCGCCCGCCGACTGCCCGCGGCAACCTTCGCCAAGACGGAGTTCGCCGCAGCGGACGTCGCCCGCGACGACCTGGCTCCGCTCCTGCGCGGTGCGGACTGCGTCGTCCACCTGGCGTGGCTGATCCAGCCATCGCACGACGAAGCAACCCTCCAGCGGACGAACGTCGAGGGCTCGCAGCGCACCTTCGACGCCGTGGCCGCAGCCGGCGTCCCCGCACTCGTCGTCGCCTCGTCGGTCGGCGCCTACTCGCCGCGGACGGACGCTCGTCCGGTCGACGAGAGCTGGCCGACCGGGGGAATCCCGGCGAGCTGGTACTCCCGCCACAAGGCCGAGGTGGAACGCCGGCTCGACCGGCTCGAGATCGACCGGCCCGACCTTCGCGTCGCCCGCCTGCGACCGGCCATCACGACGAAGCGCGACGCCGCGAGCGGTCAGCGACGCCTCTTCGCCGGTCCGCTCCTGCCGACCGCTCTGCTCCGGCCGGGCTGGATCCCGTTCGTCCCGGACGTGCCGGGGTTGACGCTCCAGCTCGCCCACTCGGACGACGTGGCCGACGCGTACCGCCGCGCTGTCGTCTCGGACGCTCGCGGCGCCTTCAACATCGCCGGCGAACCTCTGCTCGACCCCGCGGCGATCGCCCGCGTGCTGGGGACCCGGACTCTGCGAACGCCCGTCGACGTCCTGCGCGGCGCGGCCCACGCGATGTGGCTCGCCCACCTGCAGCCGACCTCCCCGGACTGGATCGACCTCGCCCTCGGCGCGCCCGTGCTCGACACCGTACGGGCGCGTACCGAGCTCGGCTGGGCGCCCACGCGAGGCGCCGCGGAGACTCTCCGCGAGGTCGTCGCCGGTATGCGCGAGGGCGCCGGCCGCGCGACGCCGGCGCTCGAGCCATAGCCGGGAGCGCTGACCTCCGGCCGTCGGCGGCATACTTCGGGCGATGAGCGAGCTGCCGCAGACCGACGAGCTCCCCCGCTCCGAGGGGGGGTACGACCCAGCGCGGGTCGAGGAGGCGTTCGCGTCGTTCGCCGAGCGCGTCCACGAGCTCGAGTCCGTCGCCGGCGAGTTGCGCGCGGAGCTGCGGGCGCTCCGGTCCCAGCGACAGCGACTCGTTTCCGACCGAGCGCCGGTCGCCTATGCGAACGAGGAATGGCCGGCCGACGACGAGCCGGGGCAGCCCGACCTCGATCAATCGCCGGACTGGATCGCGTCCGTGCCGCCACCCCTGATCCGCCCCGTCGCGGTGCCGCGCCTCGCGCTCGAAGCGGTCTTCCTCGTCCTTGTTGCACTCTTCGCGGGCCTGGCCGATCTCTCGACGACCTCGATCGTGATCCTGATGGCCGCCGCCTGGGCGCTCGTCACGCTCTCAGAGTGGGCGGCCGCCGCCAAGCGGTCCCGCTGGCGTCTCGATTCCGTCGCCGCTCCGGGCGAAATCCCGAGCGAGGGGGCGAGCGACAGCACCGGGCCGTGGAGCATGCCCGTCGTCGAGGCGACCGTGGTCGAGGCCCCGGACGACTCGGAATCGCACACCGTGGTCACGAAGCTCCCGGAACACGCCGAGACCCCGGCGGCCGAGGTCGAAGTGGCCGAGCCGGCAGAGCCCGAGGTGCTGGCCGAGGCAGCGGAAGCCGAATCCCCTGAGCTCGTGGTCGCTGCGCCCGAGGTCGCCGAGCCGGCGCCCGCCGAAGCCGAAGCCGAAGCCGAAGTCGGACAGCCTGAGGCCGTGGTCGCGGAACCCGAGCTCGTGGAGGAGGAGGTCGCCGACCCGGAAGCCATCGAGCCTGAGCTCACGGCGACCGAAGTCGCCGAGCCTGAGATGGCCGAAGGCGAGGTCG
The DNA here is from genome assembly GCA_037720595.1 of Gaiellaceae bacterium. Lineage (GTDB taxonomy): Bacteria > Actinomycetota > Thermoleophilia > Gaiellales > Gaiellaceae > Gaiellasilicea. Next base: position 97,554 of record JBBJLW010000008.1, on the reverse strand, counting down.
TCGAAGCGCAAGCCACCGAACCCGAGGTCGCCGAGCCCGATCTCACCGAGCCCGATCTCACCAAGTCCGAGGCCCCAGAAGCCGACGCTGCCGACACCGACCTGCCCGAGCTCTCGCACGCCGAAGCGACGGACATCGAGGACGTACCGCCGATCCCGCCCCCCGAGCTCGAGCCTGAGCCGACGCGGCGGCGCCGCTTCTTCCGCCGCCGCCACGAGGCCGCCGAGTCCCCGGCCGACCCGCTCGATCCCTGGGAAGCGTGACGCGGCTCCGAGCCGCGCTGCTTCTCTCGCTTGCCCTCGCGCTCGCCGCCACGCCATCCACCTCCGCGGTGCAGCGCTCGTTGGCTCTCTCGCCCACCCTGAAGCTCGCACCCGGTTACGTCGCCGAGATCTACGCAACGGGGCTCCGCCGTCCGACGGCGCTCGCCTTCGGACCGGGACGGCTGCTCTACGCGACCCAGGAGCAGGGCGAGCTCGTCGCGGTGGGACGCGGCTCGGCCCGCCCACGGGTCGTCGCACGAGGCTTTCGCACACCGCTCGGCCTCGCGTGGACCGGCTCGACGCTCTTCGTCTCCGCTCAGGGATCGCTACACCGGCTCGTTGTCAACGGGCGGCGCGTCGTCTCCCGCCGGACGATCCTCTCAGGGCTCCCGTTCGGCCGCCATCAGCAGGACACCGTCGCGCTCGGCCCCGACGGCCGCCTCTACCTCGGCAGCGGCTCGACCTGCAACGCGTGCGTGGAGGACGACCGGCGCAGCGCGGCGATCCTCTCCGTGCGGCAGGACGGAAGCGACCTGAAGATCGTTGCCCGCGGGCTCCGCAATCCGTTCGGCCTGGCGTTCGAGCCCGGCAGCGATCGACTCTACGTCTCCGACAACCCGCGTGACGATCTCGGCGCGAGTGAGCCCGCCGAGACGATCGTGCTCATCAGGCAGGGCGCCCACTATGGCTGGCCCGACTGCTGGTCGAGCTGGCGCCGGCGGGTGCTGCGCGGAAGCTGTCGCGGGGTGACGAAGCCCGTTGCTCTCCTCGAGCCGCACTCCTCCGCCGACAGCCTCGCCTTCTGGCGCGGCCGGCTCTTCGTCGCCGAGTGGGGCCAGTATCTGAGCGAGCGCTGGGGGCGCAAGCTCGTGCGTGTCGACGTTCGCACAGGGCGCTGGACGACGTTCGCGGACGGATTCGAGCACCCACTCGGCCTCGCTGTCGAGCCGGGTGGCGGCGCGCTCCTCGCCGCCGACTGGGGTCGCGGCGTCGTCTACCGGATCAGAGCCCATTCGGAATGACGCTTCGTCGGCGGGCTGCGCTGGGTTGACGCGGCCGGACGGCTCAAGGCTTCATTCCGAAGGGTTTTCAAGCCGCGCCGTTGACGAACCCGAGGGCTGCCACAGCGAGTCCGCGTGCGACCCGCCGCTGGTAGGCCGCCGAGCGCAGCCGGGCGCCCTCGGCGCGATTCGTCAGGAAGCCCGTCTCGGCGAGCACGACGGGCACGTCAGCCCAGTTGAACCCGGTCAGGTCGGAGCGCTCGACGATCCCGAGGTCGCGGGCTCCCGTCACCCGCACGAGCTCGCGCTGGATGAGCCGGCCGGCGCGAGCGCTCCGCCCGTGGACATCGTCGGTCCAGCCGCGCCGGAGCGCCGGCACGAAAGTCGCGGCGCCGTGTCTCGAAGGATCCGTGGAGCCGTCCGCATGAATCCGGAGCATCAGGGCGGCACCCCGGGCGTTGCAGAACCGTGCCCGCTCGCGATTGCCGCCGCGATAACCGTCCCGCTCCCTTGTCAGCGCAACCCGAAGGCCGCGGGCGAGCAGCTCCACGCGAGTACGCCGCGCGATCGCGAGCGCGACGGACGCCTCGCCGGCCGTTCCGCCGCCGTCCTTCACCTTCAGCTCTCGCGAGCCAGGCCCGATCGGCTCGAGCCGTCGACCGACGTCCGGCACCGTGCCGTGGCCTGGATCGAGGCAGATGAGTGCGGCCGCGAGCGTCTCGACGAACACTGGCGCCACCGTACGGGATGCCAGGTTGAGCGCATAGGCTCCGAATAAAAGGAGGAAGAACCGTGTTCGCACGAGTCAGCACGTACGAGATCGCCGGCGGGCGAATGGACGATGCAGTGAAGAGCTTCGGCTCGGCCCTCGAAGAGATCAGCAGCCTGGACGGGTTCAGCGAGGCCCTCTTCATCGTCAACGGCGAGGACGATCGCGCGACGGCGCTGACGCTGTGGACGAGCCGGGGCGCGCTCGAGGCGAGCCGGACTGCGGGGAGCCGACTCCGCACGGCCGCCGCTCGCTCGGTCGACAGCGCCGTCGTCAGCGCCTACGAGTACGAGGTCGCCGTGCACGTGGTGGGGCAGAGCTAGAACGAACGGAGCGGCGTGGGAGTCGAACCCACCAAGCCGTGGGTTGCACGACCGGACCGGTTTTGAAGACCAGTTGGGCCACCGGGCCCGTGCCGCTCCGCGGCCAGCCTACCTCGGAGGTTGGCCTGGCGAGCTCGGGTGGGGCCGCCCGGAGGGGCGACCCCACCTCGGAATCGGCGTCCTAGCCAGTGATGATCTGAACCTGGACGAGCCGCCGGCTCGAGACACCCGCGAGGATGTTGTCGCCGGGCTTGCGGGCCCGCAGGAAGAACTGCACCGCGGTTCCGCGGATCAGGGCCAGACGCGAGGTCGCGCGGACGCTGATCGTGGCGATTCCACTCGAGTCGGTCGCCGTCTCGGGAGCGGTCGTGACGCGGCCGAAGGGCACCGCGCTCGCGAGCACCAGCGCACCCTGGACGAGCCGGCCGCGCGTGTCGCTGACACGGATCCGGAGCGTGACCGGGTCGGTGCGGTTGCGGAACGGCGTCGCCGAGAAGCCGCTGATCACGAGCCGGTCGGGCAGAGAGATGCTCGTGACAGGAACGGCCGAGCCGCCGCCACCGCCACCACCGCCGCCACCGGTTGCCCGCACGACGGCGGTCGGGTTCGAGATCGCGGTCGAGGAGCCCTGCGGGTTCGTCGCCCGAACCTGAACGCGGAGCGTGCGACCCTGGTCGGCCGAGCGGACGCCGTAGGTGCGCCCGCGAGCGCCCGTGTCCGAGCACCCGGATCCGGCCGCATCGCACTGCAGCCAGCTGAACTGGAAGTTCGGCGCGCCGTCCCAGTTGCCCGGATCGGCGGTCAGGGTCTCGCCGACGACCGCATCTCCGCTGATGGACGGCTCCTTCGAGTTCCGCGGCGCCGTGTTGTCGGCGATCACCGGCGTCGGCCGCGAGTTCGCCGTGGTGCTGCCGTCCGCGTTGCGGGCGGTGACGAGCGAGACGATCGTCCGGCCGACGTCCGCCTGGGCGAGCCGGTAGCGCTGCGAGGTCTCGCCCGGGATCACGACGCAGTTGGCGCCATTCGAATCGCACCGCTGCCAGCGATACGTGAACGATGTCGGGTCGTTCGCCCAGAGCCCGTTGCTCGTGGTCAGCGTCGAGCCCTGGCGATACGTGCCCTCGATTGTCGGGGGCGAGGTCGAGCGCGGGGAGGCCGCAAGCGCCGTGGTGGCGGCGACGAGGCCCGTCAGGGTGACGACAACGAGCGCGAGCAGCGCCGTCCGTGACCTGCGTAGTCCAGCTCTCATTTCGTTCCTCCTGTTTCCCTTGTATCGAACAAAACAGGTAGTTATGGCGCCGAAAAGAGGAAGGAAAACGCTTTTACAGCGGCTTTACGAAAACCTTCCACCGAGCCCAGCCGTCTGAGAGGATCGCTCGAACCAATCGGAGGACACGACAGGAGGAAGCGATGGCGGCGTACACGATCCTTCATCTGGACGACTTCGAGCGTCCGTTCCCGAAATGGGCGCTAGCGCGCAAGGGGCTCGGCCTGACGTCGTTCGGGATGAACGTCGCCGAGTTGTCGCCAGGGGAGACGATTCCCGAGCACACCGAGCGAGAGAGAGACCAGGAGGAGGTCTTCATCGTGCTCTCCGGCGAGGCGACGCTCGTGATCGACGGCGAGGACCACCCCGCGCCGGCTGGGACGTTCGCGCGACTCGACCCGGATCCCGTGCGCACGGTCGTCAACAGAAGCGAGGCAGACGCGACCGTGCTCATCGTGTCGGCGCCGAGGACGAGCGGATACCAACCGCTGCTCTGGGCGTGATGAAAGAGTCGCTGAAGGTCGCCTGCTGCCAGGTCGAGCCCGTGATCCTCGACCGCGCGGCGACCCTCGACCGGCTCGCGGAGCGGACGGCCGAGGCCGCGGCGGCTGACGCCGGCCTCGTCGTCTTCCCGGAGACGTTCGTCCCGGCCTACCCGAGCTCGGCGTGGGCGAAGGCGCTTGCCGGCTGGGCCGATCCGCGGGCCAAGGCCGCGTTCGCGCTCCTCCATCGCGAGTCGCTCGAGGTGCCCGGTCCGGACGCCGACCGGCTCGGCACGATCGCTCGCGAGAACGGCGTCTGGCTCGTGACCGGCGTCAACGAGCTCGATCCGGCGCGGCCAGGCACGATCTACAACTCTCTCCTCTACCACTCCCCGGCCGGCGAGCTCGTCCTCCACCACCGCAAGCTCGTACCGACGAACCACGAGCGACTGGTCTGGGGCCAGGGCGACGGCCGAGGCCTGCGGGCGCTCGAGACCCCGATTGGACGGATCGGTGGCCTGATCTGCTGGGAGAACTACATGCCGCTCGCTCGCTTCGCCCTCTACGAGTCGGGCGTCGAGCTCTACATCGCTTCGACCGCCGACGACGGCGACGCGTGGCAGGCGACGCTCGTCCATATCGCGCGCGAGTCACGGGCGTTCGTGATCGCGCCGTGCCACTTCCAGCGCGCCGAGTCGTATCCCGCCGACTTCCCGCTACACGACGAGCTCGAGGGGCACGGCATCCTCGGCCGCGGCGGCAGTGCGATTCTCGCCCCCGACGGGTCCTACCTCGCAGGGCCGCTCTATGACAACGAGGGAATCCTCTACGCCGACCTCGAGCCGGCCCGGCTCGCTGAGGAGCGGCAGCGCTTCGACCCGGCCGGCCACTATCACCGCCCGGATGTGCTCCGTTTGGACGTGACGCCCTTGTAACGCCTGCCGCGGGCGGGCTATCCTGGGCGGGATACGTACAGTCGAGCTGCGGCCGGAGGGAGATTCGATGCCCGAAGGGATCGCGCGCGACCCGGCACCGGTGAGACGAGCACCGGCGACGAACGGAAACGGCACGTCCCGGGTGTCCTTCTCGGACCTCGTCCGGGCGCATCATCAGTGGGATTCGAGCGAGGAGCCGGGCGGCGACGCGACTCGGGGAAAGTTCGCGCAGCTCCGCGCAGACTTCGAGGCCGCTACCGGCGAGATCGTCGATGCCTACTGGTGTCGGGAAGCGCCCTCCGCCGTCGCGCTGACGCGCCGGGAGCAGGTTCGTCACGGACGCCTGCTCCGGCGCCGCACGAAGCTCGAGTACCGGCTTCACCGCGTCTCGGACTGGTTGACCGGCGACACGCACGAGATCGCCGATCTCCTCCACGACTGCGACATCCTCGCGATCAAGGCCGCGCACGGCCTCGAGGGGGTGCCACGCGCGGTCGTGATGCAGTGGCTCCTGCTCGTCGAGTCGCATCTACTCGGATTCATCGAGCGTCATCGTGCTGCGCCGCCCTCGCCGGAGCTGGCAGCGCGCTTCGCCGCCAGCGAGCGCGCCGAGCTGCGTCGGATCGAGGACTACACATTCCGGTCGGGCGAGAAGCGCGCGAAGATGCGCTACGTCGAGGGGATGCTCGGGCTAGGGGTCGTCGTCCTCGTTGCTCTCGCGCTCGCGACGGCGGGCGTCCTCGCACTCTTTGGCGCGCTCGCGCTCGGCGCCGGCGACACACGCGAGTTCTACGCCTCGGCAGCCGCCGGCGGGATCGGGGCCGTGATCAGCGTGCTGATGCGGATGAGCGGCCGCGGGAGCTTCGCGATCGACCACGAGCTCTCCCGCTGGGACGTCACGCTCGTCGGCGCCTACCGGCCGCTGATCGGCTCGGTCTCGGGGATCGTGGTCTACTTCCTCTTCCAGACGCCGCTCGTCCCAATCGAGCAGGACACGCTGACGCTCCCGTTCTTCGTCGTCGTCTCGTTCCTCGCGGGCTTCAGCGAGCGCTGGACGCGGATGATGCTCTCGGGTGCGATGCGCACGGTCGTCGAGCGCGAGCCGGAACCGCCTGAGAAAGCGCCGGTCGCGTCGGCCTAGCCCACCCGCACGACGATCCGGTCGCCGCGCTCGACGCCCCAGCGGCGGAACGAGCCCGCGTTCACCTCGAGCGCCCCGCGAAAGGCGTCGCCCGGGTCGTAGAGCGGACAGATCTCGGTGCGGCAGGGCTGCATCGTGAAGGTTCGGAGGATCCGGCCGCGACCGTCGTAGAAGGCTATGTCGAGTGGGATCAGCGTGTTCTTCATCCAGAAAGCGCCGGTCGTCGAGCTCGAGTACTGGAACACCATCCCGGCGAGCGGAGCAAGCGAGCGGCGACCCATCAGCCCGCGCGAGCGCTGCGCGGGCGTACGCGCGAGCTCGACCCGGAGCACCACCTGGCGGCTGCCGGTCGAGATCGTCGCGGTACCGCGTGCGAATCCCGGCTCCAAAGCCGACGCGAAGCTCGGTCCCACCGCAAGGAGCGAGGCGAGGAGCAGGAGGACGAGGAAACCGCGCATGGGGGAAGTGTTGCAGCGATCAGCGGCGGCGGAGCACGCGCTCGTCGCCGACACGTCGGGTGACGCCGTCCGCATCGAGCCGTTCGAGCAGGAGCTGGGCGTCGCGCCTGCCGCAGCCGGCGAGATCTCGGAAGCGGGCGAGCGCGATCCGGCCCGCGTCGGCGCATTCCTCGACGACGAGCGCCCTCGCTCGCTCGTACGCCGCCACCGAGACCGCGTAGCCGTCGCCGAGCCGCACGAGCCGGCCGGCGTTCTCGAGAAACCGAGCGAGCTCGGGGTCGTCGAACCTGGCGGCGCCCGGATCCGCCTCGGCGAGCTGCGCCTCGATTGCCGCCGCCTCGACCTCGCGGGAGCCGAGGCGCGCACCGGCGCCCGGAAGATAGAGGCGCGAGCCGCGGCGCTCGAACGGAAGCCGAGGAAGCACGTCCTTCGCCCAGGGCTCGGTCGGCGCGTCGACGCCCGGATCGAGCGGATCCGCTGTCGCGATCCGCGCCGTGAGCCGGGCCTCGAGCTCCCCGAGCCAGGCCTCCCCGTAGCGCCACTCCCCGTCGACGACCACGGGCGCGTGAATCGTCTTCTCTCCCCGCTTCGACCGCTCGAATCGGGCGAGATCGGCATGCCGAGGCGGCGCCGGATCGATAATCAGACCGCCGCCGACCGTCGTCTCCTCCCGCAGGACGACACGGTCGCCTCGCGCGGCTACGACCGGCGCGGCCAGCCGGAGCTGAGCGAAGCGCTCACCCGTGCGGACGACGCGGCCAAGAATGCTCGAAGTGCCGTGGTGGACCAGCAGGCGCGTGCCGTCGGCGATCGGCGCGAGCTCCTCGAGCACGACGTCCACGCGATAGCTCGCCAAAAACGCGCCCGGCGTGACGAGTACGTCACCGCGACGAAACCGGCTGCGCTCGATCCCCGGGAGCGCGAGCGCCACCCGCTGACCGGCCTCGGCACGCTCGACGGGGAGATCGTGGACCTGGACGCTGCGGACACGCGCGACGAGCCCGCGAGGCTCCAACCGCAGGACGTCACCGGCCGCGACCGAGCCCGACCAGAGCGTGCCGGTCACCACCGTTCCGATTCCAGGCAGCGTGAAGACGCGATCGACGTGAAGACGGGCCGGACGATCGACATTGTGTTGTTTCAACACTAAGTCGGCCGTCTGCCCGAGCGCGGCGCGCAGCTCGTCGAGGCCGGCGCCCGTCTTCGCGCTCACTGCGACGACCTCCGCTCCAGGCACGAGCTCGCGCGCCTCGTCCAGCGCGAACTCCAGCGTCTCGGCGTCGACCGCGTCCGCCTTCGTGACCGCAACGACACCGTGCTCGATCCCTAGCAGGGAGAGGATCGCAAGGTGCTCGTGGGTCTGCGCCCGGGCGCCTTCGTTCGCGTCGAGCACGAGCAGGAAGAGGTCGATCCCGGTCGCGCCCGCGACCATGTTGCGGACGAACCGCTCGTGGCCCGGCACGTCGATCAGCGAGAGCCGCCGCCCGTCGGCGAGCTCGAGCGGCGCGTAGCCGAGATCGATCGAGATCCCGCGCGCCTGCTCCTCGGGCAGCCGGTCGGTGTCCTTCCCGGTCAACGCCCGCACGAGCCACGTCTTGCCGTGGTCGACGTGGCCGGCGGTGCCTACCGTGAGCGACACGCGCGGACCGCTTCCGCGACCTCCCCGGCCTCTGAGTCGGTCAGCGTGCGGCAATCGAGGAGCGTGCGGCCGTCGCGGACGACGGCGAGCACCGGCGGCTCGTGTAAGCGGAGCGGCCCGGACAGCTCCTCCTCGACGGCGCAGGCGTAGCTCGGCAGCTCGGCGAGCGGGAGCGCGCCGCCGCCGACGCGCGCGACGGTCTCCTCCACCGAGCCGCCGACAGCGGCCGCGAGCGTCTGGGCGCGGGCGCGCACTGCCTCGGCCGACTCGCGCAGCATCCGCAGAACGGGGATCTCGCCGGGCAGGTCCAGATAGAGCGCGAGCGTGCCCTCGAGCGCGGCGAGGGAGAGCTTGTCGGCGCGCAGCGCGCGCTGGAGCGGATGCCGCCGGAGGCACTCGACGAGCTCGGCAGCGCCGGCGACGATCCCCGCCTGGGGTCCGCCGAGCAGCTTGTCTCCCGAGAAGCACACGAGATCGGAGCCGGCGGCGAGGCTGGAGGCGGGCGTCGGCTCCCCCTCGAGCTCGACGAGCGCCCCTGAGCCGAGATCGTCGACGAGCGGCAGCCCGGCGCGCTTCGCCATCTGCGCCAGCGCGCCGAGCCGCGGGCTCTCCGTGAATCCAACCTGACGGAAGTTCGACTGGTGCACCCGCAGGACGAGCGCCGTCTCCGGCCCGATCGCCGCCTCGTAGTCCTCGACGCGCGTCCGGTTCGTCGTCCCCACCTCGCGGAGTCGGGCGCCGGAGCGGGCGAGCACGTCGGGAATCCGGAAGCCGTCGCCGATCTCGATCAACTCACCGCGGGAGACGAGCACCTCGCGGCCCTCCGCGAGCGCGGCCAGCGCCAGCAGCACGGCGGCGGCGTTGTTGTTGACGACGAGCGCGGCCTCCGCCCCGGTCAACCGGCGCACGAGCGGGGCGAGGTGATCCTGCCGCGAGCCCCGCGCCCCCGCCGTCAGGTCGTACTCGAGGTTGGAGTAGCCCCCGCCGATCGCGAGCACGCGCTCGAGCGCCGCCGCGGCGAGCGGCGCGCGACCGAGATTCGTGTGGAGGAGGACACCCGTCGCGTTGAGCACTCGCCTGAGCTGCGGCCGGCGCTGCCTCGAGAGATCCGCCAGCGTCCGTTCGACGAGGTCGCCCGAATCGACAAAGCCCGGCTCGGCGCCAGCGCGGATCTCCTCTCGAGCCCGTTCGAGCGCCGAACGGGCGGCTGCCAGCGCCAGCGGGCGCGACTCGGCTGCGAGCCGCTCGTCGCGGAGCAGCTCGTCGATGGAAGGCAGATCGCGCAGGCGCACGAATATGAGTGTAGTGCGGAATTTGCGGCTACTTTGTCGAGCATGAGGCGAGTCGCGTTCCGCGCGGGCTGGATGTCGGCGGCGCTCGTAGCGACCGCCGTCGCCGTCGTCGCCGCGCGCGACGCCATGTACTGGGAGCAACCCCTTCCAGGAGTCGAGGTGCGGGCGCTCGACCTCGATCGGCCCATCGCGGTGACCGTCCAGGGTCGGAGCTACACCGTCCGCGCGTCCGAGGCGCTCGTCGTGGACGCACGGGAGACCGAGACGGCGAAGCGCGCCGCAGGACGAGACTCCTTGCTGACCCGCATTCGTCAGCTCGCCGATCCGAGCCCGCCGCGGCTGCACGTCGACCCGGTGCTCGCCGTACAACCGAACGTTGGCGCGTACGAGCGACTCGGCGCAAGGCTCGCGACGCCGCGGCCCGCCCGGGTCGAGCGACGTGGCTCGGACTTCGCAGTCGTCCCGGCCAGGCTCGGCGAGCTGATCGACGGAAAGCGACTCTCGACCAGACTCGCCGCCTCGGTGCTGGCCGGCCGGCGCGAGGTCGTCGCACCTCTCACTCGGGTCGCCCCGACTCTCACGACCGACGAGGCCGAGCGGGCCACTGTTACGGCCCGCGAGCTGGTGTCCAGGCCCATCTCGCTCGTCTTCGACGGAAAGACGATCGGAACGCTCGAGCCGGAGCTGCTCGCCCGCCTGATCCGGTTCGCGCCGCGGAAGGACCGCTTCCTCGTCACGTTCGACCGCGATCGGCTCGCGATGGCCGTCAAGCCCGCACTCGACCCCTGGCGCTCGCGCGCCGCCAACGCGCAGTTCGCCATCGAGGGCGAGACGGTGCGGCTGACGCCGTCGCGACCCGGCCTCGACGTCAACCCGAACGCGGCGCTCGCCTCGGTCACCGCCGCTGCCTACTCGGACCGCCGCGTCGCGCCGCTCGCGCTCCGCCAGACCCGCGCCGACCTGACGACCCGCGAGGCGCACGAGCTGGGAATCCGGCAGCGAATCTCGAGCTTCACGACCGAAATGGGCCCGTCCTCGGCGAACCGGATCCACAACATCCACCTGATGGCCGAGTACATCGACGGCACCCTGATCCGGCCGGGCGAGACCTTCTCGTTCAACGGCTCCGTCGGCCCGCGCACCGTCGAGCGCGGCTTCCGCGAGGGCCAGATGATCATCGGCTCGCTGCTCGTGCCCTCGATCGGCGGCGGCGTCTGCCAGACCGCGACGACGCTCTTCAACAACGCATTCGAACTCGGCCTGCCGATCCTCGCGCGCCAGAACCACAGCTTCTACATCTCCCACTATCCGATGGGGCGCGACGCGGCCGTCTCCTGGGGCGGCCCCGACTTCGCGTTCCGCAACGACCTGAAGACGGGAATCCTGATCGGGACGAGCTACACGAACGACACGCTCACGTTCAGCTTCTACGGCACCGATCCGAAGCGGAGAATCGTCGCGGCAACCGGCCCGCAGCTGAACTGGCGCACACCGGAGACGACCTACGCGCTCGATCCCTACGCGCCGACCGGCTCAGTGCGGACGGTCAGCGGCTCGAACCAGTCCGGCTTCGACGTGACCGTGTCGAGGAAGATCTACGAGCGAGGGAAGCTCCTCCGCAACGACTCGTTCACGAGCGCCTACATCGCGGTCGGCGCGACCCAGATCTACGGCCCGGGCAGCTCGATCCCCGGCCCCTACTTCGTGCTGCCACGGGTCTAACCGTTGAGCGTCGAGGACCGTGACGACGATCTCTTCACGCCCTCGCTCAAGGGAGTCAGACGAGACTCCCTCCCCGGCGCTGCGAGGCCGTGGCGGCTGAGCTCACAGTTCTATGTCGCGTTCTTCGGTGGGCCGCTGGCCGCGGCGGCAATCGCCTGGCTGAACGGCGGGCGCCTCGGGCTCTCCGACGCGCGCCGATTGGCGATCGCCGGGATCGGCGCGGCCGGGTTGCTCGTTACGCTCCTGCTCATGGTCGCGATCGACCCCGCCACAGACGGATCGATTCGCCTGGTCGTCATCGTCGTCGGCGTCGTCTGCTATCTCGCGACGCGCGAGCTGCAGAAACCCGCCGACCGGGTCTACGCAGCCGGTCGAGATCAGGCTGCTTACGCCTCGCTCTGGCTTCGCGGGATCGCGACGGCGCTCGTGTGCGGCGTCGCCACCGGTGTCGCCGTAGCCGCGGCCGCGTCCGCATGAGCGAAATCGCGGGCAAGCAGCTCGAGCTGGCACGCCACTACGCGTCGATCGGGCAGCCGCAACGGGTGCTCGAAGCCCTCGACGGCGCCGACGACTTCGAGGAGCCCGAGTCCTGGTCGCTCCGCGGTGAGGCGCTCTACCATCTCGACCGCTACAGCGAAGGGGCTGCCGCAGCGCGACGCGGGCTCGAACTCGAGCCCGAGCACATGGAGCTACTGGACGTGCTCGCCCTCAACCTGATCGAGCTCGGCGAGCTCGAGGAGGCCGAAGAAGCCCTACTTTCCGCTCTCGAGCTCGCGCCGGATCATCCGACCCTGCTCTGCCACTACGCGCTCGCGTGTGTCCACGGCGGCGGGCACACGAAGGCGCGGCGGCTCGTCGACAGGGCCGCCGGCCTCGACCCGGAATCGATCGGCGTCCTGCGCACGCGGGCCCAGGTCGCCTACTTGAGTGGTGAGACGAAGAATGCGAAGCAGTACACCGACGATTTGCTCGACGTCGAGCCGGAGGATCGAACGGGCCATCTGCTCCGCGGCAACCTGCTGGTCGACGGCGACAACGTCCACCGCGCGGTTCGGCATTTCGAGGAGGCCGCCAGGCTCGATCCGACCGACGCCGACACAGCCCGCGTCGCTCGCCACAACAAGACGTTGACCCACTGGCTGCAATGGCCGGTCTATCCGATTCAGCGCTTCGGCCCTCTGAAGGTCTGGGGTGTCTACCTGGGGCTGCTCGTGGTCACCTCGGCGACGGGTCTCTGGTACATCGCTGCGCCGTTGCTCTTCCTCTACCTCTTCATGATCGTCTACAGCTGGACGATCGCCCCGCTCGCGTGCTGGTGGATGCAGAGGAGGATCCGATGAGCGACGATCGGATCGACGGGCTGAGGCAGGCGCTCGCCGTCTCGCCCGAGAACCATGCGCTCCGCCTGCTCCTCGCCGAGACGTTGCTCGCGGCAGAGCGGCCGGAGGAGGCGCTGGCCGAGTACGACGCGCTCCTCGCGGCCGAGGCGCTGCCGCCGGACGCGCTCCTCGAAGCCGGGCGCACCGCAGCCGAGGTCGGACGGATCGACCGGGCCGCCACCTACGCCGATCGGGCGGCAGCCGCGGGCGTCGAGGGCGTGGCCGAGCTCCGGGCCGCGATCGACGCGACGCTCGGCCTCGACGGCACGATCCGGCTCGTCCGACAAGGGCCCGACCAGGAGGACGGCTCATCGTCTCCGCTCGAGCTCGAGTCGGATCCGCGCACGACCTTCCGGGACGTCGGCGGCCTCGAGGACGTGAAGAAGACGATCAACCGGACTATCGTGCTGCCCTACCAGCGACCGGATCTCTACGAGCGATACGGCAGGCGAGCGGGCGGCGGGATCCTCCTTTACGGACCGCCCGGCTGCGGCAAGACGCTCTTGGCGCGCGCCACTGCGGGAGAGTGCGGACTCCCCTTCTCGAACGTTCGGATCGAGGAGATCCTCGACCCGTATTTCGGGATCTCCGAGCGGAACCTGCACGAGGCGTTCGTCCAGGCACGGCAGTTTGCGCCCTGCGTCCTCTTCCTCGACGAGCTCGACGCGATCGGCTTCGCGCGCCGGAAGCACGTCGGCAGCGCGGGTCGCCCGCTCGTCGACCAGGTTCTCCAGGAGCTCGACGCGATCGGCTCCGACAACGAGGGCATCCTCGTGCTGGCCGCCACGAACGCGCCCTGGGATCTCGACGAGGCTCTGAAGCGGCCCGGCCGGTTCGACCGGCTCGTCTTCGTTCCCCCGCCGGATCGGGCCGCGCGTGAGGAGATCCTGACGCTGCACCTCGGCGAGCGCCCGAACGAGGGCATCGACGTCCAGTCGCTCGCGAAGCGGACCCCGCTCTTCAGCGGAGCCGATCTCCGCGCGGTCGTCGAGCGTGCTGTCGACGCGGTGATCGACGAGGCGCTCGACAGCGGAGGCGATCCACCGCTCGCGCAACGACACTTCGAGCACGCGCTTCGGCAGTTTCGCCCGAGTACGCTCGAATGGCTCGCGACAGCCCGGAACTATGTCGAGTTCGCGAACCAGGGAGGCCGCTACGACGAGGTCTCGCGCTACCTCGTCTCCAAGGAGGCGAAAGCCCGGAAGGACTGACGATCGCTCCTACTGCGCGTCGGCCTTCTCGGGCTCGTGAGGCGACGTTGCGCTCGCCGAGCGCTCGTCGTAGCTCTCGACGATCAGCCGCACCGCCTCGGCTGGGTCGTCGGTGACGTGGAGCAGGTCGAGATCCTCGGGCGAGATCATCCCGTCCGCGAGCGCCTCCTCGCGCACCCAGACGAGCAGTTCCTCCCAGTAGTCGGAGCCGACGAGGACGACCGGGAAATCGAGCACCTTGCCGGTCTGGATCAGCGTCAGCGACTCGAACAGCTCGTCCAGGGTTCCGAAGCCGCCGGGGAAGATCACGAAACCCTCGGCCGCCTTCACGAACATCGTCTTGCGCGCGTAGAAGTGCTTGAACGTCATCTCGATGTCGCAGTAGGGGTTGACTCCTTGCTCGTGCGGGAGCGCGATGTTGAAGCCGACGGAGAGGCCTCCGCCCTCCTTGCAGCCGCGGTTCGCCGCCTCCATCACACCCGGCCCGCCGCCCGTCACGACGGCGAAGCCGACCTGCGCGAAGAGCCGCCCGGTCTCGCGCGCGCCGTCGTACGGCGCCGTCCCGGCCGGTGTGCGCGCCGAGCCGAAGATGGAGACGGCCGGGCGGTCGATCTCGAGCACTTTCTGGAAGCCGCCGAGGAACTCGGATGCGATCACGGCGACGTCGTTCGCGAGGTCCGCGTGGGTCCGCTCCAGCACTCGCCGGTCGTCCATCACCGGGGGCTAGATCTCGCGCTCGACGAAGCTCGCGCTCATCCCGAGGGTCAGGAGCGCCGCGAGGACGATGTACGAGACACCGACGATCACGCGGCGCCGCGGGCTGACGCGGTAGTACGCCTCGGACTCGGGATGGTTCCGAGCCCTCCAGCGCCGCCACGACTCGAGCCCGCCGAGGACGAGGATCAGGATCAGGATCGGGTTCGGCGCCACGAACGCGAGCACGACGAGCGCGGCGAGGCCGACGAGCCAGAGCGCCGGATGGATCGCGGCGACGATCCGGCCGCCGTCGAGCGGGCTGATCGGGGCGAGGTTGAAGAGGTTGAGGAAGAAGCCGGTGAAGCCGAGCGCGACGAGCAGCTCGGAATCGGTCGACTCGCCGACGAGCCACACAGCCGCGGCGCCCAGCCCGCCGAGGATCGGGCCCGCGATCGCGACCTTCGCCTCCGCCCAGGCGTCGTCGGGCAGCTGCTTCAACGTGATCAGCGCGCCGAGGAAGGGGATGAAGAGCGGCGCCGACACCGGCAGCCCCTGGCGCTTGGCCTCGAACACGTGCCCGAGCTCGTGCACGAAGAGGAGCACCACGAAGCCGACGGCGAACTGCCAACCCCAGAGCAGTGCATACGCGCCGATCGAGACGATCATCGAGCCGGCGACGGTGAAGAGCTTGAACTTGAAGAGCGCCGCGAAGAGGAACTTCAGCTTCCAGAAGAGGAAGCCGACCGCAGCGATCGGAGCCCAGAGCTTGCGCAAGATGTCGCGTGCGGTCAGCGGCTGCTTGATCGGCGAGTAGCCGCTGCGCGGCTCCTCGGCTTCGCGCGGTGTGTACGGGTCGTACTGGCTCATCGGCTCCAGGGTACTCGCAGGGTGCGTCAACCCCTGCTTTACGATCCCTGCCCGACCCACTCCTCGCCGCCTTCGTAGAGCTCCTTCTTCCAGAGCGGCACCGTCTGCTTGAGCGTGTCGATCGCGTCCTTGCAGGCGGCGAGCGCGTCGGCGCGATGGGGCGCGGACACGGCGATCATCACGCTCGGCTCGCCGATCTCTACCGGGCCCGTGCGATGGTGGATCGCGATCTCGCAGAGCTCGTAGCGCTCCTTCAGCTCGGCCGCGAGCTCGGCCATCGCCTGTTCCGCCATCCCCTCGTAGGCCTCGTACTCGAGCCGGATCACCTGCCGCTCGCGCGAGCGCTCTCGCACCGTGCCGGTGAAGGTGGCGATCGCGCCGGCGCCGTCCCGGGCGACCTCGCGCACGACCGTGTCGAGCGAAAGCGGCTCCGTGGAGAGCCGGAAGTCGCCGCCCGAGACCGGCGGGATCACCGCGACCTCGTCGCCCTCGGCAAGGGTTGCTCCTCCCGCCGCGTAGCTCTTGTTGACGGCATAGAGGAGCCCCGCCGGCTCGTCGCCGAGATCGAGCGCGGCCCAGACATCCGCAACGGTCGCCCCAGCGGGAAGCTCGAGCTCACGGCGACCTGTGCCCGCGCGCTCGCGAAGTCCGGCGAAGAGGCGTGCGGACACCTTCACCGCGGGAGCGTACCCCTGTGCTTGTTTTCGACGGTGCCTGGTTTGCTCTGGCGAACCTGACATGTTAGGAACCCGGCGAGATGGCGTTGACTCTGAGCCGGGCGAGCCTGAACGAGCAGGTCTACGAGGATCTGAAGCGAAGGCTCGTCCGCCGCGAGCTCGGGCCGGACGACAAGGTCAGCCTGCACGCGCTCGCTGCCGATCTCGGCGTCTCCCGTAGCCCGGTTCACCATGCGCTCACACGGCTCGTTTCCGAAGGTCTGCTCTCGGTCAAGTCGCGGCGGGGCTACTACGTGAACCCGCTCACCTCGGCTGCGCTCGTCGAGGGCTACGACGTTCGCCGCGCGCTCGAGCTGCACGCGGCCGAGGCGGCTGTCGGCCGCGTCGCAGCGCCGGGACTCGAGCGTTTCCGCGAGCTGCTCGGATCGACCGCCGACGCCGTCTCCCACGAGGAATGGGACGCCGCGAACGCGGCCTTCCACGAGCACCAGGTCGATCTGGCCGGCAACGCGCTCCTTTCGCGCTTCTACCGCGAGCTCTCCGTCAACCTGATGATGCAGGTGATCCGCGGCGGCCGGCTCGAGGCGGGCTCCTATCTCGCGATCGAGCACGGCGCGATCGTGGATGCGTTCGAGGCCGGCGACCTCGCCGCGGCGCAAGCGGCGATCCGCGCCCACATAGACACCGGTCGGCGAATCGCGCTCGACGCGCTCGAGCAGGCCGGCGGCGCGTTGTAGCGGCAGCGCCTAGCATCCTCCCCGTGGCGAGCACGGACAAGCGCGAGACCGAGTCCGGGATCGAGATCCGGCCCGTCTACGGCGACGGCGAGCAGCCCGGCGAGTTCCCCTACACGCGTGGGCCGTACCCGGACATGTATCGCGGCCGGCCCTGGACGATTCGGCAGTACGCCGGCTTCTCGTCCGCCGAGGAGACGAACACGCGCTTCCGCTACCTGCTCGAGCGCGGCCAGACCGGGCTCTCCGTCGCCTTCGACCTGCCGACCCAGCTCGGCTACGACTCGGACGACCCGCACGCCGCAGGTGAGGTCGGCCGCACCGGCGTCGCGATCGACTCGCTCGAGGACATGCAAATTCTCTTCGACGCGATCCCGCTTGGCGAGGTCTCGACCTCGATGACGATCAACGCGCCGGCCGCGCTCCTGCTCCTGCTCTACGAGCTCGTCGCGGAGGAGCAGGGAGTGCCGGGGACCGCGCTGCGCGGCACCGTCCAGAACGACATCCTCAAGGAGTACATCGCGCGCGGGAACTACATCTTCCCGCCGCGACCCTCGATGCGCCTCACCACGGATCTCTTCGCCTACTGCGCCGAGCGGATCCCGAGCTGGAACACGATCTCGATCTCCGGCTACCACATCCGCGAGGCCGGCTCGACAGCCGTCCAGGAGCTGGCGTTCACGCTGGCAAACGGGATCGCCTACTGCGCCGCCGCGGTCGAGGCGGGTCTCTCACCGGACGAGTTCGGCGCGCGGCTCTCCTTCTTCTTCAACGCGCACAACCACTTCTTCCAAGAGGTCGCCAAGTTCCGCGCGGCGCGGCGGCTGTGGGCGACGCTGATGCGCGACCGCTTCGGCGCCACCAACCCGAAGGCGCTCGCGCTCCGCTTCCACGCCCAGACCGGCGGCTCGACGCTGACGGCTCAGCAGCCCGAGAACAACATCGTGCGGGTTGCGATCCAGGCCCTCTCGGCGGTTTGCGGCGGCGCCCAGAGCCTGCACACGAACGGCTTCGACGAGGCTCTCGCCCTCCCAACCGAGCACTCGGCCCGAATCGCTCTCCGCACGCAGCAGGTGCTCGCAAACGAAGGCGGCGCCACCGACACGGCCGACCCGCTCGGCGGCTCCTTCTTCATCGAGTCGTTGACCGACGAGCTGGAGGCGCGCGCACTTGAGCTGATCGCCCACATCGACGAACTCGGCGGCGCGGTCGCCGCGGTCGAGCAGGGTTACGTCCAGGGGGAGATCGAGGAGGCCGCCTACCGCTGGAACGCCGATGTCGAGTCCGGTGAGCGCGTGATCGTCGGCGTTAACCGCTTCGCGGAGTCCGACGAGGAGAAGGTCGAGCTGCACCGGCTCGACCCCGAGGCCGAGCGGCGACAGATCGAGCGGACTCAGCGAGTGCGGGCCGAGCGAGACGGCGCGGCAGCCGAAGCCGCGCTCGCCGAGGTTGCTCGCATTGCGGCCGGAACGGAGAACCTGCTCCCGCCGCTGCACGACGCCCTGCGCGCCCGCTGCACGATCGGCGAGATCTGCAACGTCCTCCGGGCCGAGTTCGGCACGTTCGACGCCCGGCGCTGACGGGGTGGCGACCACGACCGCGGCCGAGCTCGTCCGAAAGCTCTACGAGGCGTACCAGGCACGCGACTGGAGCGCGGCGGCGGGGTTGCTGCACGATGATGCGGTCGTGGTGATGCCGGCGACGCGCGAGCGTCTCGCCAGCCGCGCGACGGTGATCGAGTTCCAGCGCAGCTACCCGGAGCCGTCGGGCAACCTGTCGGTGCTGCAGGCAGTCGGCGAGGGCGACACCGCGGCCGCCGAGATCGAGATCGTCGCAACGACCGCGACCTTCCGCATGGCCGCCTTCTGGCGAACCGACGACGGGCTCCTTCGCGACGGCGCCGAGTACTGGGTCACGGTTGGCGGCGTAGAGCCACCGTCGGGCTGCGCGCACGACCGCGACTAACCGCTCCGCCACCGGATCTTCACCTTCCCGCACCCCACCGCCGCGTCGGACAGGCCGAGACTTGCCACGGGGCGAGGGGAGCCCGACAACGACAGTCGAGGAGGAAACCTGTGTCGAAAAGGAGATCGGTCGTGCTCGCCACGGCCATGATCACCGTGGCGTCGCTTGCCGCAGTCGCGGTGGCGGCGATCGAGCCCATCAAGCGCTATGCCGTCGGAATCGCCGGCGGTTACCAGACGACACGGCTGCTCTCGGTGGGCGACACCGTGCCCGAGACGAGCCAGCCTGCGAAGCAGTTCAAGATGGTCGGGATCCCGGACGGGCTCGGCGCGCATGCCAATCCAGACGGGACAAAGACCGTCTTCATGAACCACGAGCTCGTCGGGTCAACGCTCTCCACCGGCGGCACGCTCTCCGAGCCGATCATCGGCGACCCGCTCAATCGCGGCGCCTTCGTCTCGAAGCTGACGCTCGACGGGCGGGGGAATGTCCTCTCCGGTGAGCGCGCCTACGACTGGGTCTACAACGAGAACACGTTTGTCGGTCCTGCGGCGGCGGTCGGTAACTCGACCCGCGCGTTCTCACGCTTCTGCTCCGGCTCGCTCGCGGGCCCCGAGGAGGGCTTCGACCGGAACATCTACCTCACGAATGAGGAGGATGGAACGCCCGCAAGCACGTTCGACGGCAAGGGCGGCCTCGCGGTCGCGATCGTCGACAACAACCTCTACACGCTGCCCAAGCTCGGCCGCTTTGCCTGGGAGAACGCGCTCGTGCAGCCGAACCAGGGCAACCAGACGCTGATCATGGGCATGGAGGACGGCCCCTCGGCCGTGCAGGATGCAGCCGTCGAGAACAGCCAGCTCTACATGTACGTCGGCAAGAAGGATCGCCGGTCTGGTGCGGGCGTTCTCCGGCGCAACGGACTCGACAACGGCGAGCTCTACGTGCTCGTGCCGGCCGATTCCGCCAACTCGAGCGAGATGACGTTCAAGAGCGGCACGATCGACGTCGAGTGGGTCCTGATCCCGAACGCCGGCGATCTCGACGAAGCTGGGCTCGAGGCCAAAAGCGACGCCGCCGGGGCGTTTCGCTTTGCGAGGCCCGAGGACGGCGCCTTCAACAACCGGAACCGGAACGAGTACTTCTTCGTGACCACGGGGGGTGCCGCGGGCGCCAACGTGCTCGGCCGGCTCTACTCGCTCGAGCTCCACCCGGGCAACGTGACGAAGGGCGGAACGCTGACCGTCGAGTACAACGCCGACACTGTGATCGCCGCCGGCGGCGACATCGCGATCAGCCCGGACAACATCGACGTCAGCAACGAGTACCTGATGATCAACGAGGACGGGACGGCCGAAAGCCGCCTGGTCATGGCGGCGAAGGGTCGCGACGGCTCGATCTGGCGCTTCGATCTCGATAGAACGGGCGTCGACGTCTCCTCGGCGCTGCGCGTCGCGGAGCTCGACCCGCCCGGCCGCGACGGGACGCCTGTAGGTCCCGGGATCTGGGAGACGAGCGGGATCATCGACGCCTCCGACCTCTATGGCGAGGGCAGCTGGCTCTTCGACGTCCAGGCGCACCCGCCGACGAAGGCTCCTGCGCCGAACACGGTGGAGGACGGCCAGCTCATGTTGATGCGCTCCTCGTAACGCGAGCGCTTCACGTGCGTCGCCGGAGGGGGCCTGCGAGCCCCCTCCGGCGTTTCCGTCAAGCTAGCCCGCGTGAGGATCCTGCTCGTCTCCCAGATGTATCCGAGCGCGGCCGAGCCCGACCTCGGCGTGTTCGTGCGGGATCTCGAGCGAGAACTCGAGTCATTCGGCCACACGCTCGAGCGCGCGGTGCTGGATACGCGCGCCGGCGGACCGCTCCGCCACCTCCGCCTCGCGGCTGCGACCGCCCGCGCAGCACGCCGCTTCCGCCCGGACGTCGTCTACGCGCACTTCCTGGTTCCGACCGGGCTCTGGGGCGCGCTCTTGACGCAGGCCCCGCTCGTCGTCACAGCGCACGGCCAGGACGTCGCGAACATCGGCAGCATCCCCGGGGTACGCGTAGCGACGAGACTCGTCGTCCGGCGCGCTCGGGCCGTGATCGCCGTCTCGGACTATCTCCGACGGCTGCTCGAGGAGCGAGTCCCAGAGGCGCGCGGCAAGACCGAGGTGATCGACTGCGGCGTCGACCTCGAACGCTTCGAGCCGCTGCCGCGCGCCCCCGGCGAACACCCCGCCTTTCTCTGTGTCGGCGCCCTGACCGAGCGCAAGAACGTCCTCCGCCTCGCACGCGCCTTCGAACGCCTCGGCGAGGGCACGCTGACCTTCGTCGGCGACGGGCCTCTGCGTTCCCAGCTCGAGGGACGCCCAGGAATCAGACTCGCGGGCCGCGTCGAGCACGGCCTCCTACCGGACTACCTCGCGGCGGCGGACGTCCTCTGCCAACCCTCGCTCGTCGAGCCCTTCGGCCAGGCGACGCTGGAGGGGCTCGCGTCGGCTCGCACGGTCGTCGCGACGCGGGTCGGCGGGCCACCCGAGTTCGTGCCGGAAGCCGCCGGCGTCCTCGTCGATCCCGCCAACGAGGACGCACTCGTCACGGCGTTACGCGCGGCGGCCGCGCTTCCGGTTCCGAATCCGGCTGCACGGACGGCCGCCGAGGCGCACGGTCTCGCTACGCAGGCTCGCCGGGTGGAGGCTGTGCTCGAGCAGGTTGCCTCCCGCTCAAGCGGTCGAGGTCGGCCAGCCTGAGCTCGACGAGCGGCCGGACCGCGTCCTCGATCCCCGCCTCGCGCGCGACGGCGAGGGCCTGCTCGAAGCTCTTGCGGACCTTCTCCGGCGCAACACCCTGCTTCAGCCGGTTGTCGCCGGTGACGAGCAGCTTCTGGATCTGAAACCGGGCGTTCTCTCGCGTCACGGCCATAGCGTAACGGCCCTGAATCGCGTTGAATCATCAGGATGGCCGTCCGAGCTCGCGCAGCAACCGTTCGCGTCCTGATCGTCGAAGACCACCGTCTCTTCGCAGACGCACTCGAAGCCGTACTCGGCTCCGAGCCCGAGCTGACCATCGTCGGCCGCGCCGCCGACGGTCGCGAGGCGCTCGCGCTCACCCGCGAGCTCGAGCCCGATGTCGTCCTGCTCGATATCAGCATGCCGGTGATGGACGGCTTCGAGACCGCCCGCGAGCTCGCGAAACTGTCGATCAAGCCCGCGGTGGTGATGCTGACGGGCTCGAACGCGGCGCAAGACATCGACCGCGCGCGTCGATCGGGCGCTGCAGGCTACGTCACGAAGGACGCGATCGCCGCCCAGCTCGTCGACGCGATCCTCGCCGCCGCCGCGACGTAACGACCAATCGAGTTCGCCCGCCGGAGGGCGCTGCTACCCTGCTCGGCGCGATGCTGCAGGTAGCCGCCGTCTTCCACGTCCTCGTCTCCGTTGCGCTGCTGACGCTGATCCTGATGCACTCGGGACGCGACGCGGGCCTGGGCGGGATGGGGTTCACCCCCGCGTCTCAGGGCGGCACGCACATCGTCGAGCGGAACCTGACGCGCCTCACGGTCGTCGTTGCGGTGGTGTTCTTCCTCAACACGATCGTGCTCTACCGGATGCTCGCCTGACACGGGTACAATGCTCGGCCCCCGCGCTGGTGGCGGAATTGGTAGACGCGCAAGGTTGAGGGCCTTGTGGCCTTAGGGCCGTGGAGGTTCAAGTCCTCTCCAGCGCATGCGGGAGACGAAGGCGGGCGAGAGCTCGCTTTCGTCATCTCGCGGCTTGACGTCGTCCGGCAGGATCTCTAGCCTTCGTTGCGAACACTTGTTCGACAACCCTTCCGACGACGAGGAGACGAGAGTGCTGACCACCCGCCAACAGGAGATCTGGGGATTCCTGGTCGAGTACGTCGACCACCACGGCTACCCGCCGACGGTGCGCGAGATCGGCGAGGCCGTGGGACTCGCCTCCCCGTCCACCGTGCACGCGCACCTCGCGAACCTCGAGCGGGCCGGCCTGCTCAAGCGCGATCCCTCGAAGCCGCGCGCGCTCGACCTCATCGGCCATCGCCGCGAGTCGCGCTCCGTCGAGCCCAGCCGCAACGCGCAGGTGCTCCGTTTGCCCCTCCTCGGCCAGATCGCGGCCGGCAGCCCGCTGCTGGCGGACGAGAACGTCGAGGACGAGCTCGCCGTCCCGGAACCGCTGGGCAAGAACGCCGACTTCCTGCTCCGCGTCAAGGGCGAGTCGATGGTGAACGTAGGCATCCTCGACGGCGACATCATCGTTGTCCAGCGTCAGAACGACGCTCGGAACGGCGAGATCGTGGTCGCCCTCGCCGGCGACGACGAATCGGCCGACGAGGCGACGGTCAAGACCTTCTATCGCGAGGCCGGTCGGGTCCGCCTCCAGCCGGAGAACGACGCGCTCGAGCCGATCTACGCCGAGCACGTCCAGATCCTCGGCCGGGTCACAGGAGTCTTCCGGAGTCTGTGATGGAGCTCGCATTCCTCAACCGCACGCTCGACCAGGAACTCGTCGCTCTCCTGCGCGGTGTCAGTCTGGAATGCCTGATCTGCGGCGAGTTCGTTCTGCATGCCCGGAACGGCGTAATCGCCTGCCCAGAATGCGGTCTCTTGCTTCAGACGGAAGGTCGGCGCACGTCGGCGGCGGTGCAACGGGAGAGCCAATCCACGGGATAGGTCGCGAAGTAGGCTTTTCCGGTTACCTATCACTACACGCGTACGCGCGCCGACAAGCCCGATGCTCCCGAGCGCTACTCGGAAGCGACGCCCGTAAATCTCGAATCCGCAGAGGGCCGCATGACACTCGAGTTCGAGCTTGGCCTGCCTGACGCGCCGGCGCCGCTCGACGGGCCGATCGAGCTGCGCTGGAACCGTACGACGCTGAGGCTGATGACGACGGCAAGAGCTACGAGGTCGACCGCGATCGAGGCCGATTGACCGGCGGTCTCTTGGGTCGGCTGCCCGACGAGGCGACAGAGCTGATCAAGCTGCTCGAGAGCGCGATGCATGTTCGCGAACGCGGCGCTGAGGAGATCGAAGATGTCGACGTGCGCCGCGTCGGGTTTGTCGTTTCGACACGCGTCGCCGGCAAGGCAGGCGTCCCTCCGGAGCTCTATGTCGTCGCGCAGAACGGTCCTCTTGGAGCCGAATTGCCACTGGAGGCCTGGATCGACGGCGACGGTCTCATTCGCCGCATCGCCTACGAAGTTCGGCTTCCGGAGCAACGCGACCGTGACTCCGGCCGGCTGATCCTGCCGCGACATACCGTTCGCGGCGTCTACGACTTCTCCGAGTTCGGCGGGCCTCTCTAGGAATCGATTTTCGAACCGGGCTACACTTTCCGTGCAGGCCGGGTGACCGCGTCGTCGCAAGACGCCGAGGAAAGTCCGGACACCACAGGGCAGGACGCTGGGGAAATCCCAGGGGGCGAAAGCCGACGGAAAGTGGAACAGAAAGCAAACCGCCGCTCGGGCGTTCTCCGGAGCGCAAGCTTTCAAAGACCGGGCGGTAAGGGTGAAAGGGTGGGGTAAGAGCCCACCAGCGCCGTGGCGACACGGCGGCTCGTCAAACCCCGTCCGGTGCAAGGTGAAGCAGATCCCGTCGACGCGGCCCGCCGAGGGATCGGGTACACCGCTTGAGCCGTAGGGCAACCTCCGGCCTAGATGGATGGTCACCCACGACAGAATCCGGCTTAGAGGCCTGCTAAGGAAAAGCTCTGTATTTGCAGGGCTTTTCTACTCGTAGCCGAGCGGGCGTGCATCACCCGTGCATCACGAACATCGCGGATCGAGCACCGCAGAGTACCGGTACAGAGGGTGGCCATTTAGGCAAATGCGCTTGGTTGAGCGAAACCCGGCGCTTCCTTCCCGGTTCGCTTCCTCAGAAAGGCGGTTGCTGTCCGACGGAGATCGAGAGGCAGTCAAGCGAGGCAGATCTTTGACGTAACCCCAGTTGACGTGACCAACTTCAAAAGCTATTTTGAGCTTATGAGTGACCGAGTTGCGAAAGTTGCGTTGTTCGACGCGTTCGCGTCGGTGGCGGCGGCGCTCGGGAGCGGTCGGCGCGCCGAGATCGTGGACGTGCTTGCGCAGGGTGAGCGTTCGGTGGAGGAGCTCGCGAACGAGGTCGGGCAGAGCCTGGCGAGCACGTCGCACCATCTGCGGCTGCTGGCGAAGGCGGGTCTGGCGCGTTCGCGCCGTGACGGCCATCGTGTCGTCTATCGGCTCGCGAGCGAGCGGGTGGGCGAGCTGTGGGCTGCGGTGCGCGACGTGGCGGCCCGGCACGTTGCCGAGGTGAACGTGCTGGCCGAGGAGTACCTGGGCGACCGCGACGGCGTCGAACAGATCTCTGCCTCGGAGCTCGAGGCGCGGCTCGAGCGCGGCGATGTGGTGCTGCTCGATGTGCGCCCGGAACCTGAGTATCGGGCCGGGCACATCGCCGGCGCGGTCTCTGCTCCGCTCTCGGCGCTCACATCGATCGCGCCAGAGCTGCCCCGACGGCGGGAAGTGATCGCCTACTGCCGAGGCCCCTACTGCGTCTATGCCGATGACGCGGTCCGGCTGCTTCACGACCGGGGCTTGAAGGCACGCCGACTGGATGTCGGCTTTCCGGAATGGCGGCGCGCCGACCGGCCAATTGACGTTGCGAGCTGAGAGGAGAGCTGGATGCTGCTTCGCCCCTTCCTGAACGACGCAACCTCGTGCGCGAGCTACCTGTTTGGCTGTGGCACGCACGCGAAGCTGGCGGTCGTCGACCCGCACGCGGACCTTGTCGACGACTACCTCGCGGCAGCTTCCGCGCTGGGCGCGCCGATCGTGGCCGTCTTCGAGACCCACGTCCAGGCCGATCACGTCTCGGGTCTGCCGGCGCTCGTCGAGCGCACCGGGGCGACCGCCTACCTGCCCGCCGGCGCCGGAGTCGAGTTCCAGCACGTGGCGCTCGAGGACGGCGAGGTAATCGAACTTGGGAACACGCTCGTGACCGCGATCGCGACTCCCGGACACGCGCCTGCCCACCACGCCTACGCGGTCGCCGATCGGCGGCGCGGCACGGAGGAGCCGTGGCTTCTGTTCAGCGGCGACTCGCTGCTGATCGGCGATGTGGGCCGACCCGACCTGCACGTCGCCGGCGACGCACACGGCCAGGCGCGGCTGCTGCACGCGAGCCTGCTCCGGCTGCTCGAGCTGCCCGACTACGTTGTCCTCTACCCGAGCCACTACGCCGGCTCGGTCTGTGGCCGCGGTCTCTCTGGCAACCCGGTCTCCTCGATCGGCTTCGAGCGCGCCCACAACCCGCTGCTCGCGATCGACGACAGGGACGCGTTCGCCGACGCGCTCGTCGCCGACATGCCGCCGCGGCCGGCCGACCAGGAACGGATCGTTGCTGGCAACCGCTCCGGCAAGGTGGGCGCCCCCGCATGAGCGGCGTAGGCTCGACGGAGCCGCCAGGAGCGGAGGTGCCGGCTTTGCCGGCGGCGGAGCGTGGCATTAGCGCGCCGGTCAGGCTCGGCTTGCGCGCGAACGCCCGCCAGTTCGGTCTGCTCGTCGGGCTGAACGCGCTCGTCGGCGGCATGGTCGGCCTGGAGCGAAGCGTGTTGCCGCTCGTCGGCGAGCAGGACTTCGGGCTGCGCTCGACCTCGACGATTCTCGCCTTCGTCGTCGCCTTCGGCGCGGCGAAGGCGCTCACCAACCTCGCCGCCGGTGAACTGGCCGACCGGGTCGGGCGTAAACGGCTGCTCGTGATCGGCTGGCTCGTCGCGCTGCCGGTGCCGCTGCTGATCGGTCTCGCCCCTTCCTGGTGGTTCATCGTCGCCGCCAACCTGCTGCTCGGGGTCAACCAGGGGCTCGCCTGGTCAATGACCGTGAACATGAAGATCGACCTTGCCGGCCCGCGACGGCGCGGGCTTGCGCTCGGCCTCAACGAAGCGGCCGGCTACCTCGGCGTCGCCGCCACCGCCTTCGCCACCGGCGCTCTCGCCGTCAGCTACGCGCCGCGAACAGTCGTCTGGGCCGGCGCGATGCTGATCGTCGCGGTCGGGCTTCTGGTCAGCGTGCTCGCGGTGCGCGACACCGGCCCGCACGTCGCCCTCGAGCAGCAAGCGCACGGGAACCACGTGCCCGCGCACTCAGGTCTTCGCAGCGCCTTCGCGCACGCGAGCCTGCACGACCCAATCCTGCGCACCTGCAGCCAGGCCGGGCTGGTCAACAACCTCAACGACGCGCTCGCCTGGGGCCTGGTACCGCTCTACCTCGCAGCCAACGGCGCCGGCCTGCGCCAGATCGCGATTGTCGCCGCCGTCTACCCGGTCGTCTGGGGTGCCGGCCAGCTCGCAGCCGGCTGGCTGTCCGACCACACGGGCCGAAAGCCGCTGATCGCCGCCGGCATGCTCGTCCAGGCGGCCGCGCTTGGCCTGCTGGTCACCGGCGACGGCGCCTTCGCTCCCTCGCTCGTTGCCGCGGCCTTGCTCGGCGTCGGAACGGCGATGGTCTACCCGACGCTGATCGCGGCAGTCTCGGACGCAAGCCAGCCGCGCGACCGCGCTCGAGTCGTCGGCGTCTACCGCTTCTGGCGCGACTTCGGCTTCGTTCTCGGCGCCCTGATCGCCGGGATCGGCGCCGACGCCGCCTCGCCGCAAACGGCAATCCTGATTGTCGCCCTGCTCACCGGCGCGAGCGGCCTCCTCGTCGCCGCGACCCCCTGGCAGCCGCGGCCCGCGCTCCGACCCGCCTCCGTCCGTTAGTCCTCGACAAAGGAGACCAGACGATGCGAAGAACGCTTGAGTCCACAGTTCGAGTCTCGACCGGGGAGGCGTGATGGTCGTTGACGTGGAGATCGACGTCGAGGTGCTGAAGAGCGAGATCAAGAAGACGTACGCAGCTGTGTCCGAGGAGCCCGGTCGCGACTTCATCTTCCCGACCGGGCGCAGCTGGGCGGAGGACCTACGCTACCCGGCCGAGCTTGCGGGCGTCCCCGACGCCGCCGTCGAGTCGTTCGCCGGTGTTGCGAACCCGTGGGAGCTCGGACGGCTCTCTCCCGGCGAGCGGGTGCTCGATCTCGGCTCCGGCGCCGGCACCGACTCGCTCATCGCGGCTCAGATGGTCGGCGAGCAGGGTCACGTGACGGGGATCGACATGACGCCGGAAATGCTGAGCAAGGCGCGCGCTGCTGCGGCGGAGATGGGCGCCTCGAACGTGGAGTTCGTCGAGAGCGAGGCAGAGCGACTGCCGTTCCCTGACGCGCGCTTCGACGTCGTGATCTCGAACGGCGTCATCGACTTGATCCCGGACAAAGACGCGGTCTTCGCCGAGCTCTACCGTGTGCTGCGCCCGGCGGGCGGATCCAGATCGCGGACGTGACGATCCAGAACCCCGTCAGCCGAAGGCCGACGCAACATCGACCTCTGGACCGGCTGAATTGCCGGGGCGCTGCTGGAAGCAGCGTACGCCAAGTTCCTGGAGCGGCACGGATTCGAGCGGATCGAGACCGGTCTGCTCGTCGACACCTACGCCCGCTCGAAGTTCGAGGACACACGCCGCAAGGCGCAGAAATTCGGCGCGCGCGGCACGACCCTCAAAGCGTACAAGCCGAGCGTGTGAAGAGACGCCTGTGACTCGCGTGCTCGACCCGGAAGGCGCCCACCTCGCCGCTCTGCGCCGACTGGGCGACCTCCGGGGACGCCGCGTGCTGGAGCTCGGCTGCGGCGACGGGCGCCTCACGCCCGGCATCGCCAGAGATGCCGCGAGCGTGCTCGCCTTCGACCCGGACGACGAGGCAGTCGAGCGGGCACGGCAGTCGCTTCCAGCCGAGCTTGCCCAGCGTGTCAGCTACCAGGTCGCCTCGGGCAAGAAGATCGAGCTCGAGCCGGTCTCGTTCGATCTCGTCGTCTTCTCGTGGTCGCTCTGATGCGTGGATCCTGAGGACGTCGTGGACGTCCTGCGCAATCTGGTCGGAGCAGTCAAGTCGGGCGGGCTTGTGCTCGACCTGCAGGTGATCCGGCCG
Organism: Gaiellaceae bacterium; assembly: GCA_037720595.1. Lineage (GTDB taxonomy): Bacteria > Actinomycetota > Thermoleophilia > Gaiellales > Gaiellaceae > Gaiellasilicea. The sequence continues at coordinate 68,736 of JBBJLW010000008.1, read as the reverse complement.
AACCCAAGCGTCGAGGTCGATCGGCGAGTTGTGTGCGAGATCGAGGGCGAGCCGCTCTTCAGCATGGCCGACGCCGCGACCGGGGCCGTCGACGCGCTCATCGGCGGCGGACGGCTGGTCGAGCAGGCAGTCGACGACCACGATGTGCGCAAGCACTACGACAATGGAGCGGATCTCGTCGACGACTTCGCCGACAAGAAACGGCAGCTGCCAAACAGTGCCTTGCCCGGCCTAATGGCACTCGTGCGGCCCTGCACGGTGCGCGAGCGCTGCCGGCTTCGGCGGCTTCAGGTGCGCTGACGGATGGACAGGTCTCAGCGGCCGGTGCATGATCGGCGCGTGGCTGTCGGCGTAAACCGGCGAACGCTCGAAGAGCTCCTCGACGCGGCACGAGCGCGGGTCGAGCAGCTCGAACCGACCCAGGCGTTCGCCGCAACCAAACGCGGTGTCCTCCTGATCGACATTCGCTCCGACTTCGACCGCGAGCGAGACGGCATCATTCCCGGCTCGCTCCACATCCCGCGCACCGTCCTCGAATGGCGCCTCGACCCAGAAAGCTCCTGGCGCAACCCGCACGTCGGCGGCCTCGGCGAGCAGATCGTGCTGCTCTGCGACCACGGCTGCTCCTCCGTCTTCGCCGCCGCCACCCTGATCGACCTCGGCTTCGAACGCGTAGGCGACGTTGTCGGCGGCTTCGCCGCCTGGCACGAAGCCGGGCTCCCCACCGCGCCCTCACCGCGCCACCGGCGGCGACCCGGCGAGCCCGCCGGAATGCGACCGCCGGACCTGTAGGCGCCTGCCGAAGCGCTCGACTCATCGTGTACCCGGGCTCATGCGCCGGTCACGCCTGCGTTGCGCGCCCAGGAAACGGCGTCCGTGCATCACCGGGGCATCACGAGGACGCCCCTTAACCGTGTTCGGCGGCACGACAAATCATTCCAGCACCGCATGGTTAAGCCATTCACGCCCTTCAGCATGGCGGCAGGACGAAGAATCCGGCTTAAAGAAAAACCCTGCGATTTGCAGGGTTTTCCCATTAATGAGGCACGGGACGCCTTGCAGGTGCGTGCATCACCCGGGCATCACGCGAACTCGGGATCGAGCTAGGAGCGGGCCGTAAGAGAGCGTCGCGTTCGGCCTCAATCGCTTGGTTACGCGAAACCTGCGGCGCCTTTCGCCGGTGATCGTTAGCTCAGAAAGGCGGCTGCTTACACGTCTCTAGATGGCCGCGCCCGCTCGTTGATCCTTCGCGAGTCGGGTCACGACCTCGGCGAGGTAGGGGGAACCGAAGGAATCGCGGCGGGGGCCGATCCGGCGGAACAGGTCGAAGCGGATTGGAGCTCGTGCGACCGGCTGGGTTATGTATTACGATACCCTGGTGGAGATCCACCCGGCGGCGCGCAAGCACGGTGTCGCCGACGAGGACATCGAGCACGCGACAGCAAACGCAATGGCGATCGACGACCAGGAAGACGACACCGCCTCTACCTTGGCCCTTCCCGCAGCGGCGAGCTGCTCGAGGTCGTCACGATCGTGCGCGACGACGGCACGGAGTTGGCGATCCACGCGCTGAAGATGCGGGCGAAGTACCAGCGGCTGCTGCCGGGAGCAGAGTGATGACGAAGAAGACGCACGGGGAGACGTCGAGTGGCGAGCCGATCACTGACGAGCTCGTCGCCAAGCTCGCGGAGAACGCCAAGGCCGGCTACGACGTCGACGAGATCCTGCGCCGGAGAGGCGGCCGCCCACCGATCGGCTCGGCCGCCGCAACCGTCGAGTCCGTCCGGCTCGACCCGGACCTCCGCGAGGCGCTCGCACGAAGAGCCGAGCGCGACCACGAAACGGCCTCCTCAGTGATCCGCAAGGCGCTGCGCCGGTACCTCGACGTCGCATAACACTCGGTTCACACGCACGCAAGCTCCAGGCATCACCAAGGCATCACGGCCACAGCATTCGACGGCTCCTGACGGCACGTCCGGACGCCAAGACATCCAGAAACCGGCCAGAAAGACCTGCAAACCTCGCTGTTCGCCAGTTTCGAGCTGAGGTTGCCCCGCTTCTGTTGACGTCTTGATACTCGGCGCTGGTGCCGAGAGAGAGGAGTCAAACGCGATGGGTCGTCCATCGAAGTGGTCGCCGGAGTTCCGCGAGGAAGCGGTCCGGCTGCAGCGCGAGAGCGGCGAGTCGATCACCGCGGTCGCGAGGCGGCTGGGGATGTCGCCGGAGACGTTGCGTAACTGGGTGCGGCGCGACGAGGTGGAGCGGGGCGAGCGCGACGGGCTGACGATCGCCGAGCACACGGAGATCCGTGAGCTGCGTCGCCAGGTGCGCCGCCTCGAGGAGGAGAAGTTGATCCTGCAGAAGGCGGCCGCGTATTTCGCACGGGAGACAGGTCGGCTGCCATGACGTTCCAGCTGATCGATCAAGAGCGGGCGCACCACGCCGTCTCCTTGCTGTGCTCGGTGCTGAACGTCAGCCGGCAGGACTACTGGGCCTGGACGAAACGAGCAGCGAGCCGTCGCCGGCAAGACGACGAGCGGCTGAAGGCGCGGATCCTCGCCGCCTGGCACGACTCCGATCAGACCTACGGCGCGCCACGGCTTCATGCCGAGCTGCGGCTCGGCGGCGGCGTGCGCGTCGGGAAGAAGCGCGTCGCACGGCTGATGCGCGAGCAAGGGATCCACGGCGTCTCGCGCCGCCGCAGCCGGATCCGCACGACGATTCCGGATAAGCGGGCGGCACCGGCACCCGACCTCGTCAACCGCGACTTCAGCGCCGAGCGGCCCGATCAGACCTGGGTCGCGGACATCACCTACGTGCCGACACACGAGGGCTGGCTCTTCCTCGCGGCGGTGATGGACCTTTACTCGCGCAAGATCGTCGGCTGGTCGATGAGCGACGACCTCGAGGCGCCATTGGTCGTCGACGCGATCTCGATGGCGATTGCCCGCCGTAAGCCGAAGCCCGGCCTCGTGCACCATTCGGATCGCGGCTCGCAATACGCCTCTCTTGCGATGGGACGCACGCTGCGCGACTCGAAGATCATGGCCAGCATGGGCTCCAAGGGCGATCCCTGGGACAACGCTTGCGCCGAGAGCTGCATCTCGACGATCAAGAACGAGCTCGTCAAGCGACAAACCTTCGTCACCCGCGACCAGGCCAGGCTGGCGCTCTTCCGCTACATCGAGAGCTTCTACAACCCGCTGAGACGCCACTCGAGCCTCGCCATGCTCAGCCCCGACGAGCACGAACGCCGATACTGGGAGGACAACACCGCGGCAGCCGCCGCCTGAAAAAACCGTGTCAACGGAAACGGGTCAACCTCAAGCCGTGAGCGAGGGCGAAGAATCCGGCTTACAGGCCTGCTACGGAACAAGCCCTGGAAACGGGGCTTTTTCTATGGCTGCCGATTCGCCGGCGACTCGTCAGGCTTACCCCGTGGCGGGCCAGACGGCGGTCTCCATGGAAACCGCTCGGCGCGGTCGTCCGGCGTGACTCTCTTGATCATACCGGCTACGAGCCGCTCCGCATCGCGAAGGCTAACACGGCCGACGGCTTAGGTACGCCTCAACGTGAAATGAGTTGGCGACACGACCACTAACTGCCAAGCTCTGGGAGTGCCCGCCCAACGACGCCCGCAATCTCGGTCACTGCTTTGTCGGCTGGCGATCCTCGTAGCGATGGCCGTGGGCCTGGGCACCGTCCAAGCAGGAGTCGCATTGCCTGCGCAGGCGCCTCGGGATCCGAAGACCGAACTTGAAGTCGAGAAGCTCCGCCAGGAAGTTCGAAAACTCCAGCTTGAGAACGACAACGCCGACGGGTATGGGGCTTCCCTCCTCCGCTGGGCCCCACTCATCACTCTAGGGGCCGGCGCGGTCGCGATCCTCCTGAGCATCCGCAAGGAATTTCGGGAGCAGCGCGCCCAACGCAGGTCAGAGACAGACGTACGACAGAAGGAGCTCGATCATCGGGTCGGCCAAGCAAAGCTCGAGCAGAAACAACGTGAGGACGAACTGAAGCAACGTCAGGCGGAGGTGCAGCGGCGCTTCGACGAGTTGTTCTCGCAAGCGGTAGCCAACCTTGGGTCAGACAAAGAAAGCATCCAACTAAGCGCCGTGGTTGTGCTTGATGAACCGCTCCGGGTTTCATGCAGGCTGTTTGGTTTGAGTCTCGGCCTGCTGGCCTGAGCTTGTTTGCTGACGGTAGTGGATTGCTTCGAACTCGGCCGGTGGGATTTGGCCGTGTGCTTCGAAGAGGCGGCTGTGGTTGAACCAGTCGACCCATTCGAGGGTCGCGTACTCGAGGTCGTCGAGCCCTCGCCAGGGGCCGCGGTTGCGGACGAGCTCGGTCTTGTAGAGCCCGATGATCGTCTCCGCGAGAGCGTTGTCGTACGAGTCTCCTCTCGATCCGACCGAGTTGACGGCACCGGTCTCGGCGAGGCGTTCGGTGTAGCGAATTGCGAGATATTGAACGCCGCGGTCGGAGTGATGCACGAGCTCGTCAAGGCGATGGCCGCGCTCCGAGCGAGCCCAGATCGCCTGCTCGAGGGCGTCCAGCGCAAGATCAGAACGCAGCGACCTGGACGCTTGCCAGCCGACGATCGTGCGGGAGTAGACGTCGGTGATGAACGCGACGTAGACGAACCCGGACCAGGTGCGAACGTAGGTCAGGTCGGCGACCCACAACCGGTTCGGTGCCGCAGCGCGGAAGCGGCGATCGACGAGATCACGCGGCCGGTCGGCCTCATCCCCAGGAACTGTCGTGAATTTGGGCTTGCCCCTGACAACGCCGCTGAGCCCGAGCTCACGCATCAAGCGAGCGACGGTGCAGCGAGCGACTCGGACGCCTTCACGGTTCAGCTGCGCCCAGACCTTGTCGACGCCGTACACACCGAAGTTGTCCCGGTGGACGCGAGCCAGCTCCGGCTTCAGCTCTGCATCGCGCAGAACCCGTGCACAGGGCGGCCGTGACTTTGCGGCGTAGTAGGTACGTGGGGCGAACTGCAACACGCTGCAGATCGGCTCGACCCCGAAGTGGTGCCGGTGCTTGTCGATGTAGGCGATCACCTCCGCGTTCGACCGTCGAGCTCGGTCGCGAAGAAAAGCGACGCCGACTTCAAGATCTCGTTCGCCCGTCGCAGCTCGCGATTCTCACGCTCGAGCTCCTTCAGCCGCGTCCGCTCATCCGTCGTGACGCCGGCCCGGCGGCCCTGATCGACCTCGATCCGACGAACCCAGCTCCGCAACGTCTCCGGCGTACAGCCGACCTTTCCCGCGATCGACACGATCGCTGACCACTCCGACCCGTGCTCGTGCTGATGCTCGAACACCATCCGCACCGCACGCTCACGAACGTCCGGCGAGTACCTCCTCGATGTGTTTGACATGGCCCCATCCTCTCAAGGGTCGGAGCCCGCAACTTTCCCGGAGCGGTTCATGATGGGCTCCTTCGCAATGAAGGGGCGGAGTTCGGCGAGCAGGTCTACTGGGTCATCTGCGCCAACCTGCCCTTGCCGCACACGCCGCTTGTGAACCGCTTCCTTGTGCGTGCGTTCGCGAAGGCAGTGCGGCTCCGGCTTTCAGGTGAAGACGAAGCGGAGCGCGAGCCGCTCGACCTCGCAAACTGCGTAATGCCGCGGATCAGTCTCGAGGGTCTGCCGCTCCGAGAGGCTGATGTCGCCTTCGCATCGCTTCGCGATGCGCGGCTCGCCGATGCTGACCTGACGAAGCTCAGAGGATACGAGGTGGATCTCGAGCGCGCGTGGCTGACCCGCGCCGACCTCACCGAGGCCCGACTGCACGGTGCGCAGTGTTCGCACGCGAAGTTTCACGAGGCGACGCTCGTGTCCGCTGAATTCAAGGCAGCGAAAGCCAAGCGTGCTGACCTCAGCCAGGCGGAGTTTTTCCGCGCTCGCATGCAGGGCGCACATTTCGAGGGCGCGGACATGACCGGCGCATCGTTCGCCGAGGCGAACATCTCCGATGCCTACTTCCTCACTGCGACCCTCGACGAGGATGCGCTCTGGAGCCTCCTCGAGACCGCCACGGTCAAGGGGGTCCCGACTTGGCGAAAGGCACACTTCGACGAAGCGGTGACGTCGCGCCTAGAACGGATGACGAAGCAGCGTCGTCCACGTCGCCAACGGCGCGTTGACTCGCCGTCGTTCCACGCAGAGGAGGCGCTTGAATCAGGCGGTCAGAGCGACTAAAATCGTGCCTGCTCGACCGACTGCGTAAACCGTGGTCGGTCGGGTAAATCGGCGTGGTGGGGGCAACCCTGCTGGGTCGTGGGCCACCGAAAGAGAGCAATCTCGTTCGGTGGCCCCTATTTTGTCGCGCAGGCGAAGGCCGACCGTCGACAGCATGCGCGCCCCCCGGCGACCTCGTTCGAGTGCGCGGCTGCCGCGAATAACATGGATTCCACCATGCCGCTCACCGCCGCAGACATCGGTCTCCGCTGCCACGACGTCCACCAAGGGATGGGCAACGTCGACACGCGCAGCGCGCACATCGCGCAACTCGGAACGACTCGGCTGATTGGGATGGCAGCGAACCTCGCCGTGAACCTCCGCGGTCTTGATGTCGTCGAAGACGCAAACGCTCTGAGGCAGATCGCGGCGCAAGAGCTCGGCGTGGAGAGTCTCGCGTTCGACAGTGTCATCGGTGTGCTCGAGGAAGCCGGAATGGTGCGGGTGCGCCGACCGTCTCCGTCGAAGGTGCAGATCGATGAGAACGTTCCATACCACCAGAACCTGTACGAGCTGCTCGGCAAGATCTGGGATGAACGCGCCCCGAGCGAGCTCGAACGCGAGACCGTCGGGCTCGTCAATGCGCTTGCGGAGGCGCCCCGAGAGCTGGAAGTCGTTCAGGAGGAGATTCCGGAGGCGGATCTGCGTCCGATCCTCGCAGTCGGTGAGTCGACGCAGCTCGTGAAGACGCTAAAGCTTTCCGACGGGACACAGCTTCTCTACTCGCCCTTCTTTGTCTTCGAGAACCCCACGGTCATGAAGGACATCTACGAACATCACGAGGTCGCCGATGTGCGTAACGTGATGCAGGCACTCCGTGGCGAGCAGGGACTCCTCGTTGATGAGTCGAACCCGGTAATGAAGGACATGCTCGCGCGCGGTTTGTTGCTCGCGCCGACCATCAAGGGCGTAGGCGGCGATGCCAGCTTCGCCTTCCTTCCGTATGTTGCCGATCGCCAGTTTCTAACCGTCAAGAAGGCCGTACTTGAAAAGGCGGTGCAGATTCTCGCCTGCGTCCGCTACGGCGAACACCGCGCCGTCGCTACCCGCATCCAATCGCCAGCAGCAATCCTAAGTAGGTTGCTTGACGCATCAACGAATTTCACCATTAGGCCCGCACAGCGAGCACAGCCGGCAGTACTACACCCTCTACAGGCTGCAGATCGTCGACTTCCTCCCGAGCGGGAACTGGGTCGCCGTTAGGCTGATCGACACCGAGGACAACAAGGAAGCGGTGCGACTCGCGCTCGATCTGCTGATGTACCAGGAGAACGTGAGCACGCGCGGCCTTGACGAGACGGCCCGTGACCTTCTGGCCCACGGAGATCAGTACACAAACGCGATGGCAACTATTCAAGAGCGCAAGTCGCAGGTTCAACTCGCGCCGGACGAGTGGTCAGTGCTCGTGAAGGCCGCACGCGGCGGAGGGATCCTGTGAGCGAGCAGGACTTGACCCTAAAGCTCGCGACAGCGCGCTGGTTCTGGTCGCTCGGCTCGGCAGCCTTGCTGCGGGTCCCGCTGTCCACATTCAAGGCGACTCCGGCTCGTGGCAAGGCTGCCGTCCTCGAACTGACAGACCTTGACGTCCTCGGCGTCGAGGTCGATCCGGACTTCGGACTGCATTACCGAATCGCAGAGTGCAAGTCAGGGCGTGTTGGCGCCCTCGAACTTTTTTGGCTCCGAGGTGTCGTCGAGTTCTTCGGCGCGAGCGGCGCCTATCTCGTCGTAGCGCGCGAGCAGGATCGTACGTCATCGATGCGCGACCTCGGCGCCCGCCTCGGCCTCGGCATTCTCACGGCCAACGACTTCGATCGCCTCGCAGACTCCTATCGGATGAGTAGCGACGATGTGGGGCTATTCGACGAAGCAATGCTTAAGCGCTTCGATGCCCTCCTTGCCGGCACGCCGAGCGGCGTGAAGGAGCTTTCCGACTACGTCGGACGCCTGTTTTGGCAACTTCCGATCCATCGGAACCTCGAGTACGGCATCTCGTATCTTGAACAGGCAAAGAAGGGTGACGTCCGCGATCGCGGCATCCTCTGCTTGATCGGCGAGCATGCCTTCCGGTACTGCCTGGCTCTGTTCGCAGCGTGCGAAGCGATTCTGAAACGCGGGCTCCCGAACCTTCAAGAGAGTCTTCCAGCGTATTTGTTCGGAGGCGAGCACAACCTGCGCGAAGCGCAGCAACGCGTCCATGCACTGAAGACACTCCAGCAGCGGATCGAAGGCGGCGATCGTGCCGACCTCGAGTCAGTCTTCCAGGAACTTCCGCCTTACTACGACAGTCTGCTAGAGCTCATCACGCGGCTGCTGAGGCGACCCGACCAAGCCACAGCGATGCTGAGGACGCTGCAGACCGTCGTCGTTGCGGCGTTCGCGAACAGGCGGCCGATAACCGAGTTCGTCGGTGAACCAGAGCCGCTCACGTCAAAACTCCTGCTTGATGTGATCACGTTCCTCGTCACCGCTGCGGATCTCGACCGCAGCGTCGTGACCGCATTCGAGTCGGCGCTTCACGGGGACACAGGCGATGCTGCGGCGGAACGGCGCGACGCAGCCATCAGTACGTCCGATCGTGGTCGGGCCGACAAGAGCGGCGACCCTCCACTCTCAACCGCGGACGACCAGAAGCTGGACAAGACCAGCAGCGACGGAGGCGACGAGTTGCGTCTACCGCTCGAGAGCTAACGGGCGGCGACCACGGCGTCCACAACACGCCGCGCAACGTCCGAACATTCGGAGTCGCTCGCGGGCCTAACGCATCACTGTTCGCGATCGAGCGGGTAGCGGGTGATTAACGCCCACCCTTCTTGGTCGCCCGCCATCGACACTCCACGAGCGCCGATCTCGATCAGGAGCCGACGACACTCCTCGTCGCTAGTTCCGGTGACCCGGCTGAGCTGACTGAGTGAACGAATCGGCAGCTCGTCGTTCAGCATCCGAAGCAACAGCTTCTTCCGAGGACCGAACTGCCGGTCCTCTTGCTGGCGCTCTCGCCACTCCTCGAGCTTTCGCGGCCCCCAATATGAGGCAATGAGCGTTCCGACAACGCCGAGCGTGCCTCCGATGAAGCCGCCAAGCAGTGCGGACATGAGATCAGTCATGCGAGCCTCCTTGCCTCGATCTTCTTGACGCTACCCGGTGCGTCAACAGGGAGGCTCGGCATCTCCGCTCGCGTCCCGTCTCGCGATTTGGTCTAACGACCCGCGACCGTCGGATGCGTTGGGCGTTCGGACGCGTGACGTAGGGCGATGTCCAGCGGTGGGCACTCAGGGAGGCAAGTTCGACGTCTGCTCTCGTTCTCACGACGCTGCCGAGTTGCTCGCGACTCGGCAGGCTTGCGAGGTCGACGGGTCCGGCCCTGCACTCGTAGTGCATCTGTGTCTCCCTGGCTATCGCGCTGAACAGGGGAGGGCACGACGTGGCCCGATCGCCGGCGCTTCGTCCGAGTCAGAGTCCGAGCTCGTGACCGAGCGTTCGCTCGAGTGCTTGGAGGCGGCGGAGGGCGAGGAGCTTCGGCATGTCGGCTTCGCGGCCGAGGGCGGCGAGCATTCGTGCGAGGTCGGCGGTCGACGAGACCGTGGGGCGGAGGCCCTTGCCGATCGGTTCTCGGGTCGCTGCGCGGCGGAGGTCGTCGTAGCCGCCGCGCGTGCCGGCCGGCTCGGCGACGACCTTGAGCTCGCCCGCCGCGCTGTGCAGTCGAGCGGCGTCTCGTTACCGGCTTGACGCCTGGCCAGTCGATTTGACAACGAGACGCTACGGCGCAAACGTCCAGGAATGAAGCTTCTCGCTGCGTGCGTCGGCATCGCGCTCGCCCTTGCGGTTCCCGCAGCCGCGGTCGACGAGCCCGCCGCCTACGGCATGGCGCAGCGAGGGACGCTCAAGGTGGTCGCAGCCGTGCTCCTGACCGATCGGGGCGGCGAGATGAAGGGCGTCTGGCTCGACGGGATGAAGGGCTGCCTCGACCGGCGCTCGCTCCGCGTCGCGATCCACATCGACCTGGTCTCGCCGGCCGGCAAGACGACCCGCGTCAAGCGGTCGCGGACAGGATTCGTCGACAACTGCGCCGAGGGCGGCCCCAACTTCGGCTACGACCTCTCGCCTCGCGCGCTCGGGATGGGCTGCGCCGACGGGCGCTGGCGGCCCGGCCGGTACTCGATGACGACGAAGGTGACCCATCTCGCGTCGGGCTTGATCGCCCAGGCGAGCCTCTACCGGCAGGTCACGCGCCGCTGCTAGATGCTCGATGCCACGAGATCGCCCGTCTCGGGCGCAGGATCAAACCGTCGCCGATGCCGGTCGCATCGGTGACGGGCTGAACTCGGGCAGCGGAGGGCGCGGCCCTCCAGACACGCCAGATCGCGCATCCGAGCGCGCGAGATCGTGGCATGAATCATCTCTAGGCCCGCAGAGTCACCTCGACTGCGGTGCCGCGCCCCGGCTGCGAGCGGAGCGAGAAATCTCCGTCGATCGTCTGTGCGCGCTGGCGCATGTTCTTCAGCCCCTGTCCCGCCTCGCCCTCGTCGCCGTCGAACCCGGTGCCGTCGTCTCGCACCCGGACGATCCTGCGGCCGGCGCGCTCGCCGATCCAGACTTCCGCGCTTTTCGCCCCCGCGTGCTTGCGGACGTTCGCTAGCCCTTCCTGAACGATCCGGAAGACCTCGATCTGCTCGTCGGGCGCAAGCAGGAGCGTCGACTCGATCTCCAGGTCTACCGCGAGCGTGCCGTCGGCAGTGAGGAAATCGACATAACGACGGAGCGCCGCATCGAAGGTCGCGTTGCCGCTTGCCGACGAGAGCGCCAAGACCGCGAAGCGCGCCTCCTGCTGCGCAGCGGCGGCCGCGTCTCTCAGCTTCGGGAGGGTCGTCTCGAGCGGCGCACCCGCCGCCAGCATGCTCGCGTGCGTCGAGATCGCGAAGAGGTACTGGGCGAGGCCGTCGTGGATCTCGCGCGCAACCCGCGCCCGTTCCTCGGCAACCGCGCGACCGAGCTCGGCAGAGCGAATCGCCCGCCACACTCCCACGAGCAGGACGCCATAGGCGAGTACCCGGAGGAAGTCGCCCTGCGAGACGACTTCGCTCGAGAGCGTCGGCGTCAGCACGTAATGGAGCTCGGCGAAGAGCGTCAGCGTTGCCCCGAGCGCGAGCCAGCTATCGAGATCGTCGCCGTGGTTGCGGAAGCGGATCGCGAACCCCAGCCCAGCGAGCAGCGCGAGCAGCGCGAGAACCGACAGTGTCACCGTCACCTCGAACGGCCGGTCGCCCCCCGTCCTCGAGTCGAGCGGCATCAGCGATCCGCCGAAGCTACTGAGCGACAGCCCGATGGCCAGAAGGGCGAGCAGCAAGAGCGCGATTCCGACGAAGAGAGAGCGACTGCGAGCGGCGATTCTCCGACCGGGGAGGATCGGAGCAAGGACGATCAGGACTGCTGCGAGGATCCGCGCGCCAAGGGCCGACCAAGCTTCCGCTAGACCCTGAGGATCGCCTCCGAGTAGGGGCGCGACGGAGAACGCGAGCGTTCCCAGACCGGCGACGAAAAAGCCGGCAGCGAGCAACAGGTCGAGTCGCCGGCCTTCGACGGAGAAGCGAACGCCCGCGAGGATGGCGACGATCGTCGCCGCGAGCACGACCGCCGTATCGAGCACAAGCCGACCTTCCGGCAGCTCGTAAGTGCTCCGCAGTGACGGATTCGTCAGGAAGAGAGCTGTAGCCGCTCCGAGCAGCGCGACGAGGAACAGCTCGCCGACGACCCACGACTCGAACGTCTGCTTCGAGCTACGGTTCACGACATCCTCATCGGCAGTCGGCTCGATGCCGATGAGAGCCAACGATGGCCGAACGCATTCTCGTCGTCGACGACCACCCCCTCACCCGGGATGCGCTGTCGTCCCTCCTCGCCCAGGGAGGGTTCGAGGTCGTCGGCGAGGCGGCGGACGGCGACGAGGCGCTCGACCTCGCCGAACGTCTCCAGCCCGACCTCGTCCTGCTCGACCTCTCGATGCCCGGACTCGGCGGCCTGAAGGCGCTGCCGAGAATTCGCACGGCCGCTCCCGGCTGTGAAGTGGTCGTGCTCACCGCCTCGGGCACGGAGGACAACCTGCTCGCCGCGATTCGCGGCGGCGCCGCCGGCTACCTGCTGAAGAGCGAGCCTCCCGAGCGAATCGTTGCGTTCCTGCGCGGCGTCGCGAACGGGGAGGCGGCTCTTTCCGGCCAGGTTGCGAGACGTCTGCTCGAGCAGGTTCGCACCGGCGCCCGCTTCGACGGTGGCGTCCCGGACGACATCGCGCACGCACTCTCGGCGCGCGAGCTGGAGGTTCTGCTGCTGCTCGACGATCACCTTGCGACCGACGAAATCGCGAAGCGTCTCTTCATCTCCGAGCACACGGTTCGCTCGCACGTCAAGAGCCTTCTGCGCAAGCTCGGCGTCTCCTCGCGGCGTGAAGCGCTCGAGCGGCTCTCGCTCGCACGTGGGTAGCTCCCGGTTCTTCAGCACGAGAGGCCCTCGCGGGCAGCGGTGACGAGGCGCGGCAACGTCGCCAGGTTGTAGCCGCCTTCGAGCACAGCGGCCACGCGCGGGCCGAGCGTCGAGCAGATCGCCCCCAGCTCGCGAAACGCCGCGTCGGTCAGCTCGAGGCCCCCGAGCGGATCGTCCTCGTGCGCATCGAAGCCGGCCGAGACGAGGACGAGGTTGGGAGCAAACCCACGCACCGCCGGCACGACCCGCCCCTCGAAGACGGCGATGTAGCCGTCATCGTCGATCCCGGCGCGCAGCGGCAGATTCAGCGTCGATTCGTCGCTCGTCCCCGGGCCCCCCGTGCCCGGATAGAACGGCCACTGGTGGAGCGAGACGAAGAAGACCGAGTCGTCGCCGCGGAAGATCGCCTCGGTGCCGTTCCCGTGATGGACGTCGAAATCGACGATCGCGACCCGCGCGAGCCCGAGCTCGGCCTGTGCATACCGAGCGGCCACCGCGACGTTGTTCAGCAGGCAGAACCCCATCGCGCGCTCGGCGAGCGCGTGGTGGCCGGGAGGCCGGACGAGCGCAAAGCCGCCTCGGTCGACGGCCTCGAGCGCGATTCCGGCCTCGGTCGCGCAGCGCGCCACGAGGTCTCGGACGCAACCGTGTCGGCGTCGAGTTGCGTCAGCGTGTCGATCGCGCGCAGCCTCTCGATGTGCTCGGCGGTGTGCGCTCGTCCAAGCTGCTCCTCGCTCGCAAGTCGCTCGACGGTTTCCCCGGAGAGCACGGCCAGCCGCTCCTGGCGTTCCGGATGCTGCCCGGTCGGATGGAGCCGCGCGAGCTCCGGATTGGTCAGGAGCTCGACGATGCCTCCAGCGCGGCCAAGCGCTCCGAGAGCCGGCCGAGCCCCCACTCGCGCGCGAGCCCTGCGGCGCGGCCCCAAGTCGGCGTCTGATCCTCGAGCGGCGGCAAGGGGGCAGCCGCGTCCATCGTGGCGACCCGGAGATAGAGCCGCAGCGCCTCGGCCTCCGTGGCGAAGCGACCATCGGCGAGCGCTGCCTCGAGACCGTCGTAGCGCTGAAGAAGCTCCGCGGCCGTCTTGGCGCCAACTCCGCGGGCACCCGGGATCTTGTCTGAGGGATCGCCGCGCAACGCGATGAAGTCCGGCACCTGCTTCGGCTCGACGCCGTAGCGCTCGCGCACCTCGGCAGGCCCGATCCGCGCCAGCGCACCGCCGCCACGCTGGGGCTGGAGGATCGTCGTGCGCTCGCTCGCGAGTTGGAACATGTCGCGGTCGCCGCTCGCGACGAGCGTCAGCCCGCCCCGCGCCTCCTCGTGCGCGACCGCAGCGGCGAGGAAGTCGTCGGCCTCGTACCCGCCACCCCTGCCGTTCACAAGGCCCATTGCCTCGACGAGCTGCGGAGCGAGGTCGAGTTGCTCGAGCAGATCGTCGTCGAACTCGCGCCCGCCCTGATAGCTCTCGAGCTCGCGATGGCGATAGGTCGGGACGGTGAGCGTGTCCCAGGCAACGAGCACCGCCCGCGGCGACTCCTCCTCCCAGAGCCGCGCGAGCATGTTTCCGACGCCGGTGAGCAGCCCTGCCGGGCCGCCGTCGGCTCGCCGAATCGACTTCGGCAGCGCGTGGTACGAGCGGTGCGCGAACGAGTCGCCGTCGACTGCGAGCAGCGGCTTCTTCACGCCGAAGCCTCGAGCTCGCGGATCGCCTCCATCAGCCGCTCGGTGGCGACCTGCGGAGCGTACTCGCTGCCGGCGAGGTCGTCGAGCGGGACGGGCCGGCCGTACGACACCCTGAGTTGCGCGAGCCGGCCCAGCCGGTCGGTGCCGACGATCCCGGCGGGCACGAGCGGCACGCCCGCCTCGAGCGCGATGCGCGCGGCGCCGCTGTGCGCACGCGCCTCGTAGCGCTTCCGCAGCCCCTTCGTGCGCCGCGTCCCCTCGGGGAACATGACGACGATGTGTCCCTCGCGACAGAGCGCGATCGCGACGGCGATCGCCTCGAGGTCGCGCTCGCCGCGGCGGACGGGGAAGGCGCCGCATGCGACGATGAACTGCTTCAACGGCGTGAAGAAGAGCTCCGACTTCCCCATGAATCGGAGAAACCTGTGCGGGTAGAGCGGCAGCCCGAGCACCCACGGGTCGAAGTTCGAGTTGTGGTTGGCGGCGAGCACGTAACCGCCGGCGGGTAGGTTCCCGAGCCCGCGCGCCCGCAACCGGAAGAGCATCTTCACGAGCGGCCAGCTCACACCGCCGATCGCGAGATAGGCGGGACTCGGGCGGGGGTCTCTCACAACCGCGCGAGCGACCACTCGTCGATCCTGCACACGGAGCGGGGCTGGAGAAGCGTCAGGTGTTCTTCGTCCTCGGAGAACCCCCCGTGGTGGAAGACGACGGCCGCCCCCGCCGGATCGCCCGTCTCGTACACGTTCAGCGAGCGCCCGTCGACCATCTCGATGCACGTCGTCGCGACCACGCAGCGACTCTACGGGAGCAGGCCGGGCGGACAGAACCGACCAACCCCCTCGCTATGGTGTCCCGCGTGGCAGCCAAGACCAAGAGCGGCGGCACGCGCCGGCTCGTGATCGTCGAGTCGCCGGCAAAGGCGAAGACGATCGCGGGCTATCTCGGCAGCGGGTACGTCGTCGAATCGAGCATCGGCCACATCCGCGACCTTCCGAACCGCGCCTCCGAGATCCCGGAGAAGCTGAAGAAGGAGCCGTGGGCACGCCTCGGCGTCGACGTCGATCACGACTTCGAGCCGCTCTACGTCGTCGACGCGGACAAGAAGCAGCGCGTCGCCGACCTGAAGCGCAAGCTGAAGGACGCCGACGAGCTCTACCTCGCGACGGACGAGGACCGCGAGGGCGAGGCGATCGCCTGGCACCTGCTCGAAGTTCTGCAACCGAAGATTCCCGTCCGGCGAATGGTCTTCCACGAGATCACGAAGGACGCGATCGACCGCGCGCTCGGCGAGACGCGCGAAGTCGACAAGCGCCTCGTCGACGCGCAGGAGACGCGGCGCATCCTCGATCGCCTCTACGGCTACGAGGTCTCGCCGGTGCTCTGGAAGAAGGTGATGCAGGGTCTCTCCGCCGGTCGCGTCCAGTCGGTCGCGGTCCGCCTCGTCGTCGAGCGCGAGCGCGAGCGGCGCGCCTTTGTCTCCGCCGGCTACTGGGACGTGAAGGGAAGGTTCGACCCGGGCAGCTTCGAGGCGCGGCTCGTCTCCGTGGACGGGAAGCGCGTCGCACAGGGTCGCGATTTCGCGCAGGACGGGACGCTGAAGCCGAAGGATGCGGTCGTCCTCGAGGAATCCGTCGCGCGCAAGCTCGCCGAGCGTTTCGGCGGCTCGACGTTCGCAATTCGCTCGGCCGAGGAGAAACCGTACACGCGGCGCCCGGCGGCCCCGTTCATGACCTCCACGCTGCAGCAGGAGGCGAGCCGCAAGCTCCGCTACTCCGCACAGACGACGATGCGCGTCGCCCAGCGCCTCTACGAGAACGGCTACATCACCTACATGCGCACCGACTCGACGACGCTCTCCGAGTCGGCGCTGAAGGCCGCGCGGAGTCAGGCCGCCGAGCTCTACGGAGCCGAGTACGTCCCCGAAGCGCCGCGCCGCTACGAGCGCAAGGTCAAGAACGCGCAGGAGGCGCACGAGGCGATCCGGCCGGCCGGCGATTCCTTCCGCACTCCGAAGCAACTCGCCCGTGAGCTGAACCGCGACGAGCTGGCGCTCTACGAGCTCGTCTGGAAGCGGACGGTCGCCTCGCAGATGCACGACGCGCGCGGGCTGACGCTGACGCTGAGACTCGGCGCAACCGATGCGGAGACCGACGTCGAGTTCGGCGCTTCCGGGACCGCGATCACCTTTCGCGGCTTCCTCGCCGCCTACGAGGAGTCGACCGACGACGACGTAACCGCGCCGAAGGACGAGGAGCATCAGCTTCCCCACCTCAAGCCGGGCGACGAGCTTCGCGCGCTCGAGCTCGAGCCGGAAGGTCACGCGACGACGCCACCCGCACGGTTCACCGAGGCAAGCCTCGTGCAGGCTCTCGAGGAGCGCGGGATCGGCCGCCCCTCGACGTACGCCTCGATCATGGGCACGATCCTCGACCGCGGCTACGTCTTCAAGCGCGGCACCGCCCTCGTTCCGTCATTCCTCGCCTTTGCCGTGATCTCCCTGCTCGAGCAGCATTTCGGCCAGCTCGTCGACTACCAGTTCACCGCCCGGATGGAGGACGATCTCGACCGGATCGCCGCCGGGGACGAGGCGCGAATCGACTGGTTGCGCGCTTTCTACTTCGGCGAGGCCGACGAGATCGGACTGAAGGCTCTCGTCTCGGATCTGGGCGAGATCGACGCCCGCGCCGTCAACACACTCCCGATCGGCGACGGAATCTCGCTTCGGGTGGGGCGCTACGGGCCGTACGTCGAGCGGGGCGAGGAGCGCGCGAGCGTTCCCGAGGATCTCGCGCCCGACGAGCTCACCGTCGCCAAGGCCGAAGAGCTCCTCGCGGCCCCGAGCGGCGACCGCTCGCTCGGCGAGCATCCGGAATGGAAGCGGGAGATCGTTGCCAAGAACGGCCGGTACGGCCCCTACGTGACCGAGGTGCTCGAGGAGGGATCGAAGGAGAAGCCGCGGGCGTCGTCGCTCTTCAAGTCGATGTCTCCCGAGAGCGTCACCCTCGAGGACGCCGTGCGCCTGCTCTCGCTCCCGCGCATGCTCGGCACCGACCCGGCCGACGGCGAGGAGATCACCGCCCAGAACGGCAAGTACGGCCCCTACGTGAAGAAGAATGCGGAGTCACGCTCGCTCGAGTCGGAGGAGCAGCTGCTGATGATCACGCTCGAGGAGGCGCTCGCGGTGCTCGCCCAACCCAAGGAGCGGCGCGGACGGGGCGCCGCGAAGCCGCCCTTGAAGGAGCTTGGCCCCGATCCGGCCTCCGGAAAGCCGATGATCGTGAAGGAAGGCCGGTTCGGCCCGTATGTCACCGACGGCGAGACGAACGCGAGCCTCCGGCGGGGAGACGACCCCGTCTCGATCACGGTCGAGCGCGGCGCCGAGCTTCTCGCCGACCGGCGATCGCGCGGCCCCGCACCCAAGAAGAAGGCCCGGACACGCCGATCTGCGGCCTAAGCCTCGCGAAAGCGCAAACTTTCCGTGCCAACTCGCGTCTGAAGCGGTACGGGTGCAACCAGCCGCGCTAGTCTCGTGCGCGAACACCTATTTGCGCCCACCGCGGAATACCCCGAAACACCAGCACGTTTTGAGCTTGTAACACCCGGCTCGGGTCGGTTCCCCTGGCAAAAGCAGGGATCAGAGCTTATGGTGAGGAAGTTTGTTGCTCCCCCGCGAGGAAGAACTCGAAAGGACTGACGTTTCGCTTTGACGCAGAGCCAGCTCAACGAATTGATCGAATCCGACCAGGTCAAGGCGCTCGTCGAGCGCTCTGAGGAGCGCGGTTTCATCGAGCCGACCGAGCTCGAGGCGTTCGTCCTCGAGCACGATCTGAACGACGAGGAGACCGAGCAGCTCACCCGTGAGCTCGAGACCCTCGGCCTCGAAGTCGGGCAGGCGCGTGCCGGTACCTCGAAGGCCGCCGCCCCCAAGGACGAAGACAAGGACGAGAAGGAGGAAAAGGCTCCCGTCGCGGAGGCCTCTGTCGCGACCGGCGCCGCAGACAGCCTGCAGCTCTTCCTCGCCGATGTCGGCCGCCACAAGCTCCTGACCGCGCACGACGAGGTCGTGCTCGCGAAGGCGATCGAGCGCGGCGACCCGGTCGCCAAGCGCCGGATGATCGAGTCGAACCTGCGGCTCGTCGTCTCGATCGCGAAGGGTTACCGCGGGCTCGGAGTCCCGTTCCTGGATCTGATCCAGGAGGGCACGCTCGGGCTCAACCGCGCGGTCGAGAAGTTCGATTGGCGCCGGGGCTTCAAGTTCTCCACCTACGCAACCTGGTGGATCCGCCAGTCGGTTCAGCGTGCGGTGGCCAATCACGCGCGCACGATCCGCGTCCCCGTCCACGTCGTCGAGCGCCAGCAGAAGCTGTCGCGGGCGGCCCGGCGGCTCGAGGTCGAGCTCGGCCGCGAGGCGACGAAGCTCGAGCTGGCGGAGGCGACCGGCCTGCCGATCCAGCACGTCGAGGAGGCGCTCGGCGCCGCCCACGCCTCCGTGTCGCTGAACCAGACGGTCGGCGCGGACGACGAGGGCGAGCTCGGCGACCTGTTCGCCGACCGCGAGGCCGCGGATCCGTTCGAGGAGGCAGAGGAATCGCTGCGCAAGCAGGGCGTTCGCCGCGCTCTCGACGCGCTCCCGGAGCGCGAGCGGCGGATCCTGGAGCTGCGCTTCGGCTTCGAGGGCGAGCCCTGGACGCTCGAGGCGATCGGGCACGAGCTCGACCTGACGAGAGAGCGCGTCCGCCAGCTCGAGGGCCAGGCGCTGTCTCGTCTGGCGGCGCTGCGAGATCTCGCCTCGCTGGCTGCTTGACGCGCAACCAGGATCGGGATCCGCCCGAGCGGACCCCGATCCTGCGCGAAGATCCCTGAAGGGGCGGCTTGGTCGCCCTGCTGCCCTACACCAGCCTCGCACCAAGGCTGCGGCTGCAGGACTCCGCTTTTGGGGCCTGTGCGCAAATGAAATACACTCACGCTTCACACAGGTTGGTCCAGCGAAAGGAGACACCTTGAGGACGAAGTGGCACTGGATGCTGCTGCTCCTCGTTGCCGGCGTACTCGCCCTGGCGGCGGGCTGCGGTGGGGACGACGAGGAGGAAGGAACGCCTAGCGAAACGACGGCGACCGAGACGGAAGGCAGCGGAGAGGCCAGTGGCGGCACGCTCGTCTTCGCCGGTGCATCCGACCCGGTTTCGCTCGACCCCGCCCTTGTCAGCGACGGCGAGTCGATCCGACCGATCACGCAGATCTTCGAGACGCTCGTCGCGCTCGAGCCGGGCGGAACGGATCTCGTCGCCGGTCTCGCGAAGAGCTGGGAGGTCGCCGAGGACGCCAAGGCAATCACCCTCACGCTCGAGGACGGCGTCACGTTCCACGACGGCACCGACTTCAACGCCGAGGCCGTCTGCTTCAACTTCGACCGTTGGTACAACTTCACCGGCGCGGCGCAGAGTGCCAGCGCTTCCTACTACTGGCAGGCCACGTTCGGCGGCTACGCCAAGAACAGCGCGGAGAACGAGGCCCTCGGCGACAGTCTCTACGCGAGCTGCGAGGCCACCGATGCGACGACCGCGGTGATCAACCTGACGAAGCCGTCGGCCTCTGTTCTGGGCGCTCTGGCCCTGCAGGCGTTCGCGATAGCGAGCCCGAAGGCACTCGAGGAGTTCAAGGCCGACGAAGGCACCCTCGACGAGGAGACCGGCTTCCAGCCGACCGGCACGTTCGGAACCAAGCAGCCGATCGGCACCGGCCCCTTCAAGCTCGAGTCGTGGCAGATCGGCGACCGCCTCACCCTTGTCCGCAACGAGGACTACTGGAGTGAAGACGGGAAGGCCAAGCTCGACAAGCTGATCATCAGGCCGATCTCCGACAACGCCGCTCGACTCCAGGCGCTCCAGACCGGCGAGATCCAGGGCTACGACCTGGTCGAGCCGCAGGACGTGCCGACGATCGAAGGCGATTCGGAGCTCCAGATCCTCGAGCGGCCGGCGTTCAACGTCGCCTACGTGACGATCAACCACAAGGTCAAGCCGTTCGATCAGCTCGAGGTGCGCCAGGCCGTGGCCTACGGTCTCGACCGGCAGGCCGTCGTCGACAACTTCTACGGTGGTCGCGGCGAGGTGGCGAAGGAGTTCATGCCGCCGAGCCTGCCCGGCTATGCCGACGACGTGATGGAGTACCCGTACGACCCGGCGAAGGCGAAGCAGCTTCTCCAGAAGGCCGGGCTGACGCTGCCGGTGGAGGTCGAGTTCTGGTACCCGACCGATGTCTCCCGCCCGTACATGCCCGACCCGAAGCGGAACTTCGAGGCCTTCGCAGCCAGCCTGAACAAGTCCGGCTTCAAGGTGATCCCGAAGAGCGCTCCGTGGCGGCCGGACTATCTCGGTCGCGTGGACACCGGCAAGGCCGGCGCGTTGAACTTGATCGGGTGGACGGGTGACTACGCCGACCCGGACAACTTCGTCGGCGTCTTCTTCCAGGGTCAGAAGCCGCAGTGGGGCTTCGACAACCAGGAGCTGTTCGACGCTCTGGACGCGGCCGAGGTCGAGCCCGACACGGCGAAGCGCGAGGAGCTCTATCAGGACGTCAACCGGCAGATCATGGAGTTCCTGCCCGGCGTCCCCTACGCGCATTCGAAGCCGGCGCTCGCCTTCGCGGCCAACGTGAACGGCTTCGAGCCGAGCCCGACGACGAACGAGTCGTTCGCGTCGGTCTCGATCGAGGAATAAAGCAGGTAACGGGCTAGAGTCCGGCGGGCGACATGTTGCGATTCGTCGTCCGCCGGCTCTTGCTTCTCGTGCCGATCCTGATCGGCCTCTCGATCCTGGTCTTCGCGTGGATCAGGGTGCTGCCGGGTGGGCCCGCCGAGGCGCTGCTCGGCGAGCGCGCGACCGAGGCCTCGATCAAGCAGATCGAGAAGCAGTACGGGCTCGACAAGCCGCTTCCCATCCAGTACGTCTCGTATTTGAAAACCGTCGTGCAGGGCGACTTCGGCTCGAGCATCACGACACGGCAACCAGTGACGGAGGAGATCAAGCGGCGATTCCCGGCCACCGTCGAGCTTGCGTTCGCTGCAGGCCTCTTCTCGATTCTCGTCGGGATCCCGCTCGGCTTCTTCGCGGCGAAACGTTACGGCGGGTTCTTCGACCACGCGAGCTTGCTCGGCTCGCTGCTCGGGATCTCGATCCCGGTCTTCTTCCTCGGAATCATCCTCAAGTACATCTTCTCTGTTCAGCTCGATCTGTTACCGACGGTCGGTCGGATGTCCGTCCTGATCGACGTCGACCATCCGACCGGCTTCTACGTGCTGGACGCGATCCTGGCCGGAAACATGGAGGCGCTCTGGGACGTGCTCAAACATCTCGTCCTGCCGGCGGTCGCGCTGGGGTCGATCCCGCTCGCGATCATCGCTCGGATCACGCGCGCAGCGGTGCTCGACGTCCAGAACGAGGACTATGTGCGGACGGCGAGAGCGAAGGGCATGTCGCCCGGAATCGTCGATCGGCGCCACGTCCTTCGCAACGCGCTCCTGCCGATCTCGACGATCATCGGACTCCAGGTCGGGCTCCTGCTCTCGGGTGCCGTCCTCACCGAGACTGTCTTCGCCTGGCCGGGGATGGGTACGTGGCTCGTCGACGCGATCGACAGCCGCGACTTCCCCGTGCTCCAAGGCGGGATCCTCTTCCTCGCGGTGATCTTCGTCTTCGTGAACCTGATCGTCGACCTCTCGTATGCGGTCATCAACCCTCGGATTCGCCTCTCGTGAGCCTGGCCGAGCTAGAGGCGCGAGAGATTCAGCTCGAGTCGCCGAGCGGCCTCTGGAGCGAAGCGTGGCAGCGCCTACGGAAGAATCCCGGCGCGCTGATCGGGTTCGCGCTTGTCGTGACCTTCGTGCTCGTCGCAGCGCTCGCGCCCCTGCTCGCGCCGTACGAGCCGCGTGAGATCAATCTCTCGCTGCTGCGCGACGGCTGCTGCCCCGGCCCGTCTCGCGACCATCTGCTCGGCGTCGACGAGCTCGGCCGCGACGAGCTCTCGCGCATCATCTTCGGCGCGCGCTACTCGCTCCTGATCGGGATCGTCTCGGTGACCGTCGGCCTCTCGATCGGCCTCCTCCTCGGCGCCGTCGCCGGCTACCTGGGCGGCATCGTCGACACGCTGATCCTGCGGGCGATGGACATCATGCTCTCGATCCCCGGACTGTTGCTCGCGATCGGGATCGTCGCCCTGCTCGGCCCCGGGATCTGGCAGATCATGATCGCGGTCGGGATCGTCAACGTGCCGATCTTCACGCGGCTGCTGCGCGGCTCGGTGATCGCGCAGCGGGAGAACGACTACGTCCTCGCCGCGCGCTCCGTCGGCGTGCCGCGCCGAACGATTCTCGCCTCGCACATCCTTCCGAATGCGATCTCGCCGGTGATCGTCCAGGGCACGCTGGCGCTCGCAACGGCGATCATCGACGTCGCCGGCCTGGGCTTCCTCGGCCTCGGCCCGCAGGACCCCTCGACCCCCGAGTGGGGAACGATGCTGACCGGCACCGTCCGCTTCCTGCAGACGGCGCCGCACCTCGCGATCTTCCCGGGTGTCGCGATCGTGATCTCCGTGCTCGGCTTCAATCTGATCGGCGACGGCCTCCGCGAGGCGCTCGACCCGAAGCTCAGAGGCCGTGGCTAGAGAGCCCATCCTCTCCGTCGAGGACCTGCACGTCCGCTTCGGGACGGGCCGCGGGCCTGTGTACGCGGTCAACGGGATCTCGTTCGACATCGCGCCGGGCGAGACGCTCGGGATCGTGGGCGAATCGGGCTGTGGCAAGAGCGTCACCTCGCTCGCGCTACTCGGGATCCTGGCGCGCAACGGCCGCGTCACCCACGGCCGCGCCATGTTCGAAGGCCGCGATCTCTTGGCCTTGAACGATGAGCAACTGCGCTCGATCCGCGGCCGCGAGATCGCGATGATCTTCCAGGACCCGATGACCTCGCTCAACCCGGTGCTGACGATCGGCCGGCAGATTCGCGAGGCGCTCGAGACGCATTTCGGGATGGAGAAGGACGACGCGAACCGCCGCGCGGCCGAGCTGCTCGACCAGGTCGGGATCCCGAGCCCCGACCTGCGGCTGAAGGACTACCCACATCAGTTCTCCGGCGGCATGCGCCAGCGCGCGATGATCGCGATCGCGCTAGCGTGCGAGCCGAAGCTGCTGATCGCGGACGAGCCGACGACCGCGCTCGACGTGACGATCCAGGCGCAGATCCTCGAGCTCCTCCGGACCCTCGTCGCCGACCGCGATACGGCCCTGATCCTGATCACGCACGACCTCGGCGTCGTCGCCGGCATGTGCGAGCGCGTCAACGTGATGTACGCCGGCATGTTCATGGAAACCGGCACCGCCGACGCGCTCTTCGCCCGCCCGCGCCATCCCTATACGCTCGGCCTTCTCCAGAGCGTGCCGCGACTCGACGCGGGGCGGCGCCAGGAGCTCCAGCCGATCCCGGGCGCGCCGCGCAACATGCTCAGCCCGCCCGCGGAGTGCCCGTTCGCGCCACGCTGCCGCTTCGAGGTCGAGGAGTCGCGCCAGGCCGTGCCGCCGCTCGAGGAGCTCGAGAGCGGTCACCACGTTCGCTGCTTCAATCCGGTGCCCGCGGAGGAATGGCAGCGCACGCGGGTAGGTGGTACGGCGTGAGCGAGAACGGCACCCCGCTCGTAGACGTCGACGATCTGAAGGTCTGGTTTCCGATCCGCAGTGGGCTCGTGCTCGACCGGCACGTTGGCGACGTGAAGGCGGTCGACGGGGTATCGCTCCAGATCCAGCGCGGCGAGACACTCGGGCTCGTCGGCGAGTCGGGCTGCGGCAAATCCACGGTCGGCCGCGCTCTGCTGCGTCTCTACGAGCCGACCGGCGGCACCATCACCTTCGACGGCCAGGACATCACGCATCTCGGAGAGGGCGACTTGCGACCGCTGCGCAAGCGGATGCAGATGATCTTCCAGGATCCGTATGCCTCGCTCAACCCGCGCCATTCGGTCGGTCGCATGGTCGGCGAGCCGTTGCGCGTCCACCGGATGGGTGGGAACGTGAACAAGCAGGTCCGCGAGCTGTTGACGATCGTCGGGCTCCCCGCCGATGCAGCAACCCGGTACCCGCACGAGTTCTCCGGCGGCCAGCGACAGCGGATCGGACTCGCGCGTGCGCTGGCGCTCAACCCGGACTTCGTGGTCTGCGACGAGCCGGTCTCGGCGCTCGACGTCTCGATCCAGGCGCAGATCGTGAACCTGCTCGAGTTGCTGCAGAAGGAGTTCGACCTCACCTATCTCTTCATCGCGCACGACCTCGCGGTCGTGCGACACATCTCCGATCGGATCGCGGTGATGTATCTCGGTCAGATCATGGAGCTCTCCCCCGCAGACGATCTCTACGACAACCCGCTCCACCCGTACACGATCTCGCTGCTCTCGGCGATTCCGATTCCCGATCCCCAAGTCGAGCGCAAGCGCACCTCGATCCTGCTCCAGGGTGATCTGCCGAGCCCGGCGAACCCGCCGCACGCGTGCCGTTTCCATACGCGGTGTCCGTACGTGCAGCCGACGCGCTGCCGGGAACAGGAGCCCGAGCTCCGCCCGGTCGACACGCATCTCGTCAAGTGCCATTTCGCCGAGGAGATCAAGGCCGGGACGCTTCAGCCGCAGCGTCGGGAGGTCGTGTTCGAGGCGCCGGCGGCGGGCCCCGAGGTTGCGAGCTAGCTCTCTGTCGAAGCGCATCGATATCCGCTGAACGATCTCGATGGCTACGGCCACGTCAAAGAGCCGCGCGCTGACAATCACGTCGATCGGTCCATAGGTCGCGCGTTGCATCGTGGCTGAGGCCTTCTGCTGTGGGCTCGACCTCGCCCCTCTGCGCGCTGAGCCAAACGAGCGTTCCGAGCAGGTGTCGCAGGCGCTGCGCGGCGAGCCGCTGACCGTGGAGGAGCGGCGGGGCGGCTGGGTGCGCGTGAAGACGGCCTACGAGTATCCCGGCTGGATCGCGGCCGCGGCGCTCTCGCCGGCGCCCGCGGACGGCTGGCTACCGCCCCCGCGCGCGGGCGATCCGGTCGAGGAGGCGCGCGGCTATCTCGGTGCTCCGTACCTCTGGGGCGGAATGACCGCGCGCGGAATCGACTGTTCGGGCCTTGTGCATATGGCCTACCGGCGGTTGGGTCGGCTCGTGCCGCGCGATGCCGATCACCAGGAGGAGGTGGCTGAGCCGGTAATCCAACCGCGCTACGGCGACCTCGTGACCTACGGCGCCGAGCACGCGACGCACATCGCCTTCTGGCTCGAGGAGGGTCGGATCCTCCACGCGCCCGGCGGTCGGAAGGTCGTCGAGGAGAACGAGCCGGCGAAGCTCGGGCGGCGGCGGCGGTTCTATGTGCGGCTGGCGCTCGACTGATTCGGCCGCAGTACCTCGATCGAGCTAAAGGCGGGCGCCCGCACGGTCGATATCGGGGCCGTGGACGCTGCTGAGCGCAAGGAGATCCTGAACCGATATATGGACCACAGCCGACGGTTCGAAGCGGCTGCGACTCGCCGATCGAGCGGCACCGCCGATGTGATCCCCTTCACGGCACCGATTCGGGAGCTCCCGCAGGAGCCGACGCTGCGCGAGATCGAGGTACTTCAGCTCGTCGCCGACGGTCTCGTCAACCGCGAGATCGGCCAGCGCCTCTTCCTTTCGGAGGAGACGGTCAAGAGTCACGTCCGCCACCTGCTCGCGAAGCTCCAGGCTAGGTCGCGCGCCCATGCGGTGTCCGTCGGCTTCCGCCGCGGCCTGATCGGCTAGCGGCCACGCCGATCTCGCCAGGCAAGAGAAACGCATCGGAGCCGCCCCGCCGTGTTGCTTCGCGGTGCGGCTCCGATGCAAAACGTGCAGAAGCCTCTAGTTTTCCACCTTTCCCACAGTCTGTGGACAAGTCCCCCTAAGGAGGGATGCCAGTCTGCTAGGGGAAAAGCAGTATTCGAGGGCTTCTACCAGCCTCGTGCGCCACCCGCGATGATCGCGCGAGACATAAGGCGAGTGAATGAACGCATACTGACCACTCCTTCAGAGGGGGACTAACGGCTCAGCCATCGTATCCCCCTTTAGAGGTAAATACAAGACTTTGTCGATTTTTTCCAAATTTGCGCAGATCCACCGCGGCGACCTGACGCTCTACCTCTACACGGCTGCTCTCGGGTTAGC
Source organism: Gaiellaceae bacterium (assembly GCA_037720595.1). GTDB lineage: Bacteria > Actinomycetota > Thermoleophilia > Gaiellales > Gaiellaceae > Gaiellasilicea. Next base: position 42,133 of record JBBJLW010000008.1, on the reverse strand, counting down.
TGCAGTGGGCATTTTGCTCGCTCTGACGGCAGACGGCGTCGAACTTCCCAGCCCTTGGGCTGTCGCGGCGCTGGCGGTGCTCGGCGCTGCTGCCGAGCGCGGAAGAGTGCGCTTGAGTTCCAACCTGGAACTCTCGATATCGCTAGTCCCGACGCTGTTCGCGGCGGTCGTCTTCGGTCCGCTCGCCGCCACGCTCGTCGCCCTGGCATCGATGGCCAGCGATTTCCGGCGGCCGTACATGAAATGGGCTGTCTACTCGCTGAGTGGGTCGATCACGGGAGCTAGCACGGGTTTGGTCGCGGGCCTGGCCGCGGACCGGGCAGACAGCCTTGCCGGTTCGATCGCATTGGCCACCATTGCTGGAGCTGTCACGGCCCAGGTACTCGACACCTGTTTTGCCGCCACAACCGTCACATTGCGAGGTACAGGGCGACCCCTCGAGGTGGCAAAGACGCTCGCTCCGGTGCTTGGTGCGTCGGTTCCCCTTTATACACCTGTCGTCGCTCTCCTCGCTTACGTCTATTTGACGCTCTCGCCGTTGACGCTGCCATTGTTCCTCGCGCCAGCGCTGGCGGCACAACATCTGTTCGGTCTTTATCAGAAACAGCGATCACTAACCGACAACCTGACACAAGCGAATGTTCACCTGGAGCGGGCTAATCTGTCTTTCGCTGCCGCTCTTGTGGCCACGCTCGACGCACGCGATCGCTACACCGCGGGCCATTCAGCGGCCGTCGCCGTGTATTCGCGCGACATCGCACGTCGAATGGGCCTTTCAGAGACCGAGCAAAAGCGCGTTCATCTTTGTGGACTCGTCCACGACATCGGAAAGATTGGCCTTCCAGCCGGTCTGGTAGAAAAAACCGGTCCATTGACTCTCGAGGAACGTCGCGCGATGCAAGAGCACCCAGCGATCGGAGAGCGCATCCTCTCAAACGTCGACGACTATCAAGAAATCGCGCAGATCGTCCGCCACCATCACGAGCGTGTCGATGGCAACGGTTATCCAGACAATCTGGCTGGAGATGAAATCCCCCCTCTCTCACTTATCATCGCTGTCGCTGATGCCTACGACGCGATGACCTCTGACCGGCCGTATCGCGAAGCGATGCCGAGTCGCGTCGCCCGTCTAAGGCTTGCACAGGCCGTCGAAAGCCAGTTCGACACCTCCGTGGTCGCGGCCTTTGAGGCGATCCTCGCAAGCGCTCTTCCGGAGTATCGCTCGGGGGCAGGACTCGTCGTGAGAAACGCCGCGGATTCGATGATCGACGCTCAGGCGGTCACTCAAGTTGCGTGAGCCGAGCAAATGGAGGAACGCGCAGCGCGGCGGCGGTTCGTGAAGAAACGCCGAGCTTCGCGAGTATGTTGTGGACGTGCACTTTCGCGGTCGCTTCAGCGATGAATAGCCTTCGGGCTATCTCACGGTTCGTAAGCCCGATGGCTACTAGTTGGAGCACGTCGCGTTCGCGAGGAGATAAGTCGCCCCACGCGCCAAACGGGACGTCGGTGAGTGCGGATCCCTCATAACGGCTGATTTCATTCGACGCGACGAGCAGCGGTACGAGCGCCTGCCGCGTTTCGGGCGACTGGAGAAGAATGGATCCGAGGTCCGGGAAGCCTCTGAGCGCCGTCACAAACGACTCTACAGCACCGAGCCGTAGAGCTGAACGGAATGCCCTCTCAGTAGCAGAGAAGGCATCAGCTGTTGCCTCCTGAATGGCCACAATAGCTTTGACGCACTCGGCCATTACCACAATCTCCGAGGACTGAGTCGCTGCCGCGGCACCCGTGGCCACAACTATGGCATCGCGCGTGCGTCCCGCGCACGCGAGCGCCACGGCATGACTTGCATCGATCTCACACTTCATCGATACCGTGCTCGACGCCACGAACTTCACAGCAGAGACGATGGCAGCATCGAACTCGCCGACGGATAGCAGCATCCGCGTTCGGATCGACACCACATTAGCTAGCAGGAACTTGTCTCCCCGGCTTCGGGCCTCTATCTCAATCTGCTCGAGAAGACTCTCAACCTCGGAGAACCGTCCCTCGAACAGGGCAATGAGAGCCTCAATGACGTACGCATACGCGTGTGAGAAGTCAATCCTGTATGTAAGCGCATCGATTCGCTGATCACGGAGGACAGCAGTTGCTTCGGCGGTCATGCCGGCCATCGCGAGTGCATATGCGAATACGTTGCGGAAGGATGTCCGCGATATAGGATCCGGCAGAACCGACAGTAGTTGATAAGCGTTCCTGGCCTCCTCCCATTCGACCGGTCGACCGAACCGAGCAGCCAACGCAATCGCTCTTCCAGTTAAGATGATCTTATGCTCTTGAGAATAAGACGCTCTTTCGCAGTTCAGTTGCTCTAACAGTTGTACGGCTTCAGGAAGTTCGAGATCGATGGCCGCCGAAAGCTCGCCGAGCGCCGCGGCACTTCGTTCGAGATGCGTTGTTGCGATCTCTTTCCCTCTTCGGAAGTACGCCAATGCTTGCTGTTCGCGAGAAGCGGCGTGCGCCGCTCGACCCGCCGCGATAAGGGCCTCCGCGCGCATGAGGCGAGCCTGAGCGACTCCTGCAACCTCCGCCGCAAGAGATTCTGACTCGGAAAACTTCCCTAACCGAAACGCTAGTTCCGCTTTCGCAAGCGCTACACGCGGGCTCGTACTGTCGTGGTCGGCTGCGTAATCCAGCCAGTCCCGCAATGTCGACACTCTCCCAGCCTCTAGGAGTTCCCGCCACGCCGATTCAATGAGCACGACGATCAGCTCATGGATGGATGACGCCCGAATGATTCGAATGGCCGCATCCCAATGCTTGTGCTGGATGAGCGCGTCTGCAACCTTGTGACAAGTTCGTCGAAACTCCAGGGGATCATCCGCTTCAAGCTTCTTGCATAGGAATGCTCCGAGGAGCGGATGAAAATCAACCTGTGCTCGTCCGTCGCTGGTCAACCAGCCTGCAATCAGGCCACGCCGGATTATTACATCACCGTCATCGATGAGATCACGTATGACGTCTTCATCGTCAGTGCCTGCCAATGCAATCTTGGCTAGACCGTGCGCGACTTCCGGTTCGAGGCTTGAGTACAGCTCTTCAGCAAAGAACGTGTAGAGGTGCTCTGGAAGATCGCTGACGTGTTCAGGGAACTCGCCACTCTGCTGATTCAATGCTGCTAGAGCCAATACGGCTGGCCACCCCTCGGCTAGGTGGACGAGGCCCGGCATCAAGTCTCCTTCCGGACTAAAGGCTGCACTTGCCTCGTCGTATGTCATCGCTAGAGCAGTTCTGCTCACCTCTGTGACGTTGTTGTAGTAGATCATTCGAGCCGACACCCAGGCTGGGCGCTCTCGACTAACTAACAACACCCCGAACGGCACATTCTGGACGAAGGCCTCCATGATCAGTTCTCCATATTTGGATCCCAGCAAGACCTGATAGTCATCGATCCCAATCCATGCGATAGAGTCAGAGATTTGGAGAGCTTCGAAAAGGATGTCGAGCAACACGCGCCATTCGCTCTCGGGCTCGGTCGTAAAATCCAGCCGTTCCTGAACTCGAGCGTCACATCCTGGTTGAATGGTTGCCGAGAGCGCGGCGAGCTCCGTGATGAGCACTGCAGGATCTGTCGAGGCCGCAGTCAGGGCCAGCCAACCATGCTCGTTCCGTCCCTTGAGCCACTGCCGGGCCAGGGTTGTCTTGCCGTAGCCGGCTGGGGCTACGAGCATCTTGATCCGCGCCGGCGACTCGTCGAGCATGCGCGTGAGGCGAGGTCGCTCGATGATTCGGCGAAGGCCGAGCTGCGGCTTGTCGACAGTGCCCTCCGTCATTGCAACCCGGTCCATCAAGACCACCGCTGATCCAAGTGGGCTTACGTTAGCGCCTCACAGTGCTGCGCACATAGTCGTGCCCGCGACCCCTCTGGAGTCGCGGACAGCCGCTCAAACAGGCGTGGTTGCGTGGTTACGGTGCCTACTCAGTGCCCACACGCTCAAGTTCAGCCTCGAAGTCTGCCTTCGCCGCCTCAGCACGCCGGCCGCGCTCGATGGCGCTCGAGCAGCTGTCGATCCAGACGTGAAGATTTGCGATCCGCTCGCGCTGGCGCAGGTCGGCGATGACTTCCTCTGTCATTTCGCCCTCGCGGAACAGGCGGATGTTCTCGCGTGCCCCCGCCTCGAACTCGGCAGTGACCGCCCGAAGCGTGGCCTCGCGTTGTTTTCGAGCGGCTGTCTTCACCTTCAGGCGCTTCCGTTGCTTGTCGATCCGAACACGATGCGCCGCCTGCCGGCAAGCGTTCGAGCAGAAGCGGGCATCAGCGCGTGAAGGCTCGAATCTCGCCTTACAACTCTCACACGTTACGTAACGGATAGCGGGGATGATCCCTCCGTGACGCTGACGGATTCAGCGTCGTAGGTGTCGAGCAGCCCGCGCAGGTACTCGTCCGAGTCCTGCACTAAGTGGCCGTAGGTCGCGTCGATCTGCGCGACCGATGTGCCCATGATCCTGCTCAAGTAGAACAGCTGCACGCCCGCCCGGATGCTCCACGAGGCGAACGTGTGCCGGCAGTCGTAGACCCGGCGGTGGTCGATCCCGGCGGCCCGGAGAGCCGGCGTCCAGTGCCTTTGTCGGAACGTGTCGAGCTTGATGCGGCCACCATCGCCGGCCGGGAACAGCACAGGCGTGTCGATCCGCGTGGGAACCGAGTCGAGCACCTCGAGCACCTTTGCGCGGAGCGGGACACGCCGTCGTTGCCGGTCTGACTTCATGCACGGCTTCTCGCGACCCCGGGTGTAGACGCGCTCGATCTGCAGGACGCCGCGCTCGCGGTCGACGTCGCGTCGGTCGAGCCCAAAGAGCTCCTCGGGTCGCATCCCTGTGCCAACGAGCATCGCGGGGATCGCCCGATAGGTCGGGTTCAGCTCGGCGCTGATCGCCTCGATCTCCTCCCACGTCTCGAAGGGGCGGATCTCGGTGTCCTCGTCGAGCTTCACGCGCCGGTTGCGTATCTTGGCGCACGGGTTCGTCTGGATCAGCCCGAGCGTGACGGCCTGCTCGAGCACCTGCCGGAACGCCCCGAACGGCTGATGCCTGGAGCGTGCGGGCAAGGTCGCCCGCCAGGCCGATAGCTCGACCGGGCGCAATTCGTCGATCGGCCTGTCGCCGAAGGCTCGACGTGCGTGGGCTAGCTGGCACGTCAGTTTCTCGATCGTCGCCGGATCGACCTCATGCGAGGCGAGGAACCCGACCACGAGCACGTCCACGGTGGGGATCTGATCGGGCCTGAGGAGGTCGCCACGCCGGAGCGCAGCGACCCCCTTCACCTGTCCGTCGACCCATTCGCGAGCGTCGCTCTTCGTGGCGAAACCACCCTTGAACCGCCGGGTGTCCTCGGCGTCGTACCAGCGCGCCGCCCAACCACGGCCGCGCTTCACAACCGAGCCGCGTTGGACGCTAGGCATCGGAGTACGCCTTCGCCGCCTTGAGCCTGACCGTCTGTTCCGTCCAGTCCCACTCCGAGTCGATCAACGGTGATGGCAAGCGGTCAACGTTCACGACCGCTTCGGGGATCACGATCGGGGGGAACTCGACATCCTCGGGAACCTCGAGCGAGAGCGCGTCGTTCAGTTCCTCGATCTCGTCCTGGAGCTCGGCCAGCTTCTCCTGCGCCTCCACCTTCAGCGCGTTGAGTTGCTCCTCGTCGAGCTGGCCGTTCACCTGCTTCCACGCCTCCGCGAACCAGGCGTCCTTCGCCGCCTTCACGCGCGTCTCGAGCGTCGAATCCCAGAACGGCTTGATGGCCTGCCGTAGAAGTTGGGGAATCAGGTTGGGCTGCAGCGCGAGCGCCGCGTCGATCTCGGTCTGCTCCACCCCTGTCGCTGCCAACCACCCCGTCTGGCGGGTCGCAACAGCCGCGTTCTTCGCCTCCTTGTACGGCTCCGAGGGCAACCCGTACTCGCGCACCTGGTCGGGGGTCAGCGCGACCGGCCGCACCTGGAACCGGAGGGCGGGAAAGAACATCGTCTTGAAAGCCTGCAGCTTTCTGGCAATCGAGATCGCCATCTGCCAGCCGGCGTAGTCGCAGTCGGTCAGCGTGAACACGACCATCGGCCTGCCGTCCTCGGCGCCTGTCTTCGCCATCTCGTAGATCAGCGTGTCCGACAACTCGCCCTTCGGCAGGTATAGGTCTGCCCGCCGGCTCTCCGCGATCGGCCGGACCACCTCGCCTAGCGAGCTCTTCTCGCCGAAGATGACCAGCTTGTACGGCTGCACCCCAACGAAACCGGCCAGCTTGATCGTCGGCTCGACCGTGTCCGGGATCGTCACCTCCAACTCCACCGCTAAGGACGCCTCAGGCTCAGGCTGACTGAACCTAGTGATCTCGGGCGGGTCGTTGCGAGCATCGTGAAACTGCTCGAACGGCAGATAGCCGAGCCATCGGGCAGCGTCGGCCGGCGTCTCCTGCAGCCAAGTCCAATCGGCATCGGTGTTCTGGTACTTGGCGCCGCCGGGCTTCGTCACGCCCGTCATCGACAGCTTGTAGTGCAGGCCGCGCATGTGGATCGTCTTCGTCTCGTCCAACTCCAGCCGGTCAACTTGTTCGGCCAGCCATCGGCCAGCCTGATGGTTGGCGGGCGTGTCGATCCTGTACGGGTCATTCTTCGCGGACAGCACCGTCGCGTTCGCCATCCAAGCCTTGGTGCCGTCGCGGGCTGCCTCGAGAGCAAGCCGCAGCGGGCCGTTGCCGTTGCTACTGATCATCGTCTTCTCCTCCGTGGATCGGGTTGCTTGGCACTACGAAATCTATCACTGCTGGCCGTAAAAGACGAGGGGCTAGGATGGGTGCCGGCGGGCGCTTGGATGGGGTTGCTTGGCGCTTCTCCTCCGGCGCCCGCCACTCCTCAAGCCGCGCCTCGATCTCGGAGAGCCGGAACCGCACCGGGCCGCCCTTCCTGCCGAAGAGCCGGAAGCCGGGGAGATCGCCACACTCGAAGCGGTCGAGGATCGTGCCGGCGCTGAGGCCGAGCAGCTCGCCGAGCTCGGATGCCGTGAGGAGCGGATCGGCGCTCACGGGATCTTCACCCAGCCGTTCGCCTGGCAGTCCTGGCACCAGTTCTGCGGGGCCTCAGCCGTGTGTCGCATGCAGGGGGGAGGGGGGGTCTTGACCCCCGCTACATCACGGTCAACGGTGCAACGGTCGGTCAACACCTCCACGGTCGGCAGCACCTCGACGTCCTCCGGGAGCGGGTCTGCCAGCACGATCCGCGCAGGCTTCCCCCTTCCCGTCTCGAGGTTCTTCAAGTGGCCGCGCGCCTTAGCGTTGCTCCAGCGCCTCGACGCGGCCGCCTTGTCGATCTTGAGAGCCAGAGCGAGCTTCGCGACCGAGATCCCCTCCTCGAGCCCGGCCGCGATCACCGCCTGCACCGTCTCCCGGACGACCGGCGGTACCGTCGCCTCGACGCCTTCCGCGACGAGATCACCGACGAGGTCGCGGACGGCGCTGTAGTCGTGGACGGTCGCAACGATCCGGCCGTCCTGATCACGTTCACGGGTCGCCTGCTGTAGGAGCGCGTGCGCCCGGATCAGGCTCAAGAGCGCCGAGAAGTCCCGGCGCAGGCGTACTGCGATCGGCGGCACGAGCTCGGCGAGGTCGTGCGCGAAGGGGATGCTCACCTCGGTCTGCCCGGTGGACGCGATCCACTCCTGCAAGGCGACCCAGCGGCCGAGATCGGGCGGGGCGAAGGTGTCGTCGGCGAGCGCCCGCAGCACGTCCCTCGTCTGGGCGGGCGTGTCGGTGATCGGGATCGAGAGCAGTCGGGTCTCGTTCTCCGGGTGCAGCGCGACCTTCGTCGTCGTCGTCAAGAGCCCGGTCGGCCCTTCCCGCTCGATCAGCCGCGGCGCGAGCCCCTCGCTCGTCTTCTCGACCGTCTCGTAGCGGACACGGCCTTCCGAGAGCAGGGAGCGGATGATGTAGCTCGCGAAGTCGCCCTCCATCCCCGCGGCTTCGTAGAGGATCAGGAACCGATGCGAGAGCGGCTCGGTGCCGTAGGCGAGCGCGTGCTCGCTCATCGCGGTCAGCGCGTAATACGCCTCGCTAGGGAAGAACGAACAGACGGTCTCGACGAGGAACGACTTCCCGCCCGCGCTCGGGCCCTTGACCGCCGCGGAGACCGGGCGCGCCAGGAACCTGCTCGTGAGGATCAAGTAGAGGAGCTTCCCCGAGCGGCTCTCCCCGGTCAGTCCCGCCTTGACGAGGTCGGTCGCGAACCGATCCAGGATCCGCGGCTCCTGAGCGAGTTCCCGGCATCGCTCCCACGCCGTGCTCGCCCTGATCGAGGTCGCGACCTGCTCGTGCTCGGCCCACGGTGTCGCCTCCCGCAGCGCCGCCTCGAGTCGCTCACCGAAGCTGTCCGGGTGGTTCAGATGGAGCTCGGACACGTCCTTGGCCGCGTCCAGCACCACGAGCCGCACGCGCTCGCTGATTCGGGACGCGGCAAGCCATCGGAGCACCGCCTCGCCGCCCCGGTCTGGCTCGATCAGCACGTAGACCGTCGGGATCTCCTCGAGGTGTGGTGCGTCTCGATCCTCGTTCCAGCCGTTCGCGCCCGGGAGGCCGAGCGCGGGGTAGCCGTGCTGCCAGAGCGTCTGCGTGTCGCTCTCGCCCTCGACCACGATCACATAGCCCGCCTCGCGCGCAGCCTGGAGCCGGTTCAGGCCGTACAGGTGGTGCTTGTTCCCGGCCTTCGTGCGGACGCGAAGATCGCCGCGCATCGAGACCCGGAAGCGGACACACACCTCCTCGCCGTGTTCGTCGAGGTAGGGGAAGCGCACCGCCGGCGAGCCCTGGAAGCGGATCTCCGAGACGCCGAGCGACTCCAGAAACGGCACCGGGAGTCGCTTCGCAGCAGCGTACTCGGCGAGCGTGCAGCCCTTCGCGAAGGACTGTTGACCTGTTGACCGTGTTGTAGCGGGGGAACTAGCCCCCCCTCCCCTGTCCGGGAAGAGGTCGCGGAGCTGGAGGCCGAGGGCGGTGACGATCTCCGAGGCCGAGCAGTCCGCGAAGCAATTAACCAGGACCCGGCCGTCGTCCCCTTCGCTGACCGACAAGCTGGCTTGCTTGTCGTCGTGGCCGGGGCAACGGCTCGTCCATCCCTTGCCGGACTTCTTGACCCGCTCGAGCCGTTGAAGGAACTCGTCGACGCTCATGAGGGCCACTCCTCGAGGCCATGCCCGCGAAGAACGAGGTGCCGGTCGAGGTCGCCGGGCCACCGGAACTGCTGGCCGCAACCCGGGCAAGCGTGGAACCTGCGGACTTGCGTCTCCTGGCTGAGCTCCCGCTCGAGGTCTCGGAGAAGAGCTCCAGCCTCGAGCACGTCTCCGGCGGTCACAGCCTCGTTCGCGGCAATGACTCGCGCGAGGACCTCGGTCGTTTTCACGGGGCCAAGCTGCGCCCGAGGTTGCCCTCCGCCGCGCTTGCTAGGCTCGGCGTGATGAGGGTTGGTGGCGGGGCGCTCTGGCGGGCGCCCTGTCTCGTTCACGAGGAAACACCCTCTCCGACGTGAGGTTCGAGGAACGAGTCGAGATCGCAGCCGAGCGCGTCGCCGAGGCTGACTAGAGCGTCGACGGAAGGGACGCTGCGGCCGCGTTCATAGCCGTAGACGGACGCCCATGAACGGTCGATCGCTACTGCGACCTGCTCGAGCGAGAGTCCTGCTTGGAGCCGCTGTTTCTTGAACTTCGCGGCCGAAAATCGACGAGGCATCGTGCTCCTTTCGGAGATCAGATGCCCCGCTGCGGTTGCTGTGCTCTTTACCGCCTGGGTGTACGACTCGGTGCCGCCTGGGCTCCTATCGCACTTCGCCGCCTGGGCCGCTATGCAGATGCGGCGGGGTTAGGTTTTTGATGTAGCCGCATTGTAGCCAGCAGGTTCAGACGACATGCCTCAATCGTCGCGAGCGGTGCGCCGTGGATGCCGTCTTCATCAGGGCCTGCGACGTGATCGCTCCCCGGGTACGCGCAGCCGCTCGTGCGCGTCGAGGACTACCGGGAGCTGCTCACGCGCTCGACCCACGACGGCCGCGTGATCGGCGAGGTAAACGTGATAAAGTCCGCTTATACCTCCGCTTATACCTCGAATAAGTTCTCATGCGAAATGACCTTACTCCACGGGCGCCTCGAGGTGCACGGCGTCGATGTCGAGAAGCTCGCCCAGAAGACGGTAGGGAACTGGTTACGAAACAAACAGGCGCACCTGGAACAGGCCGACCGTGACGACCTCGTCGCCTACCTCACGTCCGAAATCTGGCGGCTTAGCCTCGCCTTCGATCCCGCGCTCGCGAACGTCTCGTTTGGCACTTACGCCTTCCGGCTTGCAAACGCAAGGGTCGTCGACTGGTATCGCCTCAGATTCGGCCGAACGCGCTGGAGTTTCGGCGACGGCAGCTCCTACACCCGGGAGCGGCCAGTTCCGCTCTCGCTCAACGTCGCAACTCCCGAGGGAGGTTCACTGGCAGACGATCTCGCCGCTAGGGCAGGCGATAGCGAGGAGGATCGCAGCACCGTTGTCGAGGGGCTGGAGGATCGAGGAGACGGCACGCGCGATCGGGATTTCGCCCTCCTCCGCGAAGCGGCTACTCGGGGAGCTCGCGGCCGAGCTGCGTGAGCAGGGCGTGAACTAAAACTAGTTACATTGTAACGAGTTTCGCCCTTCTCAGGACGCCCCATCCCGGGTTTCCCGAGGTTGTGAACTCGGCCCGCTAGCACCAGGACTAGGCCGCTACCAGGACCTCGCGACCGACGGTTTCTTTTCCGGCTGCGACGCCCGCCAGTAGGCGAGCGCGGTCGCGATCACCGCGTCAATTGGACGTGTGCGGTCTGCTTTGGAGACCCGCCGGAGCTCCCCCGAGTCGGCTCGGTCGGCGACGGTCCAGGCCAGGTGCTCGCGAAGCACGGGATCGTCGTCGTGGCGGAGGACCCCGTCCAGAACGCCGCGTTCGAGGGCTGCGAGCGCGTCGCGCATAGCTCGCGAGGACGGTTCTACTTCGATCAGGGTCGCCGCGGGCAATCGTTTCTCTAGCAGCTCGGCGGAACGGTCGAGATACCTCGGGTCGTAGGCGGCCTCAGCGACTTGGTAGCGGTCGAAAAGGTCGATCGCGTGCGCCTCGACGTCTTCGAAGTCGATCCTCCCCCCTGAGTGGTGGACGTGATGCGGCGCGTCCGCACGGGTGGAGAAGACACGGACGGCGACGTCGATCCGGCCGTCCGGCGCGCGGCCAGCGATCGCACAAGCGGTCGTATCGAACGTACGGGAGCCGTCCAGGCCGACACAGACCCGGGCGCCCTCCGGGACACCGGGCCCGTCGCCCAGCCGCTCCCACTCCGGCAGCGGAATCCACAGCTCCCGCTCCTCGAGCACGGGCGCGTTCAAGTGCAGACGAGCGAAGGTGGTGCGTGGCATCGTCGGCGAGCGCCGCTGCTTCCCCAAAGCCGCGAGGGAGACGAACGAGGCAGGATTGACGGCCCGCCAGAGCCCCTCATCCTCGAAGTCGTCATGCTCCCCGGCCCCATACCAATACGCGAGGAGGCCAACAGCCTCGTCCCGGGCGACCCACAGTCCCCGTTGCGGCCGTTCGATCTCCAACGTCCCCACGATCTCCGCCAGCTGGCGGCCCAGCAGCGAAGCACGGTCGCCGGTCGCGGTCGTGATCGACAACCAGTGCGCGTCCGGCCGCTTCAACGAGGTGTCGATCGCGTCGAAAAGTTCTTCGGTTTTCGAGGTGCGGAAGGAATGGAGCTCGTCAATCGTGACGCTCGTCGGGTTGAGGCCGTGCTGTAGCGGGCCGTCCCCGGAGAGCGCCTTCAACGTCCCCCCGTTCAGTGGATTCCGGATCTCGTGCCGGCCCACCTCGAGCAGCTCCGCCAGCGGCCCCTGCGCCGCAAACCCCCGCGCGTAATCGAGGACGATCCTTGCCTGATCCCGGCTCGCCGCACACGTGAACACGTCCGGGGCGTCCGGCTTCGTCACCAGGTCAAACAGCGCCCGTCCCGCCGCCAGGGGACTTTTTCCGTTCCCTCTTGGTACCCCGAGCAGCCCCCGGGAGTAGATCCGGCAGCCGAGCTCATCCAGCCGGTCGAACTCCGCCAGAAACTCTCTTTGCCACGGCTCCAGCACGAACGGCAGCCCCGCCGCTTGCCCTTTCACGTGCACAAGGAAGTCCGCGAAGAACTCCGGCAGCCTGACACCCGCGAACGAGGGCGGCGGCTCGACGATCGCGGCCTCCACGCCCCTGCCGGCGACGATCTTCTCGAATTCCCGCGCCCACATGGCTCGCTCCGGCTCCGAACGCGCCCCCTGCCAGCGCTCCTGCACCTCCCGAAGCGGCACCGGCCGCACCAACGGCCCCCTCAGCAGCCCCTCATGCCGTCGCGCCAAAAACGAGCGGTCCCGAACCCGCTCCTGCAACGTTTTCGCCGGTCTCCCCACCGAATCAGCCGCCAAGAGAGGAAACGGAAGGCGACCTGCGAGGGGAGAGCGGCTGTGGTGTCCCGACGGTTGGGTACCGGATCTCTGCTGTGGTCCGTCTGGCGCCTTGGGAGCGGCCGTGGCAGCGTTTGCAGAGCGCCTGTACCTCGTCGAGGGTGGCGCGGCTGTGGTCTCCTCCGGCGGTCAGGTCGACGGTCAGCTTCGAGCCTAGGTCGTGCTCGGTTTCTTCCTGGCCGCAGCGGGAGCATCTGCCGTGGGCGCGGTGGATCGTTGTCGCGCGGAGCCTGCGCCAGTGGTTGGTGTTGCGGCCGAGCTCGACGCTTGCCTGTGCGCGTCTCTGATCGTTGCGGGTGGGGCAGCAGCGCTCGCCGAGCGGGACGAGGTTGGAGCAGGTGGGGCAGATCCGGTGCGGCACGAGATCGGCTACCAGCTCCGGTGCTCGCTGCTGCTCTGCTCGCGTTCGAGCCTGGCCGTCTCGGCTTCGGACTGCCGCTCGCGCCGAGCGGCGCGATGGTCGCCGCGAAGAACGTCGTCCATGGTCGGCTGCCTGCGCGGAAGGCTCTGCCCGAGTCCTGCGGACGCGTCGGCGTTATGCCAGGCGGGCTCGGGTTCCTCCTCCGGTTCCGGTGCGGGTGGCTGCTCGCCGCGCAGGATCGCGTTCATCGCGATCGAGGCAGGCGACTGCTCCGCCTCCTGGACCGTGAACCGTCCTCGCCCGGCCGCTCGCCGGAGAATCTCATTCATGTGGTCGCTCATGCGACCGCCTCGACCGCTGCGAAACCTTCCACTCCGGAAGAGGTTTGTTCGGGAGTCGTCGCCCGGGCGGATCCCAAGTCGTTCTCGAGCGCCTGCCTGACCGTCTCCCAGCCCATCGGTTCGCCGTTCGGGCCGAGCAGGTCGGCGACGGCAGGCACCACCCCGCGACGGATAGACGTTTGCTTCATCGGGAACCCGGCCAGCCAGACGCGTAGCGCCGAGGTGGTGACGATCGTCTCCCGCGCCTCCGCGAGCTCGGCGAGCATCTGCCGCTTCGCCGCGTGCTCCTGCTCGAGCTGCTCGTCCACCTCGGCGAGCCATGCTGCTCGGTGCTGCTCGACGGCCGCGATCAGCTCGCCCTCCACGTCGTCCAGCGCCCGCTGGAGCGCTCCCAGCTTCCGCTGCGCCCCGACGATCTCCGCGTCCACCGCATCCGTCTTCGGTGTCCCCGGATCGGCCTTGCCGCCTCTGAGCGCCTTCGCGTAGGCGCCGGTGTCTGCCTGCCGTGCAGCCTCCCGCTTCGCCCCGAGCTGCTCCAGTGCTCCCTGCGCGCCCACGATCTCGCTCGTGATCTTCTCGTATTCGGTCTTCGTCTTCGTGATCGGCTCGAAGTCCGGCAGGTCGAGCCGGATCCGACGTCCCGCCAGGCTGCTCAGGCTGCTGCTGCTCTCCATGTCTCCTCCTCGTTGTGTTGTAGGTCTTCGTCGTCCAGGTCGACGCCCGTACCGCGACGGAGCAGAACCACGAGCCGTGCTCGTTGCTCCTCACCCTCGGCGGCCGCCTCCAGGTGCTCGAGGCGCAACGGCCCGGTGAGGGACGCTTGTAGCGGCAGCGCCACCCCGTGCAGCTCCGCGAGCGCATCGCAGACAGAGACGAGCGCCGCCAGCTCCTCCCGACGTTCCCGGAGTAGCTCCTCGAGCAGCGAGAACAAGTCCGGTTCGGTGGTGAAGCTCACCGAGGCTCCTGAGCTTGTCGTCCCCGCCGAGCTGCTGCAGCCCGAGCATGAGGCCGCGCGTCCTTACGCTCGACGGGGACTGTCTCCCGGAGGAGCAGGTCGAGGGCTTCCTCCGAGATCCTGAGCGGCCCCAGCTCGCCGAGGCGGTACGCCTCAAGCTGGCCGCTCGCGATCTTCCGGTAGACGGTCTCGGTGCAAACACGCAGCCGCACCGCCACCTCACGCGGCGTCAGTAGCTTCGATGCGACGTTGCTCGACATTCCTCTACAGCCGCTAATCGGCTACGTGAGCGCGTCGCGCAAAAAGACGACGTTGTGGTGCCCAATCAGTGCCTATACGTGCCGATCGGGTATGGCCTGACTACGTAGCCGCGATCCCCGAAACCGCGTAGCTAAGCCACTTCCCGCCACTCGGCACCATCCCCCGCCACCCCCCGTCTAACCCCTCTGGAGTCGCGGGCACGCTGCCGTCAGTTCCCCGACGTGGTGCGGTCGAGGCCTTGTGCGAGAGGATCGTCACCCGTCAGGCTCCGATACGCGCTCGGGATCTGGCGTCGGCGTGGCACGCCGAGCTTCTGACGCAGGACGTCGCAGTGCGCCTTCACCGTCCTCGGGGAGATGCCAAGCCGCTGGCCGACCTCGTCGTTCGAGCAACCGGCCGCGATGAGCACGATCACTTCGCGTTGACGCTCCGTGATCGACGGGTGCCTCTCAACCATCGTGTTTACCACCATTCGAGAAAGCTATGACTCGCTCTCGACTGCGAACATTCGCCGGAAGGTGTATTCGCGGACGTAACCCCTACAGACCGCCGGCTACGCCGTCGCCGCGGCCGTCCGAGCCTCCGACGAGAGCCTCGCCATCGACGAGAACGCACTGGCCGACGCCGAAGCCATGCTCATCCATAGCGACCGCCGCGTCGTGGCCGAGCACCCGTAGCGCGTCGAGCTCGGCCGCCAAACCCGGCTCGAGGGAAACGGTCCTGCCCTCGTCCACCCTGAAGCGGGGCGCGTCGAGGGCGCGCTGCGGATCGAGCCCGCGGTCGACGAGCGCATGTACGAGCTGGAGGTGTCCCTGCGCCTGCATGGGGCCGCCCATGACGCCGAACGGCCCCCAGAGCCGCCCGTCGCGGAGCAGCAAACCCGGGATGATCGTGTGGAACGGGCGCTTGCCCGGCTCGAGTCGGTTCGGATGCGCCCCTCCCGCCGAGAAGCCCCAAGCCCGGTTCTGGAGCACGATCCCGGTGTCGCCCGCAAGCACGCCCGACCCCCAGTGGTAGTAGGTCGACTGGATCAGCGAGACGGCGTTGCGATCACCGTCGACCGCGCAGAGGTAGGTCGTGCCGCCACGCGGCGGCAGCGAAGGCTTGGGGTCGAGCGCCCGCTCAGGCGAGACGAGCGCGCGCCGGTGAAGGAGGTGCTCCGGATCGAGCAAGAACCCGGGTAGCCGCCCGTCGGCGAAGTGACCGTAGGCGTCGGCGAGCGCCAGCTTCGTCGCCTCGATCCGGCTGTGGAGCGTGTCGGGCAGGCTCTCGAGTAGACCGAGCGCGATCAGCGCGGCCGCGCCCTGGCCGTTCGGCGGCAACTCGCAGACCTCGACGCCCCGAAACGCGAGTCTGAGCGGCTCGACCCATTCGGAGGCGTGCGCGGCGAGGTCGGCCTCTCCGAGCCAGGATGCGGCCTCGATCTGCTCGGCGACTCGGCCGCGGTAGAGCGCGTCCGGCCCGTCCGAGGCGATCCCTTTCAGTGTCTCGGCGAGGTCGGGCAGGCTGTAGATCGCGCCGCGTGCAGGCGGGGGCCAGGGCGCGCGATCGCTGCCGGCCCAGTGAAGTGCGACGCGCTCGGTGGCCGCCACGCCACGCTCTGCCGCATCGATCGCGGCCATGAGCGCCTCATCGAGACCCAACCTCCCGAAGCGCTCCGCGAGATCGGCCCACGCTCGGACGGCGCCGGGCACGGTCACCGAGCGCGGGCCGAACTCCTCCACGGCCGCCGCCTCGGGCAGCTCAGCGGGGGCACGCCCGGAGCCGTTCAGGCCGACGAGCTTTCCGTCCCACCAAAGCTGTGCGAAGAGGTCACCGCCGATGCCCGTGTGCCCCGGCTCGGCCACGCAGAGCATCGCGGCCGCCGCCAGCGCCGCGTCGACGGCGTTCCCGCCGCGCTCGAGTGCACGCACGCCCGCGTGCGTGGCGAGCGGATGGCTCGTCGCCACCATCGCCTCGCGCAGGATCGTCGGCCGCCTCACACCGGTTACCTTGCGGGGAGATGCTGACGGGAATCGATCACGTCCAGCTCGCCGCGCCCCCAGGCTGCGAGCCGGCGGCGCGCAGGTTCTTCGGCGAGGCGCTCGGGCTCCAGGAGATCGAGAAGCCCGCAGAGCTCAACGCGCGCGGCGGCGTCTGGTACCGGTGTGGGAGTCAAGAGATCCACATCGGGGTCGAGGAAGGGTTCTCGCCGGCACGCAAGGCTCACCCAGCATTCCACGCCCGCGACTACGACGCGCTGCTCCAGCGATTGCGGGAAGCCGAGATCGAGGTCGTCGAGGACGACGCGATTCCTGGCCTGCGCCGCTGCTTCGTCAGCGACCCTTTCGGCAATCGGATCGAACTGCTCGCGTCGCTCATCTAAGGCGCGCAACCTGCCGATAACCAGACGGATGCACGTCCACTCCCGTGACGAGCGGATCCTCATCGTCGACGACGAAGGGCCGATTCGCACTCTACTCGCGCGCCTGCTCGGCGTCCGCGGCTTCGACTGCCTGACCGCCGAGAGCGTTGCCGAAGCACGCCGCCTGCTCGCTGCGGAGCAGGTCGCGCTCATCCTCAGCGACGTCAACATGCCCGACGAGTCAGGGCTCGACTTCGCCCGTGAGGTGTCGGCCGCCTACCCGGACGTCGCGATCGTGATGGTCACCGGTCTCGACGATCGCGAGTACGCGGAGGCAGCGCTCGAGAACGGTGCCTACGGATATGTGCTGAAGCCGTTCAAGCCGAACGAGCTTGTGATCAACGTGGTCAACGCCTTGCGGCGGCGCACGCTCGAGATCGAGAATCGCGGCCATCGCGAACGCCTCGAGCACACCGTGCTCGAGCGCACCTCGAGCCTGCGCGAGACGATCTCGCGGCTCGAGAGCTCCGAGGGGGAGCTGCGACGATTG
Organism: Gaiellaceae bacterium; assembly: GCA_037720595.1. Lineage (GTDB taxonomy): Bacteria > Actinomycetota > Thermoleophilia > Gaiellales > Gaiellaceae > Gaiellasilicea. The sequence continues at coordinate 24,783 of JBBJLW010000008.1, read as the reverse complement.
AGGGAGGAGACGATCCGGCGGCTCTCGTCGGCGGCCGAGTTCCGCAGCCAGGAGACCGGTCAGCACATCGTTCGGATGAGCCTCTACTGCGCCCTGCTGGCGCGGCTCGCCGGAATCGAGCCGGAGCGCGTGGAGCTGATCCGAATCGCCAGCCCGATGCACGATGTCGGCAAGATCGGGATCCCGGACCGGATTCTCTTGAAGCCCGGACGACTGACCGACGAAGAGCGTCGGATCATGGAGTCGCACGCCGCGATCGGCCACCGCATCCTCGCCGGCTCGAACGTCGAGTTGCTCGAGCTGGCCGCGCTCCTGGCGCTCACCCATCACGAGCGGATCGACGGCGCCGGCTACCCCAACGGTCTCGCGGGTGAGGAGATCCCCATCGAGGGCCGGATCGCCGCGATCGCCGACGTCTTCGACGCACTCACCTCCGACCGGGTCTACCGGCCCGCCTACCAGCCCGACGAAGCTCGCGAGATGATGCTCGAGGGCCGCGGCACCCAGTTCGATTCGCAGCTCCTCGACCACTTCATCGGCGGTTGGGACGACGTGATCGCGATCCGCCGAGCCGCCACGGACGCGGCGGTCGAGTCGGCGCTACTCGCGAGCTGATAGGGCTCGATAAGGTCACGGCATGGGCCGGCTCGACGTCGAGATCGTCGTCGTCGGCGGCGGTGTGATGGGCCTCGCAACGGCGCGCTCGCTCGCGCGGGCGGGCCGGGAGGTGGCGCTCGTCGAGCAGTTTCGGGTCGGCCACGAGCACGGCTCGAGTCACGGCGGCTCGCGGATCTTCCGGCTCTCCTACCCGGACGCGCAGTGGGTGCGGCTCGCGCTGGCGGCGCTGCCGCTCTGGCGCGAGCTCGAGGCCGAGGCCGGCGAGCCGCTGATCGAGCGACACGGCTCGCTCGATCTGGGTGACTGGAAACCGAACCGGGATGCGCTCGCGGTGAGCGGGATCGAGTTCGAGGTTCTCGACGGCGCCGAGATCGCGCGTCGCTTCCCACTCGAGGTCGAGAACGGGGAGACAGGGCTCTTCCAGGCTGACGGCGGGATCGTGCGCGCCGACGCAGCGCTTCGCGCGCTACTTGCCTCGGCGGTCGTCGCGGGAGCACGGGTGCTCGAAGAGACCCTTGTGACGTCACTCGAGCCGGACGGAACGGGCGTGACGGTGGCGGGCGCGGCCGTCTCTTTCCGCGCCGGCGCCGTCGTCGTCACGGCCGGGGCCTGGGCGCGGGGCCTCTTGGAGCCGCTCGGCGTCGCGCTCGAGGTCGACCCGACGCGCGAGACTGTCTCCTACTTCGAGCTAGCCTCGGACGAGCCGGTGCCGTCGCTGATCGACCTCGCCGAGGGAGCCGGGCCAGGCCAGCTCGGGTACGCGCTCGTCGCACCCGGGATCGGTCTGAAGGCCGGCATCCATCACACGGGGGCGCCGACGAACGCCGAGGAGCCAGGCGTCCCAGATACGACGATCGCCGGCTGGACCGTCGACTGGGTGACGAGGCGCTTCCGAGGAGCCGTCGCGAACCACCGCCTCGAGACGTGTCTCTACACGAATACGGCCGACGAGAGCTTCGTGCTCGAACGGCACGGGCGGATCGTGGTCGGCTCGGCGTGCAGCGGTCACGGCTTCAAGTTCGCGCCGATCGTCGGCGAGCGGCTGGCAGCACTCGCGGTCAACGAAAGAGGTCGCGCTCGGCGGGCATGACGAGGTCGCGACCGCGACCTTCGCCCGTCGTGTCGAGTCCGCGGATCACGGCCGCCGGGATCCGCCGGAGCTTCCCCAGCACGAGCTCGGCGGCACCGGCCAGCTCGTCGGCGATCGCGATCTGCGTTCCCTGGAGCTCGTAGCCGGCCGCGTCGCGCCGGCCGGCCAGGTCTAGAACGGCCGTCACCCCGGCGACGCCGAGGGCGACCTCGGTCGTCCCCTGCCGCCACGCGCGGCCGAACGAGTCGCTCACGATCACGCCCACCTCCGCCCCGGTGTGCTCGCGCAGACTCATCCGGAGCGCGGCAGCGGATGCGTCCGGGTCGAGCGGGAGCAGGATGAGCGTCCCCGCTCCCTTCGCGTTCGAGGCGTCGACGCCGGCAGAGGCGCAGACGAAACCGTGGCGGGTCTCCGAGATCAGGAGCGGCGGCCGGGAGCGGACGATGCGCGCCGTCTCGTCGAGGATCACCTGCACGTGCCGCGCGTCGCGGTCGGCCGCAAGCTCGATCGCGCGCGGCGAGGCGACCACGTCGTCGAGTCGGACGATCCTGCCCTCGGCTTTCGACACGACCTTCTGCGCGACGACGACGACGTCGCCGTCCTCGAGCCCGCCGGCTCGCTCCGCCGCCTCGGCAAGGCGGACGGAGAGATCGTCGCCGGGTTCGATTTCCGGAACGCCCCGGAGTCCGAAGACGCGGTACTCGAGACTCACTGCTGCGAAAGACCGGTGACGCGCAGTCCCGCGTGCCCCTTGTAGCGCTTGTTCATGTTCACGATCACGGCCGTCATGCCTTCGAGGGCGCGGGCGCTCGCGAGCGGGCCGGCGTCGACGGCGTTGCCCGAGACGAGGCGTGCGGCCAGCTCGAGCGCGAGCTCCTTCGCCGGAGCGTTGTCGCCGCAGACGAGCGCGTCCTCGTCCGGCGGCGCGTCGGCGAGGCTCGCAGCGGCGAGCGAGTGGAGGCCCGCGACGACAGGTGCGTCGAGCTCGGCCTGGATCCGCTCGGCAATCGAGGTCGCCTCGGCCGTGGGCTTGACCCCGCCCGGCCCGAAGCGGAGCTCGGCGCACACCGAGAGCACCGGCGTCGTCCCGATCGCGGCGCGGAGCTCGCACGCGGTCTCGACTGCTGCCTCGGACTTGACCGCGAGCAGGACGAGGTCGACGTCGCGGACGGCGTCTTCGTTGGACGCGCCCTGCGCGCCGAGCGGCGTGGCGGCCTCCCGCGCGCGCCCCGCGTCGCGAGAGCCGATCACGATCTCGACTCCGACATCGACCAGCCGCTTCGCGACCGCCTGGCCGAAGCTGCCGGTCCCGCCGACGAGCGCCACCTTCATGCGGCGGCCCCCAGAACGGTCTCCGCAAGCCGGCGCGACGCCGCGAGATCGGTCATCAACGTCCGCGTCACGACCGCGCGAACCGCGAGCGCACCTGTCGGATCCGACTCGTCGACGACGAGCGCATCGATCAAACCTTCGTAGCAGGAGGCGACGTGCGCGGGCGACGTGCCGCCGGCCAGGCGTGCGAGCATTCGATCGGCCGGCCCCTTCACGGCACGACCGCCGACGAGCGGGCTGACCGCAATGCAGGGGACGCGACGCCGGCTCAGCGCATCCCGGATCCCGGCAACCGCGAGAATCGGCCAGATACTCACATAGGGATTGCTCGGCGCGATCACGATCGCGCCGGCGCTCTCGATCGCCTCCAGCACGCCTGGCGCCGCCGCGCACTCGCCGTCGAACCGGACGCCGTCGACGTCGTCCCGGTGGCCGCGCGCCACGAACCACTCCTGGAAGGGGAAGCTGCCGGCGGGTGAGTCGATCCACGTGCGCTGCCGGTCGTCGGTCGCCGGCAGGAGCGGCGATTCGACTCCGGCTGCACGTGCGAGCCGCGCGGTGACCGCCGAGAGCGGCTCGCCCGCCCGCAGCGCCTGCGTCCGGACGAGGTGCAGGCCGAGATCGCGGTCGCCGAGCCGGAACCAGTCCTCGCCGCCCAACTCCGTCACGGTCTCGAGCGCGTGCCAGCTCTCCTCGGCGCGCCCCCAGCCGCGCTCCTCGTCGTTCAGCCCGGCGAGGGCGTAGAGGATGCTGTCGAGATCTGGCGAGACCGCCATTCCGAGCACCTCGAGATCGTCGCCCACGTTGCCGATCACGGTCACGTCGACCGGGTCGACGACAGCGGTCAGACCGCGCGCGAACCGGGCGCCGCCGACGCCTCCGGAAAGCAGTGCGACCTTCATAGCGCCCTCAGAACTCCGAGGGCGGCCTGCGTCCTCGGTCCGACGCGGAGCGCCAGTCGCTCGAGGTCGGCGCGCGTATCCACGTCGTCGACGAGGTTCGGGATCACTGCGTTCGACGTCTCGTAGCGCAGCGAGGCGGCGTGGTCGCGGAAGCGGGCGGCGCTGCCGGCGCCGTAGAGCGGGGCGAAGAGCTTCGGGCGCGGCAGGGCCAGCGCGTTCGTCGTCCCGTCGTCGGCTTCCACGAGACCGAACGCGCCGAGCTCCGCCGCGCCGGCGAGAGTGCGGACGTCACGCGGGACGACACACGGGAGATCCGCGTTGACGACGAGCACCGGCCGGTCGGGCAGCTCGGCAAGTCCGGCCGCGACCGCAGGACCCTGGCCACCTCCCGGATCCTGCACGAGTTCCGCACCGAGCTTCTCCGCGAGCTCACTTCCTTCCTCGTCGCGCGTCACGACGAGCGTGCGATCGGTCGCGATGCAAGCGGAGACGACGTCGCCGAGCATCGCGAGCGCGAGCTGCTCGCGCAGCTCGTCGGGGGCGTCGATTCGCTGCTTACCGGCCAGCCCGCGGAACGGGATCACGATTGGGGCCATGACTCACGAGAGACTATCCCCGGGTGGACAATCCGATGCTCGCCGAGAGGCTCGACGCGTTCGCCGCCTTGCTCGAGCTGAACGGCTCGGGCTTCTACACGACCCGCGCGTACCGCCGGGCGGCGGAGTTGATCCGTTCGACACCCGCCGACGTCGCCTCGATCGTCCGTGCGGGTCGGGTGCGCGAGTTGAAGGGCATCGGCCCGGGAATCGAGGCGCGGCTGCGAGAGCTCGTCGAGACCGGAGAGCTCTCGGAGTTGCGCGAGCTCGAAGCGGAGGTGATGCCCGAGCTCGTCGGCGTCGGCCGCCTGATCGGACTCTCGCCGACGCGGATGCGCGAGCTCGGGACGGCATTGGACGTGCGGACTTTGGCAGCGCTCCGGGAGGCGGTCGCCGCCGGGCGACTCGAGGGCGTGCGGGGGATCGGGCCGAAGACGGCGGAGAAGATCCGCGCCGGCCTGACCGGTCTGGAGGATGTCCGGCCGCGTCGCGGCGTGCTGTTGAGCCGCGCCCGCGCACTCGGCGGCGAGATCGCCGCTGCGCTCGAGGGCGAGCCGGCCGGTGATCCCCGGCGCTGGTGCGACCTCTCGAGCCGATTCGCCGTCGTCGTTCGAGATCCGGCTGCGTTGGACCTCTTCGTGTCCTTGCCGCAGATCGTCTCGGTCCTAGAGCGCGACGAGGATCGTGCTGTCGGTGTCACCGTCGAGGGCATCCCGGTCGAGGTGATCGCCGCGACGCCGGAGAGCTTCGGCACGGTGCTCGTCCACGCGACCGGCTCGCCGGAATACGTCGCGAGCCTCGGGCCTCTGCCCGAACGGGCCACCGAGCTCGAGGTGTACAGCTCCATCGGTTGTCCGTTTCGGCCACCCGAGCTGCGCGAGGTGGACGCCGCCGACCCGCCGCCGGATCTCCTCGAGCTCGATCACATCCGCGGCGATCTGCACATGCACTCGACAGCCTCGGATGGGAAGGCGACGGTGCTCCAGCTGGCGCTCGCCGCACGCGAGCTCGGTTACGAGTACATCGCGATCTGCGACCACACGAAGGCGGTTCGCGTCGTGGAGGGGCTGGACGCGGACGGCCTGCGCCGCCAGGCGGAGGAGATCGGTGCAGTCAACGAGGAACTGGCACCGTTCCGGATCCTGCGGGGCAGCGAGTGCGACATCCTCCCCGACGGCTCGCTCGACCTACCGGACGACGTCCTCACCGAACTCGAATGGGTGCAGATCAGCCTCCACGCCGGCCAGCGGGCGTCGGCGGACGAGCTGACGGCGCGCGTCGTCGAGGCGATGCGCCATGCTGCTGCGGCAACGGCGACGTCGTGTCTCTCGCACCCACTGGGCCGGATTCTCAACCACCGGCCCGAGAACGCTCTCGACCTCGACCGGGTCTTCGAGGTTGCGCTCGAGACCGGCGTCGCGCTCGAGGTGAACGGTCTCCCCGACCGGCTCGACCTCTCCGGTCGGCACGTGCGCCGCGCGCTTGCCGCCGGAGTGAAGATCGTCTGCTCGACCGATGCGCACTCGACGCGCGGGCTCGGCAACATGGCTCTCTCGGTCGCGACGGCGCGGCGCGGCGGCGGCCGTCACGGCGACGTCCTCAACACGCTGCCGCTCGCCGAGCTCGCGCGCGAAGGTCCTAGAGGCTTGATGTGAAACTCAGGCACGCACGGCTGGTGTGCCAGCCACGGCGCGGTTTCACCGGCTCGGGCTTGCCCGTAGCACCACTACGCGCCGCGCCCGATCCGGCGAACCCGCTTGGTCTGGCCCATCCCCGCACGCACCCGAATTTCACATCAAGCCTCTACGCGGCCGTAGCGCCGGGGCCGCGAGCGCCGTACTCGCGCACCTCGAACCAGTGCGTCGCGCGCAGCGCCTCCGCGACCTCGGGCTCGGTGTGCTCGAGATAGAAGACGTGGTGCTCGAGATCGCAGCAGATCGCGACCTCGGCGAGCGAGACGTGCGAGATCGCGGTCAGCACGTCGACCGGGAGCTGTGCCTCGGCGACCGTGTAGTGCTTGAACTGGAGATCCGGTGCGATCTCCATCAGCATCGGCCAGTCGGGGCAGGTGCGCGTGCTCACTGCTTTGGGGACTTCTGCTCGAGCGCCCAGCTCCCTTCCAGCCGCACCACACCTCGCTCGTCGCCGGACGGATAGACGAGGAAGCCGAGCGCATCGTCGAGCCAGTGGAGAAGCCGGGAGCCCGAAGCGTCGGTCAATCCGAGCCGGAGGTGGAAGCGCCCGTCGGAGAGCGGCAGGCGCTCGATGTCGTAGCGCAGCAGGCGCTCACCACCGCCGTTCGCCCAGCCGAGGCTCGCCGTGTCGACCGTGTCGGACGCGACGAGCAGGCCGCCGTCGTCGCGCAGCTCGAGCTGGAGGAGCGGCGCGACCACGTCCTTGCTCGCGTCGATCCGCAGCCGGAGCGAGAACGGCTCGCCGGCGAGGAACTGCTGCCGCTCCTCGCCGCCGGCGCCGACGAGCTGGGCTGACGCGATCGTCGCTTCACCCGTCCCCCACTCGCGCAAGCCGGCCGCGCGCTCGGCGGGATCGGACTCGGTGGCGAGCACGCGCCGGTAGCGGACGATCGCGTCGTGCGTGGGGCCCGAGAGCTCGACGCCGCCGTCACGCAGGAGCACGGCCCGCTCGCAGAGACGCTCGACCTGCGTCGCATCGTGCGACACGAAGACGATCGTCCCTCCGCGCTGCTTGAACTCGAAGATCTTGCCGAAGCACTTGCGCTGGAAGGCCTCGTCGCCGACCGCGAAGACCTCGTCGAGCAGGAGCACGTCGGCGTCCAGGTGTGCCGCGATCGCGAATCCGAGCCGCATGTACATACCCGACGAGTACGTTCGCACAGGCCGGTCGATCGCATCCTCGAGCTCGGCGAAGCCGACGATCTCGTCGAAGCGCTCGCGGATCTCCGTCTTGCGAAGACCGTAGATGGCGCCGTTCAGGAAGACGTTCTCCCGGCCGCTGAAGTCCGGGTGGAAACCGGCGCCGAGCTCGAGCAGGGAGCCGATCCGGCCGCCCGCGGCGACCCGGCCCGAGGTGGGCTTGATGATCCCCGCGATCAGGCGCAGCAGGGTCGACTTGCCCGAGCCGTTGCGGCCGATCAGCCCGACCGCCTCACCCGGCTCGACGTGCAGCGAGACGTCTCGCAGCGCCCAGACGTCCGTCGCCTCGGTCCGGCCGCGGAGGACGAAGAGCTCCTTCAGCGTCCGAGCTTCGCGGGCGTGGATACGGAAGCGGCGCGAGACCGACTCCACGCGGATCGCTCCTGTTCTCACGCTCCTGAAGGTACCGCCGCGGCCTCGCCGAGCTCGGCTCGGGCCACGCTCGCGAGCACCCGTACGAAGGCCGGATCGGCGTTCGGCATCTCGATCCGTCGCAGCTCTATCCCGAGCTCGCCCGCGCGCTCGACGGCCTCGGTGTCGAGATCCCATGTGATCTCGAGATGGTCTGCGACGAAGCCGACAGGGCAGAGCACGACGTCGCGAACGCCCTTGGCGGCGAGCTCTTCTAGGTGATCGAGAATGTCGGGACCCAACCATGGCTCCCCTGTAGGGGACTCGCTCTGGAAGGAGAATGACCAGCCGCTCAGTTCTGCGCGCTGCGCGATAGACGTCGACGTCGCCATCAACTCGTCCACGTAGGGATCGCCCTCGTCGAGGATCCGGGCAGGGAGAGAATGCGCGGTGAAGACGACGTGCGACTCCTTGTAACCACCTGTTACCAGGCGGTCGGCGAGCAGGGCGACGAAGCCCGGATCGTCGCCCCAACGCTCGACGAAGCGCAGCTCCGCACGGTCGTCGATCGCCCGCACGAGCAATCCGCGGTACTTCTCGATCGACATGGAGGAGTAGTGCGGGGCCAGAACGAGCCCAACGACGGTCTTCGCCCCGCCCGCGATCGCGCGATCGGCCGCCTCGGCGATGCGCGGCTGCCAGTGGCGCATGCCCGTGAACACCGGCAGGTCGAGCTCGGCCTCGAGCGCGGCGCGCGTCGCCTCGGTGATCTCGTTGAGTGGGTTCGACTCCTCGATCCCGAGGCGCCGGTAGCGCTCCACGAGATCCTCCATCAACTCCGGCCGGATCGGTCGACCGCCGCGGATGTCCGCGTAATAGGCAGGCACGTCCTCGATCCGATCCGGCGACCCATAGGCCATCAGCACCACAGCGACGCGGTTCATACCGTGACGCGTGCGGTCTGCTCGTGGACGAAGGCCCGCAGGCGGCCGAGGACCTCCGGGTCTGTGTCGGGCATGACGCCGTGGCCGAGGTTGAAGATGTGGCCCGGCCGGCCCGCGGCGCGCGCGAGCACGTCGAGCGTCGCGCGCTCGACCCGCTCCCACGGGCCGAAGAGCAAGGCGCCGTCGAGGTTCCCCTGGACGCCGCGATCCTCGCCGACGACCTCCCAGCCCCAGTCGAGCGGGATTCGCCAGTCGAGCCCGATCACGTCGCCGCCCGCGTCGGCCATCTGCCGCAGGAGCGTCGCGGTGCCCGTGCCGAAGTGAATCGTGGGGCAATCGACGGCGGCCAGGATCCGCGCCGAGTACGGCTGGACGAATTCCTCGTAGTCGGCCGGCGAGAGGGCCCCGACCCAGGAGTCGAAGAGCTGGATCGCGTCGGCTCCGGCTCGCATCTTCGCCTGGATGTAGGACGAGAACGCAACAGTCAATTTCTCCATCAGCGCATGCCAGACGTCCGAGTGTGCGTACATCAGCCGCTTCACCTGGAGGAACTCGCGGCTCGGCTTCCCCTCGATCAGGTAGCCCGCCACGGTGAACGGGCCGCCGCAGAAGCCGATCACGGCCTGGTCGGGGCGGAGCTCGCGGCGGACGATTCGAACGGCCTCGAGGATGAAAGGCACCGATTCCTCCGGGTCCGGCGTCGTCAGCTTCTCGACATCGGCCCACGTTCGGATCGGATCGGCGATCACCGGGCCGACGTTCTCGACGAGCTCGACGTCGACGCCCATTCCGAGCAGGGGAAGCATGATGTCCGCGAACATCACCGCCGCGTCGACGTCGTGGCGGAGCACCGGCTGCAGCGTCACCTCGGCACAGAGCTCGGGCTCGCGGCAGACATCGAAGAGCGTGTGCGTCTTGCGGATCTCGCGGTACTCCGGGAGCGAGCGGCCCGCCTGGCGCATGAACCACACCGGCGTCCGCTCGACGGGCTCGAGCCGCGCCGCACGAACGAGAAGGGGCGTCTCGGACACGCGAAGTAGGCTAGCTACGCCATGAATCGCGTCGGCGAGCATCCCGTTACGGTCGGCCCGCTCGCAATCCGCTGGCTCGGCTACGAGTTACCCGAGCTCCGCGCGGGCACCGCGGGAACCGCGCGGCTGCGGCTCCAGAACGCCGGCTCCGCCACCTGGCGCGCGAGCGGTCAAACCGGTGTGCTGGCCTCCTATCACTGGCTGGACCGACGCGGCAACCCGATCGTCTGGGACGGATTGCGGACTCCGCTCGAGCAGCCCGTCGCGCCGGGCGAGACCGCCGAGCTCGAGCTCGCCGTCGGGATTCCTCAACCGCCCGGCGGCTATCGGCTCGCGTTCGACTTCCTCGAGGAGTTCCGCTTCTGGTGGGGCGACGTCGGTGTCACCCCGCTCGAGCTCGAGGTGGAGGTGCGGCCGCGGATCGACGAGCGCCGGCTAGGGGTCGCAATCTGGGGCGACTCGAACGAGCGCACCGTGTCCGCGCTCGCCGGACAGGAAGAGCCGCTGGTTCGCGAGAGTCCCGTCGCGATCGCCCACCTCGTCGCCGGCTCGATTCCTGCTCCCGATTGGTCGAGACGGCTGCTCGACGCGCACGCCGAGGGCTTCGCGGCTGTGGGCGGGTCGATCGCATCGTCCGACCGCTCGCTCCAAGCGTGGGCGCCCGGCGGCGGGCGCAATCCTGGCTTCCCGCATCCGCTCCTCCTTCCCTCCCTGCTCGCGGGCCTCGAGCCCGCCGAGCACGCCGGCCTACCCGCATACGAGCCGAACGGCGAGACCTGGCTGTTCGACGGTCGGATCAGGCTGGAGCTGGCCCGCCGACGTCGCCGACGCTGAAGAGGAAGCCGCGGTGGCCGATCGGATCCTCCGGCGCGCCCGGCGCGGAAAGCCAGGCGTCGATCACGAGCTCCCGCTCGAGGGTAAGCCCGAGCGTCAGTGCGGCTTCGAGCAGCTCCTCGCGGTTGACGACCCAGCCGACGTACTCGGTCTCGTACCCGTACCGATAGGCGCGCTGGAGGATGTGGAACGAGGCGGCTGTGCGGGAGTAGGGAAGCCTCGTGACGTAGAGGTAGCCGCCGCAGACCCGGGCAAGTTCGACCAGCTGGGAACGCCAGTCCTCGGCGTACTGGAGCGAGCCGCTCGCCAGCACGAGGTCGTACGTCCGGTCGGCCCACGAGTCGTCCGAAACGAACCGGCCCTCGACGCCCTCCTCGCGCGCTGCGGCAACCGTCTGGGCGACCTCGCGGCAGTGATAGTCGACCTCGACCGGGAGAACTGCACGGGCGATCGCGCCGTAATGACCGAGACTCCCACCCCAATCCAGGAACGTCAATCGCGCCTTCCCGTGTGCGGCGAGCGCGGCGACGTACGCGAACGTGAGCACAAGGTTGTGCGCGGCCGCATCCTCGCCGGACACCTCGTCGCCTGCAGCGACCTCGTGATAGACACCGAGCGGCCGGGCGCCCTCGAGAGCGCGAAGGAAGCGCGGCCACTTCTCGCGATATGCAGCGGCGACGGCCTCGACATCCCAGCCCTTCACGCTCGGGTCGGTCTCGGCTCGCATCCAGCCCTCGGGGACGTACTCCCATTCGGCGGCCGGATCCAGTTCAGCGGCAGGTACGGGCTGCTCGGGTTGCCCGTCGGGCCGCCGGAGGCCGAGCCTGATCGAGATCACCTTGACGCCGAGGAGGATGATCGGCGGCGTCACCGCTTTGACGAGCCACTTCAGCTTCCAGCGGAAGCTCACGGGAGCGACTCGTCGAGCGCCGCGCAAACGAGTTCGACCTCGTCCTCCTCGAGCTGCGGGTAGAGCGGCAGGCTGAGCGCCGATCGCGCAAGCTCCTCGCTGTGCTCGAGGCCTGGACGAGCGAGCGAGCGGTATCCGGGATGCTGGTGCAAGGCGCGAGGATAGTGGACGAGCGTCTCGATCCCTCGCGACGCGAGAACTTCACGGAGCCGCTCCCGCTCGCCCACCCGGACGACGTAGAGGTGCCAGGCGTGCCGGGTGCCAGGCGACTCGGCCGGGAGCGCCAGACCGGTATCCGCGAGCCGGTGGTCGTAACGTTCGGCGAGCTCGCGCCGGCGGTCGTTCCAACCGTCGAGCCGCGGCAGCTTTACCCGCAGTACAGCCGCCTGGAGGGCGTCCAGTCGGCTGTTGCGCCCGTACTCGGCCGAGCGATAGCGCTCGATCTCGCCGTAGGAACGCAGCCGCCGCACCCGGGCCGCCAGCTCCGGATCGTCGGTCAGAACGGCGCCGCCGTCGCCGAGCGCGCCGAGGTTCTTCGTCGGGTAGAAGCTGAACGCCGTCGCAGTGCACAGGCCGCCGACGCGCCGCTCGCCGAGCTCTGCGCCGTGCGCCTGCGCCGCGTCGTCCACAACCGCCAGACTGCGTTCGCGCGCGAGCTCGAGCAGCGGCGTGAGCTCGGCGCACTGTCCATAGAGATGAACGGGAACGACGGCGCGGGTTCGCGCACCACAGGCGTCCTCCACGGAATCGGGGTCGAGGGTGTAGCTGACCGGATCGATGTCGGCGAGCACCGGCGTCGCTCCCGACGCGACGATCGCCGCCACCGTCGGGACGCACGTACTCGCTGCCGTGATGACCTCATCGCCGGGCCCGACCCCGACGGCACGGAGCGCGAACTCGAGTGCATCCGTGCCGGAGCCGACGGCGACCGCCTCGCGGGCACCGCACCAGGCAGCGAGCTCCTCCTCGAACGCCGCAACCTCGCCCCCGCCGAGAAAGACTCCGCTGTCGAGCACGCGCTCGAACGCAGTGTCGAGCGCTCCCCGCAGCTCCTCGGTCTCGCGCCGCAGATCGAGGAACGGAACCGTCACCGGCAGTGTCATCGGGGTTCTCCCCAGTAGGGCTCGCTCTTGCCGCGGAAGTACTCGAGCGTGCGACGGAGTCCCTCGTCGAGCTCGACCTCCGGCGACCAGCCGAGCCGCTGCTCGAGCTTGGACGAGTCGGCGAAGTAGTCGCCGATGTCGATCGCGAGCCGGTCTGGCGGGAACGGGACGAGCTCGTACTCGCCGCCGCCGTTCAGGGCGACGAGGCGCTGGGCGAGCTCGAGCAGGCTGACCGGCTCGCGCGAGCCGACGTTCAGCACCTCGTCCGCCAAGGTGTCGTCGACGACTGCGAGGCAGAGCGCCCGCACCGCGTCGTCCACGTAGGTGAAGTCCCGCCGCTGCGAGCCGTCTCCATAGATCTGGATTCGCTCGCCGGTCAGCAGCTGCTTGATCCAGATCCCGAGGAAGGTCTGGCGGGCATCGCGGATCCGCATCCGCGGGCCGTAGGTGTTCGTCAGCCGCAACACGCTGACGGTGGGGCCGTAGACGCGGCCGTAGAGGAGGTGGTACCACTCGGCGGCGAGCTTGTGGATTCCGTTCACGTCGACCGGGTCGATCGGATGCTCTTCGGACACCGGCAGGAACTGCGGCCGGCCGTAGACCTGGCGGGTTCCGGCGAAGACGATCCGTACGTGCGGGTTGCAGCGCCGGCAGCTCTCCAACAGCGCGAGCTGCGCTGCGCAGTTCAGCGCGAGATCCCCAAAAGGATCCTCCATCGAGTCGAGATGGCTCGTCTGGCCAGCGAGGTTGAAGAGGAGCTCTGTGCGCTCGACGAGCGGGGCGAGCTGCTCCGAGTCGCGGAGATCGGCGACTACGATCGCCGCTCCCTCGAGCCCCTCGACGTTCGCCTGGTTGGCCCCGTGCCCCGGCACGAGCGCATCGATGAGCGTGACGTCGCAGCCTGCGTCGACGAGCGCGAACGCCAGGTTGGAGCCGATGAACCCGAGTCCGCCCGTGATTAGGACTTTGCGGCCGCGCAGACGGCGTGCGAGCTCGTCCGGCAGCACGAGCGTCACCGGGGCACGGTCTTCCCGACCGCTGCGAGCGCAGCCTCCGGACCCGACACCTCCACGACCGGAATCCCGAGGGTGCGCACCGCCCGCAGCGCCGTGCGGTGCTGGAAGCGCTCGCGTCGTCCCTCCACTCGACCGAGATCGAGCACGAGCCCGACCTCGGCGAACGGTTCGAGAAACTCGTCGGCAACCGACGGCCGGCCGCCGCGCCGGAGTTGCCGCGCGCTCAGGAGCAGCCGGGCAGCGCGCCAGAGCGTGGCCGGCCGGGAGGGGCGTCCGCCCTCGAGCACGTAGCGGCGCGCCCCCGGAATCGAGCGGTAGCCGCCGCCGCTCCCCGCGCCGACGTAGGCCGCCTCGACGCCCGGCACAGCCTCGCAGACGGCGGCTGCGAGCTCGGCGAGGGTGTTCTCGTCGGCTCCTGCGAGAAGTACGAGCAGCTGCGGAACGACCTCGACGCGGACCTCGACCGGCGTCGCGAACCAGCGCACGTGCTCGTGTACCAGGTCGAGTTCGAGCGAGTACGCCCCCGGCTTTGCAGGTGCGGTCACATCGACTGGGACGAGGGCGGTGTCGCCGGGCCGGACCGCATGGGGGAACGTCGTCCGCAGTCCGTCGTCGACCAGAACACTCCCGTCCGGCCTGCGCCAGCGGTAACTGACGCGGATCTGCGGGTAGCCCAGCAGCCCCGGCGGCCAGGTGTGCGTGCCCTCGTTCGAGATCCGGACGTCGAGCGCGCGCGTCTCGCGCGCCGCTAGCGAGAGCTCCGCGCGGAGTGGCTGGAGTCGAGCCCGGTACAGCTCCGACGTTGCAGGCCGCCCGTGCCAGTGCAGATCTACCTCGGCCCGCCTCGCGCGGCGCAGGTCGCCCGGCGGGGCCGTCCGCTCGCCCCACGGATCCCCGGCGAGAGCCGCCTCGATCGTCGCAACATCCTCCTCGGGCACCGGCGCGAGCGCGACTCCGGCCCGGTCCTCCGGCAGGTAGTAGGCGTGGTTGAGCGGGAGCCCGGCGACCCGCTTGCCGGGGAGCAGCCGCTCGTAGCGGCTCGACTTCTCGCGCCGTCGCTCGAGTGGGTTCAGGAGCAGATCGGTGTGGTAGAGCGGCGCCTCGACGTAGCCGTGCGGACCCATAGCCTCGATCGGCCAGTGCGTGATTCCGGGAAACCAGAGCAGCGCGGGGTCGTTGCGCACGAGCCGGAGCTGGTAGTCGGGAGTCCAGGGCGCCTCGTCGAGCAGCGACCGCGCATCGCCGTAGAGCCAGCGTCGCGTCAGCCAGTAGTGCGTCACCTCGGGGGCTCGGACGAGCGATTCGAGCTCGCGCGCGAGCCGGCTCGAGACGAGCTCGTCGTCGTCCAGCCAGAGGATCCAGTCGCTGCGGCAGAGGGAGTGCACCCAGCCGACCGGCCGGTCGACCGGCTCTTCGTAGGGATAGAGCACGACCTCGTCGGCGACCTCGACGAGCGGCCCGGTCAGCTCGGGGTCGATCCGATCGTCGATCGCGACGACGATCTCGTCCGCCACGGCCCGGACGAGCCCGAGCTGGAGCGCGACACGGCGGCTCGGCCCTCGCGTGATGCAGCAGACCGACAGCGTCGGCGGGCTCACCGGCGGTGCACTCAGACTTCGACCGCGACGCGATCGTCGACGCGGACGAAGACGAACGAGCCGAGCGCGAGCGCGACGACCGCCGAGACCGCCAAGTAGACGGCATCTCCGGTGGCAGGAGCGACACCGAAGAAGATCGGGTCGCGTACCGCCTCGACCGCGGGCGTTACGAAGTTCGCGTAATGGACGACGTCGATCAGGAACGGGTGCTCGCGGAGGCCCGGAATGTCGTCCAGCGAGTAGAGCACCGGAGTGAGGAAGAACCACGGCAGGAGCAGCGCCGCGACGAGATGCTCGACGTCCCGGTAGAGCGCGTTCAGCGACGCAACCGCGAGCGAGACCCCGGTGACGAGGCAGACGGCGAGCGCGGCGAGCGGGATCGAGAGCCAGACCGTGCCACGTGCCTCGGGGATGTAGACGAGACTGAGCCCGATCACGATCGCGAGCATGACGACGAAGCTGACGAGTTGGGTCGCGACGGTCGAGAGCGGCACGAGCTGGCGCGGGAAGCGCACCTTGCGGATCAGGTTCGCGTTCTCGAGCAGGCTCCGCGACGCGGCCTGCAACGAGGTCGCGAAGAAGACCCAGACGGGGAGCCCCGCAAGCAGGAAGAGCCAGTAGTGCTCGGTGTCGGCGGGCTGGATCTTGAGCATCACGCTGAAGACGAAGAGGTAGACGAGCATCAGCATGACCGGATGCGCGAGCGACCAGAGGAGGCCGAGCGCCGAGCCCTTGTACTTCGCGCGCAGGTCGCGGCGGAAGAGGCTCCCGAAGAGCTCCCGATAACGATAGAGGTCGAGGTAGGTAGCCACCGTGGGATTTAGTCTAGGTCGCGTGCCTGCACATACCGCCTTAACAGCACGGGCGTACCCTTTCCGCCCGTGAGCGCCGCCGTCGCGATCGCGGCTTTACCCGTCGCAGCCCTCGTCCTCTGGACGCTCCTTCGCTCTCCCCTCGGCGGGCCTCTCGGCGGGCGGCTTATGGCGGTTCCCTCGGGCGAGCGCTGGCACGAGCGGGCAACGCCGAGCTTCGGCGGCGTCGGGATCTTCCTCGGTTTCGCGGCGGGAATCCTGCTCGCGATCGCAGTCGGAGCGGTGGACGCGAGCTCCGAGCTGCTCGGCGTGCTCGGCGGCGCCGCTCTGCTCTTCGCCGCCGGCCTCGCCGACGACCTCTTCTCCCTCAGCCCGATCGCGAAGCTCGGCGCCCAGTTCGGTGCGGCGGCGATCGTGCTGGCGAGCGGACTCTCGGTCGAGATCGTCGACAACGATGCGATCGCGATCGCGATCGCGCTCGTCTGGCTCGTCGGGATCACGAACGCGTTCAACCTGCTCGACAACATGGACGGGCTCGCCGCGACGCTCGCCGCGATCGCGTGCGCCTACTACGCGCTCGACGCCGTCACCGAGCACCCGAATCGGGTCGCGCTCGTGCTCGCGCTTTCCCTCGGGCTCGCCTGCGCCGGTTTTCTCCCGTTCAACCTCCGCCGAGGCCGGCCCGCAGCCGTCTTCATGGGCGACTCGGGGAGCCAGGTACTCGGCTTCGCGCTTGCGGCGCTCGCGCTCTCGTCGAGCTGGAAGGTGGCGGGAACGACGGTGACGACGATCCTGCTGCCGCTGCTCGTCCTCGCGGTGCCGATCCTGGACACGACGCTCGTGACGGTCGTCCGGCTGCTCGAGCGCCGCCCGGTCACGCGTGGCGGCCGCGATCACACCTCCCACCGGCTCGTCTACTACGGGATGTCGGAGACGAAGGCCGTGGCGCTACTTGCGGCCGTCGCGACCGCGATCGGGGCGACGGGGGTCGCGTACAACATCCTGGACGAGCCGCGGGTGACGATCGTCGGCGTCCTCCTCACCTTCGTCCTGCTCGTCCAGTTCGCGAGCGTCCTCGCCGACCTCGAAGAGCGCAGCCGCCGAGGCGAGCAGGATCTGACCGCGTCGCCGGCGCTCCTCCAGACCCGCCGGCTCGTCGAGGTCGTCATCGACTTCGCCGCGATCCTGGCCTCGTTCGGCGGCGCCTATCTGCTCCTCGTCGACGGGCTCGGCACCGGTTACCAGCGCCAGGTGTTCGTCGCGGCCCTGCCGATCCTGCTCGGCACGCGCTACGTCGCCTTCGTGGCATTCGTCATCTACCGCCGGATCTGGCGCTACGCCGGCGCGCGCGACCTCGCCTCGATTGCCGCCGCAACCTTCGTCTCCGCGCCGGTCGCGCTCGGCCTCCTCGCGGCAACGAGACCGTTGAAGGAGTTCCCGATCGAAGTCTTCGTCGTCGACGCGCTGCTCTGCTTCGTCCTCGTCGCGATGTCGCGGCTGGCGCTCCGCTCGCTGCCGCAGCTCCGCGATCGCGGCAGCCGCCGCGTCCTGATCGTCGGAGCCGGTCGCTCTGGTCGGAGTCTTGCCCGCGAAGTCCAGGAGACGGCCGGCCAGCGCGTGATCGGGTTTCTCGACGACAACCCGCAGCTACGCCGGCGCCGGATTCAGGGCGTGATCGTGATCGGCAGCCTGGACGACGCCGCGCGGTATGCGCCGGGCCTCGACGAGGTGCTCGTCTCGATCCCGGACGCGCCCGTCGAGCGCCTCCAGCCCGTGCTCGACGCCTGCACCGGTGCCGGTGTCCCGTGTCGCTTCGTCCGCCGCGACACGACGGCCGCGCCTCACAGCCTGGTCGAGGCGATCGCCGAGTGACACGCTCCAGGCCCACCGCGGCCGCCCGCCGGCGGCCGCTCGACCGCGCCCTCGACGCGCTGCCGCTTGTCCTGGCCTACGTCCTGCTCTGCTGCCTCTACGCCTGGCAGGCCACCCGTCGGGACTCGCCGACGATCTTCACCGACGAGCTCCAGTTCGCGCAGATCTCCCGCGCGATCGCGGAGACGGGCGAGTCCGCGCGTCGCGGGATGCCGTACGGCTTCCAGACGCTCCATTCGTTCGTCGTCGCGCCCGCCTGGTGGATCGACGATACGGCGAGCGCCTACGAGGCTGCCAAGTTCATCGGGGTGCTCGTGATGACGGCCACGATCTTCCCGGCCTACGCGCTCGCCCGGACGATCGTCTCGAAGCCGTGGGCGCTCGGCGCGGCGGTCGCGTCGGCGGCGATCCCGGCTCTCTCGTACGCACCGTTCCTCGTCGAGGAGCCGCTCGCGTATCCGGTCGCGACAACGGCTCTGTGGCTGATCGCCCGCGCTCTGGGGCGGCCGACGGCCTGGACGATCGCGATCGCGGGCTTCGTGTGCGCTGCCGCGTTCCTGGCACGGGCGCAGCTCTCGATCCTGATCCCCGTCTTCGCGCTCGCTCTCGCCGGGTTCGGCTGGCAGCATCCGGCCGTCCGCCGCCGGCGCGAGACCTGGACAGCCAGCGACTACCTCGGACTCGCCGTGCTCGGAATCGGCGCAGCCGTCGCGCTGAGCGCATTCCTCGGCCACCGCTCGGACGAGTGGTTCACGGCCACCGGCTTCTTCAAGCAGCGGATGTTCGACTACGGCCTCCGGGCGTTGGGGGCGCTTGTGATCGGGGTCGGCGTGCTGCCGTTCGTCGGCGGGCTGGCGGCCGTTGTTTCTCCGGGCCGAGACGCCGATGGAAAGGTGCGCGCGTTCGTGCTCACCTCGCTCGCTGCCTTCTTCACCTTCGGCCTCTACACGGCGATCAAGGCGGCCTATATCTCGACGCAGTTCGGGACGGTGACCGTAGAGCGGAACCTGATCTACGTCGCGCCGCTTCTCTTCGTCGGAACGGCACTGGTGCTCGAGCGGCCGGCGCGACGGTTCGTCGCGGTGACCTTCGCCGCCCTCGTCGCCCTCTACGTGCTCCGGACGACGCCGTACGAGCTCGACAAGTATCCGTACTACGACGCACCCGGACTGGCCATAGCGGCCCTGCCGAACCGGGCCTGGCGCTGGGACGGAGACCGGATCGAGCAGGCTCTCGTCGTCGTCCTGCTGCTCTCGGTGGCCCTGCTCGTGGCCCGTAGCTTCGTCCGCGGCCGGCGCGCTGCGGTGCTCGCGGGTCTCGTCGGCGCGCTCGTCGTCTCCTGGAACCTGACCGCCCAGATCTACGCAGCCAACGGTCACAGCGACTTCGCGAAGCGGCTGTACGAGAATGCTCCGCAGCCCGTCGACTGGCTCGACAAGGCGACCGGCGGCGAACCCGCGCTCTTCCTCGGCGACGCGGTCGACGACGCCAACGGGATCCACCTGCTCGAGTTCTGGAATCGCTCCCTGAAACAGGTCTGGAGCCTCGACGGCTCGGCGCCGGGCCCCGGCCCGACGCTGACGCCGAACCTCGGCAACGCGGACGGGACTCTCTCGCCCGATCCCGGTTTCCGCTGGGTGGTCGCGGAGAACGATGCCAATCTCGTCGGCACGAGAGTGGGCGAGCCGCACGGATCGTTTCAGCTCTACCGGCTCGACGGTCCGCTGCGCCTGACCTCGGCCCGCGCCGGGGTCACGGGCGACGGCTGGATGGGCTCGACGGCCGCCTTCAACCAGTTCGCGACTTCCGCGAACCCGCGTGGCTACGCGAAGATCATCCTCTCGCGCGTCGCCTCCTGCGGGCCGAACAAGCCCGGCAACGTGACGGTCAAGGTCGGAACCGTCGTCGTCGGGCCGAAGAAGCAACCGTCGATCGGCCGCGTCCTGCATGAGGTTCGAGCTGTCCTCGACCAGTGCAAGGTGCTCGGCCCGCCCGAGCTCCTGATCCCGGTGACGGTGCCGTTCCGCGTGGAGGTGACGATCGAGCCGACCTTCTCGCCGCACGAGCTCGATCCGGCGAGCAGCGACATACGCGAGCTCGGCGCGAAGCCCGAGTTCGGCTACGTGCCGCTGCCCTGATCCTCCGGGGGCTGCTGCGGCATCGCTCGATACGTGATGTAGGTCAGCACCGCGTCTTTCGGGCGCTTTTCGCCCGGGCGGCGGCGGGCGCTCAGCCACTCGACGACGTGTGTGGACAGCTCCTCGACCTCCTCGCGCGTCGCGTAGGCGAGCCAGCCGCCGATGAACGCGGATTCCTGCCAGTCCTCGCTGTAGAGCTCCCGCGCAGCGAGATACCGGTTCAGGGCCTCCTCGTCGCGCGAGAGAATCACGCTCTCGAGCTGTGCGAGGGCGGCGCCGTACTCGGCATCGTCCGCGGGGACGCTCGAGATCAGGCCGGAGCGAGCGGGATTTCGCTGCCACCAGCGCTCACGCCCCTTGCGGCGGCTGAGATCCTCGATCACGAGCTCGGCCGCCTCGAGCGCCCGCAGGTGGTAGCTCGTGGCGCCGCTCGACTCGCCCAGCTCGCGCGCGAGCATCGACGCGGTGGCCGGGCCGTCGCGCAGCGAATCGAGCATCCGCATTCGCAGCGGGTGCGCGATCGCGCGAACCTGGCGTGCGCCAAGGGAGCGCGCGGGCTTCAGAGAGGGGGTCGGCTCGGGCGCGCTCACGTGACGAACACTATTTCGCCGGCGCGATTCCGACAGGTTTAGTCATGCCTAAAATTCGGCTAGACTCGGGTCATGCCGAAATTCACCCGCGGCAAGCTGCTTGCCGGCGCCGCTCCCCTCGTCGCCGCGCCCATTCTCGGGAAGCTCGCGCTCGAAGGCGACGCAACTGCGGCCGAGCGCCAGCTCCAAGGCCACGTCCACAACCACCGCTCGCTCGGCCACGCCGCGATGATCGGCGAGGGCGCGCCGGCCGTCGGCGGCGCACACGACCTCGACGAGCTGCTTTACCCGCCGCGGCCACTGCCGCACGAGCCGGGCCGGATTCGCGAGTACACGCTGCGCGCGATCGACAAGGACTACGAGATCGCGCCGGGGGTCTTCTTCCCCGCGTGGACGTACAACGGCACGATCCCCGGGCCGGTGATCCGCGCGACGGAGGACGACATCCTGCGGGTGCGCTTCGTCAACCAGGGCTCCCATCCGCACACGATCCACTTCCACGGGATCCACCCGGCGAACATGGACGGCGTCTTCGAGATCGTCCCGCCGGGCGGTGAGTTCACCTACGAGTTTCCGGCTAGGCCTGCGGGGATGCAGCTCTACCACTGCCACTCGACGCCACTGAAGAAGCACATCCACAAGGGCCTCTACGGCGCCTTCATCATCGATCCGAAGGAGCCGCGCCCGCCCGCGCAGGAACTCGTGATGGTGATGAACGGCTACGACACCGACGCCGACGGCGGGAACAACTTCTACACCGTCAACGGACGCACGTTCTACTACGCGAAGTACCCGATCCTCGTCAAGCGCTCGCAGACCGTGCGGATCTATCTTGCGAACCTGACCGAATTCGACCTGCTGAACACGTTCCATCTCCACGGCGAGTTCTTCCGCTACTACCCGACCGGCTCGACCGATTTCTTCGAGTACACGGACACGGTCAGCCAGGTGCAGGGACAACGCGGCGTGATCGAGATCGACTTCCACAACCTGGGCATGTTCATGTTCCACGCCCACGTCTCCGAGTTCACCGAGCTCGGCTGGATGGGCTTCTTCAACGTGGTCGACTGATGGAGGCGCGGTCGGCGAGAGGCCGAGGCGATCTGAGCTGGCGACTCTGGGCGCTGCTCCCGATCGTGTTGCTCGCGGTCGCGGTTGGCGCGTTCGTCACCGCCGGCTCGTCGCTCGTCGACCTGATCGGAAAGAACCCGCCACAGGCAGACGCGTTCGACGTCCGCCGCGTCGAGTTCGAGCCGGGCGAGATCCGCGTGCGGGTGACCAATCCCCAGACGGACGACCTCTCGATCGCCTCGGTGACCGTCGACGACGCGATCGTCCCGTTTGAGGTCGACGGGTCGGCGACGCTCGGCCGCCTCCGGTCGAGCACGATCGTGATCCCGTACGAGTGGGTCGAGGACGATCCGATCGCCGTCGGCGTGACCAGCTCGACCGGGATCGAGACGATCACGGAGGTGGCGGCCGCAGTCGAGACACCGGGCCTGACCGCCTCCGCCGTGCTCGGCTACGCGATAATCGGCTTCCTGGTGGGCGTGCTGCCGGTCGGACTCGGGCTGCTCTGGCTGCCCTCGCTGCGACGAGCGCGGCAGGAATGGCTGACGGCGTTCATGGCCCTGACGGCAGGCCTCCTCTCGTTCCTCGGCGTCGAGGCGCTCTTCGAGGCGTTTGCGCTCCAGGCGGCGGTGCCGGGCGCGTTCGGAGGTCCGGGGCTCGTGCTGCTGGGCGTCGCCCTCAGCTATCTGACGATGACCTTCCTCTCCTCTCGCTTCTCGGCCTCGGGAAGTGGCGGAGTCGTCAGCGGCGCCGCTCTCGCACTGCTCGTCGCGATAGGGATCGGCGTGCACAACCTGGGCGAGGGACTTGCGATCGGCACCTCCTTCGCGTTTGGGCAACTCACTCTGGGCTCGTTCTTGATCGTCGGCTTCATGGTTCACAACATCACGGAAGGGCTCGGGATCGCGGCTCCTGCCGCCGACGAGGGCACGACGCTCTCCTGGCGGCGGCTCGTGCTCCTGACCCTTATCGCGGGAGCGCCCGCGATCCTGGGCGCCTGGATCGGCGGCTTCGTCGCGAACGACGTGCTGGCGGTGCTCTTCTTCGGAGCGGCGGCCGGGGCCGCGTTCGAGGTCGTCGTCGAGGTCGGTCGCTACGTCTTGCGGCGCGATCCCGCCGGGATCCGCTCCGGCTGGGCGATCGGCGGCTTTCTCGCCGGGATCGCGATCATGTACGCGACGGGCCTGATCGCCGGGTAAGGCGAGCGAGACCGGCGACGGCGCCACCGACGCCGCCAGACCAAGGGCGGCGATGTTCGTCGTGGCGCAGGTACGACAAGCGTTGCAGCAGACTGCGGCCATCGGCGCGTGCTCGCCGTACTTTCCGGCCACTTGCGCGAGGCGCCCGTGCAGCACGACCTTCATACGCCGAGTGTAGACCGCAGCCGAGCTCGCTCGGCCGGCAGAGTAAAGCCGAGGACGAGCAGGACGAGCGGATACGCGGCGACGAGTGCGAGCGCGGCCGCCAGCGGCACGTCCAGGAGCTTGCCGAGCACGGTCAGCGCGACCGCGCCGCCGGCCGCGGTCGCGACGCGCCGCCATTGGTACGGGGTCGGGAAGACGCGCTGCGCATACCAGCACATGCCGAGGAACATCGCCGTGTAGGCGCTCGCCGCGGCGATCCCGGATCCGATCAGCTCGTAACGCGGGACGAGCAGCAGGTTGAGCACGACGCTGAGCGCGGCCGCCGCGCCCGTGATCACCCAGTTGAACTTCGTCCGCTTCGCGCGTCCGACGCCGATCGCCATCACGATGTAGCCGGCGTAGGCGACGCTGCCGAAGGCGAGCAACGCCACGACGCGGCCACCCTCGTAGTACTCGGGCGTCGCCAGCAGCCGGACGAGCCAGGGCGAGAGGAGGCCGAGCGCGAGCGCCAGCCAGGAGGCGGCCGCGACGAGATAGGTGAGCACGAACGCGTACGTCCGCTTCGCCTCGTCGTCGTCCTCGATCGAATAGGCGAACGCAGGCCAGGCAGTGCGGAAGGCGGTGATCAGAAGCACCATCGCCGAGGCGATCCGGACACCGAGCTCGTAGCGCCCGACCTCGGCGGTGCCGACCAGCTCGTTCAGGAAGAAGCGGTCGCCGAAGTTGAGCGCGATCAGCGCGAGTGCCGAGGGGACGAGCGGAACGCCGAAGCGGTTCATCTCGCGGAGCAGCGGTCGCGAGAGCTGGAGGCCGAGCTGAGCTCGCCGGTAGCCGAGCAGGGCTAGGTACACGGCGAGCGTGCCGATGAAGTTGCCGACGATCACCCCGAGCGCGCCCTGGTCATAGCCGACGACGAGCACGAGCGTGGTCGCGATCGTGACCGCGATGTTCGCGAGGCTTGCCACGACGAAGAGGCTCGAGCGTTCCTCGACGCGGAAGAGCGCGGTGAGCTGCTCGTAGTTCATCTGCGCCCAGATCCCGACGAACGCGGCGCGGACGAGATTGGCGTCGTCGAGCAGGAGCAGATCGGCGAGAGGCTCGGCGAGCAGCACCCCGGCGGCGAGCCCGGCTGTCGCACTCGCCATCGTGAACCAGAACGAGGTGCGGAGCACGAGCAGCCGCTCCGCCGTGTCCTTCGCGTCGAAGTAGAAGCGGAAGAAGGCACTCGAGATCCCGGCCCGCAGGATCGTCACGAGTACCGCCGAGAGGCCGACGAGCAGGCCGACGGCGCCGAAGTCCGACGGCTCGAGGTAACGCGTGTAGAGCGGCAGCAGGAAGACGGCGATCACGCGCGAGACGATCCCGCCGAGCCCGTAGATCGCCGAGTGCTTGCCGAGCCTGCGCATCTGGGACGTTATGGGCATCTAGAGCCGAGCGTAAAGGGCGAGCAGGCGGTCGGTCGCCCGCTCGAGGTCGTGCACCTGCTCGACGTAGGCGCGGGAGGCGGCACCGATCCGGCGGCGCTCGTCGGCCGAGGCGACGATGGCGCGAAGTTGCTCGCGCAGCGTCTCCTTCGTCGCGTTCACGATCGGGACACGAGTGGCGAACGCCGCCTCCGTGCGGCGGACGGCCTCGTCGTGGAGGAAGGTGACGACCGGCTTGCCGAGCGCCATCGCCTCGATCGCGAAGAGGCCGTACCAGCCGGCGTTGAGCTGGT
>JBBJLW010000051.1:0-12305 GCA_037720595.1 Gaiellaceae bacterium | reverse complement strand
TCCTCTGCGTTTGTCTCTGCGACCGTCTCTGCGACCGTCTCTGCGACCGTCTCTGTTCTCGCCCCCGTGTCGTCGCCGCTGCTGCAGCCGGCGAGGGCGTGCACGAGCAGGAGCGCGACGAGCGCGGCCCGCATCAGCGGACGCGGAAGGACGCGCTCTCGCGCAGCACCGGCTCGCCCCGGTTGACCGGATGCGTGACGGTCACCGCCAGCCGGTAGACACCCGGCATGAGCTTCCGCCTCAGCGAGATCACAACCCGCGCATCCGCCTTCGCCTGCCCACTCGTCGCGGCCGTGGTCGAGCCGGCCGGGAGCTTGACGAGCCGTGCGCGGTAGACGCAGTCGAGGTCGCAGCGCAGCGAGATCGCGAGCTTCCGGGCCGAGAACGCCGTCCGCGGCCTGAGCGTCAACGTGAGGCCGGGGCAGCGTCCGATCGAGCCGCCGCGCGTGGCTGCAAGCGCTTCCCGAACCGGCGAGAGGCTCGTCTTCGGAGTGCCGTCCGCGTAGTAGAGGCCCGACTGCCAGGCGGAGAGGGCGGTCTCGTCGTGAGAGTGGAAGAGCAGCATCCCGGTTACGTTCGGCTGGCAGAAAGCGAGCTCGAGCGCCCGTCGGTAATACGCCGCCTGGATCGCCTCGGCGACAGGTCTCGTCGTCGCAGGCTCGGTGCCGGAGTAGAGCGACGCCTTTTCCGCCGGGATCACCGCCTCGACGCCGAACTCGTCGTAGAGGATCGGCAAAGTCGACCCGGTTTGCGCGGTTCCGTCGAACGCCTCGGCGAGGAGCGCGACGAGCTTCGGATAGTCGACGAGCCCGAGGTGATCGGGGTCGCTCGGCGGCAGCTCGGGCGAGCGGCTCGAGTTGTCCGCGTAGGGATGGAATGCGAAGACGTCCATCACGGGGGACGTCCGTCCGCTCGCCCGGTACGCGGCCCCGAGCTCCCGGAGAAAACGCGTGGGGGAGATCGTGTCGCGGCCCGTTCCCGGCCGATCCACGCCGCGCGGCGCCAACGCACCGCCTATGACCCTCACTTGGGGCGAGACCGCCTTCACCGCGTCGTAGGTCTCCGCGAGCAGCGCGAGGTAGGCGGGAGCCGAGGCCCCGGAGCCGTCCGCGGCGTACTGCGGCAGCCAGAAGCGATTCAGGTTCGGCTCGTTCCCGACGATCAGGTCGCGGAAGCTCGGATAGGCGCGGGCGATGCTCCCCGTGTAGGCCGCGAACTGCGCGCGCTCCTGGGGCAGGAGCGGCGTCGTGCGCGAGCCCGCGTGGAAGACGGAGACGTAGACACGAACCCCGGCGAGCTCCGCAGCCGCTGCGACGTTGCCGAGCACTGTGCGCTCGGCCGCGTCCGGCGCCACCTCGCCCGGCTTCCAGATCGAGGTGACGCGCACCGCCCGGAAACCCGCGAGCTGGAGGAGCGTCATCTGGGCTTTCGCCTCGACGAGGCTCGAGCTGCGAACGATGTCCTCGGCGGCTCCTAGCGTCAGCGCCGGGCCTCCCGCCTGTCCGGCCGGTGCCAGCGCCAGCGCGACGAGCACCCCGAGAAGCCCCCATCTCATGCGCGACACGGTAGCGCCGGACTGTGATGGAGCGGTAAGGCTCCGGCTCGCGTCTACCCTAGACCTGGAGGTGCCGGACGTCCGCGACAAGCTGAAGGGACTGCCCGCGAAGCCGGGCGTCTACCTCTTTCGCGACGCTCAGGGCGCGGTGCTCTACGTCGGGAAGGCGAAGTCCTTACGCCCGCGCGTGCGCTCCTACTTCCAGGCCGGCCGCGGCGACAACCGACAGTCGATCCCGCGACTCGTCTCCCGGATCGACGACCTCGAAGTGATCGTCACCGGCACCGAGGTCGAGGCGCTGCACCTCGAGCAGAACCTCGTCAAGCGACACCGGCCGCCGTTCAACGTCCGGCTGCGCGACGACAAGTCGTTCCCCTACATCGCCGTCACCGTGGAGGACGAGTACCCGCGCGTCATGTTCACCCGCGAGCGGCACCGCCGCGGGGTCGTCTACTTCGGCCCGTACGCGAACGCCAAGAAGGTGCGCGAGACGCTCGACGTGCTCAACCGCGTCTTCCAGTTCCGGCCCTGCGAGGGACCGAAACCCGGCCGCCACAGCGGGATTCCCTGCCTCGACTACCACATCGAGCGCTGCCACGCGCCCTGTGTCGGCTACATCTCGAAGGAGCTCTACGGCGAGTTGATCGACGAGGTGATCGAGTTCCTCTCGGGCGACACGAAGCCGATCGTGCGCGCGCTCGAGCAGCGGATGCGCGACGCGGCCGCCGACGAGCGCTTCGAGGACGCCGCCCGCTACCGGAACCGGCTCTTCGCGATCCAGAACCTCGCCGAACGGCAGGGCGCCGACCGGCGCGAGACCGGATCGATCGACGTGATCGGAATCGCCGCCGAGGGGGAGCGCGCGGCCGTTCAGGTCTTTCCGCTCCGAGGCGGCAAGATGATCGACCGGCACGGATTCCACCTCGAGAACGTCGAGGGCCAGGACGTGACGACGATCCTCGAGGCCTTTTGCACCGAGTACTACGGCAATGCGCCGTCGATCCCGCCGCAACTCGTGGTGCCGCGCGAGACCGGGGACGTCGACGCGCTTGCCCAGTGGCTCGGCGAGCGTCGCGGCGCCCGCGTCGAGGTGCGGGTTCCCGAGCGCGGCGAGAAGGCCCGGCTGGCCGAGCTCGCCGCCCAGAACGCGCGGCTCGCGCTCGACTCTGAGGCGGTGCAAGCCGAGCAGAAGCGGCTGCGCCGCGTAGAGGCGCTCGAGGAGCTGCGCGAAACGCTCAACCTGGAGAGCCTGCCGCTGCGGATCGAGTGCTACGACATCTCGAACATCCAGGGCCAGCAGATCGTCGGCTCGATGGTCGTCTTCCAGGACGCGGTCGCGAAGAAGGCGCACTACCGCAAGTTCGCGGTGCGAGGGCTCGAGGGCCAGGACGACTTCGCGGCAATGGCCGAGGTGATCTCGCGACGCTTCGCGCGGCTCGGCCACATGACCGACGAGGAGTACGACGAGGGCTTCGCCACAGCGCCGAACCTCGTCGTGATCGACGGCGGCAAGGGCCAGCTGTCGGCCGCGCTCACCGCGATGCAGGGCTACGACCTGCCGCGTGTCGCCGTGATCGCGCTGGCCAAGCGGATCGAGGAGGTGTTCGTGCCGGGATCCCCAGGCCCGATGATCCTCGATCCCCATGGGCCTGGCCTACAGTTGCTGCAGCGGACCCGCGACGAGGCACACCGGTTCGCGCTCGGCTTTCACCGGCAGCGGCGCTCGGCGAAGGCGCGTGAGTCGCTGTTCGACACGCTCGAGGGCGTCGGTCCGGCGCGCCGCCGAGCGCTGCTACGGCACTTCGGCTCGACGGAGAACGTCGTGGCGGCGAGTCAGGAGGAGCTCGAGGGCGTTCCGGGCGTGCCGGCGAAGACCGCGCGCGCGATCTACGCGCAGCTACACCGATCGGGTGGTGCCTAGCCCTCCGGAGCCGGCTTCTGCCCGACGACGTCGCGCCAGCGCACATGGCCGAGGATGAGGAAGAGCGCCGTGAACCCGACGATCGCGTTTACCGTGATCAGGGTCAGCTTCATCCCCACCGAGAACGCGAGCAGCGCGCTCCTCGCCACGGTGCTCTTGAAGACGAAGACGATGAACGCCTGCTCGGTGCCGATCCCGCCCGGCGAGATGGGGACGAGGGTGGCGAGGCTCTGCGTCACCTGGACGAGGAGGACGTTTCGCACCGACTGCTCGATCCCGAAGGCGCCGAGGAAGAACCAGATCGCGACGAAGCGCAGCAGCCAGTCGCCCGCTTGCCAGGCGGCGACGGTGCGGAGGTAGCGCTCGCGGTCGTCGAGCACGGCGAGTCCCTGGCGGACCCGCTGCTTGAAATCGGCGATCCGCAGTCGCAGCCAGGAGAAGCCCACGACCCCGACGATCGCGAGAGCAAAGAGTAGAACGAGCGCGAAGGCCCCGTGCTCGAGGAACCAGCCGAACTCGAAACCCGGCAGGTTGGCGAGGATCCCGACGCCGGGCAGGACTCCCAGCGTGAGCGCATACGCGAAGACGAGCAGCGCCATCGTCGAGTCGAAGATCGTCATCACGAGGAGCGTCGAGGCGAGCGTCGTGTACGCGGCGCCCGGGATCGCGCGATGGGCGAGGTAGAGGCGGACGGCGTCGCCGCCACGGGCCGGGACGATTGCGTTGACCCCGACCCCCGAGACGTAGGCGCCGTAGATCGACCGCCAGGTCGGCCGCGGCTCTGGATAGGCGGCGCCGATCGTGTTCCACCAGGCTCGGCTGACGCAGAAGGTCTTCAGCACGTGCGCGAGAACCGCGAGCCCGAGCGCGCCCCAGCCGACCGAGGCAAGTTGCTCGAAGAAGACGCGGATCGCATGCAGGACCTCGCCCACGAGGTCAGGCTACGCCACCGCTCCGCTGTCTACTCCAGCCGTGGCAGTTCGAGCCGTGGTCGTTCGAGCCGTGGCCGGGGGCTGGCACCGGACGCGGCCGGGCGGGACTGCCGCGAACGGTCACGTCCGCCGTCGGAACTCGCCGCCGGGCCGTGTCCCAACGTGACGGTGGGCGAAAGCTCGTTACGGGCGGTCTAGCGGGCCGCCGGCCGCGTCTGGATCCATCGACGGGTAGCGGTAGTCCGTCGGCGGCACGAAGGTCTCCTTGATCGTGCGCGGACTGACCCAGCGGATCAGGTTCCAGAGCGAACCGGCCTTGTCGTTCGTGCCTGACGCTCGCGCGCCTCCGAAGGGCTGCTGACCGACGACGGCGCCGGTCGGCTTGTCGTTCACGTAGAAGTTGCCGGCCGAGTAGCGCAACGCCTGATGCGCCTGCTCGATCGCGGCGCGGTCGTCCGCGAAGACGGCGCCGGTGAGCGCGTAGGGAGCCGTCTCGTCGACGAGCTCGAGGGTCTCGTCCCAGCGCTTCTCGTCGTAGACGAAGGCGGTCACGACGGGACCGAAGAGCTCCTCGCGCATCGTCCGGAACTGCGGATCCTCGGTCGCGATCACAGTCGGCTCGACGAAGAATCCCTGGCTGTCGTCGTAGCCGCCGCCGGCGACGATCTCGGTGCCCTTCGTCGCGCGGGCCTCTTCGATCGCCTCCTTCTGCGTCTTGAACGCACCCTTGTCGATCACCGCGCCCATGAAGTTGGAGAAGTCGCCGACATCGCCCATCTTCAGGCTCGCCACCTGGTCGGCGAGCCGCTCGCGCAGCTCGGGCCAGAGATTCGACGGCGCGTAGACCCTGGAGGAGGCCGAGCACTTCTGGCCCTGATACTCGAACGAGCCGCGCACGATCGCCGTTGCCAGTTCGTCCACGTTCGCTGACGGGTGGGCAAGAATGAAGTCCTTGCCACCGGTCTCGCCGACGATCCGCGGGTAGTTGCGATAGCCCGCGATGTTGTCGCCGATGGTCTTCCACATCGACTGGAAGACGGGCGTCGAGCCGGTGAAGTGGATCCCCGCGAGCTCCGGGCTCGCGAGTGCCGCATCGCCGATCGTCGCGCCCGAGCCGTAGACGAGGTTGATCACCCCGTCCGGAAGGCCGGCCTCCTTGAAGACGCGCATCACGTAATGCGCGGCGAGCGCCGCGGTCGAGGCCGGCTTCCAGACGACCGTGTTGCCCATCAGCGCGGGCGAGCCGCTCAGGTTGCCGCCGATCGCGGTGAAGTTGAACGGACTGACCGCGAAGACGAATCCCTCGAGCGGCCGGTACTCCATCCTGTTCCAGACCCCCGGAGAGGAGAGTGGCTGCTCCTCGTAGATCCGGATCATGAACTCGACGTTGAAGCGCCAGAAGTCGATCAACTCACAGGCCGCGTCGATCTCGGCCTGATGCACTGTCTTCGATTGGTTCAGCATCGTCGCCGCGACGATCGTCGAGCGCCACGGGCCCGCGAGGAGCTCGGCGGCGCGGAGGAAGACGGCGGCGCGCTCCTCCCAGGGGAGGCTCGCCCAGCTTTCGTGCGCGTTGCGGGCGGCCTCGATCGCCTGTTGCACGTGGGTCGCATCGCCCTTGGCCACCTCGCCGAGAACATGGCTCTTGCGATGCGGCATCACGGCCTCGAAGGTGGCGCCGCTCTCGACCTCCTTACCGCCGATCACCATCGGGATCGAGAGTCGTTCGCCTTCCATCTTCGCGAGCCGGACGCGGAGCTGCTCCCGTTCCGGCGAGCCCGGCGCGTAGCCGCGGACGGGCTCGTTGACCGGCGTCGGGGGGCGAAAGATGCCAGGCGCGCTCATCGGCTACGTAGTCTAGGCGGGCGCGATTGTAGAGTCGGAGCGATGCGTGTGACGCGGGTGCCCTACGCGGTCGACGGCTGGGGTAGCGGGGAGCTCTGGCTCGGCGACGGCCGCGTGGTGCTGGCGCACGAAGCCCCGATCGTCCCAACCCCCCACAGGGGGGCGCTGAGGCCCCCTTCTGGAACGGTATCGAGCAAGTCCTCGCGAGAGGGTGACCCGTTCGTGCCGGATCTCGTGCGAAGAATCCACAGCTACTTCGCCGGCGAGGCCGTCTCCTTCGCCGACGTCGAGCTTGACCTGGAGTGGTGCACGCCCTTCCAGCATGCGATCGCGACAGCGCTGCGCGCGGTGCCCTGGGGCGAGGTCGTCTCCTACGGCGAGCTGGCCGAGCGCGCCGGCTACCCGAGGGCGGGTCGCGCGGCCGGCAGCGTCTGCGCGACGAACAAGTTCTTCTTACTCGTCCCCTGCCACCGGGTCGTCGCGTCGGACGGAATCGGTTCATACGGAGATTCCGGAGTAGCGTTCAAGCGACGACTCCTCCGCCTCGAGGGCCATGCCTCTCTCTGAGGAGCTCCGCAACGAGCTCGCGACGATTGCGCCCCAGCGCAGCTGCTGCCGGCTCGCCGAGGTCTCGGCGCTCTTCCACTCGGCCGGCAGCGTTCACCTCCGCGGTCGCGGAGAGATCGCGCTGCACCTGGATCTTTCCAGCGCAGCGGCTGCGCGCCGCGCGTTCTCGCTCCTGCGCGAGCTCGGCATCCGCTCGGAGATTCGCACCTACCGACGGCAGTCGTTCGATCGCGCCACGCGCTACCAACTCCACGTCGCCGGCGACGAAGCGGCTCTCGATCGACTAAAAGAGGCAGGGGTGCTCGACTCCCCGCACGCGCCGCTCGAGCGGCCGCCGCGCCGCGTGGTTGGGCGCGCGTGCTGTCGCGGCGCCTATCTGCGCGGGGCGCTGCTCGGCGGCGGCTCGCTCTCCGGACCGCGCTCTCCGCACCTCGAGTTCCGTACGACGTCTCGCGAAGGGGCCGAATTCCTCCAATATGTCGCCGCGGCGGACGCGGTGAAGGTCGCCGTACACGAGCGCGCGCGCCACGCGATTGCCTATGCGAAGGGAATGGACGCAATCGAGGCGTTGCTAGCCGCGGCCGGAGCGGCGGACACCGTGCTCGCGCTGGAGGAGCGTTCCGTCGTCGCGGCGACTCGCGCGGAGGCGAACAGGCTGGCGAACGCCGACCACGCGAACCTCGTCCGCACGAGCCGCGCCGCGCAGCGCCAGCTCGATGCAGTTCGCGCTTTGCAGGCAACGGGCGAGCTGAGGCGGCTGCCCGAACGCCTGCACGAGGTCGCGCGCCTGCGGCTCCGACACCCGAGCCTCTCGTTGCGCGAGCTCGCCGCGAAGTGCGACCCTCCGACGACGAAGGCCTCCGTCCATCGCCGCCTCAACAAGCTCGTGGAGCTTGCGGGTTAGGGTTGTTCGATGAGCGAGAAGCTCGAAGTGGCAGCCGCTCTGTTCGACTCGGCCGCCAACGATCTCGAGGAAGCGGCGAAGCACTGCCGCACCGCGGCCGGGCGCTTCCGAGCCGGAGAGGTTCCGCGCGGAGCGGCCCATGCGTGGGCTGCGCATGGCCATGTTCGAACGGCGCTGGAGTCGCTCGATGCGCAGGCCCGAGAGCACGCGCGCGAATCCAATCCATAGGCAAGCGCCGACCTCGTTCGCCTCAGGCGGGCGGGTCGCGGTGCGCGACCGGAGGGGATAGTGCGGCGGCCTGTGGTGAAAGAGGCGGGCCGGAGGGGGTGGTCCGAGGACGACCTCCCCCTCCGCGATACCGCGCTCCGAGCCGGGGACGGACGGGGTCTGAATCCGACGCCGGACGAGCACGGGCCCGCCGCTTCAAGACTACGAAAGAATGCGTCGTTTCGATACCGGAGTTACAAGTGGGAAAGTCGCGGTGCGAGCGGCGCTTCCTGCCGGTTACGGTGCGCGTCGTGCAGGCAGCTCTCACGGATCTGAAGGAGCGCCTCGCGGAGATCCACGACCTTCAGAAGACGCGGGCGCTCCTCGCGTGGGATCAACAGGTGCTGATGCCCCCCGGCGGCGGCGGCGTCAGGGCGGAGCAGATCGCGACACTCGACCGGATCGCTCACTCGGCCTTCACCTCCGACGAGATCGGCCGGCTGCTCGATCGCCTGGCGCCGTTCGAGGCGGCGCAGCCCTACGACTCGGACGAGGCGAGCCTCGTGCGGGTGACGCGACTGGACTGGGAGAAGGCGCGCCGCGTTCCGGCCGACCTCCGGGCCGAGATGTCTCGCGCGGCGTCGCTTGCGCTGCCGGTGTGGGCGGAAGCGCGCGCGAGCTCGGATTTCTCGCTCTTCCTCCCGTTACTTCGGCGGAATCTCGAGCTCCGGCGGCGCTACGTCGACTGCTTCGACGGATACGACGAGCCGTACGACGTGCTCCTCGACGACTTCGAGCGCGGAATGACGACCGCCGAGGTGCGCGCGATCTTCGACCGGTTGAAGGCAGCGCAGGTACCGCTCGTCGCCGACGCCGCCCAGACGGGAGAGCGTCCGGCGAGGGACCGACCGTTCCCGCTCGAGGGTCAGCGGCGCTTCGAGCTGCGCGTGCTCGAGCGCTTCGGCTTCGACCGCGCCTCCTGGCGCCTCGACCCTACCGTCCACCCATTTGCGAGCTCGCTCGGAACCGACGATATCCGGCTGACGACGCGGTATCACGAGCAGAACCTCGACGGCCTCTTCGCCTCGCTCCACGAGTGCGGTCACGGGCTCTACGAGCACGGGGTCTCCCGCGACCTCGAGCGAACGCCGCTCGCGCGCGGAACCTCGCTCGGGCTGCACGAGTCGCAGAGCAGGCTCTGGGAGAACCTCGTCGGTCGCAGCCTCCCGTTCTGGCGCTTCTTCTATCCGGTGCTGCGCGAGACGTTTCGTGACGCGCTAGGCGACGTCGAGCTGGAGGACTGGTACCGATCCGTCAACTGGGTCCAGCCCTCGCCGATCCGCGTCGAGGCGGACGAGGCGACCTACAACCTGCACGTGATCCTCCGCTTCGAGCTCGAGCAGGAGCTTCTCGCAGGCACGGTCGACCTGACCGAGCTGCCGGAGATCTGGAACGCGCGGATGCTCGAGTACCTCGGGATCGAGCCGCCGAACGACCGGCTCGGAGTCCTGCAGGACATGCACTGGGCCGGCGGTCACATCGGCTACTTCGCCACCTACGCGCTCGGCAACGTGATCTCGGTTCAGATCTGGGAGAAGCTGACCGCCGAGGCGCCCGACCTGCACGCGCAATTCGAGCAGGGGGAGTTCGGGCAGCTCCGCGATTGGCTGACGGAGCGGCTCTACCGACACGGGCGCAAGTTCGCCCCGAAGGAGACGCTCGAGCGCGTGGTCGGCGGGCCGATCGACCCGGAGCCGTATCTCCGCTACCTCGGGACGAAGCTGGCGAGCCTTGCTTAGACTCGCCTCCGGGCGTTGACATGGCTTGGCCGAGACGGGGGAGCGAATGGCGACACGGGTAGGGATCAACGGGTTCGGGAGGATCGGGCGCAACTTCTTCCGTGCCTCGCTGGAGCGGGACTCGGACTTCGAGATCGTCGCGGCGAACGATCTCGGCGACGCCGAGACGATGAGGCACCTCCTCAAGTACGACTCGAACCTCGGCCCGCTCGCGGGCGAGGTGCAGCTGGCTGACGGCGTCCTTCGGGCGGCCGGCAAGGAGATCAAGCTGCTTTCGGAGCGCGAGCCGGCCGACCTCGCGTGGGGCGACCTGGGCGTCGATGTCGTGCTCGAGTCGACCGGCTTCTTCACCAAGCGCGAGGGCGCGCAGAAGCACATCGACGCCGGTGCGAAGAAGGTCGTCATCTCGGCGCCTGCGACAGATCCGGATCTCACGCTCGTACTCGGGGTCAACGACGACCAGTACGACCCCGACTCTCACCACATCGTCTCGAACGCGTCGTGCACGACGAACTGTGTGGCGCCGCTCGCGAAGGTGCTGCACGACAGCTTCACCGTCGAGCAGGGCTTCATGACGACGATTCACGCGTACACGGCCGACCAGCGACTTCAGGACCTGCCGCACGAGGACATCCGCCGCGCCCGGGCCGCCGCGATCAACCTGATCCCGACCTCGACCGGCGCCGCGCGCGCGATCGGGCTCGTGTTGCCGGAGCTGAAAGGCAAGGTCGACGGAATGTCGATGCGGGCGCCTGTGCCGACCGGTTCAGTCACCGACCTCGTCTGCCTGGTCGGCCGCGAGACGACCGCGGCCGAGGTCAAGGACGCGTTTCGCGCGGCGGCCTCGTCGGGCTCGCTCGCGCCGTATCTGCAGTACATGGAGGACCCGATCGTCTCGACCGACATCCAGCGCTCGCCCTACTCGTGCGTCTTCGACGCCGAGCTGACCATGGTGAACAGCCGGATGATCAAGGTCTTCGGCTGGTACGACAACGAATGGGGCTACAGCTGCCGCCTCGTCGATCTGATCGGGAAGCTCTTGTGACGATCGACGCACTGGGACACGGCCCTGATGAACGAGTGGGCCTATTCATGTTGGCTCGCGGATCTGAACGGAAGCCTCTCTAGCGTGAGAAAGCCGCGTTCGGTCCGCGAGGCCGACGTCGCCGGCAAGGTCGTGCTCCTGCGCGCCGACCTGAACGTGCCGCTCGAGGGCGGGCAGGTCGCAGACGACACGCGGATCCGTGCGGCGCTGCCGACACTCGAATACCTGCTCGAGCACGATGTCGCGCGGATCCGGGTCTGCTCGCACCTCGGTCGGCCGAGCGGGGAGGATCCCGCGTTCCGGATGGAGCCGGTCTCCGAGCACCTCGGCGCGCTCCTCATGAACGAGCGGATCGACGTACTCGAGAACACGCGCTTCAACCCGGGTGAGACCGAGAACGACGAGGGCTTCGCGCGGGAGCTCGCGGAGGGCTGCGATCTCTACGTCAACGACGCTTTCGGCTCGGCGCACCGAGCACACAGCTCGACCGAGGCTGTCGCGCACCTCCTGCCCGCGTACGCGGGGTTGTTGCTGGAGCAGGAGCTCGAGATGCTCGGCCGGCTGCTCGGGGAGGTCGAGCGGCCCTACATCGCGATCGTCGGTGGGCTCAAGGTGGAAGACAAGCTCGGTGTACTCGAGAACCTGGCCGAGTACGTCGACACGATGCTGATCGGGGGCAAGATGGCCGAGCAGCTTCGCGAGGAGAACCCGCTCGAGGCGCCCGTTCGTCTTCCGGTCGACGTCGTCGCTGCTGCCGCGTTCGAGGAGGAGGCCGAGAGCAAGGTCGTCCGTTGGAACGAGGTACCGGACGGCTGGCTCGGACTCGACATCGGGCCCGAGACCGGCGAGCTCTTCGTGGAAAAGATCCGGTCGGCGAAGACGGTGTTCTGGAACGGGCCGATGGGGGTCTTCGAATGGGAGCGGTTCGCCGGCGGGACGAAGGCCGTCGCGCAAGCCGTCGCGGAGTGCGAGGGCTTCACGGTCGTCGGCGGCGGCGACTCGGTGCGGGCGCTCAGCGAGCTCGGCCTCGAGGAGCGCGTCTCCTGGGTCTCGACGGGCGGCGGCGCCTCACTCGAGCTGCTCGAGGGCAAGGAGCTCCCCGGTGTCGCGGCGATACCGGTGGCGGGGACTCGACGATGCTGATCGCGGGCAACTGGAAGATGTTCAAGGGGCCGCAGGAGACGCGGACTTTCGTGGAGTCGTTCCGGCCGCCCGAGAGCGTCGACGTCGTCCTCTGCCCGCCGTTCGTCTCCCTCGAATCGGCCGTCGGCGGTCCGCACGCGATCTACGCGCAGAACGTCCACTGGGAGTCGAGCGGCGCCTACACCGGTGAGGTCTCTGCCGAGATGCTGCTCGAGGTCGGGGTGCAGGGCGCGCTCGTCGGACACTCCGAGCGACGGCAGCACTTCGGCGAGACGGACGAGATGGTGGCGCGGCGCGCCCGATCGGCTCTCGACGCGGGGCTCGGCGTGATCGCCTGCGTCGGCGAGACGCTCGAGCAGCGCGAGTCCGGCGACACCGAGCTCGTCC
>JBBJLW010000101.1:0-2862 GCA_037720595.1 Gaiellaceae bacterium | reverse complement strand
CCGGCAGCCCATCGCTACTACCGCTTCGCGCGAGAAGCGCTAGGTAGAACCGGCGCTCGTCGGAGTCGGCGCGGACAGTCGACGAGATTGAAGGGCCGCTCGGCGAGCTTCCTCAGCCGACGACGCCGGGTCACCTACGGCAGCAAGCAGACGCTGGTGCGTCTGAACCGCTGTAATGCCCCCATGGTCGCCGTTAGCACCTTCGACAGCACGAAGACCGACCTCGTCGAGCTCCTCGACAATGCGAGGACTGGAGAGGCGCAGCTCCCAGACTTCCAGCGCGGCTGGGTGTGGGACGACGACCACATCCGTGACCTGATCGCCAGGATCTCGCGCTCGTTCCCTATCGGCACCGTGATGCTGCTCGAGAACGGCGGCGAGGTGGCGTTCCGTACGCGGCCGCTCGAAGGAGCCACAACCGACGGCCGCGACGCCGAGCTCCTCATCCTCGACGGGCAGCAGCGGCTCACCTCCTTGTTCCAGTCACTAGTGGCCGGCACGCCGGTGAAGACCCGCGACCCGAAGGGCAACGAGATCGAGCGCTGGTACTACCTCGACATCCGCGAGGCGCTCAATCCAGTGGTCGATCGCGAGGACGCTGTGAAGTCGATCCCAGCCGACCGGCTCGTGCGGACGAACTTTGGCCGCGACGTAGAGCTCGACCTCGCGACGTCAGAGCGCGAGTACGCGGAGCTCATGTTTCCGCTCGCCCAGGTCTTCGACCACTACCAATGGGCCGCGGGATTTCGGGCGCACCACGACTACGACGCCGACCTCAGCAAGATGTGGGACACCTTCGAGCGCGAGATTGTCCAGCGGTTCCGTGCGTACCAGCTTCCGGTTATTCGGCTGCACAAACAGACGCCAAAGGAGGCCGTATGCCTCGTATTCGAAAAGGTCAACTCGGGCGGCGTCTCCCTCAGCGTCTTCGAGCTCTTGACCGCGTCCTTTGCAGCGGTCGCACCACCTGACTTCGAGCTGCGCGAGGACTGGGACAAGCGCCGCCGGCGACTGCACGAGCACCGCGTTCTGCGTGATGTCGCCAGCACTGACTTCCTGCAGGCCGTCACCCTGCTGGCGACGCACGGCAAGCGGCGGAAGCACCTCGAAGTCGGCGAGCCCGAGGACCGGGCGCCGGTCGTCAGCTGCAAGCGTCGCGACATTCTGCGCCTCACCCTTGATGACTACCTCAATTGGACCGAACCCTTGACGGAGGGCTTTCAGCGCGCCGCACGCTTCCTGCACCGCGAGCGGATCTTCGAGACTAAGTTTCTGCCCTACAGCACGCAGCTTGTGCCGCTCGCGGTCGTCCTCACGCTCCTCGGCGACGACGCGATCGACCGTCCGCAAGTCCGCGAGAGACTCGTCCGGTGGTACTGGTGCGGCGTCTTCGGCGAGCTGTATGGCGCCGCGACGGAGACACGCTTCGCCCGCGACGTTCCCGACCTGCTCGGGTTCGCCGTGGACGAGAAGGCGATCCCGCGCACCATTCTCGAGGCCAACCTCGCGCCGGAGCGCTTGCACACCCTCCGCACGAGGCGCAGCGCCGCGTATAAGGGCATATACGTGCTGCTCCTGCGCGAGGGCGCCCGCGATTTTCGCACGGGCGAGGCTTCGACCGACCAGAATTACTTCGAGGAGGCTGTCGACATCCATCACGTCTTCCCGAAGAAGTGGTGCCGGGAGCGACAGCCTGAGCCCGTGCCCCCAGCCCTTTTTGACAGCATCGTGAACAAGACGCCGCTCACGGCCCGCACGAACCGGATGATCGGTGGTAGGGCGCCGAGCGACTACCTGCGTGGGCTGAGCGAGCGGGACGGCGTCACAGCCGCCGCCGAGGACGCGAACCTAGCGTCGCACCTCATCGACCCCAAGACGCCGCGCAACGACGACTTCGAGGCATTCTTCGAAGCCCGGCAGCTTGCGCTCCTCGAGCGGATCGGTCGGGTCATGGGCAAGCCTCTTATCGCCGAGCCAGTTGATACGGAAGATCCAATGACCTACGAAGACCTCGAGGTAGACGCGGACTGACGGCACGTTGTCCAGCGCTGGCGCCCGATGCGATGCCCGCCGCCGACAGCAGATAGGCGCACGCGTCGCGCTCGTGCCCCCAACGCCGGGACTCGGGGTCGGGCGCTGTCACCCCTCAACGTGATCGCCTCCCGTGTCCGTCGCCTCGCCGGTCTCCTTCTGGCGGTCTCCGTCGACCGTGTCGTTCGCCGAGCCGTAGAGTTGCGTCAGCCGGTTGCGTCGGTCCTGGCTATGACGAGCGGCCTCGTACTCGTGGACATAGATGCGGAGCGTGAAGGCCGCGTCTCGGTGTCCGAGCCGCGCCGAGACCTCCTCGATGTCCCACCCGGCATGGATAAGCGCCGAAGCGTGCGTATGTCTGAGAGAGTGAAACGTCGGCTGATTCTCTTCCCCGCCGACCTTCCCGCCGTCATCACCGGCCACTAAGCCCGAGCGCTCAAGAGCTCGGGCCAGTACGCGCCCCCCGATATTACGGTGATCGTGCCCCTTTCCCAGGCGGTTGATGAACACCAGGTCGCGAGCGCCGGCGTCGGGTGTCGCCAGCTTGTGCCCCCGCAGCGTGGCGGCGAGGGCCGGAGTGATCTCAAGCGTCCGCCGGCTGCGCTTTGTCTTGAGCTTGGCGCGTTGACCTTTTCGCAGGAGCTGATGGGTGAAGCTGACGGTCAAGGCGTCAAGGTCGAGGTCGCCCCAGACGACTCCGAGCACCTCGGCGATACGTCCGCCGGTCTGGACGGCGAACTCGAAGAGTGGCCGGTAGGGCTCGTCAACGGCGGCGAGCTTCATCATCCCCAACTGGGGGTTCTTCCAGTGGGTGGTGACCGCGCTGGAGGT
>JBBJLW010000100.1:0-2872 GCA_037720595.1 Gaiellaceae bacterium | reverse complement strand
AGATCGAGGATGGGTTCGGGCCAAGCAAGGGTGGAGAGGATCCGTTCGACGCCGTCGCAGGTCTCTTCGGGATGATGGCGACGTTGAGTCTCGGCGGAGAACCTCCGCTGCCCGCAGATGACGCCGTCCGCGACATCGAAGGATGGATGTTCGGCCGACGCCCAGACCAGGAAGGGCGCAAGGGCGCGAAGTAGGACGCGCCCCGGGCGCCGGCGCCCCCGCCGCTCAACCGGCCGCCACGGCCTCCCGGTCTTCCGCCCGCACGTCGCGCTCGTTGTGAACACAGTGGGTCATGACGTGCCCGGTGACGTCGCGGGGCCCGTTCGCACCGAGCTTGGCGAGCCGCTCGCGCTCGTCCTCGGTGAGGCTCTGGGTGGCCAGGGGCGGGAGGTCGCGCACGTCGTCGACCGAGATCTCGAGACCCTCGCCGACGCGTAGGCCGAGCTCGTCCTCGACCATGAGCAGGTGCCAGACCATGCGCTCCTGGATCGGGCGCTCGCACTGGGAGAGCGCGTCGACGAGATTGGTGACGAGGTCGTCGCGCTCCCACTCCTCGGAGAGCTGATAGCGCTCCCCGGCCTGGGCGTAGTCGTTCGTGCGGGGGATGCGCGCGCGGGTCAGGCGGCCCTCGATCGTCGGTCCCTGCTCGGCGTGGTTCGGTCCCGGCGCCTCGTCAAGGCCGCCGGTGATGGAGGGCTCGTAGTTGACGTGGGGGTTCTCACCCGGGTCGTCGACTCCGTAGGCCATCTGGCCGTCGCGCTGATTGGTGGCCACCGGCGCCACTGAGAAACCTGACAGGTATTAGCCGCGCGGTGCGAAACTCAGCACGACGATGGCGCAATCGGCCACTGCGGGCGCAACGGAGACCACCACCCGACTGACGTTCTCGGTCGACGCCGCCCTGCTCGCCGAGCTAGGCGAGCGCTTGGTCGGCGAACCTCACATCGCGCTCGGCGAGCTGATCAAGAACGGTTACGACGCTGACGCCGCGCGCGTCCGCATCCAGTTCACCGGAGAGCAGTTGATCGTCGAAGACGACGGGCACGGCATGACGTTCGACGAGTTCGACCGGCTGTGGATGCGGGTCGGCAGCACTCACAAGAGCGAGCAGCGCTCATCGCGAGAGCGCGGCCGTGCGCTGACCGGCTCGAAGGGAGTAGGCCGCCTCGCCGTGCAGTTCCTCGCACGCCGACTTACTCTCCAGACGTGCGCCGACGACGAAGAGGTAGAGGCGACGGTCTTCTGGCCCGAAGCGGCTCGGCCAGGCGCGGAGCTGGTTGAAACGCCGGTTACGGTCACTCGGAGACCCTCCCAAAGAACGTATAACGACTCGCCGACCGGCACGCGCTTGGTCCTTTCAGACCTCAACCACGCTTGGACAAGCGACGACTTCCGGCGCCTCGCGCAGCAGATCTGGACGCTCCAGCCGCCGTTCCGTGCTGCAGGCGTCACAGACGACTTCGAAGTAACACTCGAGACCGGCGACCCGACGATCAAGGGCGCCTTCGACGCCCAGCTACGAGCCGTCCTGGATATCTGGACCGCGCGCCTGGTGGGCCAACTGCATGCGGCAGAGGACGGTCGACGAAAGATCCGCTTGAGCCTCGAGTTCAACGATGGCACGCGGCATCGACAAACCTATGACGCCCCCGAGCACGTCGACCGACTTGAATTCGAGATCCGGATCTTCAACCTCGTCCACCGCCAGCCGATGGGCATCCGCGTTGGAGAGGCGCGCGAGTACTTCAACCAGTTCGGCGGCGTGCACGTATACGACACGGGCTTCGGACTCCCGTACTACGGGCCCGAAACCGATTGGCTCGGTATCGAGCAAGACCACTCGCACCGCCTGAGCATCAGCGCTTTGCTGCCCGCTGCGCTGAACCTCTCCGGGGGACTTTCGTACTTGCCGACCAACTCGCGATTGTTCGGTGTCGTCAACGTCGATACCGGGCACGAACGACACGCGGCGGCCGAATCCGGGCAGAACCTAACCATCGCAGTCACGCGCGACCGGCTCGTCGCGAACGCCGCCTACCGAGAACTGAGGACGGCCGTTCGGTGGGCGCTGGACTTCTACGCCATGCAGGAGGCGCGCCGCCGCCAGGAAGGAGATCGCCGACGTCCGCGCGATCGCCCCGAAGCGCGCACGCATTCGCGAGGTCCTCGAACGCCACCGCGACGCGATCCCCACCAAGGCTTCGATGCCTTCGTACAGAGCTGGAGGAGACCATCGAGACCCAGGAGCAGGAGGTCGACCGGGCAGCACGGCGCGCTGGCCTGCTCGGCGCCTTGGCGACGGCGGGCATAGCTGCCGTCGGCTACGAACACGAGATCACCAAGCAGATCACGTTGCTCGAGGATCTCGCCGAAGACCTAGCTGCGACTGACCGCGACGTCGACCGACATGCCGCTGCGCTGAGCATCCTGGGATGGGTCGAGCGCGCACGGGCAACGCGTCGCATCTTCTCGTTCGTCATGGACAGCGAACAGGACGAACCACGGTCCATGCGAGCCGCTGAGGTCTGTGCGACGGTGATCGCCCAGATGGGGCCGCTTCTGCGCGGCCTCGAGATCGGCCAATCGGTGCCGGACGACCTTCGGCTGCCCGAGGGTCGGTTTGCCGAGTGGGCGGCGATTCTGCAGAACGTCCTGATCAACGCGGCTAACGCGACCCTCGATGCCGACCCGCCACGCGTCCGCATCGACGGGCACACCGGTCGGCGCGGCGCCGTGCTAATACACGACAACGGCGTGGGAGTCGACCCGTCCGACGCCGACGAGCTCTTTGAACCGTTCGTCCGCCGACTCGAGCTGCCCCCCGGGCGTCAGCGGTCGGGGCTCGGCGGCACCGGTTTGGGACTGACGATTG
>JBBJLW010000099.1:0-2898 GCA_037720595.1 Gaiellaceae bacterium | reverse complement strand
AGCAGTGGCCGGCCGGCGTACGCGGCGAGGCGACGCACTCTCGCTTCCACGCGATAGGAGCACTCGTCCGCTGCGGCGTGCGCGAGGTCGCCGGCGGAGAACCGACGTGTAGGTGGTGCCGCACCCGGGATCTGCCGGCCTGAGCCACTGAAGGGGTGTGGCCTCAGCCGCCCGGAACGCCAGCGCCGGGAGCCGGGCAACGCTTTCGTTCCTGCGGACAGCGCAGGCACGGGCTGTCGAAGCGACCTAACCGAGCCGCTCCGCGGCCTTGAGCACCAATTCTTCGATCCGCCTCTTGAGATACGCGAGCTCTTCCTCAGTGATCGGCGGGTAATCCGGGATGACTTCGTTGCCCCAGCGGTCTGCACCGATGGGGGACTGCTCGGACTCCGTTCGCCCGCGTGCATTCGCAGATACGCGACGCCGCGAAGTGCGTGCTGATACTCGAGTCGACGATGCGCCATAAAACGAATCGTCTTCGATCTCGACGCTCGACGCACGCCACACACTTCGCTTCCGCTTATCTGTGCCGGGGCTCCGCGTCAAGTGCGCGATGCCGTTGTTGGAGTGACGCTTGAGTGGGTTCGGTGGTGCGTGGGCGCGGTGGAGGGGCGGGGTGCGGTGCGCGCGAGCGCCCGGGCTTATCTCGGTCCGCGGCCTCGCCGTGCGGCGGGCCGGTGACTTGATGGGTGATGGGGTGTTCCCGCGGGATGCGGTGCGGCCGCTCGGTCTTTGGAGGCCGTCCAGGGTGGCGGCAGCGGCACATCCGGAGCGCGACGGCGACTTGCTCGCGGGCGCTGGCGGGAAGCGGTAGGCCCTCGCGGCGACGTGCGCCGGTAGGTCGCCCTGAGCAAGCTGTGCGCTCCTCCATACTCGTCTGACGGGACAATCTCGTGCCTAAGCGAGGCCGTCGTCCGAACTTGTTCGCCGCTCGCCCTCGACTCGATGGGTTACGGTCGACGCATGGCCACGTCGAAGCTGCCCGAGCAGTCGTCGGTGGCTTGCAAGCGGGAAACGTGGCACTTCTGGCACGGGACTCCTGAGCTGTTCGCGCACATCGTCCGCACGGCAGAGCGTGCGACGTCAGTCGTTGACAGCGCGACTACGACCGTGATCGACGTCTGCATTGCGGATGATCATGAGACATTCGACTCGCCCGCTTCGTTCACGGAACTGGTCACTATCGACGCCCTGCGGCACTTCACCTCGATGTCGGCCGTCGTCACGGCCGGTGCCAGCAGAAGCGAG
The DNA here is from genome assembly GCA_037720595.1 of Gaiellaceae bacterium. Lineage (GTDB taxonomy): Bacteria > Actinomycetota > Thermoleophilia > Gaiellales > Gaiellaceae > Gaiellasilicea. The sequence continues at coordinate 1,650 of JBBJLW010000099.1, read as the reverse complement.
ATCGTTCTGCGGTGGACCAGGCCCTGGTGGGCGATAGGGGTCGGCAAGGATGCCGACGTCGTCCTTGAAGTCAGGGGTACGGATGGCGAGGTCGAAGCGCGGCACATGCTGATCCGACGGGCGATTCTGCGCGGCGGAACCCAGCGAGAGGCGATACAAGTAGTGATGGCCTTCTTGCTGGCCGGCGCTGGGGGCACCGCAGCGGCCGCGTTGGTCCTAAGTGGCGGGTACCTTCTGGGCGTTGGAGGCTCCGAGACCTTGCTGGCCGCCCTCAGCGTCGGCGGGATTGGGTGGATTCTTGGCGTGTACTGGGGTACGTGGGCCTACCCCTCAATCGAAGTCGCGCCGATCGGACAGACGAACCTGAGACGACTAGTACGAGTCGTGGGCCCGGTCCTGCTCACTGTGATCCTCGCCGGCATCACGAAGAAGCTGTTCGGCTGAATAGTCGGCGAGCTGTCGTCGAGTTCGCTGTGGACGCCCAGCGGTGCCGCCCGTCAGCGTGGCCCGAAAGGTTGTCCTCCGGGCAGTGGACCACGTCGGGCTTGCCGTGTCTGACTGCGACCCGCTGCGCTGCGTCGGGGCGATGCGATGGGCCGCTGCTCCTGAGCGGCGAGAGCCGAAGCGAGAGCGCTGCTTTGCGCGACAAACGGCAATCGCGCCCGGAGTACAGTTCCGTAGCGGTGGTCCTGGCCGAAATTGGCTCGTCCCGAGGACCCCTCCTCAGCTCGGAGGCTCGGGCCATCTACCGAGAATCTGTTGCTCGAGGCTGGGCCACACTTCCCGCAGCTCGTCCGAGGCTCTCTTCCGTAGGAGAGGAGAGGTCTCTCAACAACGCCCCGAAAGGTGCTCTCGGCCGAGAGCGACTGGTGGGTAAAAGCGATTGAGAGGAGTGCTCTCCTTGCCTTTATTGCTTCCTGGCTCCGAGCCTCGAAGTCGGCATCGGCGCCGAGGAGGACGGTGCCCATCGCCTCGCCGGCGGCGAGGAAGTCGGGCTTGACCTCCTTCCGCTGCTCGGCGAGGAACTTCTGCTGGTCGAGGTCGATCTTCCGCTGCTCGGTGCCCCGGTTCCACCACCCGGTCACGAGCCCGACGACGATCGTCGCCAGCGCACCGATGCCAATCCCGATGAGGCCGTACATCTCCTTGCTTAGCCCACCCTCGTCGGGCTTGGCTGCTGCGAGGAGATCGAGGATCAATCGACCCATCCGGCCAAGATCGGCTCCGGGTTGCCAACGATCTGGTCGGCGCGTCGGTCGCGCGCCTCGGGCCTCTTCGGAATCGCGCGCAGCTTGATCTCGGCGGCGGGATCCACAATCCAGCGCTCAGCGATCCGGTCAGGTGCAGCAGGAGCGTCGGGATCAAGATCGGTGAGCCACTGTTCAGTCGCCCGGACGATCTCGTCGAGGTGGGCGAATCGCTTCAGGCCGCCCGTCGGCCGGACGTCGATCCAGACGAAGAACTTAGTGCTCGTCAGCTTGCGATTGAAGGCATCGCGGAGCTCGTGATGGAGAGCGGGCTCGTCGGGATGCCGTGCTGAGAGCGCCATGAAATAACCCTAGAACACCGTCGAAGAGTTGCATCCGACCCTGGCGCTCGCCGACCCGAGTCCTGGTTGAGAGCATGTCCCGTAATCCGTAGAACTTGAGG
>JBBJLW010000007.1:0-139306 GCA_037720595.1 Gaiellaceae bacterium | reverse complement strand
GCTCGTCCTGAAGATCCAGGTCGAGGCGATCGCATTCGCGGCCGGCAAGCACGAGAAGCTCGTGGTCGCCTACGAGCCCGTCTGGGCGATCGGGACCGGCAAGACCGCGACGCCGGGGCAGGCGGAGGAGGCGCATCGATTCATCAAGGGCCTGATCGACCTGCCGGTGCTCTACGGCGGCTCGGTCAAGCCGGAGAACGCGGCCGAGCTCCTCGCCCAGCCCTCGCTCGACGGCGCGCTCGTCGGCGGCGCCTCGCTCGACCCCGACTCGTTCGCGGCGATTTGCCTGGCAGCTTCCCGCTCGTAACGCTCGTCGTCCTCGACGGCTGGGGCTGCGCGCCCGCCGGTCGGGGCAACGCGGTCGAGCTTGCCGAGACGCCCGTCTTCGATCGGCTCTGGCGCGAGTACCCGCACACGACGCTGGCGGCCTCCGGCGAGGCGGTCGGCCTGCCGCCCGGCCAGATGGGGAACTCCGAGGTCGGACACCTCACGATCGGCTCCGGCCGGATCCTGTTCCAGGACCTGATGCGCGTGAACGAGGCCGTCCGCGACGGGACGCTCTCCGAGAACCCCGCTCTCCTGGGGGCCTTCGAGCGTGCACGCGCCCGAGGGGGCGACGTCCACCTCCTCGGCCTCGTCTCCACCGGTGGAGTCCACTCCCACATCGAGCACCTGCGCGCTCTGCTCGAGCTCTCGCGCCGGCTCGGAATGGAAGAGCGGACGTGGATCCACGTCTTCACCGACGGCCGCGACGTCTCCCCGACGTCGGCGGTCAGCGACCTCACCAAACTTCCGGCTGAGCGGATCGCGACCATCGTCGGTCGCTATTACGCGATGGATCGCGATCGCCGCTGGGATCGCACCGAACGCGCGCTAGCGTCGATCGTCGTAGGTGAAGGGCAGCGTGCGAACGACCCGATCGGCGCGGTGCAGGCGAGTTACGACGCCGGTCTGACCGACGAGTTCGTCGAGCCGGTCGTCCTCTCGGGTCGGCCGAGACTGACCCGGAAGGACTCAGCCATCTTCTTCAACTTCCGTCCGGATCGCGGGCGCCAGCTCTCGCAGAAGCTCGTCGCAGCCGGCTTCGACCTGACCACGATGACGAGTTACGGCGAGGAGCTCGTGGTGCCCGTTGCCTTCGGCGAGCAGCGGGTGGCGAACACGCTTGCCGAGACACTCGCCGCAGCGGGCGCACGCCAGCTCCACGTCGCCGAGACCGAGAAGTACGCCCATGTCACCTACTTCTTCAACGGCGGCGTGGAGCAGGAGTGGGAGGGAGAGAGGCGCATCCTCGTCCCCTCGCCGCGCGACGTCCCGAGCTACGACCACAAGCCGGAGATGTCCGCGCGCGAGGTTGCCGCAGGCTTCGCGGCGGAGATCGGGAACGGCTATCGCTTCGCCGTGCTCAATTTCGCGAATCCGGACATGGTCGGGCACACGGGCTCCATCCCGGCCGTCGTCGCGGCCGTCGAGGTCACCGACGAGTGTCTCGGCGTCGTCGTCGGAGCGACCCGGGCGGCGGGCGGCGTCTGCCTCGTCACCGCCGACCACGGCAACGCTGAGCAGATGCTCGAGGCCGACGGGGTCAGCCCCCACACGGCGCACACCACGAACCCGGTGCCGCTCGTCCTGACCGCCGCGGGCCGGACCCTCCAGCCCGGTGGGACGCTGGCCGACCTCGCGCCGACGGCTCTTGCGCTTCTGGGGCTGCGAAGCCCGGGCGAGATGACCGGACAAAACCTCGCCGAGTCGGCGGATCCGAAAGCGTCCATCCGGTGAAAAGGCGGCTATACTCCGGCACACTTGTCGCTGCCCCAGCCTGATCTCGGCGTCCTGCGGAAGGCCCAGCGAGGCGATGAGCGTGCTTTTACGCTCATCGTTCGCGCCTACGAGCTGCCCGTCTTCAACTACGTCCTGCGCCTCGTGGGCGACCGCTCGCTGGCCGAGGATCTGACGCAGGAGGTCTTTCTCCGCGTCTACCAGGGCCTGCCAAGCTTCTCGCTTCGCTGCCGCTTCACGACGTGGCTCTTCCAGGTGACGAAGAATCGCGTGCTCGACGAGTTGCGCGCGCTCGAGCGCCGGCCGCGCGCGGTCGTCAACCTCGAGGACATTCCACCGCTCGAGGTTGTCGACGCGCCGTTCGAGCGGATCGAGGCAATCGACGCCGTCTGGCGTTCCGTCGAGGCGCTGAACGTCGACCTGAAGATGGCGCTCCTCCTCCGCGACGTCGTCGGTCTCTCCTACACCGAGATCGCCGACTCGCTCGAGATCACGCTCGCGACTGTGAAGTGGCGGATCTACAAGGCTCGGGAGGAAGTCCAGCTCGCGCTCGGTCGCGAGGGCATCACCTACGGCGCCGACACCGGCTCCGGCGCCGCCGAGAAACCCGCCGCGATCGCGGCCGTCGCCGAGCTCGCCTAGCTCGTCCTGGCGAGGGTCACCCTTTAGGAGGATCTTTTTGGGGACCCGCATGTTCCGGGTCGATGTTCTCTCTAGCGGTGTACACCCCTCGACCCAGGAGAGATCGCCCATGAGACGTACCCTCGTTTTCCTTTTTGCCCTCGCCGGTCTCGCGGTCGCCGCGTCGCCTGCCTCGGCCGCCGGTTGGACAGGCGTCGTGATCGCCAAGGACAGCAGCCGCAAGGCCGTCGTGACCGCCTCGGCGGACGGCACTGTACGTACGACCCGCTCACCGAAGGCCGCGTCACTGCGACTCGGACAGCGGCTGCTTCTCAGCGGTACGAAGCGCGCGGACGGCACGTATCGCGCCACCTCGGTGCGCGTCACCGGACGTGCCTCCACAACGCGCGTGAAGGCCGTCGTGATCCGGAACCAGCGTGCCCAGAGGAGGCTGCTGGTCTCGGCAGGCGGCTCGAGCTTCGCGCTCCTCCGCCGCAATGCGACGCGCAGCCTCGCGACGCGGACCGACGCAGCCCCTAAGCCGGGCGACCAGATCGTCGCGACCGTGGCACTCGCGTCGGGCACGCTCCGGACGACCGCGCTGACGACGGTCGGCCACGTCGGCACGATCGAGGTCGAGGGAATCGTTACCAAGATCGCGGACGGCAGCATCGAGCTGGTCGTCGCCAAGTCCGGCTTCGTCACGATCTCCCTCCCTTCAGGGCTTGAGCTTCCTCTAGGCCTAAACGCCTTCGACGAGGCGAAGCTGATCGTTTCGGTCGGCTCCGATGGCAAGCTGACCGCGATTGCCGTGCAGGCAGAGCACGAGGATGAGGCTGAGGATGAGGACCACAATGGCGTCGACCTCGACGAGGACTCGCACGAGCTGGAGATCGAGGGCAAGATCACGGCACTGTCGGCGACGTCGATCACCGTCAAGCCCGGCTTGTCGGCCTCCCCCGTCACCTGCTCGCTGAGCAAGTCGCTGTCCGGCTTCGCCGTCGGCGATCTGGTCGAGCTCGAATGCGTGGCGGCCGCGGCCGGTGCGCTCGTGCTCAGAAAGATCGAGCTCCAGGACGACGAGCACGAGGACGACGACGACGACGACGACGACGACGACGACGACGAGGACGAGGACGAGGACGATGACGATGACAACGACGATCAGGACGACGACTAGGCGTTGTCGCCGATGAGCGTCAATCCGGTCGAGCTGCCGAGCCGCCCCTCCCCCGGGGCGGCCGGCGCTCGCCTCGGCGAGCTCTACGCCGCGCACGCCCGGATGGTGCACGGCATCTGTCGGCTGATCCTCCGGAACCCCACCGACACCGAGGACGCGACCCAGCAGGTGTTTCTCCTGGCATACCGGAGCCTGTTGGCGGGGACGAGCGTCGACAACCCCGGCGCGTGGCTCGGCACGATCGCGCGCAACGAGTGCCGCGGCCGGGTCGCGGCGCGGATGCGCGAGCCGCTGCAAATGGGGGATTCTCCGCGGCTCGTCTCGCCTGCGGCGGAGGATCAGGCCGTCGATCGGGCCGAGCTCGCGGAGCTCTACGCGGAGCTCGCTGCGTTGCCTGAGAAACAACGCGACGCCGTAGTGCTTCGTGATCTGTTCGGGTTGCGCTATGACGAGGTGGCGACCGCGCTCGGCACGAGCCGGCCCGCCGCGGAGGCGCTTCTGTTTCGTGGCCGGCGCCGGCTGCAGCGCCGCTTGCGCCCGAGCTTCGTGGCCGGCGCGCTCGCCGTGCCGCTGGCGATCCAGGAGTCGTTGGCCTACGCCGTGCCCGGGTTTGCGAGCACTGCCGCTCCGGCAGGAGCGGCGGGAGCCGCTGCCGCAGTCCCGCTGTTCATCAAGCTCGCGGCCGGTGGCGCCGCGGCCGTCCTCGCAGGGTCGGCGGGCGTGGTCTTCGAGCAGGAGATGCACGATCGCCCGGGGTCACCCTCGAGGACGGTGACCGTGCCGTCGGGAACGAGTCCCGGCGCAGCAGTGGCGGCCGCGCTGTCGGTTGGCTCGGACGAGGCGGAGACGGCGCGAGACCGAAGCTTCGTGCATCCCGCCGAAGACGAGCCGGGCATCGTGAGCTGGGCTCGGGCAGTGCCCGTGGCGGAGGACGGCGAGGAGCGCTCTTCGGGGACTCCGAAGCAGCAACCGCGCGCACCCACGAGCGCAGCAGCCGCCGACGAGCCCGAGGACACGGACGAGAAACGCAAGGAAGGCGACGAGGGCAGCGACGCAAGGCCCGATGGCGGTCCGAAGTCCGACAGCGGTCCGGAGCCGCCCGAAGACGAAGAGCCCCAGATCTACGCGTCGGAGGCTGCGCTCGAGTCAGCGAACGACAGTGAGTGGGGCTCGCGTGACGAGACCGAGATCGAGGGCGATCACGACTCAGCCGACGCTGCGGAGGTCGACGAAGCGGGCCTCGACTCGTGGTCCGACGAGTCGAGTGGCGATCAGGCGGACGACTAGCCCGAGTTCGCGTGCGGCTGGGCGGTACGTCCCGTGCGATCTGTGCGGCGAGCCAGGGCGGTAGGGGCCGGGATTGCCCTTCCGTCGCGCTCCTCGCCTCCACCGCAGCCGGCGACGGCGAGAAGCACGAGTGGAAGAGCCGGCAGGCTATGCCTCGGCGTTCGGGTCCTCCTTGGCGGCGAGCATGACGCTCGCGGCCGTGACGTCCTTCAGATGCCGCTTCTGGATCGGCAGCTGCACCTTCACGATCTCCCGGATTCCGGCGTGCTTCGCGGCTTTGTTCATCTGCTCGAGCACAGACCAATGGCCCACCTCGCCGGCCTCGGCCATCGTCATGAACTCCATCCCGTCGAGGATGTCCGAGTCGCGGTCGAGGTAGGTCTTCAGCATCTCGCCGCCCTTCTTCTTCACCGTGCGCGCTTCGGTCAGGATCTTTCCCTTCTTGCCCTCGAAACTCGCAGCAACCTGGGTTCCCGACTTCTCGGCTGCGGCGGCTTCGTTGCGCATCTGCTTCATCTGCCTCGCCAGATCCTGTGGCGGCTTCAGCTTCGAGATCCGGTCGATCGCGACCTGGGCCGCCATTGCGAGCCCGATCACCTCGCCGAGCTTCGTCTCCAGGTTCGTCAGTTCTGCCATCTCGCTCCTTCGTGTGACTCATTGGGGTCAAATGCCGTATTCGAGTCGCTCGGCCAGCGTTGCCGGGAGGCTCCGCTCGCGCATCTCCGCCTGCGTCAGCTCGAATGGATACCGGGTACGGCAGAACGTTGCCCGACTGGACGCCGTGTCAATCATGAGCCAAGCCGCCCGCGGATCGCCGTCCCGCGGCTGGCCGACAGATCCGGGATTCAGAATGCGACGCGTCTCGTCGAGTTCGACCTCGGTGCCGGCGGGGGCTCGACCTCCCTCGAGGCGCTTCCGTTTGGAGATCTCGAGCGCGATGTGGCTGTGACCGACGAGCACCAGACGCTCGCTCGTGGCCTTGAACGTCCACCGGGCGGACTTGTCGTCAATGACGTAATCCCAGATCGGGTCCCGCGCGCTGCCGTGGAAGAGCTCGGCCGCAGACGCGCGCGCGGTCGGCGCGAGCTGCGAGAGGAACTCGAGCGAAGCAGGGTTCAGCTCGGATCGCGTCCACTCCGCGGCGGCGGCCGCCTCGCCCGCGAAGGCCGAGAGCTCGATCTTCCCGAGAACGACGAGATCGTGATTGCCCGCCAGGCAGATCGACGTCCGCTCGCGGACGAGCGCAACGCACTCGTTCGGTCTCGGTCCGTAGCCGACGAGGTCACCGAGACACCAGAGCTCGTCGACCCCGTCGGCATCGATCGCCGCCAGCACCGCCTCGAGCGCGTGCAGATTTGCGTGAATGTCTGAGATGACTGCTACGCGCATCGGGATCCGCGCGACCCTAGCGGCAGCATGGCTCGTCGCTGCGGTCTTGCTGTGGCGGACGAGCGTCCCCGAGCTCGACGTGCCGAAGCTCGATGCAGCGTCGCTCTTCGACGCGGCGACGTTGCGCCGGAACGCGCGCTACGAGAACGGCCTCGCCGCGTTCTTCGCGCTCGGCCTGGGCCTTCAGCTCGTCGTGCTCTGGCTGCTCGTCCGCCGGGCGCCGAGCCTGCGCGGACCGCTGCTTGCGCGCGCCGCCGTAATGGGCTCACTGGTCTTCGCGGCGCTGTGGCTCGCCGGGCTGCCGGTCCGCCTCGGTGCCCACTGGTGGAGGCGGCGCTACGACGTCACCGAGCTCGGCTACCTGAGCTACCTGAGCGGCCCCTGGTCGACGACGCTCGGCGAGCTCGGCCTAGCGGCGCTGGCCGGTCTGGCGGTCGTCGCCGCGGGTCATCTGCTTGGCCGCGGTGCGTGGCTCGGGCTCTGGGCCGCGTTCGTCGCACTGGCCGTCGCGTACGTCCTGCTCTATCCGAGCCTGCTCGCGCCGCGGCTGCGTCCACTTCAGGATCGCGAGCTGGCGGCCCAGATCGAGCAGCTCGGCGAGCGGGCCGGACTGGGGGAGATCGAGGTCGAGGTGCGCAAGGCCCGCGAACGAACCCGCGCGGTCAACGCGGAGGCGATCGGCGCCGGCCCGACGACTCGGGTGATTCTCTGGGACACGTTGCTTGAGCCCGAGGTCGAGCGCGGCGAGGTGCGCTTCGCCGCCGCGCACGAGCTGGGCCACGTCGCGCGTCGCCACCCGTGGAAGGGGGTCGCGTGGTTCGCCCTGCTGGCCCTTCCCGGTGCGTGGCTCGTAGGCCGGGCAGCCAGGGTCCGCGATCCCCGCGCCCTGCCGCGTGTGGCGCTCGTCCTTTTGCTGCTCCAGTTCGCGACGCTGCCGCTCGCGAACGTCATCTCGCGACGCTACGAGTCCGAGGCAGACGTCGTGGGCCTCCAGCTCACGCGAGACGGGCGCTCCGCCGAGGCGCTCTACCGCCGCTTCGCGCGGACGAGCTTGAGCGACCCCGACCCGCCGTTCGTGCTGCACCTGTTGCTCGACACCCACCCGACTCTCGTCGAGCGGATCAGGACTGCTCGCGCGGGGGTGCCTCCGGGAGATCCTGGATCCCCTTGACGGTCGCGTACTTCGACCAGGAATCCTGCAGCGCGTCGAGCAACTCCTTGGTGAACTTCGCCGACATGTTCACTCGCGTGACGACGACGCCCGGAACGTCGCCCTCCTCGGCCTCGTGATCGATCCGCGCGAACGTGAGCGTGAACTCGTACTCCGAGAACGAGATGTTGGCGAAGTTCGCGTAGACGCCGATCAGGTGATCGGGATCGATCTGGATGTTGAGCTGGCGCTCGGGGCCGGCGTCGTCCACGCCCGTACGATAACCCCGTGGAGAGCGTCAGCGTCCGCCGCTTCGGCGTTGCCCTCGCCGCGCTGGTCGGGCTCGTCGTCCTCGCCACCGGCGTCTTTCGCCTGACCCTCGAGCTCGGCTGGGTCGACTCCGCCTACCGGGCGCTCCTGACCGTCTCGCTCACCGGCGTCGCGGCCGATCCTGGGGGCACGGGGTCGACGATCTTCACCGGTGCGCTCGTGCTCGCGAGCGTGGCACTCTTCGCCTACGTCGCGACCACGCTCGTCGAGATGATCGCGCGCGGCGTGCTGCTGGATGCCTACGGCGAGCGGAGGAGGAGACGGACGATCGAAAGCCTGCGCGACCACACGATCATCTGCGGCTACGGCCGCGTCGGCCGGCGCGTCGCCTCGGAGCTGCGCGCAAGCGCGAGGCCCTACATCGTCGTCGACGTGAACACGGACGCGCTCGAGGCCGCCAGCGCAGATGGCTCGCTCGTCGTCCACGGCGACGGCACCGAGGACGCCGACCTGCGGCTCGCGGGGATCGAGCGCGCTCGTGGGCTCGTCGCCTCGGCCGACTCGGACGAGATCAACCTCTTCATCACCCTCTCGGCGAAGGCGCTCCGACCGACGCTGCTCGTCGTCGCGCGCGCCTCGGACGACTCGGCCGCGAAGAAGCTCAAGCTCGCCGGCGCCGACCGCGTCGTCCAGCCCTACTCGTCGGCCGGCCTGCAGATGGCGAATCTGATCGCGAAGCCGCAGGTCGCCGCCTTCCTGGACGTGGTCACGACCGTCGGAGGCGCCGAGTTCAATCTCGAGGAGATCGAGGTGCCCGCCTCGTGCCGGGCGGCCGGCAGCTCGATCCGCAAGCTTCGCGTCCGTGACCAGACGGGCGCGATCATCGTCGCGCTGCGCAAGCGCGACGGCACCTTCGACACGACGCCGTCTCCGGATGCGCTGCTCGAGGCAGGCGATGTCCTGATCGGCGTGGGCACGAACGAGGAGCTGCGCAAGCTCGAGGAGCTGTTCGCCCCGGAGGAGCTCGGTGTCCGCTGATGCCGTGCGGGGGCTCGAGTCCGCTCTGACAGAGGCGGCCGGCGCCGAGATCTCGCTCGAGCGGCCCGCTGATGCCTCGCACGGCGATTACGCGACCAACGTCGCGCTCAGGCTCGCCGGCGTGCGCAAGCAGCCCCCACGCGCGATCGCGGAGGAGCTCGCCGCCACCGCGCTCGGGCTGCCCGCGGTCGAACGAGCGGAGGTCGCCGGCCCGGGCTTCGTCAACCTCTGGCTCGGAGCAGCCTGGTACGGCGACGTGCTCGCCGGAATCCTCGCCGCCGGAGAGGGCTACGGCGGCGGCTCGGCAGCCACGCCGGAACGGATCCAAGTGGAGCTCGTCTCCGCCAACCCCACCGGGCCGATCGTCGTCTCCGCCGCACGCAACGGCGCCTACGGGGACTGCGTCGCGCGCCTCCTCTCCTTCGCCGGGCACGAGGTCGAGCGCGAGTACTACTACAACGACGCCGGCACCCAGATGGAGCGGTTCCGCGCGTCCGTCGAGGCGGCGCGGCGCGGGGAGGGACCGCCCGAGGACGGCTACCGCGGCGCTTACGTCGCCGAGCTGGCGGCCGATCCGAGCGATCCGGTCCCGGAGATGCTGCGTCGAATCGAGGCGTCGCTCGAGCGCTTTCGGATCCACTTCGACTCGTGGGCCCTCCAGAGCGAGCTCGAGCAGCGGCTTCCCGAGTTCCTCCCCAAGCTCGAGACCTACGAGCGGGACGGCGCCGTCTGGGTCAGCTCGGGCGCGTACGGAGACGACAAGGATCAGGTCGTGATCCGCTCCGCCGGGAAGGGCGGCCTGCCTACCTATCGCGCGGCCGACATCGTCTATCTCGCCGACAAGCTCGGCCGCCGCTTCGACCGGGCGATCTACGTCCTCGGCGCAGACCATCACGGCACGCGCAACTGGTACGCGGCGATCGCGCGCATGCTCGGCTACGACCCCGGCCGCGTCGAGGTGCTGCTCTACCAGTTCGTCCATCTCGTCCGGGGCGGGCAGACGACGAAGATGTCCAAGCGCGCGGGCGACCTCGTCACCCTCGACGAGCTGATGGACGAGGTGGGGGTCGACGCGGCGCGCTGGCATCTCGTCAACCGCGGGCACGACCAGACGATCGAGATCGACGTCGACCTGGCCGCGGAGAAGACCCAGAAGAATCCCGTTTACTACGTCCAGTACGCCCACGCCCGGATCGCGAGCATCCTCCGCAACGCAGAGTCCAAAGAGCCGTCAGCCGAGCCGCCGGCCGAACTCGCCGTCGAGGAGCGCGACCTGATCAAGCGGCTCGCCGAGTTCCCGGGCCTCGTCGCCGAGGCGACGGAGCGGCGCGCCCCGCACGCGATCCCGAACTACGCGATCCGGCTCGCCGACGACTTCCACCGCTTCTACCACGAGCACAAGGTGCTCGGCTCGGAGACGGAGGCGTTCCGGCTCGCGCTCGTCACGGCTGCGCAGACGGTGCTCGCTCGCAGCCTCGACCTCGTCGGCGTCGAGGCGCCCGATCGGATGTGACAGTTGTGCATGCATAGTGCATGCACTAGACTCTCGCCATGGCCAACATTCAAATCCGGAACGTTCCCTCCGAGCTTCATCGCACCTTGAAAGAGCGCGCGGAGAAGGCCGGCCTGTCGTTGCAGGAGTATCTACTCGGCGAGGTCACGGCGATCGCCGAGACGCCGACGATGGCGGAGGTCATCGCTCGAATTCGAGGCGATGAGCTGTTCGAGTTCGAGGAGACGAGCGCCGAAGCAGTGGCTGCGGTTCGCCGTGAACGGGACGAGGAACTCGACCTTCGTTGATCGTCGCCGACGCCTCGGTCGTCGTCGACTTCCTCCTGGCCGGGGGCGAACGAGGCGAGTGGGCGCGCGTCGAACTCGGACGGGGCGACCTGCACGCACCTCACCTGCTCGACTACGAGACCGCGAGCGTCACACGCAGGAAGGTTCTTCGCGGCGAGGTCTCCGTGGAACGCGGTACGCGCGCGCTCAAGGTCTTCAAAGCGCTTCGGGTCGTCCGCTATCCGGCCGCTCCCTTCGTCGCGCGAGCGTGGACATTGCGCGACTCGCTCTCGAGCGGCGATGCGTATTACGTGGCGCTTGCCGAAGCGCTTGCGTGCCCCCTCGTCACGACCGACGGCCGCCTCGCCAGGAGCCACGGCCACGACGCGGTCGTGCGGAGCCCGTAGATGTTGAAGGTCGAGGTGATCCTCGGCGTGATCGCGAGCTCGATTGCGATCCTCGCGTTCTTCGCCAAGGCGGTCGCGAACGTGCGTCGTGGCCGTAGTGGAGAACACGCCCGGAAGGATTCGCGCCGCCGGAGCGAAATCTCGTCCGGCGAGTGAGCTATCTGATCATCTCCACGATCGTCGCGATCGTCGCCGTGATGGCGGTGCTGAACGGGATCGGGCTGCGCCGGCAGGGCAAGCGCGACGAGGGCTCTGCCTGGATCCTCGGCGCCGCGTTGGGCGTCGTCGTCGTGATCGGCGGCTGGGGCGCCTTTCGCTCCTTCCACTCGGTCAACGCGGGTCACGTCTTGGTCGTTCGTCAGTTCGGCGAGATCGTCGGCCAGCGACCGGCGGGCTTCCAGACGATCGCACCGTGGCAGAGCTCCGAGGAGGTCTCGACCCAGGTCGAGAGTCAGCGTTTTCTGATGGACGACCGCACGCCGCCGGCCGAGGGAGTGATCCCGTCCGGCCCGGCGGTGAGCGAGGAGACGCAGCCGGTCTACGCCGTCGTCACCCTCAACTACCGTGTCTCGGAGACGGCGATCCAGGATCTCTACACCGAGGTCGGCCCCGCCTTCTTCGACAAGGTCGTGGCGCCACGCGTCTTCCAGGTCTTCAAGAACGAGACCGTCAAGTTCAAGTCGATCAACGTCGCGCCGAACCGCGAGCAGATCCGAACCGAGGTCCAGGAGGCGCTCGACCGGCAGCTTCAGGGCTTCTCGATCGACGTCGTCGACTTCCTGATCAACGACCTCAAGTTCCCGGAGGAGTTCACCCAGGCGATCGAGCGCAAGCAGGTCGCGACCCAGGACGCGCTCGCCGCGCAGCAGAAGGTGGAGCAGTCGAAGGCTGAGGCACAGCAGGAGATCGAGCGCGCGCGCGGCCAGGCGCAGGCGCAGCGGCTGCGAGCGAGCTCGCTCACCGATCGGAACCTCCAGTTCGAGGCGCTCCAGATCCTCAAGGAGGCGCCCCCGCAGATCGTCTTCCTGCCCGCCGGCCAGGGCAATCTGCTCGACCCGTCGACGTTCCTCAAGTCGGCCGCGACGACTCCGTAACGCTCTAAGCTCACGTCGTGCGCGTGCCGAGCTCGCTGGACGCTCTTCGTGAGCCGGCCTTCGCGCGGTACCTCGCAGCGGTCTCGGTCTCGACGCTCGGCTCGGGCATGGCGGTCGTCGCCCTCGCGTTCGCCGTCCTGGACCTCGGTGGCGCGACCGACCTGGGAATCGTCCTGCTCGCACGGGAGGTCCCGGTTGTCGTGTTCCTCCTGCTCGGCGGGGTCTTCGCCGACCGCCTCCCGCGGCGCGACATCCTTGTCGGCAGCGATCTCGTCAAGGGCGTCGCGCAGGCGGCCACGGCCGCACTCTTCTTCTCCGGCGCCGCGAGCGTCTGGAACGTGGCCTTGCTACAGACGGTGTTCGGTGTCGCGGTCGCCTTCTCTCGACCCGCGACGCTCGGTCTCGTCCGAGAGGCGGTCAGCGAGAACCGGCTTCAGGAGGCGAACGCGTTCATCCAGCTCTCCCGCAGCTCGCTCTCTGTGGCCGCGCCGGCGATCGGGGCTGTCATAGTCGCCGCGGCGAGTCCCGCCTGGGCGCTGGCGCTCGACTCGGGCACGTTCTTCGTGTCGGCTCTGCTCGTCGCGTCGATGCGGCTCGCACCGGCAGTCCGGCTGGCCTCCGCGTCCGTCCTCGCCGATCTCCGCGACGGCTGGAGCGAGTTCGTCAGCCGCTCCTGGGTCGTGGCGATGGTCACATCCTTCGGGTTCTTCCAACTGACGTTCTTCCCGGCTTACCTCGTCCTCGGGCCGCTTGTGGCGAAGGAGGAGCTTGGTGGGGCCGGAGCCTGGGGAACGATCCTCGCGCTCCAAGCCGCCGGCTCCGTTGCCGGCGGGTTGATCGCTCTTCGCGTCAGGTTCGCACGTCCGCTCGTCGCCTCGATGCTGCTCGTTCTGCCCGCCGGCGTACTCCTAGCCACGTTGGCCGTGCCGCTGCCGCTCGTGCTGATCGCCTTCGTCGGATTCACCGTGGGCGTGGGGTTCTCGTTCGGCGAGACGCTCTGGTTCACGGCGCTCCAGCGGAACGTTCCGGAGCACGCGATCTCGCGGATCAGCTCGTTCGATTGGTTCGGCTCCGTCGCGCTCAACCCGATCGGGTATGCGCTGATCGGTCCGCTCGCTGCGTTCGTTGGAGTTGCCGAGACGCTGGCCGTCGCCGCTGCGCTCAACATTGCCGTCAGCCTCATGGTTGTGCTCGTACCATCGGTACGAGCCCTGCGTGGCGACGCATCTCGTCCTGCGGCCGAAGCGACGATGAGATAACCCTGGTGCGGCCTCCCGGCTGGAGCAGGGTTACGATCACGGCCGAATGAGCACCGCGCCTGACCGCAACCTCGCCCTCGAGCTCGTCCGCGTTACCGAGGCAGCCGCGCTGGCGGCCTCGGGCTGGGTCGGGCGCGGCGAGAAGGAGAAGGCCGATGCCGCCGCGGTCGACGCGATGCGGCTCGTCCTCGACACCGTGCGGATGCACGGGGTCGTCGTGATCGGCGAGGGCGAGAAGGACGAGGCGCCGATGCTCTTCAACGGGGAGGAGGTGGGGGACGGCAGCGGCCCGGAGGTGGACGTCGCCGTCGATCCGCTCGAGGGAACGCGCCTGACGGCGCTCGGCCAGCCGAATGCGATCGCCGTGATCGCGGTGGCCGAGCGCGGGACGATGTTCGATCCCGGCGCGGCCTTCTACATGGACAAGATCGCCGTCGGCCCGCAGGCCGCGGACGCGATCGACATCGACGCGTCGCCGACCGAGAACGTGCGTGCGGTTGCCAAAGCGAAGGGCCTCGACGTGAGCGAGCTCACCGTCGTCGTGCTGGAGCGCGAGCGCCACGTCGAGCTGATCGGCGAGTTGCGCCAGTCCGGTGCGCGCGTGAACCTGATCCGCGACGGCGATGTGGCGCCCTCGATCGCCGCCGCGCAGGCGTTCGCGGGCGTCGACATGCTGATGGGGATCGGCGGGACGCCGGAGGGCGTGATCTCGGCCGCAGCGATCAAGTGCCTGCGCGGCGCGATCCAGGGCAAGCTCTGGCCGCGCTCGGACGAGGAGCGGCAAGCGCTCGTCGACGCCGGCGTCGATGTCGACCGGGTGCTCACGACCGACGATCTGGTGGCCGGCGACGACGTCTTCGTCGCGGCGACGGGCGTCACGAGCGGTGTCTTCCTCCGCGGGGTCCGGGTCAGCGCGGCCGGCGCGGAGACCGAGTCGCTCGTGATGCGCTCCCGCTCGGGCACCGTGCGGCGCATAGCCGCCTACCACCCGTCAACGAAAGTCCGGGAACTGATGAAAGGACAGCGAAATGGCAGCTGATCTGCACAAGACGGCGACCGAGCTCGTCGCCGACAACCGGGGGATCCTCGCGGCCGACGAGAGCTCCGGGACGATCGAGAAGCGCTTCGACACGATCGGGCTGGAGTCGACGGAGGAGAATCGGCGCGCCTACCGCGACCTCCTCTTCACGACGCCCGGCCTGGAGGAGTTCGTCAGCGGGGTCATCCTCTACGACGAGACGCTGCGCCAGTCGTCCGCGGACGGTACGCCGTTCGCCGAGCTGCTGACGCAACGCGGGATCATCCCCGGGATCAAGGTCGACACGGGTGCCAAGCCGCTCGCCGGCGCGCCGGGGGAGACGGTGACCGAGGGGCTCGACGGCTTGCGCGACCGGCTGGAGGACTACTGCGGCCTCGGCGCGCGCTTTGCGAAGTGGCGCGCGGTGATCACGATCGGCGACGGCATTCCGACCGCGTACTGCATCGAGGCGAACGCGCACGCTCTCGCGCGCTACGCGGCGCTCTGCCAGGAGCAGGGGCTCGTGCCGATCGTCGAGCCCGAGGTGCTGATGGACGCCGACAACGACATCGAGACGTGCTACCGCGCGACGAAGCGGACGTTGCACAAGGTCTTCGACGAGCTGTACCACCAGCGCGTCGACCTCGAGGGAATCCTGCTGAAGCCGAACATGGTCATCTCCGGGAAGGGCTCACCTTCCCAGGCAAGCGCCGAGGAGGTCGCCGAGTGGACGATCCGCTGTTTCCGCGAGACCGTGCCGGCAGCGGTTCCGGGAATCGTCTTCCTCTCGGGCGGTCAGTCCGACGAGCAGGCGAGCGCGAACCTGAACGCGATCAACTCGCTCGGCCCACAGCCGTGGGTGCTCTCGTTCTCGTACGGGCGCGCGCTCCAGGCGCCGGCTCTTGCGGCCTGGAGCGGGAAGAGCGAGAACGTCGAAGCCGGCCAGTCGTTCCTCGCCCTGCGCGCTCGTTGCAACAGCGCCGCGGTCGCGGGGCGCTACTCGGCTCAGATGGAGGAGCTCGCGAGCTCGAGCTAGCGGGAGGAGCGGCGTCGAGCCCGGCCGACCTCCTTCTCCACGAGCACGGAGACGGCGGTCGCGACCCGGCCCTCGTCGGTCTCGACGGGAGTCAGCTGGACGGGGAGGCCGGCGCAGCGGCCGACGGGCGCCTCACCCGGGAGGAAGCCGGCGCGATTGACCGCGATCCGCTCGCCCTCGGCGGTGCGGATGAACCCGTAGTCCTTCTCCTCGTTGAAGAAGAGCATCTTTCCTTCCACGTCCGTCTCCCTCTGTCGTCGGCCGTCCGAGAAAGCGGGCGATGAGACTCGAACTCACGACCCTCAGCTTGGGAAGCTGATGCTCTACCAACTGAGCTACACCCGCGTGTCGCTCATTCTAGCGGCCGTTCTCGTGGCGCGACTCGAGCGCCGCGCGGACGCGGCGCGCCAGTGTGTCAACAGCGAACGGCTTCTCGATCAGCGGGTCTCGTCGAAGAGCAGCGACCCCGAGCAGTGTCTCCGCGGACGTAGTCCGGGCGAGACGACGTGAGCTTCGCGTGTGGCTCGCCTACCTGCTGAGGGCGGCTGGCTCAAGCTCCTCCATCGACGCGACCAGCGTCTCTCGCCGCGAATGGCTCTTGCCGCTTCGGAACTCCGCGATGTAGGCGTCGAAGTCCCACGAGGCCAGGAACTTCTCCGCCGCGTCTCGGCCGGAGTCGTAGAGCGCGAGCGCCCGGTCCGGTGGCAGGTCGAACTGCGTCGTGCCGACTCCGAGGGTCGGAATCGGGATCGTGCGCGCGTAGCTCGCCTGCTCGACGTAGAGGCGGTCGTGCGCCTCCATCATCGTCTGGGCGAGCGACTTCACGTAGTCGACGACCGCCCGCGGGCCGTGAGCCTGATCCTTGCGCCGCTCCGGCCTAGGCAGCCGCGCGGCGACCGAGACGGACGGCTTCGGCTCGACGAGCAACATCCCGAAGGTCGGCCAATCCGGCAGCCCGTCCTCGCAGTCGAAGAGCCAGACGGGAAAGTTGGAGAGCATCCCGCCGTCGACGATGATGTGCGTGTCGCCGGTCTTCGGATTCTCGTGGCGCACGGGCTCGAAGAAGATCGGGATGCTCATGCTCATCCGCACGGCGAACGCGACTTCGAGCTCGTCCGGGTCGAGTCCCAGCTTGCCGGCGTCGCGCGGGAGGACGAGCAGCTCGTGGGAGGTCACGTCGGAAGCGACCACCTGCAGGCGCGAGCGGAACTTCGGATCGTCGGCGTAATCGGGGTGGACGAGATCGCCGAAAGTCCGTATGCCCTTCGCGGCCAGCAGCTCGCCGATCCACTCGTAGAAACGGGTTCCCTCGTAGAGCCCGAGGTCGAGAAGCATGCTCAGCGAGCGCTCGATCAACGGGACCTTGTCCTCCCAGCCTTTGTCCTGGAACTGGCGGTAGTCGAGGCCGATGATGATCTTCTTCAGCTCCTCGGCCGAGTAGCCGGCTGCGAGGAGCGAGGCGCTGATCGCGCCGGCAGAGGTACCCGCCACGTTCTGCGGCTTGTAGCCGTGCTGTTCGAGCGTCTCGACGGCCCCAGCGAGGCCGATTCCCTTGACGCCGCCGCCCTCGAAGACGAGGTCGACGTGCTTTGCGTAGTCCGCCGACGGTTCGGCCATCCGGATTTCCTCCTGGATCCGAGCGGGCCGCACCGCCACATTTGCTGGTTCTCTTCGGAGTGTCCATTCTGCGCTCCGCAGGTCGATCGTGCAACGGTCCTAGCCAGAGCCGGCTGCGACCTGGCGCGTCGGCGTGAGCCGGGCCTCGGGACACGCTCCCCACAGGCCGCGGCGGTCTCCTCGCGACTGCTCGGCTGATTCGAGCAGCGCTTCGGCGTGCCGTCCGCGGGCACCGCGGTAGAAGTACGGTGCGGCAGCACCGAGCCGAACGAGCTCCAGGTTGAGGTCGCGGCCGTTCGCCTGGACGTAGCGAAGGAGCCTGCCGTTCCGGTCGACGTCGTCGAGCGCGGGATCCCGCTCCAGCTCGACCGTCGAGCCGACGGGGGCAAGGAGCGCGAGCGCATTCGTGGCGGCGATCCCGAAGCACTCGCCCACGCGCTCGGGCGCGTCGATCTGGACGAGTCGGATCCGGCGGCCGTCCACGAGCCGCAGCGTGTCTCCGTCCGAGATCCGCGCGACCCGGCCCGACTCCGGTTCCGCTGCGGGGTTCAGGTCCTCGGCCGAGCAGGCCGGGAGGAGGACGACCGCGACGAGTGCGGCGAGCCGGATCAGGCGGTGGGAACCCAGACAAGATCGAGCTCGAGCACGCGTACGTCCGAGGACTCGAGCCGGATCTCGATCTCGTCGAGCTCGTCCGCCTTCGCCGCCCACTCGGCATCGATCTCGGCGACCTCATCGAGCAGCTCCTGCTCGAGCTCCGCCAGCGTCTGCTCGGTCGCTGCGGCCTTCTCCTCGGCCGTTCGCCTGCGCTCACCGGCCCGCGCGGTCATCCCGCGGCGGGAAGCCGCCGTGCCGATCGCGCTGCCCGCGCGCGCGATCGTGCGGGCTCGACCTCGGCCCCCGAGGAGAACGCTGAGGACGGTTCCCGCGCCCGCGAGCAGCTCGGTCGCCGTTCGGGTCTTCTGGTCGGTCTCGAGCTCCTCGGCGCGGCGACGAGCCGTCTCGAGCGCTGTTTCCAGCCGCTCGCGCTTCGCCTCGAGCCGGTCACGGATCGTCGCGGCTTCCCGGTCGGCCTCGGTCTGGGCGGCCTCGTCTGCCCGGATCGCGAAGGCCTCCCGGCTCTCGCCCGGGCGTGAGTAGAGCTTCAGTGCGCTGTTGCGGAAGACGGTCAGCGTCTGTGCATCCGCGACGCGCCGCTGGATCGCAACCCGGGCGTCGCGGAGAAACGCGTCCTCGCCGATCGTGGTGGGCGCGTCGGCGTAGGTCGCGCCGGCCGGTGGGGTAGGGACGAAATCGCGGTCGTCGTAGTCGACGGCGACCTCGCTGTCGAGGTCGAGTCCACTCTCGAGCGGCCCGTACAGGGCCTCCCATTCCTGGCTCGCGTCGACGTCGGAAGCCGCGTCGTCGAAGCGAAGGCTCAGTCGCGCGGCCAGGAATGGGCGCAGGCGGGCGCCCGTCGGAGCTCCGCCAACCTGCGCGAGCCACGGCGCCGCCGGATGGACGTAGAGAGCGGCGTTGGCGCTCGCCGGCGGCGGACTTTCGGTTGCGAGGTCCGGTCTCGCTGCCGCCGCGACCGCCGCCGGCCTCTCGCGTCCCTGCATCAGCAGCTCGATCTGCTCCTTCGTCAGCGGCCCGCGCAGATACGACATCGCCCAGCGCGTCGAGAAGACGACCGGCTTCGGCTCGTGGGCGCTGACGAGCAGGAACTGTCGCTTCTGGAGTCCGCCGATCGACTCGTCGAGGCTGTCGACGTCCGCGTCGCCCGCGGCCGACTTCAGCCCTTCGAGCACGCGTTGCTTGTCGCGCTCGGTCTGGAGCCGCCCGACCAGCCAGGTGGCGGCGTTCGACATCGCCTTGTAATCGAGATCGACGGGATTCTGCGTCGCGAGCACCATCCCGACGCCGTAGGCCCGCGCCTGCTTGAGAATCGTCAGGATCGGCTTCTTCGCCGGCGGCGCGGCCGTCGGCGGCACGAAGCCGAAGACCTCGTCCATGTAGACGAGGGCGCGCAGGTCGCTCGTTCCCGAGAGACCGCGCATCCAGGTGACGACCTTCGAGAGGATCAACGTGACGGCGAACTGGCGTTCCTCGTCGGACAGGTGCGCCAGGTAGACGATTGCTGCGCGGGGCTTCCCCGGCGCGCCGCCCAGCATCTCCGCGATGTCGAGGGCCGCACCCTCGGCCCAGATCGCGAATGAGGGGGAGGCGACGAGCGCGTTCAGCTTCAGCGCCAGCTCGGTTCGCTCCTTCGGCGGGAAGAACGAGTCGATCTCGAAGACGCCGAGCTTGCGGAGCGGCGGCGACTGGATCTCGGCAATCAGCGTCCCCAGGTCGAGGTCGCGGCCCGCACGCCAAGCGTGCTCGACGAGGTTCGAGAGCAGCACGTGCTCGCGGCTCGAGAGCGGGTCGGCGGCGAGCCCGACAAGGCCGAGCAGGCTCGAAACGGTGCCCTCGATCTCGTCCCGGAGCGTCTCGGTCTCCGTCTCCCAAGAGAGCGGCGGAGCCTTCAGCGATCCGATCAGGTTCAGCGGGATCCCGGCGCTCGAGCCGGGCGTATAGACCGTGAGCTCAGCCGTGTCCCGCAGCGCCTGGATCCGTTCGGGTCCGATACCCGAGGCGGCGAGTCCTTCCTTCCAGTCGGCGGCGACCTTCGCCGCGTAGTCCTCGACCGAGAGTCCGGCCTCGCGCGCGTCGGACTCGTTCACCCACGGCTGGAAGCTTGCGGGGGCGAGGTCGGGGAACGTCAGCAGCAGGTTGCCGAGGTCGCCCTTTGGATCGAGTGCGAGCACAGGAACTCCGGCGGAGAGGGCCTCCTCGAGCAGAACGATCCCGAGGCCCGTCTTCCCGGAGCCGGTCATCCCCACGATCACCCCGTGAGTCGTCAGGTCGCGCGGCTCGAGGATCAGCGGCTCGCCGTCCCCTGTCGTGCCGAGCCGGAACCCGTCAGCAGCCATCACACGACCCTATATCGCGGTTCCCTCTTCAGGGTGATCGAGGCACTCGCCGGCGAGGTCGATGCTGCGGGGGACTGGTTCCTGCGGCCGAAAGGCGGAACGAGAATGACTGCGGCAGAACTGAAGCGGAAGCTTCGCAACTCTCCTTTCGCACCCCTGCAGTGGCGGATCCTGCACGGGGGCACCTAGCCCGTCCCCGAGCCTCGAGGATCGGGCGGCGGAGCTGTCTCCACCGCCCGATCCGCGAGAACGCAGGTGAGGCTTTAGAGTGGGAAGCGGGCGCGCCCAGCGACCGTGCCGCCCGAGTGTCCCTCCCCCAGGGCGCTCGTGGTCTGACGATCGTGTTCGGGGAGCCGCATCCTCGGGGCGCGCCCACCTCTATAGATGCGGGCGCAGAGAAGACTTGCCCGGAATCGAAGAACCCTTACAGGTTGATGCCCGGACGAGCGCGCCGCCGAGAGTTTCTCCTGCGGTAGATGTCTCGACGGCGTGCAGTGACGATCCCCACCCGCCGGAATGGGCGATCCGAATCCCCTTTCCGAGCTATTGCGGCTTCGCGCCACTTTGCCGACCCAGTCGACCTGTGGCAACTTTCTAGCAGGGGGTCCAACATGCACGCCTTGATCGAATTCGCGCTCAGGCGGCGGCGGTTGCCGCTGGCAGCGGGTCTGCTCGTACTTGTGACCATGTTCGTGCTCGCTCTGCCTGTCGCTTCGAGCGGTCAGGCGCCGCTCGCGAGCACAACCGTCTGTCAGGTGACGGGTAGCGCAAGCGCCCCGAGCTATCTCGAGTTCAGGTTGCGGTCGAGCAGGTTGCGGCCTATCTGACCCAGTTCCCCGGCTCTTTTGTCGGCTCCTGCCCGGCCTCGGGCGGCGGCGGTGGAGGCGGTGGCGGAAGTACCCCACCGATCACCAGCGCGGTGACGGTCTGTCAGGTGACGGGCAGCGCAAGCGCCCCGAGCTACCTCGAGGTTCAGGTCGCAGTCGATCAAGTTGCGGCCTACCTGAACCAGTTCCCCGGCTCCTTTGCCGGCTCCTGCCCGGCCTCGGGCGGCGGCGGCGGCGGCGGCGGCGGCGGCGGCGGAAGTACCCCACCGATCACCAGCTCGGTGACGGTCTGTCAGGTGACGGGTAGCGCAAGCGCACTGAGCTACCTCGAGGTTCAGGTCGCAGTCGATCAAGTTGCGGCCTATCTGAACCAGTTCCCCGGCTCCTTTGCCGGCTCCTGCCCGGCTTCGGGCGGCGGCGGCGGCGGCACCGGCGGCGGCACCCTCCCGCCGAGCGGCGGGGTGACGGTCTGCCGAGTCTCGGGCAGCGTCAACGCCCCGAACCTCGTGCAACTCAGCCTGAACGTCGACCAGGTGGTGGCGTTCCTGAACCAGAATCCCGGTTCGTTCATCGGTACCTGCCCCGGGCAGGGTGGAACGGCGACGCAGGGCCCCGGTCGGATCCTCGGCATCCCGGTGGGTGCGGCGGTCACGATCTGCCAGGTCACGTCGAACGCGAAGGCGCTTCGGTTCCTCGAGGTCAACGTCGCGATCGATCGCGTCGCGGCGTTCCTCAATCAGAACCCGGGCTCGTTCGTCGGCCTCTGCCCGACCTCGAGCGACCCGAACGGCACGCTCGGTAACGAGCCGCTCGGCTATGTGACGATCTGCCGTGTCACCGGCGACGTCAACAATCCGCTGGCGCCGATCACGATCCGGCTCAACGAGCTGGGCGCGTATCTCACGCGGGCGGGAACGATCGTTCCGGGCCCCACGGGCGGGTGCCCGAGTGCCAAGAACACCGCCGCTGGCGCTGGCGGTAATGGTGGTAGCGGTGGTAGCGGTGGTAGCGGTGGTAGCGGTGGTAGCGGTGGTAGCGGTGGTGGTGGCGCCGGCGACCCGTCCACAGCATCGAACAGTAGTGGTGGCGGTACGCCGTCGACCACACAGCTCGGTCGGGCGATCACAGTGGTCGTGCAGACGACCCCGAATACGGTCGTCACCGCGAACGGCGCCGGCGTCAAGGCGGCGAGTCGCAGCAACAAGAGCGGCAAGGCGACGTTGAAGGTGAAGCCCAAGCGGCCCGGGATCGTCCTCGTCCGTGCGGCCGGCAACAAAGTCGTGAAGAGCATCGGCGTCGTTACTTCGGCCCGATCCGGCGGAAACCTCACCGGCTAAACGCAGCACGACCAGCGCCGGCGGCCCGATCGACCTCGGGCCCCCGGCGCTCGTTCGCCGCGGCCACAAACCTCAAGGAGATCCGATGCAGCTCAACTATCAGGCAGTACGACGACGTGTCGCGAAAGCGTCGCTGCTGGTCGTCGCCGCATGTTTCGTCAGCGTCGCCGCGGCGGCGGGCCCGGAGAAGTCGTCACCGTCGACCGTGGCCGCCTCGGCCAAGGCAGCGGCGTATCCCAAGACGGGGGTCATCCTCTGGACGAAGCTCGCGGCGCACACGAAGCCCTCGCGCACTTCGCCGACCATCAAGGTCTTCCCGCAGTTCCGAAGCGACTTCCGTCCGACAACGCTGCTCGTCCTGGGCCAGACAAAGGACGCCAAGGGAAGGGTCTGGCTGAAGCTCTCCATGCCCATGCGACCTAATGGTCGGATCGGCTGGGTCCTGGCGGCGGCGGTCCAGACGAAGAGCGTCCGTCGGACGATCGTCATCGACCTGTCCTCGAGGATGCTTCGCATCCTCGAGGGGGGAAAGACCCGCTTCGCCACGCGCGTCGCAATCGGCCGGCCCGGGATGGAGACGCCGACCGGGAACTACTACGTCACCGCCGCGTTCAAGCCCACGGAACGGTACCTCGGCTCGTTCGCCTTCGAGACGAGCGCCTATTCCAAGCTCTCCGAATGGCCTGGCGGCGGCGTCGTCGGACTCCACGGCACCTCGACGCCGTCGTTGCTCGGCCAGGCGGTGTCGCACGGCTGCGTTCGCATGTCCAACGCGGCGGCGCTGGTGCTCCGGCGGCTCACCCCCGCAGGCACGCCGCTCAAGATCGTCGCGTAGAAGAACGCTCAG
The DNA here is from genome assembly GCA_037720595.1 of Gaiellaceae bacterium. Taxonomy (GTDB): domain Bacteria; phylum Actinomycetota; class Thermoleophilia; order Gaiellales; family Gaiellaceae; genus Gaiellasilicea. The sequence goes on along the minus strand of JBBJLW010000007.1, from coordinate 116,417 downwards.
CGCCGGGACGCCGCCCTCTCGGGCGTCCCGGCGCTCTCGGACGTCGAGCGCCGGCTGCCTCGAAAAGCTTTAGAGCGCCTTTCAGAATGAAGCCTTGAGCCGTCGGGCCGCGCTGTGCGGCACGATCGCGGCGTCCTCAGTCGCCTCGATAGCTGGACTATCGAGGCTCCCTGCGTCCTTGCGCTCGCACCACCCGGCACACCCCGCCGACGAAACGTCTTTGTGAAAGGCGCTCTCAGAGCCAGCGCTTGTAGCGAAAGAAGCCGAGCAGTGCGAGCATCACGGCGATCATCGTCCCGACGACCACCCAGAAGGCGGCTGCGCTGCCGTTTCCCGGGAAGGAGACGTTCATCCCGAAGATGCCGGTGATCAGCGTCAGGGGAAGGACGACAGCGCTGAAAACGGTGAGCACGCGGAGCACGTCGTTCTGGCGATGGGAGATCACGGACTCGTTCGTGTCCTCGAGCGCTTCCACGACCTCCTTGTAGTTGTCGAGGAGGTCCCAGATCCGCTCGGATGCGTCGACGATGTCGTCGAAGTAGAGGTCGAGCTCCTCGGGCAGGAACCGCTCGACACGGCGTTCGAGCAGCCGTAGCGTCGAGCGCTCCGGCTTGATGATCTTGCGGTAGGAGATGATCTCCTGCTTCACGTTCGAGATGTCGCGGACGACGTCCTCGGCGCGCTCCTCGAACATCGCGTCCTCGACGGTGTCGAGCTTGTGCCCGATCTTGTCGAGGATCGGGAAGCAATAGTCGAAGAGGTCGTCGAGCACCTCGTAGAGCAGGCGGCCCGACCCCTTGGCGAAGAGATCGGCGCGGAGCGTCTCGTCCTCCTCACAGCGGCGGAAGAGCCGCGTCACGGGCAAGAGCTCCACGTTCGGCAGCGTCACCAGGTAGTCCGGGCCGAGGAAGACGTCGAGCTCGGCCGCGTTCAACCGCTGGATCGCCTTGTCGTAGACCGGGAAGTGGAGCACCGTGAAGAGGTATTCCGGATACTCGTCTACCTTCGGCCGCTGGCGCTTCGAGAGCACGTCCTCGACGTCGAGCGCATGCCAGCCGAAGCGCTCGGAAAGTGCATCGGTGGCGGCCGGGTGTGGCCGGTCGAGGTGGATCCAGGTCAGGCCGGCTGTGGTGAGCTCGAGCGGCGCCCGCTCAGCGCGCGCGACGACCGGAGCCGTGCCGGGCCGTGTCCGCCGGATGCGGGGCAGGCTGGGCATACGTACTGAACGGCTCGTCGGTCGAGGGCATCATCCTCGGGATTCTAGCCCGCGCCCGGAATCCTTCCTCAGCGGGCGCGAACCGGCGCGCCGACCCGGCGCAACTACAGCGACCAGCTCGCCGACGCGCGCTGGTCGCGTGATCTGCTCGACCCGTAGTCGATCCGGGTTCGCCCGGCTCTTGCCTCGCGGCGGGATTCAGCGTTCAATCGCTCGCGTGAAGCGGCGTTCCAGTCTCTCTCCGGCGCCGAGACCCTTCAGGGGTCTTTGCGCGACGAGCGTCCGCCTTGCGGATGCTCGTCGCGCGCCAGAAAGCATGCGCCCGGGAGGATTCGAACCTCCGACCTCTCGCTCCGGAGGCGAGCGCTCTATCCCCTGAGCTACGGGCGCGGAGCCGAAAGTCTAGCGGCGGAGGCGAGTCGTACCCGCCCCCGCCGCGAGCGTCCGGTCTAGCGGTCGCGGAAGTAAGTTCCAGGCGTCCTGCGCGCGGTCGGCCTGTCCTTCTGTGAACATCGAGTAGCACGAGTCGTACGAGTAGTCCATGTAGTTCTCGATCGGGTCGAGCCCGGGTTCCTTCGGGCAGGTGTCCTTGCCCTCGCCCTTGGGGCAGCCGCTCGTCGGCACGGCCATCGCCGGCGTGTCCTCGACGTAGTCGCCCTTGGCGTTGCATCCGCCCGCGAAGGTGTGCTCGAGGGCGACCCAGTGCCCGACCTCGTGGGTCAACGTGTGGCCGAGGTCGTATCGATCCTTGAACAGATCCGAGGCGCCGGGCACCGTCGCCCAGTGGATCACGGTTCCGTCCAGATACTGCCGCGCATCCGGCAGACCTGGCAAATAGGCGTAACCGAGGTAGCCGCCGGCGAGGTTCGTGTAGACGTTCAACGTCTCGAAGCCGCCTCGATGGAGCGCCTTCTTCATGTCGCGCTCGGCGTCGCCGCCGGCCCGCGCGTTGAACCACGTTGCTGCCGCGTAGTTCGCGTTCAGCGACGGCTCTCCCCGGCCGATGCCGCCGCGAGCGCCCGAGGCCACGGTGGTGAGAGCGCGGAGGCTCGTGAAGTAAGCCGAGTTCGGCGTCTCCCAGCCGTTGCACAGGGTGGACGCCACAGCCGGCGCGGAACTCGCGGGCGCAGCGGTCAGGCTCAGCGCGGCCAGCACCCCGGCCACGAGCAGGACGATCTTCCTCGTTCCCTTCCCCCTTTTGCTCGATGCAGAAATCTGCGAGCCGGAAGGGTACGGGTTGCAAAAGAGATTTGCAACAGGCGCAACGATAAGGTGGGCGAATGGAGCTGAACGCCCAAGTCGTGACGCTTCGCCTTGCCGAGACCTTCGTGATCTCGCGTGAGTCGCGCGACGAGGAGGAGGTCGTCCAGGTCGAGCTCCGGCGCGGCGACATCGTCGGCCATGGGGAGGCCGCTCCGCTCGATCGCTACGAGGAGACGCCGGCCGCGACGGTTGCCTTCCTCGAGGGGCCGGGTGCGGCCGCGGTCGGAGACGATTCGTTCGCGCTCGAGGAGATCGAGGCACGGCTCGGAGAAACGACGGGCCACAATGCAGCGAAGGCGGCGCTCGACGGCGCACTCCACGACCTCCAGGGGAAGCTCCTCGGAATCCCGACTTGGCGGCTGCTCGGGCTGCCGCGCCTAGGCCCGCCGACCTCGTGGACCATCTGGCTCGGCGATCCCGACGACATGGCTCGCCGGGCCGAGAAGGCCGCCGCCCGCTTCCGGCGCCTGAAGCTCAAGCTCGGCGGCGGCGACGGGCTGGATATCGAGCGCGTACGCGCGGTCCGCGGCGTCACCGAGCTACCGCTGATGGTCGACGTCAACGAGTGGTGGTCGCTCGAGGAGGCGCTCGACGCGTTGCCTCAGCTCGCGGCCCTCGGCGTCGAGTACTGCGAGCAGCCGCTGAAGGCGGGCGACGACGGCGGTCGGACGCTGAAGGAGCGCTCGCCCCTGCCGATCTACGTCGACGAGGACTGCCACCGGCTGGACACCGTCGCCGCTTGTGCAGACATCGCTCACGGGATCAACATCAAGCTCGCGAAGTCGGGCGGGATCCGCGAGGCGATTCGGATGACCCACGCCGCCCGCGCACTCGGGCTCGGGGTGATGCTCGGCTGCATGATCGAGTCCGGCCTCGGGATTGCCGCCGGTTGCGCTGTCGCGCCGCTCTGCGACCGCGTCGATCTGGACGGCAACCTGCTCCTGGCCGAGGATCCCTGGCCGGGGGTCGAGTTCCGCGACGGGGTGCAGGTGCCCTCGGAGCAGCCAGGGCTCGGCGTTGCTCACGATCCGGTCTGATACTTCCGCCGGGCGGCGGTGAGCCGCGCCGGACCGGAGCACGGGTTCTCAGCTCGACCTCCTGAGTTCTAGGATCGCGGCTGTGGAACGGCTGCTGATCCTTGCTGAGGGCTTCTCCGGCGACCCGCACTACGGTAAGACCGGCCGCGGCGTCCTCGCCTACGGCAGGCGACCCGTCGTCGCGATCCTCGACTCGACTCGCGCGGGGGAGACGATGGCAGGGCCGCAGGCGGGCGTCCCGATCGTCGCCACCGTCGACGAGGCCATGGCCTTGGACCCGACGACCGCGCTCGTGGGCGTCGCCACCCAGGGCGGGCGCTTTCCGGTGGCCTGGCGCGATCTCCTGCGCGACGCGATCTCGAGCGGGCTGCATCTCGAGAACGGCCTCCACGAGTTCCTCGCCGACGACGAGGAGCTGGCGGCGCTGGCCGCACGCCACGGCGTCGAGCTCCGCGACTTGCGCAGGCCTCCCGCCGGCCTCGACGTCCCGAGCGGCGCCAACCTCGAGCTACCCGCGCAGATTGTGCTCACCGTCGGCTCGGAGTGTGCGATCGGGAAGATGACCGTCTCACTCGAGCTCGACCGGGCGGCGCGCGATCGCGGCCTCGCGTCGCAATTCGTGCCGACCGGACAGACCGGAATCGCGATTGCGGGCTGGGGGATCGCCGTCGACGCCGTGGTCTCCGACTTCCTCGCGGGCGCCGCCGAGCGTCTGGTCGTGGAAGGACACGAGCGCGGAGGCGAGCTGCTCTTCGTCGAGGGCCAGGGATCGCTGATCCATCCCGCCTACTCAGGCGTGACGCTCGGGCTCGTGCACGGCACCGCGCCGCACGTCTTCGTTCTCTGCCACCTGGCCGGGCAGACCGAGATCGAGGGCTATCCCGGTCAGCCGATCCCGCCGTTGCGCGAGCTCGTGGAGCTACACGAGCGGATCTCGCTTCCCGCCCGCCGCGCGAAGGTCGCCGCGATCGCGCTGAACACGCGGCTGCTCGGCGACGCCGAGGCTCGCGCGACGATCGCTGACGTCGAAACGGAGACCGGCCTGCCCGCGGACGACCCGATCCGATTCGGCCCCGCTACCATCCTCGATGCGGTGCTCGCCGCGCTCCGCTAGGACTCTCGACCGCGACGCGTCGGCAGGCCCTTCGCGTCGCGCGTCGAACTGCCCAGGGGCGGATTGGGCACGACGATCTATCGGAGAAAGGTGGCGAGGCGGGTGAAGAAGGTTATTGCAGCGGTTGTGTGCGTTTGCGCCTCGATCTTTGCTGCGACGGCTGCGGCGGAGGTCCAGTTCGGCGCGAACGACGACACGGGCAAGTACTCGCTCGACGGCGGCGCCGTGTTCTTCCCCCAGATGGCCGCAACCGGACTGAAGCAGAACGTGATGACGGTGCGCTGGAAGCCCACCGACCCCACCACGATCCCGGACCGGGAAGCGCTGGACGTTGCCGTTCCGGCCGCGATCGCGGCCGGGATCGAGGTCGTCTTCGCGGTCTACCCGTACCCCCCGAGCGAGCTCGAGGTGGGCGGCGTCAGCCACGCGGCCTTCGCGACCTGGCTCGACGCGCTGGCGCGCGCCTATCCGCAGGTGACGACCTACATCGTCGGAAACGAGCCGAACCTGAACACGTTCTGGCGTCCGCAGGGCAACGGGCGCGGCCGCGTGCTCGCCGCCGCCCAATTCGGGCGATTCCTGGCGGCGGGCTACGACGCCTTGAAGGCCGTCTCGCCCGAGATCACCGTGCTCGGAGTCGGGAGCTCACCCCGCGGCGAACGGGCTCCGGGCCTTGCCGGGAAGTCCTCGCCCGTCCACTTCCTCGCGGCGCTCGGCGACTGGTATCGCGCCAGCCTTCGACCGACCCCGATTATGGACGGCTTCAGCTTCCACCCCTATCCGAACCCGAGCGACTTCACGGTTCCGCTCACGTTCACCTACGGCTGGCCGAACGCGAGCGTGCAGGAACTGGCGCGGATCAAGCAGGCGCTCTGGGATGCGTTCCAGGGGACGCCGCAGCCGACGACGGTGGAGGGGCTGAAGCTCTACCTCGACGAGGTCGGCTGGCAGGTCGACACGTCGTTTCAGCCGGGATACACGGACGCCGAGAACGTCAAGGTCACGAGCGAGGCGAACCAGGCCGCGATCTACGCCAACCTCGTGCGCTACGTCGTCTGCGATCCCGACGTCGCCCAGCTCAACTTCTTCGGCTACTACGACGAGCGCACCCGGCTCGGCTGGCAGTCCGCTCTGCGTCGGAACGACGGCAGCGAGCGGGCCTCGAACGCAGCGGTCGCCGCTGCGATCGCCGAAACCGGGGGCGAGTGCCAGAGCGTCATGCGCAGTTGGAGTCCGCTGCGGACGCCGGCCGGTGGCACCGTCAGCTTCGCACGCGCCACCGGCCTCCGAGCGGGCGCGCGGAGCCTCACGTTCACCGCAACCGCGACCGAGGACGTGACCGTGACGGCGGCAATCGTTCCCGCGACCACACCGGCCGAGCGGATCGGAAGCCTCCTCGGCGCCGTGGCCATCGTCGAGGCAAGGCGCCGGTCGGAGCTGACGGTCAAGGGCACTGTCGCCGCCAAGAAGAGCTATGTGCTCGCGGTCACGCTCGCCTCGAAGCTGAATCCGAGCAGGGTGTCAGTCTTCAAGAGCCGTCCCTTCAGAGTGAGCCCGGGCTTCCGACCCGGCCAGAGCTGCCAGCTTGCCCGTGCCGCCGAGTACCAGGCCGACGGCTTCCAGTGTCGGAAGCTCGTGCTCAAGATGAGCATCAAGCCGCAGTATCGCTTGGCGCTCTTTCGTCGCTGAACCCTGAGTTGACAACGAACATGTGTTCGTGCATGATGCCGAACACATGTTCGCTCGCCTCCTCGTGGTTGCCGCTCTCTCGCTCGCTCTCTGGGCGTCATTCGCGCGCTCATCGGACGCGTCCGGGCCCGAACAGCGCTACCTCGTCCAGCCCGCAGACACGCTCTGGTCGATCGCGGCGAGTCGCTACGACGATCCGCGGGAGGGCGTCTACGAGCTGCGCAAGCGGAACCGCCTCGCAGGGACGATCATCGTTCCCGGACAGGTCTTGATCCTGCCGGGCTAGACCCGCCCTAGACTTCGCAGCATGGACCTCGACGTCGTCTTCGTCGGGACGTCCGGCTCGATGCCCACCGCCCAGCGCGCGCCGACGGCGACGCTCGTCCGGCGCGGTGGAGAGCGGCTCCTGTTCGACTGCGCCGAGGGGACGCAGCGTCAGCTCCTCCGTTCGGACGTCGGCCTCGTCGAGCTGCGCGAGGTCTTCCTGACGCACTTCCACGCCGACCACTTTCTCGGCCTGCCCGGGATGCTGAAAACGTTCGCGCTGCGTGGGCGCGAGCTGCCGCTCACGATCTATGGGCCGCGCGGCCTCGGCGAGCTGATGGGGTCGCTGCGGCGGATCTTCGGCCGCCTGACGTACCCGTATGACCTCGTCGAGCTGGAGCCCGGGGACGTGCTCGACCGCGACGGCTACCGGCTGCACGCATTCGCCGCGCGTCACGGCCACTCGGCGCTCGGCTATGCCCTCGTCGAGCCCGAGCGGCCGGGCCGCTTCGAAGTAGCGACCGCGGACGCCCTCGGCGTTCCCCCGGGACCCGAGAGGGGCGCGTTGCAGCGCGGAGAGGCAGTCACGCTCGCCGACGGCACGGTTGTCATGCCCGAACACGTGCTCGGGCCCGCTCGGCCCGGGCGCATGGTTGTACTGAGCGGCGACACCGCTCCGACCGACAGCGTCGTCGTCGCAGCCGTGGGCGCCGACGTGCTCGTCCACGAGGCGACCTTCTGCGAGGACGAGGCCGCGCGTGCCCGCGAGACCGACCACTCGACGGCGGCCGAGGCCGCGCGGATCGCCCTCGAAGCAGGGGTCAAGCTGCTCGCGCTGACGCATCTCTCGAGCCGCTACTCGGCCGGCGACGTCGAGCGTGAGGCCCGCGCGATCTTTCCCCACACCGTCGTGCCTCGCGATTTCGACGTGATCGAGATTCCCTTCCCCGAGCGGGGCGTGCCGGAGCTCGTCAAGAGCGGCGCCCGCCTGCCGCGACCCGCGATCACTCCGGACTAGCGGCGGACGAACTCGAGCCGCGTCGATCCGAGCAGCCCTTCGCTGACGATCCCGAACTCGCAGATCCCGTCCTCGCTCGCATAGGGCTCGGTCTCGAGGCCGCCCCGCCAGACCGTGCCGCCGGGCACCTCGACGACGCGACGCGTGATCCCATCCAAGCGGAGCGAGACCGGGTTGCCGGCCTTCCCAAGCAGCGTCGCCTCGAGTCGCCCCTTCGCACAGTCGAACACCGTCACCGTGGCCGGCTTGTAGATATCTCCGTTGGCCAGGATCCCGGTCGTGATGCTCGCCGCCCGAACGGGCGGCTCCGGCCGCCAGAGGACATGGCCGGCCGCGACGAGGGCCTGATGCCGGATCTCCGCGACGCGCTCGCCGACGAGCGTGACGTTCGTCGGAGCGACCACGGCGGACGCGTCGACCGAACCCGAGGCAAACGTGAACGTCCCGTCCGAGCGAGGGTAGACCGACCGCTGCGGCAGCGGCCCCGGTACCTCGCTGCCTCCGAGCGTCCAGATCTCGTCGATCGAGCGGTTCCAGTAAAGGTGCTGCCAGACGACCGTCCAGCGTGGCTCGCCCGCGTAGAGAAACGCAACCCCGTCGAGTCCGGCGTCGTCCACCCAGGTCGGCGTCCCGCCCAGGAGAGCGGTCTCGCGCTGGCCGGACTGGCGGTCCGCCTCGCGGGCCGCGATCACCGAGGTGGCGGCGAGGGCGACGAAGACGGGCGCGACGAGCAGTGCCACCGCACGTCGCGGCAGCAACACGAAGAGCGCCGTCGCTGCCGCCACGGCGAGCGCGAATGCAAGCACGCGGCCGTCGGGGGTGAGCTGAGCGAGCGGGATCAGCTCGAGGGTGTCGTGGATCGTGTCGACTTCCGCGAGCCGCCTGATTGGCAGCACCAGCAGCCCGGCGGCCGCGACGAGCGCCACGACCGAGGTTAGGGGCTGCGGCCTCGGAGCACCCCTCTCGAGCCATACGGCAAAGGCCAGAAGCGTCAGCGGAGCCGCCGTCGCGAGATCCCGGCCCGCCAGGTGGCCGATCTCGCGCGAGGCGAAGACGCCGACCTCGAGCACGAGCCACGGGATGTACGCGATCGTGACGGCGAGGAATGCCCGCAGCGCGCGCGGGGCCTCCCGCGAGCGGACGGTCGTGACCCAGAGGAGCAGCAGCGCGAGGCCCGGCACGATCCCGGAGATCAGGATCACCCCGGCCGCGTGGTAGCCGACGAAGCGGGCGGCAGCGCCGAGGTCGTACGAGCCCTCGCCCGCTGCCGAGTACGCCCCAAGCAAGCCCGAGCCGGCGAGCCCGGCCAGCACGATCGACGCGACGAGGATCGCCCCGAGCGCGGGGGCGAATCGCCGCAGCACGAGGCGATCACGGTCGAGCGCGGCCTTGACGAGCACCGCGGTGACAACGACGGGGACGAGGACGACCGCCTGCAACCGCGTCGCGACCGCGGCCGTCACGGCCACTGCGAGCAGTGCCTGCCACCCGGCAGTGGGCCGCTCGAGCGCCCGCGCGAGCGTCCAGAGCGCGAGCGTCGCCACGGGTAGAAAGAGCGCCTCGCTCATCACGAGCGCCGAGTAGCCGAGCGTCGGCAAGGCGAGCGTCAGCGTGGCCGCCACGAGCGCGTACGGAGTTCTGACGAGCCTCCGGCCCCAGAGGTAGACGGGGATCGCGGTGCACGAAACCACGAACGCCTGCAGGACGTGGAGGATGCGATGGCCGGTCTCGGCATCGCCGACGCTCAGCGGCAGGCCGACGAGCGCTGGGTAGAGCAGGCTGTAGAAACCGGTGTCGCCGTCGAGGATCGAGAGCTCGCCGCTCTCCCAGAGCGAGCGGCCGAGCAACGCGTAGATGATCTCGTCGGGGGCGATCCACGGCGATCCGACCCCCTCGGCCGCGAGTGACCGCAATCCGGTCGAAACGGCGACCAGGCCGGCGAGGAGGGCCCACGCGGGAACGCGCTTGAGCCAGGTCATGCCCCGCGATGATCGCAAACCGGGCGCGTGCGCGCCGCTCGCACGCGCGTCCGGCTCTCGGGTTATGCTGCGGTCGACCCTTTAAACCGGTCCTGCGAGGCCGGGAAGGAGCGAGATGAGCACGCACGTCCCGGGCCGTTCGGCTGCCGAGATCCTGCACGGCAAGACACTCCTCGACGCGGAGGGGCTGGCGCGGACGCTCTCGCGAATCGCGCACGAGTTGATCGAGCGCAACGACAAGCTCGAGGCGGTCGCTCTCGTCGGGATTCACACGCGTGGCGTTCCGCTCGCGGAACGGCTCGCCGAGCTGATCGAGGAGCGGACCGGCGTCGAGGTGGCGCTCGGCGCGGTCGACATCACCTTCCATCGCGACGACCGCATCGGGAGAGGCGACCGGGCCGACCAGCCGGTCGTGCACGCCACCGACCTCGACTTCCCGCTCGCGGGCGCGACGTGCGTCCTCGTCGACGACGTGCTCTACACCGGCCGGACGATCAGAGCCGCGATCGAAACCCTCTTCGCGCACGACCGGCCGGCGCGCGTCCAGCTCGCGGTGCTCGTCGACCGGGGCCACCGGGAGCTGCCGATCCGGCCCGACTACGTCGGCAAGAATCTGCCGACCTCGCGCCGTGAGCGGATCCAGGTACAGCTCGAGGAGACCGACGGCGTCGACCGGATTCTGCTCGTCGACGTCGCGGAGGAGGCCGGCCATCATTGATCGGCACCTGATCTCGATCGCCGACCTCGACCGGGGAGACGTCGAGCGGATCCTCGAGACGGCGCGCGCGCTCGACGGTGTCGAAGGGAAACTGTCGACGCTCGCGGGCCGGCTCGTGATCACGCTCTTCTACGAGTCCTCCACCCGAACCTCGTCGAGCTTCGAGCTCGCTGCGAAGCGGCTGTCGGCGGACACGATCTCGATCAGGTCCGCCGGCTCCTCGGTGGACAAGGGCGAGTCGCTGAAGGACACCGTGCTGACGCTCGCCGCCTACGAGCCCGCGGCAATCGTTGTCCGGCACCCGCAGGTCGGCGCACCGCGGCTGGTGGCCTCTCACAGCAGCGCGACTGTCGTCAACGCGGGCGACGGCGCGCACCAGCATCCGACCCAGGCGCTACTCGACCTCTACACGATGCAGACGGCTTTCGGGCGACTTGACGGGTTGCACGTTGCAATCGTCGGCGACGTCCTCCATTCGCGTGTCGCGCGCTCGCTCGTCCAGGTGCTCGGGCTCGTGGGCGCCCGCGTCACCCTCGTGGGGCCGCCCACGCTCGTTCCGCGCGCATTCGAGCTGCTCGGCTGCGACCGCGCGACCGAGATCTCGGCGATCGAGTCCGCCGACGTGGTCTACGTCCTGCGAATGCAGCGGGAGCGGATGCTCGCCGGGGCCAACTACGTGCCGAGCCTGCGCGAGTACACCGCGCGCTGGGGGATCACGCCCGGGCGGCTGCGGCAGGGCCAGAAGGTGATGCACCCCGGCCCGATGAACCGCGGCGTCGAGCTCGACGGGCGAGTCGCCGACTCGGCCGACTCGCTCGTCGGCGAGCAGGTGCGCTCCGGGCTCGTCGTCCGGATGGCCGTGCTGCACGATCTGCTCGCTCAGGGCGTTCCGGCCGGCGAGATCGCGAGCGTCGCCTGATGCTCGTAGCGAAGAACGGCTACGCAGACTCGCTGACACTGGAAGGTCGCCCCGTGGGAGAACGCTGTGTCTCAGTCACGGTCGAGGACGGGGTGATCACGCGGATCGAGCCGGGTGGTTCGAGCCGCGCGGTGCTGGCGCCGGCGTTCGTCGATCCCCACGTCCACCTCCGCACCCCGGGTCGCGAGGACGAGGAGACGATCGCCAGTGGAACCGCGGCCGCGGCCGCGGGCGGCTACTGCGCGATCCTCGCGATGCCGAACACCGATCCGGTCGTCGATTCGGCCACCGTACTCCGCTCGCTCCAAGAAACCGCGCGCCGAGAGGCGGTGATCCCGGTCGGCTTTATGGCGTCGATCTCGAAAGGCCTCGCGGGCGAGGAGCTGACCGAGATGGGGGAGCTCGGCGACGCCGGTGCGGCGGCCTTCACCGACGACGGCCGGCCGGTCGTCTCGGCAGGCCTCCTCCGGCGCGCGCTCCAGTACGCCGAGATCACCGGCCAGCCGCTCGCGCTCCACTGCGAGGAGCCGACGCTCTCGAGGGCCGGCCACATGCACGACGGCACGCTCTCGGCCGAGCTCGGGATCGGCGGCTGGCCCTCGATCGCCGAGAGCGTGATGGTCGAGCGCGACCTTGCGCTCGCCGGCCACGAAGGGCAGCCGCTCCACCTGATGCATGTCTCGGCGCGCGAGTCGGTCGACGCACTCGAGCGCGCGCAGGCTGCGGGTGTCGCCGCGACGGCCGAGGTGACGCCGCATCACCTCGTGCTGACCGACGAGGCCGTCCGCTCGCTCGACCCGAACACGAAGATGAACCCGCCGCTCGGTACCCCGGCCGACCGTGAGGCGCTCGTGGAGGCGCTCCGGACCGGCACGATCTCCTGCGTGGCCACCGACCACGCGCCCCACTCACGGGAGGAGAAGGATGTCCCCTTCGAGGCGGCGCCTTTCGGCGTCACCGGGCTCGAAACGGCCTTCGCCGCCCTCCACACGCACCTCGTCGAGCCGGGACTCGTCCCGCTCGAGATCCTGCTCGAGCGGATGTCGGCGGGACCGGCGCGCGTCTTCGGCCTACCGGAGCCGAAGCTCGAGATTGGCGCCCGCGCCAATCTCGTCCTGCTCGACCTCGAGGCCGAATGGACGGTGAGCGAGGAGGGTTTCCGCTCGCGCTCGGCCAACTCCTGGCTCCTCGGGCAGCGACTTCACGGTCGCGTCGTGACGACGGTTGCGGACGGACGGCTGGTGTACGGATGACGCACGAGCCGGACTGTTACCTGGCGCTCGAGGACGGGACGATCTTCCGCGGCGAGTCGGTGGGAGCGGAGGGCGTCGCCTTCGGAGAGGCTGTCTTCACGACCGCGATGACCGGCTACCAGGAGACCGTCACCGACCCGAGCTACGCGGAGCAGCTCGTCTGTTTCACGGCCCCGATGGTCGGTAACTACGGCGTCGCTGCTTCTCGTTCGGAGTCGGCCGGCGCCCATGCGAAGGCGGTGCTGATGCGCGAGGCCCGCGGCCCGGAGTGGACCGGATGGCTTGTCGAGCGCGGGATCGTGGGAATCACCGGGATCGACACGCGCTCGCTCGTACTGCGGTTGCGCGAAGGCGGCGCCATGCGAGCTGCAGCCGTCGCGACGGCGCTGGCGCCCGACGAGGCGTTGGCCGCAGTGCGGGAGTTGCCGTCGATGGACGGCCGCTCGCTCGTGGCCCATGTGTCGACCGGCGAACCCTACGTCCACTCGGAGCACGGCTCGATTCGCGTCGCGGTCGTGGATTACGGCTGTAAGCGCTCGATCCTGCGCCGTCTGACCGGCGCGGGGGCTCACGTGACGGTGCTCCCGCACACGGCCGAAGCGGACGAGCTCGCCGGCTACGACGCCGTCCTGCTCTCGAATGGGCCGGGCGACCCGGAGCCGCTCCGCAACGAGGTTCGCGTGGTCGAGCAACTCCTTGGGCGTGTGCCCGTGCTCGGGATCTGCCTCGGGCACCAGCTCCTCGGGCTCGCGACCGGCCACACGACCTTCAAGCTCCCGTTCGGACATCGCGGCACGAACCATCCGGTGCTCGAGCGGACGACCGGCCGCGTGCTCGTGACGAGCCAGAACCACGGCTTCGCGGTTGCGCCGACGGATGCACGGGAGGCCACGCATGTCTCCCTCTACGACGGCACCGTCGAGGGCTTCGACTTCCCGGAGCTGCGCGCGCGTTCGGCTCAGTTCCATCCCGAGGCCGGGCCGGGGCCGCACGACGCGTGGCCGATCCTCGAGCGCTGGCTCGACGAGGTCAAGTCCAATGCCGCGTAGAACCGACCTTCGCTCGATCTGCCTGATCGGATCGGGGCCGATCGTGATCGGCCAGGCCTGCGAGTTCGACTACGCGGGCTGCCAGGCGCTGAAGGTGCTTCGTGAGGACGGCTTCCGGACGATCGTCGTCAACTCGAACCCGGCCACGATCATGACCGATCCGGGGTTCGCCGATCGCACCTACCTCGAGCCGCTCGACCTCGAGGGCGTCGCCGACGTGCTCGGCCGCGAGCGGCCCGACGCGCTCCTGCCGACGCTCGGCGGTCAGACGGCGCTCAACCTCGCGATCGAGCTGGCGGAGGAAGGTGTGCTCGAGGCACTCGGGATCGAGCTCCTCGGAGCCTCCGTCGAGGTGATCAGGCGCGCCGAGGACCGCGAGCTCTTCCGCGATGCGGTTCGGAGCTGCGGGCTCCGGGTGCCGAGCTCGAAGATCGTGACATCGCTCGAGGACATCGAAGGCATCGCCCTTCCTGCCGTCGTTCGCCCGGCGTTCACGTTGGGCGGCCACGGCGGCGGCTTCGCCTTGTCGCAGAGCGAACTCCGCAGTCAGGTGGAGATCGGTTTGCGAGAGAGCCCGATCCGACAAGTGCTGGTCGAGGAGAGCTTGAGTGGCTGGGACGAGTTCGAGCTCGAGGTGATCCGCGACCGGCGCGACAACGTCGTCGTCGTCTGCTCGATCGAGAACCTCGATCCGATGGGCGTCCACACCGGCGACTCGGTCACGGTGGCGCCGCAGCTCACACTCTCCGACGAGGCCTATCAGGAGCTCCGTGACGCCGCCGCAGCCGTTGTCCGCGCGGTCGGGGTCGAGACGGGCGGCTCGAACATCCAGTTCGCGCGCAATCGCGCGACCGGCGACGTTCGCGTGATCGAGATGAACCCGCGCGTCTCGCGCAGCTCCGCGCTCGCCTCCAAGGCGACGGGCTATCCGATCGCGAAGGTTGCGGCCAAGCTCGCGGTCGGCTACACGCTGGACGAGATCCCTAACGACCTGACGAAGACGACGCCGGCGAGCTTCGAGCCCTCCCTCGACTACGTCGTGGTCAAGGTGCCGCGCTTCGCCTTCGAGAAGTTCCCCGGCGCGGACACGACGCTGGGCACCCAGATGAAGTCGGTCGGCGAGGCGATGGGGATCGGCCGGACCTTCCAGGAGGCGTTCTGGAAGGCGTTCGTCAGCCGCGAGCTCGATGCGGCGGCGGTGACGCCGTGGCCCGACCTCGAGCACGTTCCGGAGGGTGTCCATCCCTGGTTCCAGCGCGAGCTCGAGCAGTTGCGCGCGAACGGACTCCCGACGGGCAAGCGCGCCTACCGTCGCGTTGACTCCTGTGCGGGAGAGGTCGAGGCCGGCTCCAACTACTACTACTCGACTGTCGGCGAGGCAGACGAGGCGCCACCGACGGGTCTCAGACAGCGCGTCGTCATCCTGGGCTCCGGCCCGAACCGGATCGCCCAGGGGATCGAGTTCGACTACTGCTGCGTCCACGCGGTCCAGAGCTTCCGCGCCCAGGGCTACGAGGCCGTGATGATCAACTGCAACCCCGAGACGGTCTCGACCGACTACGACACCTCCGACAGGCTCTACTTCGAGCCGCTGACCGAGGAGTACGTCCTGCCGATCCTCGAGCGCGAGCAGCCCGTCGGAGTCGTGACCCAGTTCGGCGGCCAGACGCCGCTGAAGCTCGCGGGTGCGATCGAGGCCGCGGGCTTCAAGCTGCTCGGGACACCGGTCGAGGCGATCGACCTCGCCGAGGATCGGGAGCGCTTCGGCTCGCTCCTCGCCGAGCTCGGCCTGCGCTGCCCGAAGTGGGGGATCGCCGCCGAGAGCGACGAGGCGGTCGAGCTCGCCGAGCGGATCGGCTATCCGGTGCTCCTGCGACCGAGCTACGTCCTCGGCGGCCGCGCGATGCGGGTCTGCTACGAGGCCGCACAGGTTCGCGAGACGATGAAGGGGATCGCCGGAGAGGTCCTCGTCGATCGCTTTCTCGAAGGCGCGCTCGAGATCGACGTGGATGCCCTCTGCGACGGTGTCTCGGTCTACATCGGCGCGGTGATGGAGCACGTCGAGGAGGCGGGCATCCACTCGGGCGACTCGTCCTGCGTCCTGCCTGCGCCCTCGCTCGATGACGAGACCTACCGCGAGGTCTGCCGCGTCGTGCGGCGTCTCGGCCCGGCGCTCGGCGTCGTCGGGCTGCTGAACGTCCAGCTTGCGCTCGTCGAGGGCGAGCTGCACGTGCTCGAGGCGAATCCGCGGGCTTCCCGGACGGTGCCGTTCGCCTCGAAGGCGACGGGAATCAACCTCGTCGACGCGGCGGCCCGGCTCGCTGCCGGCGCGCGCCTCCACGAGCTCGAGCTGGGGGTCGAACGGCGACCGGCGCAGGTGAGCGTGAAGGCGGCGGTGCTCCCCTTCGCGCGGTTCCCCGGCTCCGATCCGGTGCTCGGGCCGGAGATGCGCTCGACCGGCGAGGTGATGGCGAGCGCCGACGACCTGCCGACCGCCTTCGCGAAGGCCGAGCGTGCGGCCGGCCGGCCGCTCCCGACGGGCGGCACCGCCTTCCTCTCCGTCAGGGCCGCGGACAAGCCCGGCGTCGTACCTGTGGCCGCGCAGCTGGCCGATCTCGGCTTCCGGCTCGTCGCGACTGCGGGAACGGCGTGGACGCTCGAAGCGGCGGGTCTCGAAGTCGAGCGAGTGGAGAAGGTCTCGGAGTCGAGCGCCGACGCGGCAACCGTGGTCGAGCTGATCCGCAGCGGCCGTTGCAATCTCGTCGTCAACACGCCGCAGGGCTCCGGCGCGCGGCTCGACGGCTCCCTCATCCGGGAGGCGGCCCTCTCGGCGCGCGTGCCCTGCATTACGACGCTGGCGGCGGCCAGACTGGCGGTCGCCGCGATCGCGCACGGTCGCTTCGAGATCCCGTGCTCGCTGCAGGAGCGGCTCGAGCAGGAGGCGGCCGCGGCGGGCCAGGTTGCCGAACGGGCGAACGGTGCGACGCGGGCTGCATAGCGTCGTCGGCGTGGAGCCGATCGGCCCCTACACGCTGCTTCGGATCGAGCGCGCCGACTCGGAGCCCGGTGAGCCGGGTCAGTTCTTCATGCTCGAGGCACCCGGACGGCTGCTCCCGCGGCCGATGAGCATCTGCCTGGCGACGCGCTTCGAGCTGGCGTTCCTGATCGACCCGGTCGGCCCGGGCACTCGCGCGCTCTGCGAGCTCGAGCTCGGCGACGAGCTGCACTTGCTCGGGCCGTTCGGACGCGGTTTCGACCTCGACGTCGAGCGGCCCCTCCTCGTAGGCGGTGGGATCGGGATCGCTCCGTTGCCGTTCCTCTCCCAGAGGCTCGCCGGCCCCGGCAACGGAAGCCCGCCGGCGATCCTCGGCTTCCGCACCGAGGGGCACGCTGAGGCCGCGGCGCTCGTGCCGAACGCCGAGATCTGCATCGAGCCCGCCCTCGTCACCGACCTGCTGCCCGCAGAGCTGCACGATGTCCTGGCTTGCGGCCCGGAGCCGATGCTCCGGGCGCTGCAGCTGCTCGTCCCGGCCGCTCAGCTCGCCTGGGAAGCACCGATGGCCTGCGGCTACGGCGCCTGCTACGGCTGCGCCGTGGAGATCGACGGCGAGCTGAAACGACTCTGCGTCGAGGGCCCGGTCCTCGCGAGTGCGGCCTGATGCTCCTCAACGCCTCGGGCTGCCTCGACGCGCTGACGGCGCCGGAGGTGGCACGCTCGCTCGACGCCTTCGTCACGAAGACGATCACCCCCGAGCAGCGCGAGGGAAACCCACCCGTGCGGATCGCGGAGACAGAGGCGGGGATGCTCAACTCGATCGGGCTGGCCAACCCGGGCCGTGAGCGCTTTCTGGCCGAGGTGTTGCCGCAACTGCGCCGGCTCGGCGTGCCGCTCTGGGTCTCGGTCGGCGGCTTCAGCGCCGCCGACTACGCCGAGACGTGTGCGCGGCTCGAAGACGTGACGATCGAGCTCAACCTGTCCTGCCCGAACGTCGACGAGGCGCCCGAGGGGGCAGCGGAAATCGTGGCCGCCTGCCGCGAGGCGACGGAGCTGCCGCTCTACGCGAAACTCTCGCCGGCCGCCTGGAACCTCGCCGAGCACGCCCGTGCGGTCGAGGCCGCCGGCGCCGACGGACTCTCGCTCGTGAACACCCTGCGCGGCCTCACGCTCGACAGAGACCTCCGGCCGACCCTCGGTACCGCGGTAGGCGGCTACTCCGGGCCGGCGCTGAAACCCGTCGCGCTCGCGGCGGTGTATGCCTGCGCCAACGCTGTCGAGCTGCCGATCGTCGGGATGGGCGGCGTTCGCACAGGCTTGGACGCGCTCGAGCTCGTCGCCGTCGGAGCGAGCTCCGTCGCGCTCGGCACGATCCTCTTCGTCGAGCCGGAAAGCCCTGTTCGAATCCGTGCCGAGCTCGACGCCGAGGCCGCTGCACGAAACTTGGACAATCCATTCGCCGCGCGCGGCCTCGCCGTCCGATCCCAGCAGCGTAGCGTCGCCTGATCCGACAACGAAATCGCAAAATACCTGGAAACAGGCAAAAAACGCACTTCTTGACCGCAGCGGCAAGGGTGGTAGTATCCCGCGCTCATGGTGACGACGAAGACGCAAGCCCAGGCTCCCCTGCGGTCGCTCGACCAGCGGATGGAGGCGTTGAAACGGGCGAATGACATCCGCGTCAGGCGCGCCAAGCTGAAGAAGGATCTCAAGGACGGCCAGATCCAGATCGAGGCGATCCTGATGGATCCACCCGAGTACGTCTCGACGGCGAAGGTGTTCGACATGCTGATGGCGGTGCCCAAGTTCGGTCGGGTCAAGGCCGCGCGGCTCCTGAACCACTGCCGGATCAGCCAGTCGAAGACGGTGGGCGGTCTCTCCGAGCGCCAGCGGGCCGAGCTCATTGGCCTCTTCAACCGCTAGAGGCGGAATCCCTCCGGTCTTCGTGATCACCGGCCCTTCCGGCGCCGGCAAGGGGACGCTGATCAAGCAGTTGGCCGACCGGCTCCCCGAGCTCGAGGTGGCCGTCTCCGCCACGACCCGGGTGCAACGACCCGGCGAAGAGGACGGTCGCGAGTATTGGTTCCTGACCGAGGCCGAGTTCACCCGGCGGATCGCCGGCAGCGCGTTCCTCGAGCACGTGCAGTACGTCGGTGGGCGCTACGGCACCCTCGCGACGGAGATCGACCGGATCGCGGACGACGGTCGGGTCTGCGTGCTCGAGCTCGAGATCGACGGGGCGCTGCGCGTCCAGGAACAGGTCGCGGCCAGCGTGACGCTCTTCATCGCCGCCGACGTGCTCGAGCTCGAGCGCCGGCTGCGGGCGCGGGCCACGGAGAGCTCCGGCGAGATCGGCGAGCGGATCGAGCTCGCGCGCTGGCAGCTCGAGCAGGCGCACCGGTTTCGCTACATGGTCAGAAACGACGACGTCGAGCGCGCGACCGAGGCGCTCTCGGCCCTCGTCGAGCGGGAGCTCGTCCTCGCAGGTACCATGACCCGGCGATGATCCACCCTCGCATCGATCAGTTGCTGGACACCGAGAACGGCGGAGTCGACTCGCGCTACGCGCTCGTCATCGTCTCCGCCAAACGCGCTCGGCAGATCAACAACTATCACCACCAGCTCGGCGAGGGCATGGGCTTCGAGGAAGCGCCGCCGCCCCTGGTGGAGTCGCGCTCGAAGAACTACTTGACGATGTCCCTGGAAGAAGTCGCCCAGGGCAAGATCAAGTACGCCTACAAGCGCTAGATCCGGGCCTGTACGCGGTCGACAGATGCGGACGGGCACAATGTGCCGCGATGGCACGCATCCTCGTCGGAATCACCGGTGGCATCGCGGCCTACAAAGCCTGTGAGCTGGTTCGGCTGCTCGTCCGCGCCGGCCATGAGGTGCTTCCGTTGCCGACGCCCGGGGTCGAGCGCTTCGTCGCGCCCGAGACGTTCTACGCGCTTGCCCGCACCTCGCCCCCGGAGAATCTCTATCCGCACCTGGAGCGTGCCGACGCGCTCGTCATCGCGCCGCTGACGGCGAACACCCTCGCCAAGCTGGCGCACGGGCTCGCTGACAACGTCGTCACCGAGGCCGCGCTCGCTCATCGAGGCCCGCTCGTCGTCGCGCCGGCGATGAATACGCGCATGTGGGAGCACCCGGCGACCCAGGCGAACATAGAGGTGCTGCGCGGACGGGGCGCGATCGTCGTCGGGCCGGACGAGGGCGAGCTCGCCGAGGGCGAGATCGGCGCGGGTCGCATGGCCGAGCCGGCCGAGATCGCGGGCGTCGTGACGCGGGCTCTCCGAGACTCGGAGACGGCGGGCGTGAGCGGCGTGCTCGCCGGCAAGCATGTCCTGGTGAGCGCCGGAGGGACGCGTGAGCCCCTCGACTCCGTCCGTTTCCTCGGGAACCGCTCCTCGGGAAAGATGGGCGTTGCGGTGGCTGCGGAAGCGCGCCGGCGTGGGGCGGAGGTCACACTTCTCGCGGCCAATCTCACCGTGGCTGCACCGGCCGGGGTAGCGGTCGTGGAGACGCCCACAGCAGCCGACGTCGAACGCGAGACGAGCGCCCGGGCCGCTGCGGCGGACGTCGTCGTCATGGCCGCTGCGGTAGCCGACTACCGTCCCGCCGAGCCGCTGGCCGCGAAGCGGCCGAAGGACTCCGAGTCATGGAGCCTCGCGCTCGAGCCGACCACCGACGTTCTCGCCGGTCTCGGCGCCCGCTTGCGGAATGGCCAGGTCCTCGTCGGCTTCGGCGCGGAGACGGGCGTCGCCGGGCTCGAGCGCAAGCGCGCGATGCTGCACAGCAAGAACCTCGATCTCGTCGTCTACAACGACGTGGGCCGCGAGGGAATCGGATTCGATGCCGACGAGAACGAGGTCGTGCTCCTCACGCGCGCCGGCGAACGCTCCGTCACGCGCGCGCCGAAGCCGGAGATCGCGGCCGCCGTGCTGGACGAGGTCGAGCGCCTGCTCGAGGAGCGCAGTGGAGAGGAGCGCAGTGGAAGCGCGTAGGGATCCCGCCGGCGATCCCGGAAGCCGGGCGTCGTCCGCCGAGACGCTCGCCCGGATCGCCGCAAACATCGCTCGGGTCGTCCACGCGCCGGTCGAGACCCTCCGCCTGTGCGTGCTCTGCCTCGTCGCGGAGGGGCACTTGATCATCGAGGACTTCCCGGGGGTCGGGAAGACGATGCTGGCGAAGGCGCTCGCACGCTCGGTCGACCTCGACTTCTCGCGCCTGCAGTTCACACCCGACCTGCTGCCCTCGGACGTGACGGGTGTCAACGTCTTCAACCAGCGGGCGAACGCGTTCGAGTTCCGCGCCGGCCCGGTCTTCGCGAACGTCCTGCTCGTGGACGAGATCAATCGCGCTTCGCCGAAGACGCAGTCGGCGCTCCTCGAGGCGATGCAGGAGATCCAGGTGACGATCGACGGGGAGAGCTACCCGCTCGAGCGTCCGTTCATGGTGCTCGCGACGCAGAACCCGATCGAATACGAGGGTACGTATCCACTTCCCGAGGCGCAGCTCGACCGCTTCACGATGCGGCTCTCACTCGGCTACCCGCAGCTCGCCGACGAGGCTCGGATGCTGGCGGAGCAGACAACGGCCCCCCCGCTCGAGACGCTCACTCCGGTCGCGTCGGCCCGAGAGGTGCTGACCACGATCGACGAGGCTCGCTCGATCTTCGTCGAGGAGAGCCTGCACCGCTACGTCGTCGCGCTGCTCCGGCACACCCGGGGCAGTTCCCGGCTCGCGCTCGGCGCCAGTCCCCGCTCGGGGATCGCGCTCCTGCGCGTCGCGAAGGCGCGCGCTCTGTCGGAAGGCCGCGACTACGTCCTTCCGGACGACGTCAAGGCGATCGCCGCGCCGGTGCTCGGCCATCGCCTGATCCTCGCGCCGGAGGCTCGCTCGGCCGGGCTGACCGCCGAGGAGCTCGTGCGGGAGGCGGTCGAGCAAACTCCCGTTCCCGTTTGAGGACTACACCCTGACCCGCCGCGGCAAGCTCACGCTCGCCGTCGGCCTCCTGGCCTACGCCGTCGCCTGGCTCTTCGGCGCGAAGGTGCTGTACCCGGCCGCGACCGGGCTCGTGCTGGCGCCGCTCGCCGCTCGCGCCTGGGTGCGCCTCGCGGCCGGGCCGATCGGGCTGCGGCGGCGAGCCGGACGCGGCACGCACGTCGAGGGAGACGACGTCTGGGTGACGATCGAGGCAAGCCCCAGCTCGCGGATCCCCTTGCCGTCGCTCGAGATCCGAGAGCGCGTTGCGCGGATCGGGGCGCGGCGGACGCCGCTGCGCCGCGACGGGGGGTTCTACCGCGGCACCTATGTCCTCGAGCGCGTGCCTCGGGGTCGTTACACGGTCGCCGAGGCGACCGCGGCGGTCGAAGACCCGTTCGGGCTCGCGCGGAGCGAGGTCGAGCTGGCTGTGGGTGGCGCACTCGTCGTCTATCCGAGGCTGGTCGCGCTGTCGGGGCTCTTCTCCGAGAGCGGAGCCCATGCGCAGGACGGCCGACGGCTGCTGCTGCGCAGGCCGTCCGGCTTCGACCTGCACT
This sequence comes from Gaiellaceae bacterium, assembly GCA_037720595.1. Lineage (GTDB taxonomy): Bacteria > Actinomycetota > Thermoleophilia > Gaiellales > Gaiellaceae > Gaiellasilicea. The sequence goes on along the minus strand of JBBJLW010000007.1, from coordinate 94,363 downwards.
CGGTGCGCGAGTACGTGGAGGGCGAATCGTTGCGCAAGGTGCACTGGGCGTCCACCGCCAGACGCGGCCGGTTGATGGTGAAGGAGCTCGAGGACTCGCCGCGCGACGAGATCGCCGTCGTCCTCGATGCGGATGGGACCGGGGTCGTCGGCGAGAGCTTCGACGTCGCCGTGCGCGCGGCCGGCTCGATCCTCCACACCCACGCTGCCCGTGGCCGCCGCGCGGTCCTGGCCGTGAACGGCTCCCCACCGGTGAACGTGTCCGTTGCCTCGCTCGAAGGCGACTGGCTGGCGGCGCTGGAGGCGCTCGCCGCAGCCGAGCCCGTGGCCGCGATTCCGGTGGTCGAGTTGCTCGCTCGCGAAGGCGGCCCCGCCGCCCGCTCGCTCGAGCTCGTCGTGGTCACGGCTCGCCTGACGGGAGCGCTCGCGCGGAAGCTCGCCCAGCGTGCCCAGGCCAGCCATGGTGTCTCACTCGTCTGGATCGACTCCGCCAGCTTCGCCGGGCGCCCGACCCCGGTCGAACCGGAGCTGCTGCGGCTCCAGGCCGCGGGAATCCCGGTTGCAGTCGTTCGTCGGGGGGACGACCTACGCGCCGCTCTCGGCGGGACGCAGGCGGGGTGGAGGGCGCATGGGTAGAACGGCCGTCGCATACTCGCTGCCCGCGGCGCTCGTCGCGCTTGCCTGGCTGCGTCTCGAGGATCCTCGCGCAGGCGCGGACGGATTCTGGATCGTGCTTCTCGCTCTCGCGCCGGCGCTGCTGCCGACACTGGCTGCGCGGCTCGTCGCCGTTCCCTGGGTCGCCCTCGTTGCGGTCTGGATCGCGTTTGGCTCGCCGGAATCCGACGGTGGGCCGAGGCGCGGCTTCTTCGCCCCGGCGCTCGAGAGCTTCGAGGACGGTTTCGCCGGCTACTACGACACGCGGGTGCCCTTCTCGGCGGTCGAATCACCGGCGATGCACGGAATCCTCGTGCTCGCGATCTTCGGGTTCTGCGTTCTCCTCGGGCTCGCGATCGCGTCGCGGCGGCCGCTTCCGGCCGTGCTTCTCGTTCTCGCCGGCGCGGGCTGGCCCGCGACGCTCCTGCCCGCCGACGGTCCCGCGTACGGGGCGCTGATCCTCACGGCGGCGCTCTGGCTGCTCGCATCGCTTCGGCTGACCCGGCCGACACCCTCCCTCGCCGCGGGACTCGTCGTGATCGTCGCGGCGATAGGGCTCTCGAGCTCGGCTGCGATCGCGAAGGACGGCGTGCTGGCGTGGGAGCGCTGGGATCCGTACCGGACCTCCGGCGATCCGGTCGGCGTCGACTATGTCTGGGACGCGAACTACGGCGGGATCGACTTCCCCGACAAGCCGACCGTCGTGCTGCGGGTCCGGGCACCGCAGCGGAGCCTCTACTGGCGCGCGACGACGCTCGACCAGTTCACCCAGGATCGCTGGATCGAGAACCTCGCGCCGCTCTCAGCGGGAATCGCGACGGGGCCGTTGGCGCGCGACCCGCTGCTGCCGCGCGCGGCCTTCGACTCCGCGAACTGGACGAAGCAGTCGGTCGAGGTTGTCGGATTGGCGGACGATCATCTCGTCGCAGCAGCAGCGCCGATGCTCTACGAGGCTGCATCGCTGGGCCGTGCATTGTTCCTTTCCGGCGGGGTGGTCCGACTCCAACGGCCGCTGCAACGAGGACAGTTCTACGACGTCTACAGCTATGCGCCGCTGCCGAAACCGGCCGAGCTCGCGCGGGCGCGGCCGGTATATCCCAAGCTGCTCGACCGCTATCTCGAGATCGGGCGGACCCGCGTCGCGCCGTTCGGAACGCCGGGGCGTGCGGACGACGTCGCCGCGCTGTTCGAGGACGAGCGCCAGCTCGCGATCTGGGACTACGAAGGCCTCTATCGGCAGGCGGCGCGGCTCGCCCGCGGGGCGACAGGACCGTACGGGGCAGCCGTCGCGATCGAGGCCTGGCTCCGGACGACCGGTGGGTTCACCTACGACGAGCGGCCACCTCCGCCCGCCGAAGGCGTGCCGGCGCTGGCGCACTTCGTCGACAGCGGCAGGCGCGGCTACTGCCAGCAGTTCGCCGGCTCGATGGCGCTGATGCTCCGCTTCCTCGGCATCCCCGCCCGCGTCGCTGCGGGCTTCACGAGTGGCAAGTACCGCAACGGGGTCTGGACCGTGACCGACCACAACGCGCACGCCTGGGTCGAGGTGTGGTTCCCGCGCTTCGGCTGGCTCTCGTTCGACCCGACGCCCGGGCGCGGCGAGCTCGCCGCTGAGTACAGCTCCTCCTCGCCGACCTTCAACCCCGGCGACGCGGCCGGGATTGCCTTCGGCAACGGCCGCGGCGCGGGCGGCCTCGATCCGGGCGGCGCCCGCGAGCTGGACCGCCTCGACGCTCTGCGGGAGCGACAGGGCCGGCGACGGTCCGTGTCGCCTCCCGGTGGGGTGAATACCATCTGGATCCTGCTGGCGGTCGTCCTGTGCGCCGGCGCCGCGGTCGGGCTCGCCAAGCTCGCGTGGCGACGCTCCCGCTACCTGACGCGCGACCCGCGCCGGCTGGCGGGCGCGGCGCGGCGCGAGCTCGCCGACTTCCTGGTCGACCAGGGCGTCGTCGTCGGCGCGAGCGCCACCGGGGAGGAGCTGCGTGAGCTGGTTCGTTCCGAGTTCGGCGTCGACGGCCGCCTGTTCGCGCAGGCGCTCGGCGAAGCGCGCTTCGGGCCGCCGGCGGTGACCGTCGCCGCCGCAACCAGATCGCGCCGCGAGCTGCACCTGCTCCTGCGCCGCATCCGTCGCGGCCTCACGCGGGCGCAGCGCCTGCGCGGGTTCGTCGCGCTCCGCTCGCTGCGGGCGTGAGCCTTCCCGCGGTCGTGATCGCGGCCGGCGTGGGCAGCCGGCTGCGCCCGCTCACCGAGCGCTACGCCAAGCCGCTGCTTCCCGTGGACGGCAAACCCGTGCTCGCGCTGCTCCTGCGCGAGCTCGCCGCGGCTAGCTGCCCTCATGTCACGCTGGTCACGGGTTATCTCGCCGAGCAGGTCGGGCGCTTCGTCGGCGACGGCTCGGCGTTCGGCCTCAGCCTCTCGACGGTCCGACAGGCCGGTCCGAACGGCTCGGCAGACGCCGTCGCCACCGCGCGTGCGGCGGCTCCGTATCTCGTGCTCGGCGCGGATACCGTCTTCGCACCCGGCGAGATCGGGCGGTTCCAGCGGACATTCGAGTCGTTGGGCGCGGCCGGCGCCGTGGCCGTTCGCCGCTGCGTGTCCAGAGAGCCCGGCCGGAACGGCGTCTCCGTCCGCGACGGCCGAGTCGTCAAGCTCCAGGCGCCGGAAAGCCCCTTCGCGGGTGCGCCGCTCTGGGCTGTCGGTCAGTCTGTCGCGGCAGTCGTCGAGTCGCTTCCCGGCAAGCCGCCCTACGAGCTTTCGACCGCGTTTCAGCAGGCGATCGACGCGGGAGAGCCAGTGGCGGCGATAGAGATCGACCCGACGCGAGATTTGACCGCGCCGATCGACCTTCTCCTCGAGAACTTCCCCTATCTGAGCAGCCTGTGACCGACGCCTACGACCTCTATCAGCAAGGCCGCGAGCATCTGAAGCGAGGAATGGCCGCACAGGCAACCGTCGCGCTCGAGAAGGCAAAGAGACTCGAGCCCGACAAGGCCTCGATCCGGGAGGCGCTCGGGATCGCCTACTTCCGGATCCAGCGCTGGAGCAAGGCGGAGGCGGAGTTCCGGGTCGTGCTGGAGCTCTCCCCGACGGACGACTACGCGCACTACGCGCTCGGCCGGACACTCGAGAAGCTCGGGCGGGATGCCGAGGCGAACGGGCACTACAAGCTCGCGAGCTCGATGAGCCCGAGCACGGAGCGCTATGCCGATCGGATCATGGATCTCGAGCCGCCGGAGCCCGACGGCTCGAACCCCACGTGAGGCTCGTCGTCCAGCGTGTCAGCCGTGCGGCCGTTCGCGTGGACGGAGTCGTGCGGGGCGAGATCGCGTCCGGCCTGCTCGTCTTGCTCGGCGTAGCCGACGGCGACACCGGCGGAGATGCGGAGCGGCTGGCGGGAAAGGTCGCGCGCCTGCGCCTCTTCGCCGGAACCGACGGCCGCTTCGACCGCTCGCTCCTCGACACCGGCGGCGCTGCTCTCGTCGTCAGCCAGTTCACGCTCCTCGCAGACACGGCGAAGGGAAACCGACCGAGCTTCTCCGCAGCGGCCGCGTCCGAGCACGCGAAGCCGCTCGTCGAGCGGTTCTGCGAGGCGCTGCGGGACCTCGGCATCGATGTAGAAACGGGCGTCTTCGGCGAGCACATGCTCGTCGAGCTCGTGAACGACGGGCCTGTGACCGTCACGATCGACATCTAGCTGGGTCGGCGCCGTCTCTTCATTCACGGCATTCGATCATCGTTTCGGCGAGGAACCGGAGCTGCGTTGGAGAAAGAGAATCGCGTGGATTCCCTGCCGCGCCGCTCGGAGCTCGACGAGGTCATCAGTCCCGAGCTCGTGCTCGTCGATCCCGAGCTGGCACAGATCGCACGTCGCCGGTTGCCCGACAGGCCCGAGTGGCGCCCGCCGCCGCGCCCCGCCGTCTCGCTGAGCGCACCAGTCCGCCCCGCGCTTGCACACACGTTTCCTCCGATCGAGCCACGTCGCGACGTCCGCCGCTCGACGAGAGTTTTCGGCGCCGTCGCCGTCGCGTTCCCGCTGCTGCTGATCGGCGGAATCGTCGTGGGAATGATCGCGAGCGAGGTGAGAGCGCAGCTCGTCGACGATCCTGTGACGCTCTTCCTGCCGTCCGCACCCGACGCGGTGCGCTCGCAGCCCCTCGCGACGACCGCGGCGCCAGAGTCCGAGGTTCGCCCCGATCGGCGCGCGACCCCGCCCCGCCCGGTCACCCGCACGCGTCCGTCGGCACCAGCGAAGCGACCGCCCGCGTCCCGTCCCGCGCCCGTGAAGCCGGCGCCGGTGAAGCCCGCGCCCGTGAAGCCCACGCCTGTTGGGGCCGCGAAGGAGCCGACGCCTGCGCCGAAGGCGTCGGCGAAGCGACCCCGGGTCGTTCCCGCTCCGGGCACGGGGGACTGGGTCCCGACGAAGAGCGAGGTCGAGGCGCGAACGCTCCTGCTCCTCCAGGAACGAGTCGCCCTCCGGGTACCGGTCGCCCTGATGGACAAGAAGACGGGCCTGTTTGTGAACAACGTCCACGTGAGCTGCCGGAGGGTCGGACGCACGGCGCGGTTCGACTGCAGCCTCGGTGTCGGTCGCTCCCCGCGAGAATGGCTCCTCTCGGTCGTCGTCGAGCGTGACGGGAGCGAGACGCTGAAATGGCGCGGCGACGTCGCCGCTCGCTGAGGTCGAGCCCCTAAGAACTCGAATCAAACTGAAGCCTTGTGTCGCCGGAACGCGCCGGGCGGCGCGCTGCGTCGTCCTAACACACTCGCCCAGCACGCCCCGGCGACGAAGCGTCATTCTGATTCGAGTTCTAAGCGCTTGCTACACTGCCGAGACCATTTTCACTTGCTGGACGAAGTGGGCGCGCGGCGCCCATTTTTTGTGAGGAGAGCCGCACATGAGCGCGACGCACGACAAGGAGAAGACCCTGCAGAAAGCGATCGGCCCGAACGTGGAAGCGGCCGTCCCCGGAGTCGAGGTGCTCGCCGTCGAGCTGAGCGCGGACGACCGCTTCACCGTCTTCATCGACCATCCGGAAGGCGTCGACCACGAGCTCTGCGTCCGGGTGACCGAGCTGCTCGCCGACTATCGGCGCGACTACGCGATCGACGTCTCCTCACCGGGGCTCGAGCGTCCGCTTCGCACCCCCGAGCACTTCCGCGGCGCGGTTGGGCAGACGGTCTCGTTGAGGACGAGCGAGCGCAAGAAGAAGCTGCGCGCCGAGGTCATCGAGGCCGGCGAGCGCGCCGTCACCGTCCGCGCCGGCGGCGCGGCGCTGGAGATCCCGTACGAGGCGATCGTGCGCGGCAACCTGATCACCACCGAGCGATAGGGAGGAGGGGAGATGTCTCAGGAGATCCTGGAGGCGGTGCGCACGATCGAGCGCGAGAAGGGCATCGAGAGCGACACGCTCGTCAATGCCCTCGAGGACGCGCTCCTCGCCGCGTACAAGAAGACGCCGGGGGCGACCCGCCACGCAGTGGTCGAGCTCGATGACGAAGGAGAGTTCCGCGTCTTCTCGATCGTGATCCCGGACGACCTCGAGTCGAGGCTGCTCGAGGAGGCCATGGAGTCGAAGCTCGACGAGCTCGAGCAGCTCGAGACGGAGACCGGCGAGAAGCAGCACACGCTGATCAACGAGGACGACCTCGACCTCGACTGGTCACAGGTTCCCGAGGAGCAGATCGAGCGCGCGGACGTGACCCCGGACAACTTCGGGCGGATCGCGGCGCAGACGGCAAAGCAGGTGATCCAGCAGCGGATCCGCGAGGCCGAGCGCGCGATGATGTACGAGGAGTACGTCGACCGCCAGGGCGAGGTCGTGACCGGGATCGTGCAGCAGGCCGGCGACCGCAACAACGTGCTCGTCGACCTCGGCAAGGTCGAGGCGCTCCTGCCCCGCTCCGAGCAGGTCGACGGCGAGCGATACGAGCAGGGCTCGCGGATCAAGGCCGTGATAACCGAGGTCCGCTCCGGCACGAAGGGCCCGCAGGTGATTCTCTCGCGGCGCGATCCCGAGCTGATCAAGACGCTCTTCGAGCTCGAGGTGCCCGAGATCGCCGATGGGCTCGTCGAGATCCGCGGCGTCGCGCGCGAGCCCGGCTACCGCACGAAGATCGCGGTCGAGTCGCACGCCCAGGGCGTCGACCCAGTCGGGGCCTGCGTCGGCCCGCGCGGCTCGCGCGTCCGCATGGTCGTCTCCGAGCTTCGCGGCGAGAAGATCGACATCATTCCCTGGAACACCGAGCCCGCCCGTTTCGTCGCGAAGGCGCTATCGCCGGCACGCGTGCGCGAGGTCTATATCGACGACGAGACCAAGGAGGCGACAGTCGTCGTCCCGAACGACCAGCTCGCGCTCGCGATCGGCAAAGAGGGCTTGAACGCCCGTCTCGCCGCGCGGCTGACGGGCTGGAAGGTCGACATCCAGTCGGACGAGGAGTTCGCGCGCGCCGAGGCCGAGGCGGCCTACGGCGGCGAGGGCGCCGACGGCGAGGAGTACACGGGTCGCTGCTCCGCCGTGCTCACGAACGGCAAGCGCTGCCCGAACGCGTCGCTTCCCGGCTCCAAGTACTGCGGCGTGCCCGCGCACCAGGCGCTCGTCGGCAGCGAGGCCGAAGCCCCCGATCCGGGTGAGGAGCTCGAGCCGGAGGAGCTCGAAGCGGAGATGGCGGCCGTTGCCGCGGTCGAGGCGGAGAGCCCTTCCGAGGGAGAGCCGCCGATCGCGCCGTCCGCCGACGAAACCGGGAACGCGGTCACTGTCGGGGAGGCCGAGTCCACTGACGCATGACCGCGCCCGAGCGGACGTGCGTGGGCTGCGGGCGCAAGGCGCCGCAGCTCGAGCTTCTGCGTTTCACCGTGGAAGCCGGCGCGCTCGTTCCCGGACGGCTGAATCCGGGACGCGGCGCCTACACCTGCCGGCGGCTTGCCTGCTTCGAGCGGGCGGTCGACCGGCGCGCGTTCGCACGGGTGCTGCGGCGCACTGTCTGGGTCGATCCGGCACTCGCTCGTCTCTACACTGGAACGTGAATGGCTGACGGAGGACCCAACAAGCCGAACCGCCCGATCCGGCCGCGCCAGGGCGCGCCCGGACGGAAGCGCCGCGTCGTGATCGACAGCGGCAACCGCCCCAACCCGCGCCAGGCGCGCGACCGCCGCGACGCCGCCCCGAAGCGCGAGAAGCAGGAGATCGTCGCCCCGACCGGCCCGGTCACGGTTCCGTCGGGCGTCACCGTCCGCGACTTCTCCCAGGCGCTCGGGATCACGGCCGCCCAGATCATCAAGATCATGATGGGGCTCGGCAACATGGTCCAGATCACGCAGTCGCTCTCCGACGAGGAGGTGCAGCTGATCGCCGTCGAGATCGACCGCGAGATCACGATCAAGCACGCGGCCGACGAGGAGGAGCTGCCGGAGGTCTTCGACGACGCCGACGAGGATCTGACCGCGCGTCCGCCGGTCGTCACGATCATGGGCCACGTCGACCACGGCAAGACCTCGTTGCTCGATGCGATCCGCGAGACGTCGGTCGTCGCCACCGAGGCCGGCGGGATCACCCAGCACATCGGCGCCTATCAGGTCGAGATCGACGGCCGCAAGGTGACCTTCCTCGACACTCCCGGTCACGAGGCCTTCACGGCGATGCGCGCCCGGGGCGCGAAGGTGACGGACATCGCCGTACTCGTCGTCGCCGCCGACGACTCCGTGATGCCGCAGACCAAGGAGTCGATCTCGCACGCGCGCGCAGCCGACGTGCCGATCGTCGTCGCCGTGAACAAGATCGACCTCCCGGATGCGAATCCCGACCGAGTCAAGGCCGACCTCGCCGCCGAGGGCCTCCAGCCCGAGGATTGGGGCGGCACGACCCAGTTCTCATACGTTTCGGCGAAGCAGAAGCTAAACCTCGACGATTTGCTCGAGCGGATCCTGCTCGTCGCCGACGCCGAGCTCGAGCTGACCGCGAACTCGAAGGCGGAGGCGTCCGGCCCGATCGTCGGGTCGCGCCGCGACGTCGGCCGCGGTCCGGGTGCGGCGATGCTCGTCCAGCGCGGCACTCTGCGCGTCGGCGACGCGATCGTCGCTGGCGACGCGCACGGCAAGGTGCGCGCGCTCTACGACTACCGCGGCGAGAAGGTCACGGATGCGCGGCCGGGCACCCCGGTCGAGATCCTCGGGTTCGACACCCCGCCGCCTGCGGGCGAGCTCGCGCGCGTCGTCGAGACCGAGCGCGAGGCGCGCTCGGTCGCCCAGCGCCGTGGCCAGCGCCTGCGCACCGAGCAGCACGCCCAGCGCTCGAAGTCGGGCGTCTCGCTCGAATCGCTCTTCTCGCAGCTCCAGGAGGGCGCAATTCAGGATCTGAACCTGATCCTGAAAGGCGATGTCGGCGGCTCCGTCGAGGCAGCCGTCTCGGAGCTCGCAAAGATCCAGCATCCCGAGGTGCGCGTCAACGTCGTCCACCAAGGCGTCGGCGGGATCACCGAGGGCGACATCATGCTCGCCGCTGCCTCGCAGGCCCTCGTCGTCGGCTTCAACGTGCGCCCGAACGTCGAGGCGCGGCAGCTCGCCGAGCGTGAGGGCGTCGACATCCGCACCTACCGCGTGATCTACCAGCTCACCGAGGACATCGAGCAGGCGCTCGTCGGCCTGCTCCACGCCGTGCAGACCGAAGAGACGATCGGCGAAGCCGAGGTGCGCGCGCTCTTCAAGGTCTCTCGCCTCGGAACGATCGCCGGCTGCATGGTCACGTCTGGCGTCATCCGCCGCAACGGTCAGGCGCGCGTCGTGCGTGACGGGACCGTGATCTACGACACGACGATCTCGCAGCTCAAGCGGTTCAAGGAAGACGCCCGCGAAGTAGCCGAGGGCTTCGAGTGCGGGATCCTGCTCGACGGCTTCAACGACGTCAAGGAAGGCGACGTCCTCGAGGCCTACGAGGTTCGGCAGGTCGAGCGGACGTCGCTCGACGAGCCCGCCGGGGCGCAGCCCGCGCCCGCGTCGTCGAGCTAGCTCTCGCGCAGCAGGTCGTCGGCAGAGACGACGCAATTGCGCCCCTGCGCCTTGGCTGCGTACAGCGCACGGTCGGCCATTCGGACAAGGGTCTCCGCGTCGGGACCGTCCTGAGGGAAGACGGCGATCCCGAAGCTGGCGGTGATCGGCCGGTCGACGCCCGCGACGCTGATCTGCGAGACCTCGTCGCGAAGCTTCTCGGCGAGCACAGCGGCTCCTTCGAGCGGTGTGTCGGGCAGGAGGACCAGAAACTCCTCGCCGCCGTAGCGGCCGACCAGATCGCTCTCGCGCAGACCCCCGCGCAGTGCCGACGCGGCGGCGGCAAGCGCCTGATCGCCCTTTTCATGCCCGTAGACGTCGTTGACCTGCTTGAAATGATCGAGGTCGCCGAGCACCACCGCGAGCGGCAGGCCTGTCCGATCGGCCTCTGCGAGCATCCGCCTCAGGTTGTCCGTCAGCGAGCGCACGTTCGGCAGTCCCGTCAGCGCGTCGGTGGCCGCCCGCACCTCGGCGACGGAGAGGTTGCGAAGATTCGCGAGGACCGGCGCGGCCTGGCTGACCGTTTGAGCCGTCGTCGCCTCTTCGCGCTCGTCGAGGGGGCGCGCGTGCCGGACGAGCACGGAGCCGATCACCTCACCGCTGACGAGTGAGGGAACACAGGTGGAGCGACCGCCACCGCAGAGCGCACAGGAGAGAAGCGGCTGGGCCTCCGGTGCTTCACTATGGGTGCGACCGAGTCGAACAGCCAGGCACGAACGAGGTGATGCGTCGACGAGCTTTCCGAAGAGGGCCGAGGACTGATCGAGGGCCGTCGCTGGTTCGAGCCGGCTTGCGCTGTTGTTGCGGCTGAGGACGAGAACGGCGCTCTCCGCCACGGATCGCTCGAGATGCCTCTTGACGAGCCCGTGGGCCTCGGCTTCGCTCTCGGCGATCTGCAGGCTGTCGGCGAATTCCTGCTGGGACGCGTGGCCCGATCGCTCGAGCTCGCGTCGGGACTGCTCGTCCCGCCGCATGTGGCTCCAGAGCATCCCACCAGCAACCCCGAACACTGCGCTGAGCAGGGCGACGAGGAGGATCGAGCGCCGGAGCACACGTCGTTGGCTCGTGTGGGCCGCCCGCACGGTCAGTGCACGGAGCTCGGTGTTCTGCATCCGAAATCGTGCGATCAGCCCGCTGCGGAGGAGTGCCGTCTCGAGCTGGACCTCGCCGTCGTTCCGAATGCTGATGATGGCATCGTTCGCGCTGCCTGCCCACCGGCTCGCGAGGCGCGACTGCTCGTCGATCGCGGCCATCCTGCCCTGATCGCCGGAGGCAAACGACCTGGCGGCATCGGTGGAGATGGCCAGCTCGGCTGTCGCCTCGTCGTAGGCTTCCAGGAAGCTCTTGCGTTTGGTCTGCGCGTAGCCGCGCAGTGCGCTCTCGCGCGTGAGCACGGCAGTGATCATCTCCTTGGAGGCCCCGAGCGCGTCGAAGGTCTGCTCGGCCACTTTCCGCTCTGCGTTCGCGGTCCACCACACAACCCCGGAAACGCCGAGGGAGAAGACGGCTAGAACCGCGATGAACCGTGCCGCGTTGAGCATCCCCATTCGTGATCGGCCGCGCTGCGCGGCAGCTTGAGGCTTGAATACGTCCGTGGCCACAGGCTGGGTCGGCATTTTCTCCGCGGAGCTCCACTTTCCAGACGCCCACTCGCTGAAGGAGAAGCGCACGTATCTGCGCTCGGCGAAGGCGCAACTCCAGAATCGCTTCGGCGCCTCGGTCGCCGAGGTCGACCATCACGACGTCTGGCAACGCGCACGGATCACGCTTGCCGTGGTGACGCGCGAGTACGGCGAGGCCGAGCGGCTGCTCGCGGACGCGGAGCGCTACCTGGCGTCGCGCGAATGGGAGCTCGCGCTCGTCGAGAGCGACGTCGTCAGCCTCGACGTTTGAGGCGTTGGAACCTATCGCGACGCGGCGACGAGGTTGCCGTTGCGCTCGTAGCGCTCGAGTACCTGCTCGGGCGCGACGGGTGCCTCCCGGGTTGCCGGCGAGCAGGAGCACCTCGATGAGAAGACGACGGCCCACTGTCGAGCCGAGGCGGGCCGGCGCCCGATAAGTTAGGGCGATGGCGGAGCGGATGCGCAGGGTGAACGAAGCGGTGCGCCAGGTGCTCTCGGAGGCGTTACTCGAGCTGAAGGACCCGCGGATCGGCTTCGTCACCGTTACCGGCGTCGTCACCTCGTCCGACCTCAGGCACGCCCGCATCTTCGTCAGCGTGTTCGGCAACGAGCGGAAGCAACGGAAGAGCATGGCCGGTCTCGACGCGGCTCACGGCGTCCTCCAGCTGCGGCTCTCGCGCGAGCTCCGACTGAAGCGGACGCCGCAGCTCGAGTTCGTCTACGACCGCTCCGTCGAGGAGGGCGTCCGCATGTCGGCGCTGATCGACGAGCTCGCGCCCACGCCTTCCGAGTCCCCTGCGTCCCAGCCCGCCGGGTCCGAGAGCAATGGCGACGTCGACGGCCGCTGATCTCGCCGCGGTCGTCGAGGCGATCCGCGCCAATCCTCGCTTCGTGCTGACGACGCACGAGAACCCGGACGGTGACGCGCTCGGCTCGTTGCTCGCTGCCCATCGCGCGCTCGCGGGCCTCGGCAAGGACAGCGTCATGTTTCTGAACGGTGAGGCTCCGCTCCCGGGCGAGTACCGCTTCCTCGACTTCACCGAGCTGCAGCGCACCCTCCCGCCCGATGCGAGCGACCGGGTGCTGCTGGCGGTGGACTGCGCGAACGAGAGCCGAATCGGTGTCGACGCGCCGATCCTGGAGCGGGTTCCGAGCACGATCAACATCGACCACCATCACGACAACTCGCGCTTCGGCGACGTCAATCTGGTCGACGCGGACGCCTCCTCTACGGGCGAGGTGCTCCGGGACGTCTTCCGGGAGCTCGGTGCGGAGCTGACCCCGGACCTCGCCGAGCCGCTCTACGTGGGTCTCGTCACCGACACCGGGCGGTTCCAGTACTCGAACACGACGGCGAAGGCGCTCCGCCTGGCGGCCGAGCTCGTCGAGGCCGGCGCCGACGTCCAGAAGGTGTTCCAGGGCGTCTACGAGAGCATCCAGTTCGCGAAGCTGAAGCTGCTCGCGCGAGCCCTCGAGCGAGCACAGGTTCACGCGGGTGGGGCGCTCGTCGTGTCCTACCTGCTGCGGGACGACTTCATCCAGGTCGGCGCCGTGGAGCCGTACTCGGAGGGGATCATCGACACGCTGCGCGCGGTCGAAGGCGCCGAGATGGCCGCGCTGATCCGGGAGCCGCCGCGCGGTGGCAGCGCGGCTCGGCGGATCTCGCTGCGCTCCTCGCGGGACGAGCTCGATGTGTCTGCGATCGCCCGCAAGTGGGGTGGCGGTGGGCACCCGCAGGCGGCCGGGTTCTCGAGCGACGCCTCGATCGAGGAGATCACGGCGTTCCTCGTCGAGTCGTTCTCCGAAGCGCGACCGTGAGACCGTGAGCCCGCCGAAGGGCCTGGAGCCGAGCGGGATCATCCTCGTCGACAAGCCGGTGGGGCCGTCCTCGTTTGCGATCGTGAATCGCGTGCGAACGCGGACCGGCACCAGAATGGGTCATGCGGGAACTCTTGATCCCTTTGCGACTGGATTGTTGCTCTTGCTCTCCGGGCGATCGACAAAATTGGCGGGATCGTTCGTCGGCCTCCCCAAGCGCTACCTCGTCGAGATCGACCTGACGACGACGACCACGACCGGCGACTTGGACGGAGAGGTCGTGGAGCGGCACGAGCCGCCTGCGCGCGCGGATCTCGAGCGGCGGCTCGAGGACCTCCGGGGGGAGATCGAGCTGCCGATCCCCGCCGCCTCCGCGGTCAAGATCGGCGGTGAGCGCGCCTACCGCCTGCACCGCCGCGGCATCGCCGTCGAGATGCCCCTGCGTCGCTCTCAGGTCGACTCGCTCGAAGTCATCTCGCAGACGGACGACTCCGTCCGGCTCGACCTGCTGGTCAGCTCGGGGACGTACGTGCGGGCGATCGCCGAGGCGCTCGGCGGCCATTGCACGACGCTCCGGCGGACCGAGATTGGCCCGTTCAGCGTCGACGAGGCCAACGAGGAGCGGATCATCCCACCCGAGCGGGCGCTGGCGCGGCTCTCGTGAGCGCCGCCGCGGTAGCGGTCGGGACGTTCGACGGGGTACATCTCGGCCACCGGCGGGTGCTCGAGGCTGCGCGCGCGACGGGGCTCCCCGTGCGGGTGCTCACCTTCCATCCGCACCCGCGCACCGTCGTGCAGGGGAATCTCGTCGAGCTCGTCAGTACGGTCGAGCGGCGAGTCGAGCTGATCCGGCTCCTCGGTGCCGCCGAAGTCACGGTGATCCCGTTCACGCTGGCGACAGCGAGCCAGGACCCGGAGGCTTTCGCCGCAGAGCACTTGGCGACCCAGGACGTCGTCGTCGCGGGCGAGGACTTCCGCTTCGGATTCCGCCGTCGCGGGGACCTGACGCTGCTCGAGGGACTCGGGCACATGGTGCTGGCTGTGCCGCCGCTCGAGGGTGTGTCGTCGTCGGAGATCCGGCGGTTGGTGCACGAGGGCGACCTGCGCGGAGCCGCGGCTCAGCTTGGACGACCTTTCGAGCTCGACGGCACGGTCGTCCCCGGCGACCGGCGCGGCGGCACGCTCGGCTATCCGACCGCCAATCTCGCTCTCGACCCGGCCCTGCTCGTACCGCGGTACGGGATCTATGCCGGCGCCGCCCACCCGACGGGTGCGGAGCACCATCGAGCCGCGATCTCGATCGGCACGAATCCCCACTACGGCGGGAGCGAGCGCCGGATCGAGCCGCACCTGCTCGACTTCGAGGGCGATCTGTACGGACAGCGGCTCGTGGTCGAGCTCTGGGAGCGGTTGCGGGACGAGCAGGTCTTCGCGAGCGAGGCCGAGCTCGTCGCCCAGATCGCACGCGATGTCGAGCGGACCCGAGCGGCGGTTCGCCCGGCCTAACGGCCTAACGTAGCTCAGTCCACGCTCGCCGCGTGCCCACTCCGCCGCGGATCGCCTGCCGCTCCGCTGCGCCCGACCAGGCTGACGCCGCCGAAGTAGTGGTGCTGAGCGGGCCAGCGCCGAATGAGCCAGCCGGTCTCCTCGAGCCGCGCGAGCGCCTCCTCGTCGACCCCGGGCTCTGCATGCACGAGCCTTCCGACCGGATGGAAGCGGGGCCTCGCCACCGCCTCGGTCACTCCGAGCCCCTCGTCCAGCACCGATGCCGCGACCCCGACGAGCGCCGTCCGCAGCCTCGTGCCTCCGGCCGACCCGATCGCCAGCGCAAGGCCGTCCGAGTCGAAGGCGAGGCTCGGAGCCATCATGCTCTCCATCCTCGCCCCGGGAACGAGCGGCACGTGGTGCAGATCCACCTCCCCGAGCATGCTGTTCAGGTGCAGATCGTAACCGGGCAGGAAGTCACCGGTGCCGAGGCCGAGACTCGTCGTCAGGACGCAGGCCCGACCGTCCCCGTCCACGACGGTCAGGTTCGTCGTGTGTCCGTCCGGCCCCACCCCTCCGAGTGCGACGAGCAGCGTCAGCACCCGATCGACCTCGGCGAGATCCGCAAGGCGCGGCAAACGGCGCAGCGTCCGGGGCACGCCCGAGAGGCCGCCGCGCGTGAGGACGCGGCGGCCCGCGAGAGATGCCTCCGCAGGCGTCGACCAGAGCGGCTCGTAGGACTCGAGATCGGTTCGCTCTAGCGCGACTCCGTCGACGCCCGTCAGGAGGGCCGCGCCGAGCGAGCCGCGGTAAGCGCTTCCGGCGCCTTCGACCCCCAGAGCCTCCAGCGCCGCCGCGAGCCCCGGCTGCGCCAGCACGTCGCCCGCCTCCAGCAGCTTCTCCTCGGGGGCGTAGATGGCGCGGCCGGCTTCGCTCAGCGTGAAGACCGGCTCCAGCATCGCGAGACAGGATGCGTGCGCGGGCGGGACGACGACTCCCGAGCGGGCGAGCGCGAGAGCCGGCTCGACGAGCCGGCGCCAGGGCAGTCGCCCGTACCGCTCCCAGAGAGCGCCGAGCCCTGCGGGCAGACCCGGAACGCCGCACGTCCCGGGCCCGACCGCGTAATGGACGACCTCCTCGCCGAACGGGACGCCAAGGTCGATCGGCGGGGCGCCGATTCCCGACGGCACCGTGACGAAGCAGTCGAGGTTGACCGCTTCGCGGCCGTCCCAGTGGATCGCGTGACCGCCGCCGAGGAGACCCGTCATCACCGTTTCCGCGACACACGAGGCGAGGCAGGCTGCGACCGCAGCGTCGGCGGCACTGCCGCCCTCCTCGAGGATCTCGATCCCGGCCGCCACAGTCGCGGGATGTCCTGCTGCGACGGCCGCCTGCATCGGGCGAGACTCTAGATGCGCCGCTCGCAACCGCGCTTTCCGGCGGGGGTTGCTACCCTGAGGCGACCGAGATCTCGGCTGGCCGTGACTTTCCTTCACGCCGCGCGGGGACTCCGGAGAACTCTCACAGCGAATCACAGCGAAGGAGGCCGCATGGCCCTCACCAAGGAAGTCAAGCAGGAGCTGATCGATCAGCACGGCCGGAACGGGACCGACACAGGTTCGCCGGAGGTGCAGATCGCGATGCTGACGAGGCGCGTCAACGACCTCACCGAGCATCTGCGCACGCACCCGAAGGATCACTATTCGCGGCGCGGGCTGCTGAAGCTCGTGGGCCGGCGGCGCCGGTTCCTGAACTACCTGCAGAAGCACGATCTCGAGGGCTATCGAGCCCTCATCAAGGAGCTCGGCCTGCGGCGCTAGCCGTTAATCGAGCTCTCCGTAGCGGAGAGTGGAAGCTTCGGCGAGCGTCCTCGGAGGACGCTGTCCCAAGCCTCCACTCTCCACCAAAGCAGAGTGGAGGAAAGAGAGAATATGAGTATCGCTACCGAGCGCATTGCCTCGGTCACCGTCGAGATCGGCGGCAAGGAGATGGTGTTCGAGACCGGGAAGCTCGCCAAGCAGGCGGACGGCGCAGTTGTCGTCCGTTCGGGCGACACGATGGTGCTCGCCACCGCGGTGGGACGGACGGAGGCCCGCGAGGGCGCCGACTTCTTCCCGCTGACGATCGACGTCGAGGAGCGGGCCTACGCGGCCGGCAAGATCCCCGGCGGCTTCTTCAAGCGCGAGGGGAAAGCCACCGAGCGCGCAACGCTGACTGCCCGGATGATCGACCGCCCGATCCGGCCGCTCTGGCCGAAGGGCTTCCGCAACGAGGTGCAGGTGATCTGCACCGTCCTCAGCGCAGACCTGGTCATCCCGCACGACATCCTGTGCATCAACGGGGCGTCGGCGGCTCTGATGCTCTCGCCGCTACCGTTCTTCGGCCCGGTAGGGGCTGTGCGGGTCGGCCGGATCGACGACGAGTGGGTTCTCAATCCCACGCACCACGAGAACTTCGAGGTGTCGTCGCTCGACCTGATCGTCGTCGGCACGAAGGACGGCCTGACGATGGTCGAGGCCGGGGCCGACGAGGTTCCCGACGAGCTGCTGCTCGAGGCTCTCGAGCTCGCGCACGTCGAGATCCGCAAGCTCTGTGACGCGCAGGAGGATCTTCGCAGCCAGGCAGGCAAGGCGAAGTGGCTCGACCTGGACGTCACCGCGGAGCTCGAGGCCTCCCACGGGCACACGATCTGGGAGCGGCTCCAGCAGAGCGGCCTCCGCGAGGGTGCCGCCGTCACCGACGAGCTCCTCACCGAGATCGCGGGCGCGACGTCGATGGACTCCACCGAGTCGGACATCGAGCGGCAGATGCAGGTTCGCGCGAGTCTCGCGATGCTGCTCGAGAAGCAGCGCCTCGTGGCCGTCGAGGGTCCCGTACGCGAGCAGTTCGAGAACGACCTGAGGGCTCTGACGGACGCCGAGCAGGACTCGAAGGAGCTGAAGTCGGCCAAGCGCCACCTCCTCTTCGAGCGGATTATCGACGGTGTCGAGCTGCCGTTCCCGGTTGGCCCGGCTACCGCTGACGGCGATGCGCCCCAGGTAAAGGACAGCCTGACCAAGGGTTACGTCAAGAAGGCCGCCGAGGCGATCTACAAGGATCTCGTCCGCAAGAAGATCGCGGTCGACAAGCGGCGGCCCGACGGCCGTGGCACCGAGGAGATCCGCGAGGTCGACTGCGAGGTCACGGTCTCGCCGCGTGCGCACGGCTCGGGTCTCTTCCAGCGCGGGCAGACGCAGGTCTTGAGCCTGCTGACGCTCGGCACGGCCAAGGAAGGCCAGCGGATCGACGACCTCTCACTCGAGACGGATCGCCGCTTCATGCACCACTACAACTTCCCGCCGTACTCCGTCGGGGAGACGGGCTTCATGCGCGGACCCAAGCGTCGTGACATCGGTCACGGGGCGCTCGCGCAGAGGGCTCTCGAAGCGATCCTCCCGGCCGCCGAGGACTTCCCGTACACGATTCGCATCGTCTCGGAGACGCTCGAGTCGAACGGCTCGTCGTCGATGGGCTCGGTCTGCGGCTCGACACTCGCGCTGATGGACGCCGGAGTGCCGATCAAGGCGCCGGTCTCCGGGATCGCGATGGGTCTCGTCAAGGAGGGCGACGACTACGTCATCCTCACCGACATCCAGGGCGCGGAGGACCACCTGGGCGACATGGACTTCAAGGTCGCCGGCACCCGGGACGGGATCACCGCGCTCCAGATGGACATCAAGATCACCGGCGTCACGCAGGAGATCATGCGGAACGCGCTCGAGCAGGCGAAGCGGGCCCGGAACTCGATCCTCGACAACATGCTCGAGGCGATCCCGGAGTCCCGAGAGCAGCTCGCAGAGCACGCGCCGCGGATCTCGTCCGTCCAGATCAACCCGGAGTTCATCGGGATGGTGATCGGCAAGGGCGGCGAGACGATCCGCTCGCTCGAAGCCGACTACGACGTTCAGATCGACATCGAGGAGGACGGCACGATCCTCGTCTACGCGACCGAGGGCACGAAGGCCGACGCTGCGATCTCCGCGATCACGGCGCTGACCAAGGAGCCCGAGGTGGGGGACACCTTCACCGGCAAGGTCGTCAAGACGACGCAGTTCGGCGCCTTCGTCGAGCTGAAGAAGGGCACGGACGGCCTGCTCCACGTCTCGAACGTGGGCCCCGGCCGCGTCGCGCACATCGAGGACGTGATGGCGCGCAGCGACATCGTCGACGTGATCGTCCAGGAGGTCGACAAGGCACGTGGCCGGATCGGGCTCAAGCTCGTCGCGAAGCACGAGGACGGGAAGATGGTCTCTCCCGAGGAGCTGATCGAGCGGGCCAAGTCGGCCCCGCCGAGGCCCCCGGAGGAGGAGCGGCCCCGTCGCGACGACCGCGGCCGTGGCGGTCGCGACCGCGGCCCGCGCCGCGACTAGCGCCGCGCCAGGTAGTGATCCGAGGGGGCGGCGAGAGCCTCCCCCTCGGATCGAGCAACCGACCGTCCGCTTGATCTGGCTTGTACTGCGTGCCACAATCCCCGCTCGGCGACGCCCGGCTCGAGGGAGTGAGATGCGCAGAGTCTTCGTTGTGATCGCGCTTGCGGCGCTCATCTGGACGCCAGAGACGCTTGCGAAGGGACCTGGTCGCCTCGAGGTCTGCGGTCTCACGGGGTGTGCGACGCTCGGAGACGAGGCGGAGTCGCCGGTGCGCGTTCAGTCAGGTCCGCTCGATGCCCCGATCGCCTTCGATCTGAGGGTCGGACCTTCGGCGCCCGCACCGTTCTACACGCTCCGCTCCACGTCCTTCTGGGGCACGATCGGCTACTGGATCCCGAGCGCCGGCCTGCTCCGCCTGGGGCAACTGACGTCACAGTGGGTAGCGGCTCGACCCGACGAGACGACCGCGCTTGCGCTCGCAACGTTGGGGATCGAGCCGCATCCGCCGCCACGAACGGCAGTCACGGCGGTCGACTTCAAGCCCTCGAATGGAGGCCGTACGTATCTACGGCTCTACATGATCGGCACTCCGACGGTCACGTCGCCGGGCGCCCGTGGCTGGCTGCGCATCTTCGTCGTCGGCGCGATGACTCCGTGGACGGACGGTGCGAACTCCCTTTGGATCTCGAGACGGGGTGCGTTCCTTCGCCGAGACGGGACAACGGTGCTGATCTCCCCGAACACGGCCTCCCGGATCCGGCGGGGCCTCCCGCTCGGCTAGCACTTCTCGTTCAACGGCGGATCGAAGCCGGACTTGGGCTCAGCGGCGGGGATAGGATCGTCGCGTGCAGAACCCCGAGCTCTCGAGCATTCCCACCGGCGAGCGCGTGATCAGCGAGCAGGTGCCCGGCGTGCGCTCGATCTCGCTCGGCTTCTGGATCGGCGCCGGCTCCCGCGACGAGACCGAGAGTCGCGCGGGTGTCTCCCATTTCATCGAGCACATGCTCTTCAAAGGC
The DNA here is from genome assembly GCA_037720595.1 of Gaiellaceae bacterium. Classification (GTDB taxonomy): domain Bacteria; phylum Actinomycetota; class Thermoleophilia; order Gaiellales; family Gaiellaceae; genus Gaiellasilicea. The sequence goes on along the minus strand of JBBJLW010000007.1, from coordinate 74,320 downwards.
ACGGCGAGCCACACCGCGCAAGAGATCGCGGAGATCTTCGACGGGCTCGGAGGGGAGCTGAACGCGGCCACCTCGCGCGAGACAACAGTCGTCTACGCGCGGATCCCAGACGATCGCCTCGAGACAGCGCTCGACGTAATGATCGGGATGGTCTACGAGCCCGCGTTCGGCGAGGTCGACTCCGAACGCGAGGTCGTCCTCGAGGAGATCGCGATGGTCGAGGACAATCCGCAGGACCTCGTCCACGACGTGGTTGCCGAAGCGGTCTTCGGCTCGCACCCGCTCGGCCGGCCGGTGATCGGGCGCGCCTCGGTTATCTCGAGCGTCGGCCGCCGCGCGCTCCAGACCTTCCACGCTGCGGCCTACACGGCCGACAACCTCGTGATCGCAGCCGCCGGGAACCTCGAGCACGACCGGCTCGTCGAGCTGCTCGAGGCGCGAATCCCCTCGACTCCGGCCGGGGCGCGCCGGGCCCGCAAGCCCGTGGGTCGTGTGTCGGCCCCGGGCCTGCGATTCCAGCGCAAGGACACCGAGCAGTACCACGTCTGCCTGGCCTCTCCCGGAATCTCGCGCAAGGACGAGCGGCGCTTCGCGGCCTCGCTGCTCGACTCGATTCTCGGCGGGTCCGCGTCATCTCGCCTCTTCCAGGAGATCCGCGAGAAGCGCGGGATGGCCTACGCCGTCTACAGCTTCGCCTCGCAGTACTCCGATGCCGGCCAGATCGGCCTCTACGTCGGCACGCGCGAGGACAACCTCGTGGAGTGTCTCGAGATCGCTGCGCGCGAGCTTGGCGATGTCGCTGCGGGCAACGTCCGCGCAGGCGAGCTCGAGCGCGCGAAGGAGAACATGAAAGGACGGATGCTGCTCTCGATGGAGTCGACCTCGAACCGGATGAGCCGGCTCGGCAAGGCCCTCGTAACGGACACCGAGCTGCTCGACCTGGATGAGTTGATCGAGCGGATCGATGCCGTCACCGCCGACGACGTCGGTGCGCTCGCGGCCGACTTGCTGCGCGCGGATCGGTTGTCCGCAGCCGGGATCGGGCCGAGTGAGGCGCGTTTCCGCGCTGCGGTACAGCGGGTCAATCCCGCGCTCGTCGGCCGCGCGGCTGCATGAAACTCGTCCTCTACGGACGCGGCGGCAAGGTCGGCTCCGTGCTAGCGCCGGCGCTCGAGGAGGCGGGGCACGAGCTCGTCGGAGTCCTGGACGCCGAGGCGATGATCGACTTCACGAGCCCCGACGCCGCACTCGCCAACATTCGGGCCGGCCTTGTTGCAAGGCTCCCCTGCGTGGTCGGCACGACCGGCTGGGATCCCGGCACGATCGACCGCGAGGCACAGGGGGCCGGAGTCCCGGTCTTCTTCGCCCCCAACTTCGCGCTCGGCGCCGTGCTGATGATGCGGTTCGCAGCGCACGCGGTGGAGCTGATGCCGCGCGCCGAGATCATCGAGCTCCACCACGACACGAAGCTGGACGCGCCGTCGGGCACGGCGAAGGCAACGGCGGCGCGGATGGGCGGCGAAGTGCCGATACACTCCGTCCGCCTGCCGGGGCTCGTCGCGCATCAGGAGGTGATCTTCGGCGGGCCGGGGGAGACGTTGACGATCCGCCACGACACGACCTCCCGCGAAGCTTTCGTCCCAGGGGTTCTGCTCGCGCTCGAACGGATAGGAGACCTGCCTCCGGGTCTGACCGTCGGCCTCGACGCTCTGCTTGAGGGGCACGGCCGAATCTGACACTTGCGGGGGCGTCGAAGCATCGGCTCGGCGACCTGACGCAGCAGGGGGTCGAGGCGATCGTCACCGCTGCCAACTAGACTGTTGGCGTGCTGGGCGAGGTCCTGACCGCGATTGTGACGCCGTTCCGGCGCGACGGCTCGGTCGACCTCGACAGCTTCCGCCGACTCGCCAGCCACCTCGTCGCGAATGGCTCCGACGGTCTCGTCGTGACCGGGACGACCGGAGAATCGCCGACGCTCTCGGACGACGAGCGCTTCGAGCTCTACGCCGCCGCGCTCGACGAGGTCGGCGACCGTGCCACCGTCGTCGCCGGCACCGGCACCTATTCGACCGCGCACTCCGTGCATCTGACCGGCCGCGCGCACGAGCTTGGCGTCGACGCGTTTCTCGTCGTGACGCCGTACTACAACAGGCCGCCGCCGCGAGGCGTCGTCGCGCACTTCGAGGCGATTGCCGGAGTCACCGACAAGCCGATCGTCGTCTACAACATCCCGGCCCGCGTCGTCCTCAACATCGAGCCCGAGACGATCGCCGAGCTCGCCGAGATCCCGAACGTGCAGGCGGTGAAGCAGGCGAACCCCGATCTCGAGCAGGCGCGGCAGATCGTCGAGCTCGGGCTCGCGCTCTACGCCGGCGACGACGATCTGATCCTGTCTTTCCTCGAGCTCGGTGGAACCGGCGGCGTCTGCGTCCACACGCACGTCGTCGGCCCGCAGGTGAAGGAGCTCGTCCGGCGCTGGAAGACGGGCGAGCACGACGTCGCCCGCGAGCTCGACCGCGAGCTGGCGCCCTCGATCGAGCTGCTCCGGGTCGTCACGAACCCGATCGCGATCAAGGCGGCGCTGAACATCCTCGGGCACGAGGTCGGCGGTCACCGCCTCCCACTCGTCGACCCGACGGACGACGAGCTCGAGCGGGTTCGCGACTGCCTCGCCCGGCTCGGCCTGCTCGCACCCGCAACGGCCTAGCTACGCCATAGACTCAGGCGCGATGAACGGGACTCTGAGAATCGTGCCGCTTGGCGGCCTCGGCGAGGTCGGCAAGAACATGACCGTCTACGAGTACGGGGACGACATCATTGTGGTCGACGCGGGGCTCGCCTTCCCGCGCGACGAGCATCTGGGCGTCGATCTCGTCCTTCCGGACATCTCATATCTGCGGGATCGGCGCGTGCGCGCCGTCGTGCTCACGCACGCGCACGAAGATCACGTCGGCGGCCTCCCGTACCTGCTCCGCCAGGTCGACTGCGACGAGGTGATCGGGACGAAGCTGACGCTCGGCCTGATCAAGTCGAAGCTCGACGAGCACGGGCTCTCGAATGCGACGACCCTGCGAGAGATCGAGCCGGACAAGCCGATCGAGGTCGGTGCATTCTCGCTCGACTTCGTCCGGGTCGCGCACTCGATCCCGGACTGTGTGGCGATCGTGCTCAAGACCGCGGCGGGTCGAGTCGTCCATACCGGCGACTGGAAGCTCGACCACACTCCCGTCGACGGCCTGAAGACGGACGTCGGCCGGCTGGCGGATCTGGGCAACCAGGGCGTCGACCTTCTGCTCGGCGACTCGACGAACGCGGAGCGGCCGGGGATGACCGGCTCCGAGCGACTCGTGGGCGAGGGCTTCAGGCAGCTGATCCCGGTGCGCACGGGACGGATCTTGATCGCCTCCTTCGCCTCGAACATCCACCGCATGCAGCAGGCGATCGAGGTCGCGGTCCAGGTGAACCGAAAGGTCGCGATCGTCGGCCGCTCGATGCGCAAGAACCTGAACATCGCCCGTCAGCTCGGTTACCTCGACGTCTCCGACGACGTGCTGGTGAAGCCGCAAGACGCGATGTCGCTGCCGCCCGGCGAGGTGATGATCCTCTGCACCGGGAGCCAGGGGGAACCGATGTCGGCGCTGACCAGGATCGCTTACGGTGACCATCCGACGATCGGGGTCGAGCGCGGCGACACGGTGATCCTCTCCGCTCGCCCGGTCCCCGGGAACGAGTTGCGCGTCCACGACTCGATCAACCGGCTTGCCAAGGCGGGCGCGGAGGTGCTCCACGAAGAGATTGCGCCCGTCCACGTCTCCGGCCACGCAAACTCGGAGGAGCTGCGGACGATGATCGCGCTGCTGCGGCCGAAGGCGGTGATGCCGATCCACGGCGAGTACCGGATGCAGGCGGCGCATGCGAAGCTCGCGCGCCAGGCGGGAGTGCCGGCCGCGGCGATCGTGATGGCCGAGAACGGGTCTGTCGTCGAGCTCTCGAAACAGGGCGTCCGGTTGCTGCACGAGAAGATCGAGTCGGGCGTCACCTTCGTGGACGGCCTCGGGGTCGGCGACGTCAAGGACGTGGCCCTGCGCGACCGCCGCCGACTATCCGAGGACGGCGTCCTGATCATCGTCACGACACTCGCGAGCTCGAACGGCGGTACGGCTCCTCCGGAGCTGATCGCGCGCGGCTTCGGCGAGTCGGAGGATCTACTCGACGAGCTGCGCGACGAGGCGACCCGGGTGCTCGAGCAACTCGAGGCCGACGACATCCGCGAGATCAAGCTGTTGCAGGAGCACCTACACGACTCTGTCGGTCAGATCATCTACGACCGAACCCGGCGCCGGCCGATGATTCTTCCCGTGATCATCGAGGTCTAGCGGTGGCTGAGTGGCCGGACATCCTTGTGCTGCACGCACCGAGCGAGCTGACCGCGCGGCGGCTGATCTCCCAGCTCCGAGCGTGCGAGGTCTCGGCGCTCGCGTTCTGCCGCCTGCTCGAGCGCTGGGGCCGGGGAGACGCGGAGCCCGCCACCGCGGGTGGGCGCGAGGCTGCGCTGCGGCACGCCGCCGACCGGGTCGAGACCGCGCTCGCCGGGCTCGAGACGCCCCTCGGCCGTTACCTCGTCGAGCTCGAGGCCGACCGGGCCGAGGGCCGTTCCTGGTACTCGGGACCCGGCGCCGGCGAGCTCGTCGAGTGGACTCCGGTGCTGACCCGCGCCGGCGTCAGTGCCTGCCCGAACCGCGTCGCGGCCGCCTACCTCGAGCTCGCCGTGCTCGTGCGCGCCCTCCAGGGGCTCTCGGATGCGGCGCGCATGGACACGGCGCCCGACGCCTCTTCTCTCTGGGCCGGGCTCTTCGACCTTCGCGACACCCTGCTCGGCGCGACGGTCGACGACCTCCGCGCGATCGCTGCGTAGGCGCATGACGATCCCGATCATCTTGGATTGCGATCCGGGGCACGACGACGCGATCGCGCTCCTCCTCGCGCTCGCGAGCCCCGAGGTCGAGCTGCTCGGCGTCACCACGGTGCACGGGAACCAGACGCTCGACAAGACAACCGAGAACGCCCTGCGCGTGCTCGAGCTCGTCGGACGCAGCGACGTACCGGTGGCGCGTGGAGCCGACCGGCCGCTCGTGCGCGACCTCCACGTCGCCGCGCACGTGCACGGCGAAAGCGGTCTCGACGGGCCTGAGCTGGCGGCGGCAACCGCGCAACCCGTCGACCAGCCGGCGATCGACTTCATCGCTGATCGAATCCGGCCCGGCACCGTGCTCGTCGCCGTCGGCCCGCTCACGAACGTCGCGCTCTACCTCGAGGCGCACGGCACGGCGAACGTCGAGCGGATCGTCCTGATGGGCGGAGCGATCGCCGAGGGCAACATGACGCCCGCGGCCGAGTTCAACATCTGGGCCGACCCGGAGGCGGCGCAGCGCGTCTTCCGCTGCGGCAGGCCGGTGACGATGATCGGGCTCGACGTCACCCACAAGGCGCTCCTCACGCCGGAGTGGGCAGACCGCTTCCGCGCCGCGGGCCGGGTCGGCACCTTCGTCGCCGAGCTCGTCGAGTTCTTCAAGCTCTACCACGCGCGCACCTACGGCTGGGACGGCGCTCCGGTCCACGATGCGATCGCGCTTGCTCAGGTCTTCCGGCCATCGCTCGTGCGCACCGAGCACCGCAACGTGGAGATCGAGGTGGAGTCGGAGCTCTGCCGCGGTCGCACCGTGGTCGATCTCTGGCGGCGAACCGAGCGAGACCCCAACGCCGATGTCGGTGTGGACGTCGACAGCGACGCCTTCTTCGAGCTCCTGCTCGAGCGCGCCGCCAGCCTCGGCTGAATGCCGCCCGGGCTGCTCCGGCTCGGGGTCTCCACTCTGGGCACGCTCGTTCTCGCGATCGGTCTGGTTGCGCTCCTGAACGGACGTCTCGCGGGCGGCGTGTTCGTGTGCGGCGGGGCCACGCTACTTCTATGGAGCGTCTACGGACACAGAGCGAAGCCATGACGACCGTCGTCACGGCTGCTCGGAGCCGGGCGCCGCGGGCGCGGTAGCGCCGGCGAGCAGCGCCATCAGCGTGCAGAGAGCGACGAGGAGGGAGAGCGCGAAGGTCAGCGAGGTCGCATCTGCGAGGAAGCCGATCGCCGGCGGGCCGACGAGGAAAGCGCCGTAGCCGACGGTCGAGACCGCGGCGATCCCGGCGCTCGGTGACGAGCGTGCCGCGCCGGCCGCCCGGAAGACGGTCGGGATCACGGTCGAGAGGCCGGCACCGAGGCAGGCGAAACCGACCACGGCCACGACCGGATCGCCGGTGAGGAGCGCCGCAGCAGTCCCCGCTGCGCCGAGGAGGCTCGCGCTTCGGGTCAGTCGGGCCGCACCCCACGCGCTCGTCAGCCGGTCGCCGACGAGCCGTCCGAGCGTCATCGTGATCGAGAAGCCGATGAATGCGGTGGTTGCCGCGCCCTCGCCGGTACCGAGAGTCTCGTTCAGGTAGATGCCACTCCAGTCGCCCGCAGCCCCCTCGGCCAGGAGACCCGCGAAAGCGATCGCCGCCAGGGCGACGAGGCCGGCCGAGGGCCTCCCGTAGACCGGACCGGACGCGACGTCCACATGGCCGTCGAGGAGGCGGGGTCTCGACCAGACGGCGATCACGAGGACGACAGCCGAGGTGCCGGTGAGCTGCGCCGCCGGCGAGACACCGAGCGCCGCAGCGATCCCGCCGGAGGCGGCTCCCGCGAGTCCGCCGAGGCTGAACGCCGCATGGAAGGAGGAGAGGATCGGCCGCGAGTAGCGCTCCTCGACGGCGACGCCATGCGCGTTCATCGCGAGGTCGAGCGTCGCTCCGGCCACGCCGAAAGCGGCGAACGCGAAGCCGAGCGTGAGGGGCGACGGCGCCAGCCCGATCAGGGGCAGCGTGACCGCCACGCCGATGAGCCCCGCCTGCGTGACCCTTCGGCTCCCAAGTCGTGCCGAGAGCCAGCCCGCCACGGGAAGCATGAGAACCGCGCCGGCTGCGATCCCGAACAAAACGAGTCCGATCTCCGACTTGGTGGCGTCGATCCCCTCCTGAAGCGAGGGAACCCGCGCGACCCAGCTTCCGTACGAGGCACCGCTTGCGAAGAAGACGACCGTGACGGCGGTGCGGGCGGCGCGCAGCATCGACCCACTCTGACGATTCGCCGGGCGATGTCGCTTGCAGCCGTTGCCGGGGCCAGCCCCTGGGCGTGTCCGCTGCGGCCATGGCTCGCGCAGCCCCGTCCGGGGCCAGCCCCTGGGCGTGTCCGCTGCGGACACGTCACGTTGAGCACCGGCTGAGAGGGGTCCGTGCGAGAGCGTCGAACGGCCTCCACATGACTGCGAGGAAGAAGAAGCGACCACTCCGGCCGCGCACGCCCTCGCGGGTGAAGAAGCGGAGAAGCAAGCGCAAGGGCGTCGCGGCCCGCCGGCTCGTCGCCCATCAGCACCCCGAGCTCGTCGGGCTCGGCCTGGGCACACTCGGGCTCTTCCTCGCATCGCTGCTCTACCTCGGCTGGGAGGGCGGGATCGTCGGCGAGAAGATCGAGACCGGCCTACGCGACCTGCTTGGAAACGCGGCCTACGTGGTGCCGCTCCTGCTTGTGGGCATCGGCGGCCTGATGCTCTTCCGCAGCGCCCTGATCGACGTCAAGCCTTTTCGAGTGGGCCTGGGGGTGACCCTGGTCGGCCTGATGACGACGCTCGGCTCTCCCAACGGCGGTTTCGTCGGCGACGCCTTCGGCGGCGCGCTCGCGGCGCTCCTCGGCGGCACCGGCTCGTTCCTCGTCGGCCTGACCGCCCTGCTCGCCGGCGTGCTCCTCCTCACCGGGGCCTCGGCCGGCGCGCTCCTTCGTCGCTCCGGACACCAGCTCCGCCGCGCGGGCACCGCGGCGCGTGGCCGGATCGAGCGGGAGAGGCTCGCGGCCCCGAGCCACAAGGCTCTCGCGCCGACGCCCGCACTCGCACCTGTCCACGAGCCTCCGGTCGACGTCGTCCACGACTACCCGGACGTGATCTCGGAAGGCCCGGAGCCGCCGCCGCTCTCGGTCGAGGACGCGGCGACCGAGGAGAGCTGGCAGCAGCCGTCGTTCGACATCGACCGCCCGCCCGCCGAATACGTCCTCCCGGATCGCAAGGTCCTGAAGCGCTCGCCGGCCGTGACCGGCGACACGACGAAGTCGAACGCGCGGACCGCCGAGGTGCTCGTGAACGCGCTCGCCAACTTCGGGGTGGAGGCGACGATCGTCGGTCAGATCGCGGGCCCGCGGGTCACGCGCTACGAGTTGCAGCTCGCGCCCGGGACGAAGGTCTCGAAAGTCGCCGCCCTGAAGGACGATCTGAGCTACGCGCTCGCGACGACCGAGATCCGGATCCTTGCCCCGATCCCGGGCAAGCAGGCGGTCGGAGTCGAGGTGCCGAACCTTTCGCCGAGGATCGTCACGCTCGGCGACGTCTACGACGACCTGCCCGGAAGCGCCAGCCCGCTCGCGGTCTGGCACGGCAAGGACATCTCCGGGAACGCCGTCTGGGCCGACCTGGCACGGATGCCGCACATCCTGATCGCGGGGACGACCGGGTCGGGCAAGTCGGGTTGCATCAACACGATCCTGACCTCGATCCTGCTCCGCTCGACCCCGGACGAGGTGCGGATGATCCTGATCGACCCGAAGCGGATCGAGCTCAACTACTACGAGTCGATCCCGCACCTCCTGACGCCCGTCGTCTCGAATCCGAAGGAGGCGAGCGCCGTTCTCACGAACGTCGTGGCCGAGATGGAGCGCCGCTACGAGCGACTCTCGATCGTGCGCGCGCGCAACCTCCCCGAGGCGAATCGTGCCTTCCGCGCCCGCGGCGAGGATCCGCTTCCCTATCTCCTCGTCGTGATCGACGAGCTCGCAGACCTGATGATGACGAGCCCGCAAATGGTGGAGGACGCGATCATCCGGCTGGCACAGAAGTCGCGCGCGGTCGGGATCCATCTCGTCCTGGCCACCCAGCGGCCCTCGGTCGACGTGATCACGGGGATGATCAAGGCCAACGTGCCGAGCCGGATCGCCTTTGCCGTCTCGAGCATGACCGACTCGCGCGTGATCCTCGACGGTGCCGGCGCGGAGAGCCTGCTCGGCCAGGGCGACATGCTCTTCAAGCCACTCGGCACGAGTCGACTGCAGCGGGTTCAAGGCGCGTACGTCAGCGAAGACGAGGTCGCTCTCGTCGTCGAGCAGTGCCGCCACCAGCGCGAGCAGGAGCTCGACGCGTCGTTGCTCGAGGCGCCGGAGTCGTCGGCCGACGACGACCTCGACGCCCACGACGGCGACTTCGACCCCGACGAGGATCCGCTGCTCGAGAAGGCGATCGAGATCGTCGTGCAGACGCAGACCGCCTCGGTATCGCTGCTCCAGCGCCGCCTGCGCGTCGGTTATACGCGCGCCGGCAGGCTCGTGGACATGCTGGAGCGGCGCGGGATCATCTCCGGCTACGAGGGCTCGAAGCCGCGCCGCGTGCTCGTCGACGAGGCTGAACTCGAGCGCTTCGTGGCCAGCTCCTGACCTCGAACGCGCCTTGAAGCACGTAAAGTCTTTCTTTCCGCGCCAACTTGCGATGTAATCAAGCGTCCAAGTCTCGCGGTGGTTGTGATCTCTAAGGAGGGTATGTGAAGGCACGCACGTTCATGCTGCTCGTGGCGGCGGCGCTCGTCGCCGTCGTGACGCTCGTCGTCACCGGAACCAGCTCCGCACGGCCGGCCGCCTCGGTTGCTTCGCCAGCGGCGACAGCCGCACCGGCGCAGGCACCGTTCAAGGTCGCGCTCGTGACCGACATCGGCGGTCTCGACGACCGCTCGTTCAACTTCCTCGCGAACAAGGGGCTGAACGACGCGAAGAAGAAGTTCGGCGTCCAGGGTCGCGTCTTCATCTCGAAGTCGAACGCCGACTACGTCCCGAACCTCTCGACCGCGGCACGTCAGGGCTACAACCTGATCATCGGCGTGGGCTTCCTCATGGCCGATTCCGTTGCGACAGTCGCCAAGGCGTTCCCGAAGACGAAGTTCGCGATCATCGACAACTCGGGCGTCAAGCAGAAGGGGAACCCGACGAACATCCGCGGTCTGCTCTTCAGGGAGCAGGAGGCGGGCTACCTCGTCGGCTACCTCGCCGCAAGGCAGATCACGGCGAAGCCGTTCGGCGGCAACATCATGCTCGGAGCGGTCGGCGGCCTCAAGATCCCGCCGGTCGACCGATTCATCGCCGGCTATTACGCGGGGGCGAAGAAGGCCAATCCGAAGGTCAAGGTCGTGCACGCCTACTCGCAGGACTTCGTCGACCAGGCGAAGTGCAAGGAGCAGGCGCTGAACATGATCGCGAACGGTGCGGGCGTCGTCTTCCAGGTCGCGGGTCAGTGCGGTCTCGGCGTGCTTTCGGCCGCGAAGGAGCGAGGTGTGTTCGGGATCGGCGTCGACGCCGACCAGGGCTATCTCGGAAACCACGTGATGACGAGCGCGACGAAGAAGGTCGACGTCGCCGTGCTCGGTACGGTCGGGGCCGCGAAGGCCGGGGGTGCCAAGTTCGGCACGAACCGGGACGTCATCTTCGGCGTCAAGAGCGGCGCGGTCGGCTACGGCAAGATCTCGACGCGCATCTCCGCGGCACTGAAGGCGGACGTGGAGAAGATCCGCAAGCAGATCGCGGCCGGGACGATCGTCGTGCGGGCGCAGGCGCCCCCGGCGACGACCGGCTAGCAGGTCGTTAGGCATCCGTAAGTCCTGGGAGGGGTGGGTTTCCGAACCCGCCCCTCCCGGTACGTTTGCCGGTAGATGAGCCTGCGCGCCGTGCCACGTCTCCTTCTTCGGCTCTCGTTGCTCACCGCGCTCGTCGCGGCGCTCGCCCTCGTCGCAGGCTGCGGTAGCGACGACGACGACACCCTCGCGGAGACAACCGCTCAAACGACGACCGAAGGCGCCGAGACCGACACGGGCGCGACCTCCGGCGGCTCGTCGCTCAAGGTCGGGCTCGTCACCGACATCGGTGGGCTCGACGACCGCTCCTTCAACTTCCTCGCGAGTCAGGGCCTCGACCGGGCGAAGGAGCAGCTCGGCGTGGAGGGCCGCGTCCTCGTCTCGCGCGCGAACTCCGACTACGTCCCGAACCTGTCCACGCTCGCCCAGCAGGAGTACGACCTGATCATCGGCGTCGGCTTCCTGATGGCAGAGTCGGTCGAGACGGTCGCCGAGCAGTTCCCCGACACAAACTTCGCGATCATCGACTTCTCGCAGGCCGCGATGGAGACGAAGCCGGCCAATGTGCGCGGCCTTCTCTTCAAGGAGCAGGAGGCCGGCTATCTCGTCGGCTACCTCTCCGGGCTCGTCGCCGCCGAGTCGGCCGGAGCGAATCAGACGATCAGCTCGGTCGGAGGCCAGAAGATCCCGCCGGTCGATCGCTACATCGCCGGTTTCCAGGCGGGGGCGAAGGCGGCGAACCCCCGTGTGACGACGCTGAACGGCTACTCGCAGGACTTCGTCGACCAGGCGAAGTGCAAGGAGATCGCCCTCAACCAGATTGCGCGCGGCTCGTCGGTCGTCTTCCAGGTCGCCGGCCAGTGCGGGCTCGGGGCGCTCAACGCCGCTAGGGAGCAGAACGTGAGCGGGATCGGGGTCGACGCCGATCAGGGCTATCTCGGCGACCACGTGATCACGAGCGCCCTCAAGAAGGTCGACGTCGCCGTCTTCCAGTCGATCCAGGCAGTGGAGGACGGCAGCTTCGCGGGCGGGGAGGACTCGGTGTTCGACGTCGCCTCGGGCGGCGTCGGCCTCGGCGAGATCGCAGCCAGTGTTCCCGCAGACGTCGTCGCCAGGGTGAAGCAGGTTCAAGAGCGGATCGCGGCCGGCGAGCTCACCGACATCCCGGAGACGGTCGGCTAGCAGCGGGGCTCTGGGGCGGAGCCTGGCTCCGCCCACTCGCCTGCCTGAGATCGCGCCGGGAACCGCTGCACGCGTGTTCCGGCCATGAGCAGCCGTCCGAGCACCATAGAATCGTGCGGTGGACGAGCGGCCGGTTCTCGAGCTTCGCGGGATCACCAAGCGCTTTCCCGGCATCGTCGCGAACGATGATGTCAGCCTCGACCTGCGGCACGGTGAGGTGCACGCCCTCCTCGGGGAGAACGGGGCCGGCAAGTCGACGCTGATGAACGTCCTCTACGGGCTCTACACCCCGGAGGAGGGGGAGATCAGGATCAAGGGCACCCCGACGCGGATGAGCTCCCCGCGCGACGCCATCGACGCCGGGATCGGGATGGTGCATCAGCACTTCATGCTGATTCCGGTCATGACCGTGGCGGAGAACATAGTGCTCGCGAACGAACCGACCCGCGAGAAGGTGCTGCTCGACTACGACGCCGCGGCGAAGCGCGTGCGCGATCTCTCCGACACGTTCAAGTTCCGGATCGATCCTCACGCGCGCGTCGAGGACATTACCGTCGGCCAGCAGCAGCGGGTCGAGATCCTGAAAGCGCTCTACCGGAACGCCGACATCCTGATCCTGGACGAGCCGACCGCGGTGTTGACGCCGCAGGAGGCGCAGGAACTGTTCGAGATCCTCGGCACGCTGACGCGTGAGGGAATGTCGATCATCTTCATCAGCCACAAGCTGAACGAGGTCACGGAGATCGCCGACCGGATCACCGTCCTGCGCCGCGGCAAGAAGATCGAGACGCTTCCGGCCGCCGGCGCGACCGAGGAGAGCCTTGCGCGGCTGATGGTCGGCCGCGAGGTGCTGCTGCGCGTCGAGAAGGGCGTGTCGACGCCCGGCGAGCCGCTGCTCGAGATTCACGATCTGCACGTGACCGACGATCGCGGAATCGAGAAGGTACGCGGCCTCTCGCTCGACGTCCGCGGCGGCGAGATCGTCGGCATCGCAGGCGTCGACGGCAACGGTCAGACGGAGCTGATCGATGCAATCGCGGGCCTGATGCGGTCGGATTCCGGTCGCGTCCTCGTCGGCGGAGAGGACGTCACGAACCAGAGCGCCAAGGAATGCCTCGACGCCGGGCTTGGCCATATTCCCGAAGACCGGCAGCGTCGGGGCCTTGTGCTCGACTTCAGCCTGGCCGAGAATCTCGCGCTCCACGACTACGACTCGCAACCGGCCTCGCGCTTCGGCTGGCTCTTTCCCAAGCAACTCGTCGCCAGGGCTGGAAAGCTGCTCGAGCAGTTCGACGTGCGCGGCGGCGGACCGCACACACGGGCGGGCGGACTTTCCGGCGGCAACCAGCAGAAGGTCGTCCTCGCGCGGGAAATCGACCGCAACCCGAAGGTGCTGATCGCGGCCCAGCCGACGCGGGGGCTCGACGTCGGCGCGATCGAGTTCGTGCACCGCCGCCTCGTCGAGGAGCGCGACGAGGGGCGCGCGATCCTGCTCGTCTCGCTCGAGCTCGACGAGATCCTCTCCCTCTCCGACCGGATCCTCGTGATCTACGAGGGCGAGATCGTGGGCGAGTTCGCTCCGGGCGTCTCGGAGGAGGAGCTCGGGGTCGCGATGACCGGCGGCGGGAGGAAAGAGGCCGCATGAGCGAGCCGCCGGTCGAGACCCCACCCGAGGGCGGCGGCAAGGTCGAGAACCCGCGCCAGGGCGGCGATTACGCGCCGAGCGTGGCCGGTCGGCTTGCTGTCTGGCATCGGGCGGGCGGGATCGCGGTCCCCCTGCTGACCACGATCCTCGCCTTCTTCATCGGCGGTCTCGTCGTGCTCGCCACCACCGGGAAGAACCCGCTCACGACCTATAAGGCGATCTTCCAGGGCTCCGGGCTCGACTGGTTCCTCGAGGTGGGCTCGTACGAGATCGGGATCCCCTTCACCGAGTCGCGGATCTGGTTTCCCTGGGATACGTCGTTCGATTCCTTCGCTGCCCTGAATCTCCAGCAGACGCTGATCGTCTACGTGCCGCTCGTGCTCACCGGGCTCGCGGTCGCCTTCGCGTTCCGCTGCGGGATGTTCAACATCGGCGGCCAGGGCCAGTATCTCGTCGGCGCGATCATGGCCGTCTGGATCGGCTCGGAACTGCCCGGCCTGCCCGGTTTCCTGCACATCCTCGTCGCGATCGTCGCGGGCGCGCTCGCCGGCGCGGTCTTTGCCGGGATCGCCGGCTTCCTCAAGGCGACGGTCGGAGCGCACGAGGTGATTTCCACGATCATGCTCAACTACGTCGCACTCTGGGCCGGCGTCTTCCTCTTCGGGCTCGGCGGGCCGCTCCAGAACGACAGCGAGGGCGGGGAGTCGGTTCCCGTCTCGAACGACGTGCTCGACGAGTCGAAGCTGAACGTCTTCTGGGGCGACCCGCTGCTCCAGGGGCTTCACGTCGGCTTCTTCGTCGCGCTCGCCGCGCTCGTCGTCTACTGGATCACGCTCAACCGCACGACGCTCGGCTACGAGGTGCGAGCGGTCGGGTTCAACCCCGAAGCCGCGCGCTACGGCGGCATCTCCGTCGCACGGAACTACGTGCTCGCGATGGCGATCTCCGGCACCTTCGCGGGGCTCGCCGGGGCGCTGGACATCCTCGGCTGGCAGTTCCGCTTGAACACGAACGACATCTTCACGTCCCAGATCGGCTTCGTCGGGATCGCGGTGGCGCTGCTCGGGCGAAACACGGCGATCGGGGTCACGCTGTCGGCGCTCCTCTTCGCAGCGCTCCTCGTCGGCACCTCGACGCGGAACCTCGACCCGGAGATCTTCCGGCCGGAGCTCGCCTCGAACCTGACCCTGCTGATCCAAGGACTCGTCGTTCTCTTCGTCGGTGCCGACGTGCTGATCCTCTACCTGTTCGGGATCCGCAGGCGCTCCCGGCAGCGACACGCGCGGACCCAAGAATGATCGAGCGGCTAGTCGCCCGATTGCCGCGTGGTGCCCGCGCCGTCGCCATCGGCGGCATCGTTGCCGGCCTCGCGGCCTTCTGGGTGGCGTTGCCGCCGTTGCACCTGCGCACGCCGATCCCATCCATTCTGGTCGGGCTCGCCGCGGTCGCGCTCGGCGGCTTCGCGATCTCGCACGGAGTGAAGCGGCTGGGCTGGGGCGCCGTCGTCGCCGGCGGGGCCGGAATCGGGTTCGGCTATCTCGCGACCCGCTCGAGCGTCGGCCACCTCGACCAGGTCGTCGTCTGGTCGGCCCTTTTCGCCGCAATGCTCCGGTATGCGACCCCGCTCGCGTTCGCCGCGATGGGCGGGATCTTCTCCGAGCGGAGCGGGGTCACGAACATCGGGCTCGAGGGGATGATGCTCTCCGGCGCGTTCTTCGGGATCCTTGCGGCCGACAAGCTCGAGTCATGGCCGCTCGGGCTCGGGGCGGCCGCTCTGGCCGGCGCCCTCTTCGCGCTCGTGCACGCGTTCTTCGCGATCCACCTGCGGGCGGATCAGATTGTCGGCGGCTTCGCGATCAACTTCCTCGCGCTCGGGATCACCGGCTACCTCTTCATCGACATCTATGGCGGCGAGGGAACTCCGCCGGACATCTCGGAGATCCCCGACGTTCATCTCTCGTTCCTGAAGGACTGGTACTTCGTAGGGCCGATGCTGGGCCAGCTCAACCTGATGATCTGGCTCGCGTTCGCGACCATCGTGCTCTCGTGGCTCGTCCTGTTCAAGACGCCGGTCGGCTTGCGGCTCCGCGCCGTCGGCGAGCACCCGCGGGCGGCTGACACCGTCGGGATCTCGGTCTACTGGACGCGCTACGCCGCGGTCACGCTCTCCGGCGCGCTCGCGGCGCTCGGTGGGGCCTACCTCTCGATTGGTTTCGTGAACTCGTTCAACCAGAACATGACCGCCGGCCGAGGCTTCATCGCGCTCGCGGTCGTGATCTGCGGCAACTGGCGCCCATTCCAGGCCGCCGCGTTCGCGCTCCTATTCGGCTTCTCGAGCGCGCTCGCACAGCGGCTGCCCGCCTACTCGGAATCGGCCGCCGTGCTCTTCCAGGCGCTTCCTTACGTGCTTACGCTGATCGCGGTCGCCGGTGTGATCGGCCGCTCGATTCCGCCCGCTGCGGTTGGCCGCCCCTACCAAAAGCAGTAACGGCGGCGCGCGCTCGGGGAGCGCGTGGCTCGCCGTCCTCGTCGGCCTGCTCTCGCTGGCAGCCCTGCCGGCGGCGATCCTCGCGACGCGCTGGTCGGAGGCGTACGAGCTGGTCGACTCCGCCGCGGCAATTCCGGTCGCGATCGTGCTGGGCGTCGCCTCGATCCTGATCGCCCGTCGCGCCCGGGCGCGAGGACAGCGAACCCTCGTAGGGGTGCGCGGCACGCGAGTTGCGGGCCTCGGCCGGGCGCTCGGCGTCGTCGGCCTCCTGCTCGGGATCACGGGAGCGATGGCAATCGGCGTCTTCCTCATCCTGTCGGCCGTCGATTAGGACGACGCGCCGGCCACCGCTACCATCCCAGCGTGTTCGAGATCGGAAACAGCCTCCGCGAGGCTCGGCTGCGCCAGCAACTCGACTTCCCGGAGGCCGAGCACGGGACGAAGATCCGCGGCAAGTATCTGCGCGCCCTGGAGGAGGAACGGTTCGAGGTGCTTCCCTCGCACACGTACGTCAAGGGTTTCCTGCGCTCCTACGCCGAGTATCTCGGGCTCGACGGTCAGCTCTACGTGGACGAGTACAACTCGCGCTTCGTCAGCGGCGACGAGGATCTACCGCTCCGCACGAGACGCGTTCCCGCCGACCGGCGTCGGCGCAACGAGCGGCGCGAATCGAACGTCGTTCTGCTAGCGCTGGTCTCGATCGGCGTCCTGACCGCGCTCGTGATCGCTGCCTGGCGCTTCGGAGGCGCGGAGCCGCAAGACGTGCGTGGGCTGCAACCGGCCCAGACGACGCGTTCGACCCCGGCGCAGGCGCCCACCGTCCCGCGGAGCGGCACGGCGCGGCTCGAGGTGATCGCGACGAAGGGCGACTCGTTCGTCGTCGCCCGCCAGAGCAGCGCGATCGGCGAGGTCGAGTACAGCGGCACCGTCGAGGAGGGCCAGAAGCAGCGCTTCGTCGGGAAGCTCCTCTGGATCCAGGTGCGCTCGCCCCAGAACGTCGTCGTCAAGCGAAACGGCAACCGTGTCGAGCTTCCGCCCGCCGTGAAGACCCGAGGGGTGTTCGTGACTTCGAAGCGCATCTTCGTCGCCGACCCCGGTTGAACCGTCGCCCACGCGCGGTCGTAGTCGTAACGGGCAGCGAGCTGGTGCGCGGCGAGCGAACCGATCTGAATGGACCATTTCTCGCGCGCTCGCTGCTCGCGCTCGGGCTCGAGCCGGCTCGGATCCAGATCGTCGGCGACGATCCGACTGAGCTCGAAGCCGCGATGCGAGAGGCTCTCGCCGGCTCCGAGCTCGTCGCCGTCTCGGGCGGGCTCGGGCCGACACACGACGACCGCACCGTCGAGGTCGTGGCGCGCGTCGCGGGACTCGAGCTCGAGCTGAGACCGGAGCTCGAAGCGGAGATCGCGGCCGTTTCCAGGGGTGTGGCCGAGCGGATGAGACGCGAGTACACGGACTTCGCCGGCGGTGTGCGCAAGCAGGCCACCCTCCCTGAGGGCGCGATCTCGCTCGGACTGGCCGGAACGGCTCCGGGACTCGTCGTGGAGGTCGCAGGCACCCCGGTCGTGATCTTGCCGGGGCCCCCTGCGGAGCTGCAGCGACTGTGGCCGAATGCGCTGGCGACCGCACCGGTCCGGCGGGTGCTCGACGGAGGCATGCCGCCGCTGCGACGAACGCTGCGCCTCTTCGGGGCGGGCGAGTCCGCGGTCGCGCAGGCGTTCGCCGAGGCGGGCGGCGACAGCGACGGAGTGGAGACGACGATCTGCGCCCGCGACTTCGAGGTCGTCGTCGAGATCCTTGCCGAACCCGGCGCTGCGGAGCGCGCGGAGCGGCTGACCACGGCGCTCGGAGAGAAGCTCGGGCGCTATCTCTACTCGGACGACGGGCGTACGATCGAGCAGATCGTGCTCGACCTCTGCCGGGAGCGCGGGCTCACGCTCGCCACCGCCGAGTCCTGTACCGGCGGGCTGGTCGTGGCGCGATTGACGGCCGTGCCGGGCTTCAGCCAGACCACGCTCGGCGGCGTCGTCGCCTACTCGAACGAGCTCAAGGAACGGGAGCTCGGCGTCCCGGCGAAGGTGATCGCCGAGCACGGAGCTGTCTCCGCCGAGGTCGCCGAGGCAATGGCCGTCGGCGCCCGGGGGCGGCTCGGTGCCGACGTCGCGGTGGCGGTGACCGGGGTGGCCGGCCCGGGCGGTGGCACCGATGAGAAGCCGGTCGGACTCGTCTACCTTCACGCGGTCACGCCGAACGGCGGCAAGGCCTCCTCGTTCAGCTTTCCCGGCGACCGCGATTCGATCCGTCGGCGCGCCGTCGTCGCCGCGCTTCAGCTCGTCCGGCGCGGCGTCACACAGACTTGACACAGAATTGTGATGAAGCCGTGTGATCTCGGCGGCTAGCGTGGGTCCCATGCCGTCCGATGCCGCTGCTTTGCTTCTCTGTCTGCGCTGCTTTTGCCGGCGCGCTCGTTTGCACTATCTCGAACCACAAGCTTGGGAGGACGAAAGATGAATCGCGAGGAAGCTCTCGACGTCGCCCTCGGGCAGATCGAGCGTACGTTCGGAAAGGGCTCGGTCATGAAGATGAGCGACTCGGCCCAGGTGTCGATCGGGGCCGTCTCGACGGGCTCGCTCTCGCTCGACCTCGCTCTCGGAATCGGCGGCCTGCCGCGCGGCCGCGTCGTCGAGATCTTCGGCCCCGAGAGCTCCGGGAAGACGACGCTCGTCTACCACGTGATAGCCGAGGCGCAGCGCCGCGGAGGAATCTGCGCCTTCATCGACGCGGAACACTCCATGGATCCGACGTACGCCAAGAACATCGGCGTCAACGTCGACGAGCTACTGGTCTCACAGCCCGACACCGGTGAGCAAGGGCTCGAGATCACCGAACTGCTCGTCCGCTCCGGGGCGCTCGACGTGGTCGCGGTCGACTCGGTCGCCGCTCTGACGCCGAAGGCTGAGATCGAGGGCGAGATGGGCGACACCCACGTTGGTCTGCAGGCGCGGCTGATGAGCCAGGCGTTGCGCAAGCTCGCCGGTACGCTCAACCGCACCGACACGATCTGCCTCTTCACGAACCAGTTGCGGGAGAAGATCGGGGTCATGTTCGGCAGCCCCGAGACGACCCCGGGTGGCCGCGCGCTCAAGTTCTACGCATCGGTCCGGCTCGACATCCGCCGGATCGAGACCTTGAAGGACGGCGCCGAGGCCTACGGCAATCGGGCGCGGGTCAAGGTCGTGAAGAACAAGGTCGCGCCGCCGTTCAAGCAGGCCGAGTTCGACATCATCTACGGGAGCGGAATCTCCTGGGAAGGCACGGTTCTCGAGGTCGGGATCGAGCGCAAGATCGTCCAGAAGTCGGGCTCCTATTTCAGCTTCGGCGACGAGCGTCTCGGTCAGGGCCGCCAGAACGCGACCGCGTTCCTGAAGGAGCATCCGGACCTCGTGCAGCAGATCCTGGCTCGGATCCAGGCGGAGGCGCCGGCGGAGCAGATCGTCTCGGCGCGGTTGCTTCCGAGCATCGCGGCCGAGCGGGCGATCGCCGCGGTCGACGAGCAGATCGAGTCCGACGTCAAGGCGTCCGCCGCGTAGCCCCCGTGGCAGAGCCGAGGACGGCCGTCGAGACAGCGCTGCGGGCGCTCCGTGCTCGTGATCGCTCCGCTGCGGAGCTCGAGTCGAAGCTGCGAGATCGCGGCGTCGGCGAGCCCGAGCGGCGCGAGACACTCGAGACGCTGTCACGTCTCGGCTATGTCGATGACGTGCGCCTTGCGGAGTTACGCGCGACGGCTCTCGCCGAGCGAGGCTTCGGCGACGCGCTGATTCGAGACGATCTCGAGCGGCGCGGCGTCGCCGGCGAGACGATCGAGGCAGCGTTGGCCGAGCTCGAGCCGGAACGGGCGCGTGCCGAGCGGATCGTCGCGCGAAGAGGCAGGAGCGCCAAGTCCGGGCGGTTTCTGGCCGCGAGGGGCTTCGCCGAGGACACCGTCGAGGCAGCCGTTGCGTGGCAGGGCAGCGAAGGAGTAGGATGGTGAGGCTTCCATCTGACGTTTTTCCTGCATACCGCGCGTTTTTCCGAAAACCAGTCCATCTTGTCCACGAAACCTCTCAAAATCCAGGTTCCCGGCGACGCGAAGGAGCCGCCGGCGTTCGCGTGAGCTGACGCGCAGCGAACCGGAGCCGCGGCCCTGCAGGGCGGGCGCCGGATGTGAGCAGCCCGCGCCCCTGAAAGGTGCGCGGGCAATCGAATCCTCTCCCCGGGAGGTCGGCGGTCATGCTCACGATCATTGCGGCGCTCGTCGGACTCGCTGTCGGAGCCGCGCTCGCGGCCGCCCTCCTGCTCCTTCGCAGCAGCTCGCGCATCCACGTCGTCGAGCGTGAGGCCGAGACGATCCGTCGGGAGACCCAGATCGAGGCGCGGGAGAATGCGGTACGTCTCCGCTCCGAGATCGAGGACGAGATCCAGGCGCGCCGGCAGCAGATCGCCAAGGTCGAGGAGCGCGCACAAGCGCAGGAGCGCGAGGTCGAGCAGAAGCACACGGAGGTGGTTCGCCGCGAGCAGGGCCTGAACGATCGCGAGACGCACGTGCGCGAGCTCCAGGAGGAGTTGAAGGGTGCGAAGACGGACGCCGTGAGAGAGCTCGAGCGCGTCGCCGGTCTCTCCGTCGCCGATGCGAAACATCATCTACTCGAGCGCTCGGAGGACATGATCCGCCATGAGCTCGCGCGCACGGTTCGCCAACTCGACGAGGAGGCGCGGGGCGAAGCGAAACGCCGCGCCCGGAATCTCGTGGCGGACGCGCTCCAACGTGTCGCCGCGAGCCACACCGCCGAAACCACGGTGAGCGTCGTCGAGCTTCCCTCCGACGACATGAAGGGGCGGATCATCGGCCGCGAGGGCCGCAACATTCGCGCGCTCGAGCACCTCACCGGCGTCGACTTCATCATCGACGACACCCCACAGGCCGTCGTCCTCTCCTCGTTCGACGGGATCCGGCGAGAGGTCGCCAAGATGACGCTCGAGAAGCTGATCGAGGACGGAAGAATCCACCCGGCCCGGATTGAGGAGATGTACTACAGCTCCAAGGCCGAGCTCGAGGAGCACATCCGGCTCGCGGGGGAGGAGGCCGTTTTCGAGGCGCATTGCGGCGATCTGCACGAGGAGGTCGTCAAGGTGCTCGGCCGCCTTCGCTACCGGACGAGCTACGGCCAGAACGTGCTCAAGCACACGCTCGAGGTCGTTCACCTGGCCGGGATCATGGCGAGCGAGCTCGGCGCGAGCGTCAAGACGGCGAAGCGAGCGGCGCTACTCCACGATCTCGGCAAGGCGATGACCCACGAGGTGGAGGGCTCCCATGCGCTGATCTCGGCGCAGTGGGCAAAGCGCTACGGCGAGAGCCAGGGCGTCGTTCACGCGATCGAGGCGCACCACCACGAGGTGCAGCCGCAAACGGTCGAGGCGGTTCTCCTGATCGCCGCCGACGCGATTTCCGCCTCTCGCCCCGGCGCCCGGGGCGAGAGCCTCGAGCACTACATCAAGCGCCTCGGCGCGCTCGAGGAGATCGCCACTCAGAAGCCCGGCGTCGCGAAGGCCTACGCGCTCCAAGCCGGGCGAGAGATCCGGGTCATGGTCGAGCCGACCGAGGTGGACGACGACGCCGCGATCCTGCTCTCGCACGAGATCGCGCGCGAGATCGAGGACCAGCTCGAGTACCCCGGCCAGGTCAAGGTGATCGTGATCCGCGAAAGCCGTGCGATCGAGGTGGCGAAGTAGGTGCTCCTGTTTCTAATCGCCGTGATGGTCTTCCTGATCCTGCTCATGTCCGTCTACCGCTGGGCCGCCCGCCGCTCGTCAAAGGGCGCGTTCCGGGGCCGCGGCAGCTACGGCGGTGCCGGCATCGTGGAGAAGTTCCGCGAGGACGATCCGCAGTCGAAGCGCGCAGATGTCAGGTAGGCAGCGCGACGCGTGGGCCCCCGAGCACGGCCGCCGCGAGCTATTAGACTGGGCGACCGAGTAACAGTCTGGTGCAAGCCGCCTCGGCACCCCGGCCTCGTAACGACCCAGGGCTAGACTGACCGCGCGATGAGGCGCTACCACGTCACCACCTTCGGCTGCCAGATGAACGCCCACGACTCGGAGCGGATCAAGGGAATGCTCGAGTCGCTCGGACTCGGCGAGGCACCCTCGCAGGAAGCCGCCGACGTGCTGGTCTTCAACACCTGCACGATCCGCGAGAAGCCGGATCAGAAGTTTGCAGCGCACCTCGCACAAGCGGCGGCGTTGAAGCGCGCGGATCCCGAGAAGGTGATCGCCGTCGGCGGCTGCTACGCCGAAGCGCAGCACGAACGGCTCTTCGATCTCTACCCGTACGTGGACGTCGCTTTCGGCCCCGGCTCGATCCCGCATCTCGGCGAGTGGATCGGAACCGGGGGAGACGCGCCGCGTGGCCGCTTCGGCACCCACGAGCATTTCGCCGGCGACCTGCCGATGCACCGTGAGCGCACCTTCAGTGCCTGGGTGCAGGTCTCGATGGGCTGCAACTCGAAGTGCGCCTACTGCATCGTCCCTGCCGTCCGTGGCCGCGAGCAGAGCCGCCGGCCGGGCGAGATCGTCGCCGAGGTGACGCGTCTCGCCGCGGACGGCGTCCGGGAGGTCACGCTGCTTGGCCAGAACGTCAACTCGTGGGGCCGCGACCTGCGACCCGGCCTCGAGACCGAGTTCGGCGAGCTTCTGCGTGCCTGCGACGCCGTCGAGGGGATCGAGCGGATTCGCTTCACGAGCCCGCACCCGAAGGACTTCCGCGAGCCTGTGATCGCCGCGATGGCCGAATGCGCCGCTGTCTGCGAGCACATCCATCTGCCGCTCCAGTCGGGTTCGTCGCGCATCCTCAAGGCGATGCGCCGCACCTACGATGCCGAGCGCTACCTCCGCTTGGCCGACAGGCTGCGCGATGCTATCCCCGATCTTGCCCTCGGCACGGACGTGATCGTTGGCTTCCCGGGCGAGACCGAATCCGATTTCCGGCAGACCCTCGAGCTCGTCGAGATCGTCGGCTTCGACAGCGCCTACACGTTCATCTACTCGCCGCGTCAGGGCACGGAGGCCGCGACGATGCCCGATCAGGTCCCGGACGAGGTCAAGCACGAACGCCTGGAGCGGCTCGTCGACCTCATGCAGCGGATCGCCGCGGGGCGGAACAGCGAACGGGTTGGCCGCGTGGAGGAGGTGCTCGTCGAGGGAGCGAGCCGCACCGACGCGGATGTCCTGCGCGGACGGACGCGGCGCAACACGACCGTCAACTTCGCGGGCGCTGCAGCGCCGGGCGAGCTTGTGGACGTCCTGATCGACGCCTCGACCTCGACCACGCTTCGCGGCGCCCAGCGCACGGCGGTCGCCGCATGAAGGTTCTGATCACCGGGTCGTCCGGGCAGATCGGCACCAACCTCGCCCTACGCTTGCAGGCCGACGGGCATGACGTGTTCGGGATCGACAAGCGCCAGAACACGTGGCTCGAGCACGACGAGTTTCGATACCTGCTCCAGGATCTCTCCGGCCACTATCCGGCCTTCCCGGGCGGGATCGGCGGGGTCGAGTACCCGGAGACCGATCTCGTCGTCCACCTCGCGGCGCACGCGAAAGTGCACCAGCTCGTGGCCGAGCCGCACCGGGCGCTCGAGAACCTGATGATGACGTTCAACGTGCTCGAGTTCTGCCGGCAGGGATCGATCCCGATCGTCTTCTCCTCGACGCGCGAGGTCTACGGCGACGTTCATCGCTTCGAGGGCTATGCGGAGGCAACCGCCGACTTCGCGTTCACCGAGAGCCCGTACTCGGCGTCCAAGATCGCGAGCGAGGCATTCATCTACGCGTACGCGAAGTGCTACGGGCTGAACTACCTCGCGTTCCGATTCTCGAACGTCTACGGCCGCTACGACAACGACCTGCACCGGATGACGCGCGTCCTGCCGCTCTTCATCCACCGGATCGCGCGCGGCGAGCCGATCGTGATCTACGGGCCCGAGAAGGTGCTCGACTTCACCTACGTGGACGACTGCGTGGACGGAATCGCTCGCGGGATCGAGGCGCTCGCGGAAGGGCGCGTCGCGAACGAGACGATCAATCTCGCCTACGGAGAGGGCAACACACTCGTTCGCGCCGCCGAGCTGATCGGTGCCGCCCTCGATCTCGAGCCGCAGATCGAGACCGCTCCAGCTCGGCTTGGCGAGGTGACGCGGTACGTCGCCGACATCAGCAAGGCGCGCGACCTGTTCGGCTGGGAGCCGCAGACCGCGCTCGATGCGGGTATTCCAGCCTCGGTCGCCTGGTTTATCGAGCACCGAGCCGCGCACCCGGAGGAGGACCGCCTCGTCGAGAGCGAGGGCGCCGGCGCCGGCTGGAAGACGCTCGTCACCGATCCGGCTTGATGCAGGACCGCGCGCTCGCCTGGCAAGGCTGTCTCAACGTCCGCGATCTCGGCGGACATCCGACCGAGGATGGAGGTGAGACGGTCTGGGGGCGCGTGATCCGCGCCGACAGCGTGCGGTCGCTCTCAGACGCCGGTTGGGCGGCGCTGACGGCACACGGAGTCTCCACGGTCGTCGACCTGCGCTCGCACGGTGAGCTCGCCGACGACCCTCCACGTGAGCTCGACCTTGACCTCGTCCACGTTCCGGTTCTCGCCGAGGAGGGAGATCCGGTCTGGCGCGAGATCGACACAGCCAAGGAGCGGGCCACCGACGGCGTCGATCAGACACGCCGCTTCTACCTCGAGCTCCTGCGCCGCTGGGACGACCGGTTCGCCGTTGCGATCGCGGCGGTGGCTAAGGCCCGAGCCGGCGGGGTCGTGGTCCACTGCAAGGTCGGCAAGGACAGAACGGGCATCGTTGCGGCCCTTCTCCTCCGTCTCGCCGGAGTGTCCCGAGAGGATGTTGCCGCGGACTACGCACTCAGCTCGCCGAACCTTGAGGCGCAGGCGCTGCTGTGGGTCGAGGAAGCGAGGGACGAGCTGGAGCGGGCGCGCCGGCTTCGGATTGTCGCCTCACCCGCAGGAGCGATGCGCGGCGTCCTCGAGGCGATCGAAGGCGAGCACGGCTCGGTGGCCGCCTTTCTTCGCCGCGGCGGACTCGACGAGACGACAGTTGCCGCGGCGCGCTCGCGACTCCGTGGCTAGCGTTCTCGCGCTCTTCGGCCCGACTGCCTCGGGCAAGACCTCGGTGGCGGAGGCGCTCGCCGCGAGGATCTCTGCCGACCTCGTCTCCGCGGACTCGATGCAGGTCTACCGCGGCATCCCGATCCTGACGAACCAGTCGAAGCAGCCGGCGCGCCTCGTCGCGATCTGGCCGCTCTCCCACGAGGCTTCGCTCGGCGAGTATCAGGAGCTCGCACACACTGCGATCGACGAGATCCTGGCCGCCGGGCGGACTCCGATCGTCGTCGGCGGCACCGGTCTCTATCTGCGCGCCGCGCTCGCGGAACTCGCGCTGCCTCCTGCGCCGCCGACGGGCGCCCGCGAGCGCTGGAGCGAGTTCTACGACGAACGCGGGGAGGAGGCGGCTCACGCCGAGCTCGCCGTACTCGACCCCGAGGCCGCCGCGGCGGTTCATCCGAACGACCGCCGGCGCGTGATCCGGGCGCTGGAGCTCGTGGAGGTAGGCGCCTCGCTCCGGCCCCAGCACGATCGGCTCTGGACGGAGGAGACGCGACATCCCACCGTCGTGGTCGGCCTGGACGTGGCAAAGGAGACGCTCGAGCGGCGTATCGCCGAGCGGACGGAGGCGATGTTCGAGGCGGGGGTGGAGGCGGAAGTGCGGCAGGCGCTGGCGACTCAGCTCTCGACGACCGCGCGCAAGGTGATCGGGCTTCGCGAGGTGTCGGAGCTTCCCCGCGCACAGGCGATCGAGGCACTGGCGCTACGCACACGACGATTCGCGGCCTACCAGCGGAAGTGGATGCGACGCATTCCCGGCATCGTCATGATCGACGCGAACCGGCCTGCGCACGAGGTAGCGGATGCGATTCTCACAGATTTCGTTTTCAAAATGGCACGCGCTCGGCAACAGCTACCTGCTCGTCGATCAGGCTGAGCTCGGCCGCCCGCTCGACCCCGAGCAGGTCGCGCGACTCTGTGACATTCGCTACGGGCTCGGTTCCGACGGTGTCCTCGAGGTCGTCTCGGCCGCCGGAACGAGAGCCGAGATCGTGATCTGGAACCCGGACGGATCTGTGGCCGAGTTCTCCGGTAACGGCACGCGCATTGCCGCCGCCTGGCTTGCGGAACGCGCGGGCGCTGTGGAGGTCACCGTCACGGTCTCGGGGCGGGAGTACGCAGGGACAGTCCATGGTGCGGAGATCGGGCTCGAGGTCGGGCCTGTCGAGGTGCACGAGCCGGAGACGATCGAGCTCGGCGATGAGCGGATCGAGCTCACCCGCGTCTCCGTGGGCAATCCGCACGCCGTCGTCCGGCGTGACGCCAACCGCGAGGAGCTGCTGAGGCTCGGGCCGCTGCTCGAGCGCCATGGGCGCTTTCCGGACCGTACCAACGTGCAGCTCATCCGGGTCGACGGCGCTCACGACGTGACGGCCCTCGTCTGGGAGCGTGGAGCGGGGGAGACGTCGTCCTCCGGCTCGAGCGCTGTCGCCGTCGCGGCGGCCGCGATCGCGAATGGCTGGTGCCAGAGCCCGGTCATCGTTCACCTGCCCGGCGGCGATCTCGGCGTGACGCTCGACGAGGAGAACCGAGCGACGCTCACCGGCCCCGCAACGCTGATCTGCACGGGCGAGACGGTGGAGCAGGTTGGGCGCTAGACCGCGATCTCGAACTCGCGCAGGACATCGTTGAGCGACGTCTTGAGATCGGTCGACTCGCTCCGCTCGCCGACGATCAGCGCGCAGGGGAGGCCGTACGTGCCCGCTGGGAAGTCCTTCTGTCGCACCCCGGGGAGCACGACCGCGCGCGGCGGCACGATCCCGCGTCGCTCGACCGGTTCCGGCCCGGTCACGTCGATGATCGGCACTGACGCCGACAGGACGACATTCGGCGCGATCACCGCACCAGCACCGACGCGTACGCCCTCGACCACGATCGCCCGCGAGCCGACGAAGGCGCCGTCCTCGATCACGACAGGGCTGGCCTGCGGCGGCTCGAGGACGCCGCCGATCCCGACGCCGCCGGAGAGATGGACGTCCGCGCCGATCTGGGCGCACGAGCCGACGGTCGCCCACGTATCGACCATTGTCCGTGGCCCGACCCAGGCGCCTATGTTCACGTAACCGGGCATCAGCACGACGCCCTCCGAGAGGAACGAGCCGTAGCGCGCGACGCCGGGAGGGACGACCCGCACGCCGCGCTCGGCGTAATCCGTCTTCACGGGGATCTTGTCCAGGAACTGTAGCCCGCCGACCTGCATCGGCTCCACCTTGCGCAGACGGAAGAACTCGAGGATCGCGAGCTTCGCCTCGACATCGACGACCCATTCGCCGTCGACCTGCTCGGCCACGCGGCGCTCGCCCCGGTCGAGTGCCGCGACGATCTCGATCGCGAGTTCCGGGTTCACAGAACGTCCTCGAGGATCGCGATCGCTCGCGCGCACTCTTCCTCGGACGGCACGAGCGCGACGCGAAAGTAGCCTTCGCCGGCGGCGCCGAGATACGACCCTGGCGCGACGAGGATCCCGTGCTCCAGCAGCCGCTCCGAAAAGCCCTCGGAGCTCTCGCCGCCGGGAACCTCGAGCCAGAGATACATCGTCGCCTCGCAGCCCGCGACCCGGACGCCCTTGCGGCGGCAGAGGTCGAGAAAGAGCTCGCGTTTGCGTCCGTAGAGCGCGCGCGTCCGCTCGACGTGCGCCTCGTCGCCCCAGGCGACGACCGAGGCTCGCTGGACGAACTCTTGCGGCGCCGTGCCCACGGTCGGCCTGAATACTTTCAACGCGGCGATCAGCGACGGATCGCCGGCGACGAAGCCGCTGCGGTAGCCGGTCATCGAGCTTCGCTTGGAGAGTGTGTTGAAGACGGCGACGTTCGTCCGGTCGGAGAGTTGTAGTGCCGAAACGGGCGGTCGCTCGAACCAGAGCTCCGTGTAGGCCTCGTCAGACGCGAGGACGAAGCCGTGTTCGCGGGCGAGCTCGGCGAGACGCTCGTAGAAGCCGAGCGGCGCCGTGGCGCACGTCGGATTGTTCGGGTAGTTGACCCAGAGAACTGCGACCCGGCTCCAGGTCGCCTCGTCGATCGCGTCGAGATCCGGGAGAAATCCGTGCCGCTCGTGCAGCGACAGGGCCAGAGGCCGCGCTCCCGCGAAGAGGGCGCCGCGCTCGTAGACCGGGTAGCCGGGCTCGGTGAATGCAACCGTGTCCCTCCCGCCCTCGAGGTCGACGACGACCTGGGCGAAGCTGAAGATCGCCTCCTTGCTGCCGAGGGTCGGAATCACCTCCGTGTCGGGATCTAGCTCGATCTCGAACCGGCGAGACGCCCAGGCGGCGATCGCCGCGCGCAACTCGGGTAGTCCTTGAGCAGCCGGATAGCCCATCCGATCGCGGAGCCCGTCCACGAGCGCCTGCTTGATCAACGGATCGGTGTCCTCGCGCGGGTCGCCCATGCCGAAGTCGATCACTTCGACGCCGCGGGCCTCGACCCGCCGCGCCGCCTCGTTCAGGCGCACGAACGGGTAGATCGTCTGGCGCTCGAGCACGGGCGAGATCGGCACGGCTAGACGGTACCCACGAGGAACGCCCAGAGCGACTCGAAGGCGGTCACGAGCGCCGCAATCTCGACGCGCTCGTCACGGCGGTGGGCGTAGCGCGGCGCGCCCGGGCCGAAGTTGACGGCGTCGATCCCGCGAGCCGTGAAGTCGGCGACGTTCGTCCACGCCTGCTTCGGCTCGAGCGCGAGGTCTCCGGCCGCGCCGAGGCGCTGGACGAGAGGCGAGTCGGTGACGACGCGGGCCGGGGGAGAGTCACCGGCCGGGACGTAGTCGGCGCCTTCCGGGACAAGTCCGCGGAGATATGCATCGGCGCTCTCGGGCGATCGATCGGGCGCGTAGCGGAAGTTCACGTGTGCCGTCACACGATCCGGAATCACGTTGTCCGCGATTCCGCCCTCGATCCGGGTGAGGCTGACCACCTCGGTGAAGGTAAGACCGCCGACCTCGACCGGCCGCGGCTCGATCGCCGCGAGCGGCCGGAGCGCCGTAAGCGCCTTCTCGATCGCGTTCTCGGCCAGCCACGGTCGCGCTGAGTGGCCGCTGACGCCGTGGAAGACGAGGTGGGCGTTCAGGTTGCCGAGGCAGCCCGCCTGGATCGTGTTGTCGGTCGGCTCGAGCAGGACCGCGAGTTCCGCCTCGTGCACCAGCGTCGACTCCTCGAAGAGCGCGGGCAGCGGGCTGAACTCGGCGGGGAGCTCTTCCTTGCCGAACGCAAGCAGCGCCACGTCGAGCGCGGGCTCGATCACGGCCTCGTCGAGCGCGCGCGCCAGCTCCAACATCACTGCGAGACCGCCTTTCATGTCGCTCGCACCGAGCCCGATCACGGCGCCTTCCTCGATCCGACCGGGGATGTTGCCCTGAGCCGGCACCGTGTCGTAGTGCCCCGCGAGCACGACCAGTGGACGGCCCGGACGCCGAGCAGTGGCATGGACGAAAGCGTCCGCCGAGCGATATTCGGGCAGGAACGAGGCGGGAATGAGCGAGAGCACCCGCGCCGCGATCTCCGCCTCGTTTCGGCTCTCCGAGGCGATGTCGACGAGCTCGAGCGTCCGCGTGGCGAGCCGTCGGGCGAGTTCTGGGTCGGCGCGACCTGGCACGGCGGCAAGCGTGGCACAATCCCACTCGTGACGACGCGTCAGCCAGAACCTCAGCCGGGCGCTGAGCCCGAGCGAGGGTTCGTGTTGGCTCTTCTCCCGCAGGGCGCCGACGCCGACGACGAGCTGGCCGAGCTTCGAGAACTCGCCCGAACGGCTCTCGTCCAGCCCGTCGCGCAGCTCGTGCAGCAGCGTACGCGCCCCGATCCGCGCACCTATGTGGGCAAAGGCAAGCTCGAGGAGCTGAAGGCGGAGTACGCGCAGGCGGAGGCCGACGTGCTCCTCGTCGACGGGGAGCTCGATCCGACGCAGCAAAGAGCGCTCGAAAACGCGCTCGACGCGCGCGTCGTCGACCGGACGCAGCTGATCCTCGACATCTTCGCACAGCATGCCACGAGCGCCGAGGGCAAGCTCCAGGTCGAGCTCGCGCAACTCGAGTACAACCTTCCGCGCATGCGCGGCATGTGGAAGCATCTAGAGCGGCTGGGTGGCGGTACCGGTGCCGTCGGCGCGGGGGTCGGCACGCGCGGCCCCGGCGAGTCGCAACTCGAGACCGACCGCCGGCTCGCGAACCGGCGCGTCGTCGTGCTCCGGCGCCGGCTCGAGCAGATCGAGAAGCAGCGCGGGCTGCGGCGTAAGGAACGCGAGCGCACGCAGATTCCCACGGTCGCCCTCGCGGGCTACACGAACGTCGGCAAGTCGACGCTCCTGAACGCGCTCACCAACTCCGACGTCTCCGTCGACGACCGTCTCTTCGAGACGCTCGATCCGACCACTCGCGGCTTCGAGCACGACGGCAAGCGCTACCTCGTCACCGACACGGTGGGGTTCATCCGGCGACTCCCGACCCAGCTCGTCGAGGGCTTCGCATCGACCCTGGAGGAGACGCTCGTCGCAGATCTGATCCTGCACGTCGTCGATGCCTCCGTCGGTGACGAGAGGCTCGAGGAGATGATCGGCTCCGTCGACACCGTGCTCGCCGAGATCGGCGCCGAGCAGGTGCCGCTGGAGCTCGTCCTGAACAAGATCGACCTGCTCGACCCGCTCGGCCGTCGCCGTCTCGCGAATCGTTTCCCCGGCGCGCGGCAGATCTCGGCGGCGACGAGCGCCGGAATCGACGATCTGCGGGAGCGGATCGCCGAGCGATTCTCCGACCGTTTCGTCGACGTCCGCCTGCTCCTACCCTACGAGGAGGGCGGCAAGCTGGCCGAGCTGTACGCGCTCGGCGCGCCGATCGACGAGCGCAAGGACGGGGAGGAGGGTGTGCTCGTGCGAGCACGGCTGCCGCAGCGCGAGGTGCGTCGCTTCGCCCGTTATCTCGTCGCTCAGTCCGCCCACGCGTCACGCGAGGATTCTGCGGTCGAAGGACTTTGAACTTCCTCCCGATCATCCGGCTGCGGCCCGAGGCGACGATTCCCGAGCGAGCATACGACGGCGACGCGGGACTCGACCTCGCCGCGTGCGAGCGTGTCGAGCTCGCCCCCGGCCAGCGGGCGACTGTCGGAACGGGGCTCGCGGTCGCGATTCCCGAGGGTCACGCGGGCTTCGTGCAACCCCGTTCGGGCCTTGCCTCCCAACACGGGATCACGATCGTCAACTCACCTGGATTGATCGACGCGGGGTATCGAGGCGAGCTGCGGATCGTGCTCCTGAACACGGATGCGAGCGATCGCTTCACGGTCGAGCCCGGGATGCGGATCGCGCAGCTCGTCGTCCTGGCGTTGCCTGAGCTCGAGCTGCTCGAGGTGGACGAGCTGCCGGCGAGCGAGCGCGGGGTCCGCGGCTTCGGATCCTCCCTGACGTAGCGGTGCGACTCGAGCCGCGGATCAGGGTCTCGGCGATGCTCCGCTGGCACGGGCGGATCCTGCTCTGTCGCCACGAGAAGCGTGGCGGCGACGTGTGGCTGCTGCCCGGCGGCGGCGTCAAGTCCGGCGAGAGCCTGATCGTTGCGCTCGCCCGCGAGCTCGCGGAGGAAGTCGGGATCGAGGCGCCGCCGGTCGAAGGGCCGGTCGCGCTCGTCGACTCGATCGCGCCTGCCCGCTCGCTCAGCACGAAGCACGTCGTCCACATCATCTTCGCCGGCGACGTGGACGGCTCGCTCGAGGACGTGGTCTCGCGGGACAAAGCCGTCAGCGGCCACCGGCTCTTCGCCCTCGACGAGCTCGACGCCATCGTTCTTCATCCACCGATCCAGCGCTTCCTCCAACGCTGGCAGCCCGGCGACCCGGCCGTCTACCTCGGCGCGCTCTGGCGGCCGTAGTCCAGCGCGAACTCGACACAGTTCCGATCCAGAGACGTCACACAGCTGTGACGCAATCCTCGATAGCGTTTCGATAGGGGCACCCGGGGTGCCCCTGGGGGCACGTAGGGGCGCGTTCGTCTCAGGGGTAGCATGAACGCCAATGACGCACGACGAGCTGCTGAGGGTCACCGCCGACTACGCGGCGCAGTACCTGAGCTCGCTTGCCGAGCGGCCGGTATCGGCGCCGGCGACCATCGACGAGCTGCGCTACGGCCTCGGCGGACCGCTGCCCGACGGGTCGACCGATCCCGAGCGGGTGATCGCCGAGCTGATTGCAGCAGCGGAGCCCGGCGTCGTCGCGACCGGGAGCGGGCGCTACTTCGGTTTCGTGATCGGTGGTGCGCTGCCCGCCGCGCTCGCCGCCGACTGGCTCACCTCTACCTGGGATCAGAACGCCGGGCTCGTGGTCGGCGGGCCGAGCGCAGCGGTCGTCGAAGAGGTGTGTCTCGCGTGGTTGCGCGAGCTACTGAGGCTCCCGACAGGTGTCTCCGCAGGCTTCGTCACAGGCTGCCAGATGGCTCATGTGACCGCGCTCGCGGCTGCGCGACATCACCAGCTCGAGCGCGCGGGTTGGGAACTTGCTCGCGGCGGGCTCCAGGGCGCACCGCGCATCCGGGTTCTCGTCGGGGCCGAGCGGCACGTCACCGTCGATCGTGCATTCCGCTTCCTCGGCCTCGGTTCCGACCAGATCGAGGTCGTCGCTGCCGACGAGCAAGGCCGCATGCGCCCCGACGAGCTTCGCGACGCGCTCGCCGGGGCGACCGGGCCGATCATCGTCTGCGCCCAGGCCGGGAACGTGAACACCGGGTCGTTCGATCCGCTGGACGAGATCGCGGACGTGGTCGAGGCCACCGGTGCGTGGTTGCACGTCGACGGGGCGTTCGGGCTTTGGGCGGCCGCGTCGCCGAGCCTCCGTCACCTTGTCTCCGGCTCCGAGCGGGCAGATTCGTGGGCGACCGACGCGCACAAGTGGCTGAACGTCCCGTACGACTCCGGGATCGCCTTCTGCGCTCATCCCGACGCGCACCGGGCAGCGATGTCCGTCCGGGCCGCTTACCTCGAGCAGGCCGACCCGGATGCTGCCCGAGACCAGCTTGACTGGAACCCGGAGTTTTCGCGGCGAGCACGCGGCTTTCCGGTCTACGCGACGATCCGCTCGCTCGGCCGGTCGGGCATCGCCGCGATGGTCGAAGGCTCCTGCGAACGAGCGCAGCAGCTCGCGGCGATCCTCGGGGCGGCGGATGGCGTCGAGATCCTGAACGAGGTCGTCCTGAATCAGGTGCTGGTGCGCTTCGACGACGACGACGAGGCCACGCGCGACGCCGTCCGAATGGTGCAGGAGGACGGCACGTGCTGGCTTTCCGGGACGATGTGGCAGGGTCGCGCTGCGATGCGGATCTCCGTTTCCAACTGGCAGACGAGCGCCGAGGACGTCGAGCGGTCCGCCGCCGCGATCCTAGCGGCGGCCGCCGCGGTCGCGGGCGCGCCCCGCTGAGACTCGGTGCGCCTCGGCTTCGAGGCGGTCGGGCAGCTGCTCGAGGGCAACCGGATCAGCTCCCGAGGCGTGCGCGAGCGCCTGGGAGAGCAGCCAGTCGGCGAGCCATGGGTTGCGAGGCAGCAGCGGCCCATGGAGGTAGGTGCCAATAGCCCGTCCGACGCGACAGCCCTCGTAGCCCGACTCGCCGTCGTTCCCGAAGCCGGCGACGACGCGACCGAGCGGCTCGGTTCCAGGATCGAGACGCGTGCGCCCAGCGTGGTTCTCGAAGCCGGCCAGGGTGTGTCGCTCTCCCTGCTCGAGCTCGCACTCGAGCAGGACGTCGCCGATCATCCGCCGCTCGCCCGCAACCGTCTCGTGGGGGAAGAGCCCGACACCGGGCAGATCGAGCCCCCGCAGGTCGAGATAGCCGCGGCCGAAGAGCTGGTAGCCACCGCAAACGGCGAGAACGGCCGCGCCGCCTGTCACCGCCGCTTTCACAGCTCCGGCCTTTCGCGCCAGATCGCCTGCGACGAGCGCCTGCTCACGATCCTGGCCACCGCCGATGTAGAGCAGATCGTGCGCACCGGGTCGCACCTCGTCGTCGAGACCGATCGCCTCGACTGCGAGCTCGTGCCCTCGGAGCGACGCGCGCCGATCGAGTACGGCGATGTTGCCTCGGTCGGCGTAGATGTTGAGATAGTCGGGATACAAGTGTCCAACCCGAATTCTCACGCCCTCGACTCCCAGAAGGGTCTTGTCAGGCCGCGCCCCGCGACGATCCGCTGCAGCGCGAGCATTGCCGTGTAGGTCGGCAGCACCACGAGCTCGCCGCCTGGCGGCGTCAGCTCGAGCCCGCGGTCGAGTGCTCGCTCGAGGTCGGGCTCGAGCTCGAGCGCCGCCTCGTCAAGTCCGCCGTACGTGCACCGCAACCCGAGCTCGGCGGCGCGGTCGCCCGACGCGATCACCCGCTGGGTCTTCGCGAGCAGAGGCTCGAGATCGACGTCCCAGATCCAGGAGACGTCCTTGCCGTCCGCGATCGCGTCGTTCAGCGCCACGAGGAGCACCGCGGGGACGCCGCCGTCCTCAAGCGTCCGCGCCACCTCGTTCGCCCCGGCCGGATTCTTGATCAGGAGGACGAGAATCGACTTGTCGCCACTCGCGATCCGCTCGAAGCGGCCGAACGCGGCGTCGAAGCGTTCGAGCCCGTCCCTGATCTGCTCGAGGCCGATGCCGAGCGCCTGCGCGAGCGCGGCTGCGCCTACTGCGTTGTAGACGTTGTACAGACCCGGCAGGCGCAGCTCGATGCGAGCTGACCCGGCAGGCGTCGCGAGCTCGAAAGCGGCGCTCTCGAGTCCCCGAAGCTCGATCCTGCGAGCCACTACAGTGAGTTGCGGGCGCGAATGTCCGCAGGTCGGACAGTGATAGTCGCCGAGATGGCCGACGTAGGCGGCCGAGAACTCGTACGGATGGCCGCAGACGATGCAGTAACGGGAATCGGCGGCGTGCTGAAGCGTGGCTCGGGCGTGTCGCGGATCGTCGAGCCCGTACGCGATCGCGCCCTCGCGATCGCGGGCGAGGCTGCCGACCTGAGGATCGTCGCCATTGACGACGAGAGTCGTCGCGTGCGGGAGCGAACGCACCGTCTGCCGCCAGCTCTCCGCGACGTGCTCGAGCTCGCCGTAGCGGTCGAGCTGGTCGCGGAAGAGGTTCCCAAGCAGCACGGCGCGGGGCCGAACCCGCCGCGCCGCCTCGGGCAGCGCTGCCTCGTCGACTTCGAGCAGGGCGAGCTCCGGATCGTCCGCGGCGAGGAGTGCCGAGGCGACTCCGGAGAGCAGGTTTGCGCCGGAGCGATTCCAGGCGAGGCGCGTTCCGGGCCCGAGAATCTCGGCGACCATCGCCGTCGTGGTCGTCTTGCCGTTTGTGGCCGAGACGACGACGGCACCGCGCGGCAGCCGGGCCGCGAGCGCGTCGATTGCTCCCGGATCGAGCTTCCAGAGGAGCTTGCCGGGGATCGTCGTCCCGCCACCCGTGCCCGCAAGCCGGGACAGGCGAGCGGCGGCACGAGCGGCAAACGACTCGATCGCAAGGCGTGCATTCATCCGGCTTCGAGCCTAGCCGTCCCGATCGGAGCCCGTCCGCTCACGCCATCTCCGCTCGCGTCCTCTTGCAATATCGCCAATCTGCTCTAGACTGTTTGCATGGCACGAGGTCGCCGCCACCCGTCGGTGGCAGGCATCGACCCGCAGGCTCTGGCCGAGTTCCAGGCGGGCATCCGCAAGCGCTACACCGACGAGCAGATCCTGATCGAGCTCCAGGAGAGTGCAGAGCGGCTCGGTCGCTCTCCGACGATGCGGGAATTCGCCGCGGATGTGCAGACGAAGGTGCATCCGCAGACCGTGATCGAGCATTTTGGGAGCTGGAACGCGGCCAAGCGCCGGGCCGGGCTCGTCCCACGCAGATTCGCCACCCGGGACGAGTTGCTCGGCCGGCTCCGCGCACTCGGCGAGGAGCTGGGGAGGACGCCCACAGCGCGAGACCTCGACGAGCGGAAAGGGTCGATGCCCTCGAAGTCACTGCTCTGGCACACGTTCGGCTCGCTGGCGCAGGCGCTGCGGGATGCCGGCTTCGACGTCCCATTGGGCGAGGAGCGCCTCGAAAGGGCTGTGGAGCAGGGTGCGACGCTCGCGCGAGCTCTCGGTCGCCTGCCGAAGATGGACGACTGGAAGCAGGCGCGAATCGCAGATTCTGCGCTGCTCACCGAGTGGCAGGTCTACCGGATGATCGACGTGCAGCCGGCGTGGGCCGCGTTCCAATACCTCGTCCGCGAACGACTGCTCGAGGAGGACGGCTCCGTGGAACCCGACGGTACGCTGAGCTAGGCGGCTGCGAGCGCCGCGAGTCGGCGCAGGCAGGAAGCGCCCTCGTGAGGAGCGCGAATCGAGGGGAGGATCGTCTCCTCGATGTACGAGCGATCGGGGTGGAAGCGATGGGTCGCCTCGATCCGGCCGTCGACGACGTGGAGCAGAGTGCCCTCGTCGAGTTCTCGCTTGCGAAGAGTCAACCGGATCGTCTGCTCCAGCACCTCGAGCGCATTCCGGGTCGAAGCGAAGAACAGCTCCTTCCCCGCCGTTCCGATCCACAGCGGCCGGCCGGCGGCGCGGGCGAGAAAGACGGTCGAGGGAGCCCGCTCGTCGAGCCAGCTCGTCGCCATCGCGCCGTGCAGCTCCTCGAGCGCTTCCGAGCTGCCGTCCGCGTGCTCGGCCAGCGCGAAGATCGCCTCCGAGTCGACGGTCATCTCCGGCGTGGCTCGCTCGAAGCCGTACCGCGCGAAGATCACGTCATCGTTGACGATGATCCCGTTGTGGATCCCCACGACGTTACCGTGCCGGATCGGGTGGTTGTTCGCCTCGATCGTCGGATGTCCCTTGGTGTAGTCGCGGACGTGCACGAGCACCTGGGTCGCGTTTGCCGGGACATGCACCTCGTCGAGGAGCGCGCTCGCGCCCGACCGGCGCTTATGCACGCTCACGGTCGCGTCCATGCCACGAAAGGCGTAGCCGACCGCATCGGCGCCTCGCTCGGCGATTCCGGCCAGGAGTGCCTGCGCCGCGAGCGTCCTGTTGACGATCGAGGCTGGATTGAGGCTATATCCGGCGATTCCGCACATTTCAACTGATCCTGGGTCGTCTGTCGGCTGGTTGAAACCTGACCTGAAAAGCCTAGACGACAGGTGTATTGAGGAAGTTAGGAAAGGGTCTCGTAGCCCGATTTCGCCAGGGGCGCATCGTCTCCTCGCGGCCCAGGAAACGGCGATGCTCAAGCCGCAGACAGCGCGCGCCGATACAGCGGGCACATGGAGCACAACGCAGCCGAGCCCCTCGCCGACCTCGCCGCCGAGCCGCATCTGGAGCTCCTGCCGGCGCTCGACGATCCGGCAGGGGAGGAGGAGCCGGAAGCCGACGACGAGCCAGGCGATGCACCCGCGCTCGAAGCCACCCAGGATCCACTCAAGCTCTACGTTCGCGCGATCGGCGACGGCAGGCTCTTGACGGTCAGGGAGGAGCGCGAGCTCGCGCGCCGGAAGGATCTCGGCGACGAGGCAGCCAAGCGCAAGCTGATCGAGTCGAACCTGCGGCTCGTGATGTCGATCACCCGGAACTACACGAAGGCGGGCGTACCGCTCCTGGACCTGATTCAGGAAGGCAACCTCGGCCTGATCCGTGCAGTCGAGAAATTCGATTACCGGATGGGATTCAAGCTCTCGACCTACGCGACCTGGTGGATCCGCCAAGCCGTGACTCGGGCGCTCGCCGAGCAAGGACGGACGATCAGGCTGCCCGTGCACGTGGCAGAGCAGGTTCGCCGAGTGACGCGCTCGCGCCGGCTGCTCGCCCAGAAGCTGAATCGCGAACCCAAGCTCGAGGAGATCGCAGAGGAGAGCGGCTTCGCGGCGCAACGTGTCCAGGAGCTGCTCGAGCTCGTGGAGGATTCCCTCAGCCTCGAAACCCCCGTCGGCGACGGCGAAAGCCTCTACGGAGACTTGATCCGCGATACGAAATCCGCGGAGCCGGACGTCGAGACGGCTGACAGGTTGCGCTCACAGGAGCTCGCGACGGCACTCGACAGCTTGAACCCGCGCATGCGCCACGTTCTCGCTTGCCGCTTCGGCCTGGACGGCGCGGCGCCGCAGACACTTGAAGAGGTCGGCGCCGGCCTCGGAATCACCCGAGAGCGTGTCCGGCAGCTCGAGTCGCGCGCCCTGCGCGAGCTGCGCGCTGTCGCGCCGGCACTCGAGTTCTATCTCCGTAGTTAGCCGCCACCGCTTCCGCTTCTGAGCCGGGAGCGAAGCGACCCTTCAGGGATCTTCGCGTCTTGGCGTCCGCTTCTGAGCCGGGAGCGAAGCGACCCTTCAGGAATCTTCGCGCGCTGGGCATCCGCTCCTGCGGATGCCCAGCTTGCGCCATCAGTACAGCGCGATCGATTCCATCTCGCGCAGCTTCGAAAGGCGCTTCAGCGAGTCGATCTCGATCTGTCGGACGCGCTCGCGCGTAAGTCCGAGACGCCGACCGATCTCCTCGAGCGTCTTCGGCTCGGAGTCGGCGAGTCCGTAGCGCAGCGTGACGACCTGCCGCTCGCGCTCGCCGAGCGTATCCAGCGCCTCTTTCAGCGCCTGGCTGCGGAGCGAGACCTCGACCTCCTCCTCGGGGAGCGGGCCGTCGCCGGCCACGAAGTCGCCGAAGACGGCGTCCTCGGTCTCGCCGACCGGCTGGTCGAGACTCGTCGACGCGCGCGCGGCGGCGCGGACCTCGACCGCCTGCTGGAGGGGAAGGGAGGCCTCTGCCGCGATCTCCTCGAGCTTCGGCTCGCGCCCGAGTTGTGTCCAGAGCGTTCGCTCCGCGCGATTCATCTTCTGGAGCCGCTCGACGATGTGAACCGGCATCCGAATCGTGCGCGCTTTGTCGGCGAGCGCTCGCGCTACAGCCTGGCGGATCCACCAGGTCGCATAGGTGG
Organism: Gaiellaceae bacterium; assembly: GCA_037720595.1. Classification (GTDB taxonomy): domain Bacteria; phylum Actinomycetota; class Thermoleophilia; order Gaiellales; family Gaiellaceae; genus Gaiellasilicea. The sequence goes on along the minus strand of JBBJLW010000007.1, from coordinate 35,190 downwards.
AGAATTTGAAGCCGCGGCGCCAATCGAACTTCTCCACCGCCCGAATCAGGCCGAGTGTGCCTTCCTGGATCAGATCGAGAAACGGCAGGCCCTGGTTGCGGTAGTTCTTCGCGATCGAGACGACGAGCCGCAGGTTCGATTGGATCATCCGCTGCTTGGCCTGCAGGTCGCCGACCTCGATCCGCTTCGCAAGCTCGACCTCCTGAGCTGCGGTCAAGAGCTGATGTCGGCCCGCCTCGCGAAGAAAGAGCTGAAGTGCATCGGTGGTGGTCTCCTGCGGGGTAGCGGCCGCGGGTGCGGGCGCCGGATCCTCGACCTTCGCCTCCTCGACAATCTCGATCCCACGCTGTTCGAGCTCACGGAAGAACGCGTCCTGCTCGAGGGCATCGAGCTCGTGTGCCTCGATGAGCTCGACAATCTCCACGGAACGCAGCGAGCTTCGCGTCTTGGCGTCCGCTTCTGAGCCGGGAGCGAAGCGACCCCTTCAGGGATCTTCGCGCGCTGGGCATCCGCTCCTGCGGATGCCCAGCTTGCGCCATCAGTACAGCGCGATCGATTCCATCTCGCGCAGCTTCGAAAGGCGCTTCAGCGAGTCGATCTCGATCTGTCGGACGCGCTCGCGCGTAAGTCCGAGACGCCGACCGATCTCCTCGAGCGTCTTCGGCTCGGAGTCGGCGAGTCCGTAGCGCAGCGTGACGACCTGCCGCTCGCGCTCGCCGAGCGTATCCAGCGCCTCTTTCAGCGCCTGGCTGCGGAGCGAGACCTCGACCTCCTCCTCGGGGAGCGGGCCGTCGCCGGCCACGAAGTCGCCGAAGACGGCGTCCTCGGTCTCGCCGACCGGCTGGTCGAGACTCGTCGACGCGCGCGCGGCGGCGCGGACCTCGACCGCCTGCTGGAGGGGAAGGGAGGCCTCTGCCGCGATCTCCTCGAGCTTCGGCTCGCGCCCGAGTTGTGTCCAGAGCGTTCGCTCCGCGCGATTCATCTTCTGGAGCCGCTCGACGATGTGAACCGGCATCCGAATCGTGCGCGCTTTGTCGGCGAGCGCTCGCGCTACAGCCTGGCGGATCCACCAGGTCGCATAGGTGGAGAATTTGAAGCCGCGGCGCCAATCGAACTTCTCCACCGCCCGAATCAGGCCGAGTGTGCCTTCCTGGATCAGATCGAGAAACGGCAGGCCCTGGTTGCGGTAGTTCTTCGCGATCGAGACGACGAGCCGCAGGTTCGATTGGATCATCCGCTGCTTGGCCTGCAGGTCGCCGACCTCGATCCGCTTCGCAAGCTCGACCTCCTGAGCTGCGGTCAAGAGCTGATGTCGGCCCGCCTCGCGAAGAAAGAGCTGAAGTGCATCGGTGGTGGTCTCCTGCGGGGTAGCGGCCGCGGGTGCGGGCGCCGGATCCTCGACCTTCGCCTCCTCGACAATCTCGATCCCACGCTGTTCGAGCTCACGGAAGAACGCGTCCTGCTCGAGGGCATCGAGCTCGTGTGCCTCGATGAGCTCGACAATCTCCACGGAACGCAGCGAGCCGCCTTGCTCGGCGGCCTCGAGCAGTTGCTGGATCTCCTCGTTCCGCAGGAGGTGGTCGATGTCGATCGTCGTCATAGGGTCGGCAGGAAGCCTGGGCAGCTTCTACCTGCACCTTCTTCCTCTGAAACGCCGTTGTCCAGTCCATGCACGATAAGCGGAGTTATGTCAAGTTGAATGGCGCCCGCCTTTCCCCCTCGCCCGCTCGCGCTGACGGCATCCGACGTCAGAAGCCCGCTGAGCGGGCACCTGTCGCGATCAGGAGCAGCACGATCGGCGCGACGAGCAGGCGGTAGACCACGAAGAGCGAGTAATCGTGCCGGCGCACATAGCCGAGCAGCGCCGAGATCGCGAGGAGTCCACTCGCCCCGGACGCGAGCGAGCCGACGAGAAAGGGTCCGGTGGTGCCCGGCGGCAAATCGGCGAGCAGCACGTCGCCGATCCCCTTGTACGCAACCGCTCCGAAGGTGATCGGGACGAGCAGGAGGAAGGAGAAGCGCGCGGCCGAGTCGCGATCGAGGCCGAGAAACCGCCCTGCGGTGATGGTGATGCCCGAACGCGAGACACCGGGCATCAGCGAGAGGCACTGCGCAAGCCCGACGGCGACAGCCGAGCGGAAGTCGAGATCCCCGATCCGCTTCGACTGCGGCTGCCGATCCGCCAGCCAGAGCAGGCCGCCGAAGAGCGCCAGCAGGATCGCGATTTGCCACGGCTCCCCCAGGTGCGCGGCGATCAGATCCTCGCCGAGCGCGCCGACGAGGGCGGCCGGGACGCTCGCAATCGCCACGAGCCACGCGATTCGCTCGTCGACCGACTCGATCCGATGCCGGCGCACGGAGCCGAGCCAGGCCGACGAAAGCCGCACGAGATCTCCGCGGAAGTAGGCAACGACGGCGATGAGCGTGCCAAGGTGCAGCGACACGTCGAAGGTCTGGTTGAACGCGTCGTTCTCCTTCAGGAACTCCCAGTCGAAGAGCCACGGCACGAGGATCAGGTGAGCGGACGAGGAGATCGGCAGGAGCTCGGTCGCGCCCTGGACGAGGCCGAGCACGAGTGCCTGCCAGTTCGGCAGCGCCTGAGCGCTGTCCCCCACCCCGAGTGTGGTCAGGACGACCGCAGCGAGGAAGGCGGCGCCCGCCGCGAGAAAGACGCCCGCCCGGCCCATCGCGCGATCCTAGTGAAAGCCACTCTTGTCGGATGGCTGCCCGTCCTCCCCGCTCGGACGGTGAGCGAACGAATAGCCCGCTCTGAGTGTGAGCCGGGAGCGAAGCGAACCTTCAGGGGTCTTCGCTGCGCAAATAAATTCAGGAAGCCGGTGGCGCTTTCGTCCACCGAACCCGTTGACTTTCCGCTTCCGCGTACGGCCCTCGTGCTCGACTTCGGTCTACTTGCGCTCCGTGCTTCCTGCAAGCGGCAACCTAGTGGGGCTCGAGCCGGCAGGCAAGGCCCGCGCGCGGCGAACCGTGCAATTTGCGAAACTTTCCTCGACAGCTGCTCAGCTTCTCTTTGCCGCGCCCACGAAGTACGATTGGCCGATGCACTTGCGTGTTCCGAGTATCGATCAGGGAGTCCAGGCGTTCCTCTGGGCCGCGCTCTTCTTCGTCTTCCTCTGGCTCGGAATGCTCGCGGTCGGTGTCTCGAGCGCCACGGCGTTGATCTTCTCCCTGCTCGCAGGCGCCGCGATCTTCCTCTTCGTGCGCGTGCGCGGCGAGAGTCGCCCCGGCTCGAGCTAATCGGAGCTCGTCAGGCGTACGAGCGAGGCTGGCCCTCGGTGGAGCTGGAGAGCATGAGTAGCAGCCGCTGCGCCAGCTCGGTGCCGATCAGCGCCTCGAGTCGAACGAGCGCGGTGGGGCGGCACCGCTCGTCGTCGAGCGCGAAACAGTCCTCGAGCAGACGATCGAATGCAGCCGGCTCGCGACGCATAACGGCGGCGGCATCCATCGGGACTTCTATCGGCGTCGGCCCCGCTCTCGCGAATCCCTGGCGCGAGGGAACGGACGATCAGCTGTCGTTGCGCTCGCCTCTCCCGCCGACCCGGCGTAGTCCGAAGCGACGGCCGCCGTCACGCTCCGACACGTCCTCGGGCGGCACGTCGGCCGAGCGATCGGCCGTGAGCGGCTCGTCGGGATCGCGGTCGCGGGTGGTGGCCATCGGCGCGACGCGCCGGCTCTCGTCGACTGTCTCGTGCACCGCGACGCGCGGCCCCGAGGTGTCGAACGTGAGCCCGAACGTCAAGCCGACTCCGAATGCGATTGCGGCAAGCAACTCGCCGAGGTCGCTGACGACGCCGTCGACGCCGAGATCGCGCGACCAGTTGGACGTGTTGAAGAAGTCGGCGGGCTGACGTGCCAGCAGCACCCAGCCTCCTACCACCAGCACCGGGAGAAATCCGAGCAGAAAAACACCTGCCGAGAGCCGGGGCCAGCCCCACTTCGTCCAGCCGCCGAGGATCTGCGACAGCGCGATCGTGAGCCCTGCGGCCGCGATCAGGCCGTACGTCGCCCAGTAATCGCCCGACGAGTCCGCGCCTACCTGCGCAGCGAGCCAGATCAGGAACCCGGCGATGCCCGCACCCACGAGCGTCGCGACACCTCTGGTCATACCGATCATCTCAGCCTCCGTGTTGGCGATTTCTCTCCGTGAGTCTTTCCCGCACGGAACGAAACGGAACCGGAGCTAGTCGAGATTCAGGCGCCGCTCGTCGAAGCGGGCGGAGTAGAGTTCTGCTCGGAAGCCCTCGACCGCCGAGATGGCGTCGTCGCTGAAGACGTGGTCGACGACGCCGATGGTCGCGTCGTTCCAGAACGGCAGATCGACGTGCGCCTGCGTGACGAGGTTCACCGAGAGCGCATTGCAGGCCGGGCAGCGGACGGCGAGCCCGAGCAGTCGCTCGCCCGGTGCGACAGCAACGAATGAGGACGGAAACACCGGCCGCGGCATTCCCTCTGCGTAGCAGAAGAAGCTCCACGGCCACTCGCCGGCCTTGACGCGGTTCGCGGCGGTTCCGGTGAGATCGGCTCCGACGTCGTCGAATCGCGAGGTCATCAGATTGAGGAACCGGCCGGCGGCGACCCCGAGCGGGGCCCAGTCGAGGTCGCCGTGTGCGACGAGGCCGGTGTGCACGTCGCCGCACCCGCAGTCGAAGAGCACACCGTAGACTGCGGGATGCGCGGCGCCGGGCAGCCGCTCGAGATGACGGAAGGCGGACAGGGTCACTTGCGCCTCCTCGCGATGAGGGCACGAGAACGTGTATCGACCCGTCAGCGCGTCGTACATGCTGGAAGGCTCATCGGCAGATCGGATGTCCAACTGGAGAGACGCAGGGCGGTTCTCTAGTACTCGATCAGGGAGCGGATGTCGTAGCCGGCGAGCCGCTCGCGGCCGTTCAGGAAGGTGAGGTCGATGATGAACGCGACGCCCACCACCTCCCCACCAAGTTGCTCGATCAGGCTCCCGATCGCCTCGACCGTGCCGCCCGTGGCGAGGACGTCGTCGTGGACGAGCACACGCACCCCCTGCCAGAACGAGGAGGGATGCAGCTCGAGCGCGTTTCGGCCGTACTCGAGCGCGTAGCTGACGCTGACCGTGTCGGGTGGAAGCTTCCCCGGCCGGCGGGCGGGCACGAAGCCGCAACCGATCTCCCGCGCAATCGCTGCTCCCAAGATGAAGCCGCGCGCCTCGGCACCGACGACGAGGTCGGGCCGCTTGCCCTTCCCCCACTCCGCAAGCTCCGAGATCGCCTGCTGCAGACCCTCTGGATGCGCGAGGAGCGGACTGATGTCCTTGAAGCCGACCCCCGGCTCGGGAAAGTCGGGTACCTCGCGGACGAGCGTTCGGAGATCGAGGCTCATGGCCGAGAGCCCCTCTAACGTTCCGCGAGGGCGCGCAGCTCGCGCCAGAAGAGCAACCGAGAGAGCTCCTGTGCGGCCTCGGCGAGTGTCTGGAGATCCTCCAGACCGGCCTTTCGGCGCTCGGGATTGCGGGCACGAAGGGCGGGCGCCACGAGCTGTTCGAGCAGCCCCGCCTCTCGGCCGGCGGAGTTGCGGAAGGTACGGAGATGGCGCGCGTCGATTCCGTAGCGGGCGAGTTGTCCGCAAGCAGCCGCGATCTCGGCGTCGCTCTCCCGATAGAGCCGCTCGCCACCCTCGACCCTCGCTGCGAGCAGTCCGAACTCCTCGAGCGCCCGCGCTAGCTCTCCGTCGATTCCAGCGCGCTCGCACAGCTCGGCGAGATCGAGCTCCGGCTCGCGATCGCCGAGCCCGGCCGGTGGGCGCCGCGTTCGCGCGGCCACCGCGCCGCCGGTCGACAGCTCCTGGCGAATCACCCGCAAGGGCAGAAACTCGTCGCGCTGGAGTCGCAGGATCGTCTCGAGCCGCTCGACGTCCTCTTCGCTGAAGAGCCGATAGCCGCCACGCGTCCGCTTCGGCGTCAGCAGCCCTGGTCCTCGAGGTAGCGGATCTTCGAGAGCTCGATGTCCATGAAAGCCGGCTTCAGTCTCGCGCATACCGCCCCGATGGTGTGCAGCCGCTCGCCCGAACGTCGGTCTGCTGCCGTTGTGCTCATCGGCCGCGGAGGAAGGTCAGCCGGTACTTGCCGATCTGAACCTCGTCGTCGTCCTCGATCTCCGTCTCGTCGGTCTCGATCCGGCGTCGGTTGACGAATGTGCCGTTCAAGCTGCCGAGATCCTTGATCGTGAAGCGCTCTCCGGCCCGCACGAGCTCGGCATGCTTGCGCGAGACCGTGACGTCGTCGAGGAAGACGTCGCAGTCGGGAGAACGGCCGATCAGCGTTCGCTCGCCTGAAGGAAAGAACGTCTCTCCCGCGCGGCCGCCGCCGGAGCGCACGACGAGCGCCGGCCCCTTGACGGCAGGATCGTTGAGCGACGCGCCGGGATCCTCGGCCACCTCCTCGGGCGTGAACGTCCTCGTCTGCTCGCCGGCATCCTCGTGCTTCAGATGGGTGCCGCACTTCGCGCAGTAGTTCGCGGTTTCCGGGTTCTGGTAGCCGCACTCAGGGCAGTAGACGTGACTCATGCACCCTCGTCCTGCGCTGCGGGTGTCGCCCGTGCGGTGAGGATGTCCGTCAGTCGATCGACGTCGACATCGCTGCTGCTCCCTCCGGTTCCCTTGAACCGCGCCGTTCGCTCCGCGCGCAGGATGTCGATCCGGCCCTGGAGCATCCGCCGCCGGTAGGAGACCTGGTTCTCCTCATCGGAGAGCCGCTCGATCAGGGCCTTCAGATCGTTGTCGGAGAGCGTGCCGAGGTCGGGCAGCGCCTCCATGTCGTGTTCTTGCCGATCCTCCACTATGGGCCTTTCGCGTTGGGGTCTCAGTAAAGCAGCAGGGAGCCCGAGGGTCAACCTCAGCTTGAGGCTTCTGCCCTGATTCGCGGCGCTGAGCCGTCTCCCTGCATGACCGCCTCGACGAGCTCGCGGATCTCCTGTTCGAGCTCGACCGACACCTCGGTGGATTTGCCCTCGGCGTAGAGGTGCAGGAGCGGCTCGTCGGGATCCGGAAGCACCTGACTCCAGCCGTGAGTTCCGAGCAGTTTGATCCCGTCGGTCAGGTCGAGGTCACGACCCGCGAGCTGCTCGTTCAGGAGCCGCATCACAAGTCCCTTCTTTGCCCACGGACACGCGAGCTCACGGTGGATCACCGTCGATCGCGGGAGCTCGGCGACGAGCGCGGAGAGCGGCTGCTCGACCGGCGCCAGCAGCTCGAGCAGCTTCGCGAGACTTGCGACGGCGTCGTAGGCGGGCAGGAACTGCGGGAAGACGTATCCGCCGCCGACCGCCCCGGCAAAGACGACGCCATCCGCGGCGGCCGCACGCGTCAGGTCGGCAAGCGAGTTCGGCGTTCGCACGACCTCGAGCCTGCCCTCGGCGAGAGCGTCCACCTGACTCGTCACCGTGATCGGGAAGACGACCTTGCCCGTCGCTCCGCTCACGCCGATCAGCTTCAGGAGGAGTAGGAGCGTCTGCTCGACCGGCACCTCGCGACCCTGTTCGTCCACCAGGAAGAGTCGCTCGGCGCCGCCGTCGAAGACGACTCCGAGGTCCGCTCCGATCGCGGGCACGAGCCGCTTCGCGTTCACGATCGCCTGCGCGAGCGTCTCCTGCATCGCAGCGCCCTCGGCGAAGAAGCCGTGGGCCGAGATCGCCTCTACCCCGAGCGGCCCGACGACGAGCGGGACGACGAACGACGCGGCCGAATAGCCGTAATCGATCACGATCCGAAAGCCGCGCGCGCGAATCGCATCGGCGTCGATCCCGGTGAGCAGATCCTGGGCGTAGCTCTCGCGCACGCGGGACGGGTACGAGACCGAGCCGACGCCGTCCGCGCCGACGCGCCTCAGCTCCTGCCGCGTGAAGTTCTGCTCGATCTCCTTCTGGAGCGACTGGGTGAGCAGGATCCCGGGCGGCTCGTAGATGCGGATGACGACGGCCTCGGGATCGAGCTGGCTCTGGGCAACGTGGATCGCTGCGGCGAACGCCTGGGTCTTCAGCACATGCCAGCTCACGGCCGGCGGGGAGACGCGCAGGTCTGCGACATCGACGCCGGTCGCGTTCAGACCGGAGATCAGGCACCGTTTGATCATCCGGCAGGCCGGCCCCGAATCTCTGCTGACGACCGCCCGCGCCCCCCTTTTCAGGGCCGTGCCGAGCGCCGCGGCGAGGCGCACCGCGGTCTCCGGGGTCAGGTCGACGTTGACGAGGCCGCTGACGCCGTCCTTGCCGAAGAGGCGCGAGGAGGCACGCGACTCCCAGATCAGGTTCTCGTAGAGCTGCGAACCGGTCTCGAGCTCCTTGTAGGGGTAGATCCGAACGTGCGGCATCACGCTCGATTCCGAGCCGATCGTGACCTCGTCCCCGATCGCCGCGCCTTCGTGGATGTGGACGTGGTTGCGAATGTCGCACGCGCGACCGACGACGGCCCCTTCGATCAGGGTGCCGCGCCCGACGTGGGTCGCAGCGTCGATCACCGTCCGCGTGGCTCGGGCGTTCTCGCGGAGCGTGACGCCGTTCGAGAGCACCGTGTACGGCCCGACTGACGCGTCCCGCGCGATGCGGCAGTAGTTGCCGATGAAGGCAGGCCCGTCGAGATCCTCCACGTCGTGGATCTCGGCGCCCTCGCCGAGCCAGACGTTGCCGCGCAGCCGGATCCCGCCGACGTGCAGACGCACCTTCTCGTCGAGCGCGTCGAAGTTCGCCTGCCGGTACTGGTCGAGGTTGCCGATGTCCTGCCAGTAACCGTCCAGCACGAATCCGTACAGCGGCCGGCCCATCTCGAGCAGGAGCGGGAAGAGCTCCTTCGAGAAGTCGTAGGGGAGGTCGACCGGGATGTGAGTCAGCACCTCCGGCTCGAGGACGTAGATGCCGGTGTTGATCGTGTCCGAGAAGACCTGACCCCAGGATGGCTTCTCGAGGAAGCGCTCGACCTTACCCTCCTCGTCGGTGACGACGATCCCGAAGTCGAGCGGATTGTCGACGGACTTGAGCCCGATCGTGACCGCGGCGCCCTTCTCCCTGTGGAAGGCGACAAGTGCGCCCAGATCGACGTCGCAGAGCGCGTCGCCCGAGATCACGAGAAAGGTCTCGTCGAGCTTGGAGCTGGCGAGCCGGACCGACCCTGCGGTGCCGAGCGGCAGCTCCTCGACCGAATACTCGATGTTCAGGCCGAGCGTATCGCCGCCGCCGAAGTAGCTGCGGATCGCCTGCGGCAGGAACGCCAACGTCACGACGACGTCCTCGAACCCGTGCAGCTTGAGCAGCTCGAGGATGTGCTCGAGGCACGGCTTGCCGACGATCGGCACCATCGGCTTCGGCTGGTTCGAGGTCAGCGGTCGCAGGCGGGTCCCCTCCCCGCCCGCCATGACGACGGCTCTCACTTCGGCACCACCCGCCGGGCGGCTACGACATATTGCGCGGCTGCGAGGAGCGCGAGGCCGAGTGCGACCCAGAAGAGCCAGAGCGGCCACTCGGTGTCGTGACCGACGACCGTCAGGATCCCGACGGAGAGATAGAGCAGCCAGGTGGCGATCTTCCCGAGCAGGCTCACCGAGAGCTCGACGCCCTTCGGCATCAGCAGGCGGTAGCCACCGACGAGGATCGCGTCGCGGAGGATGATCACGAGGGCGCCCGGCCACGGGAGCTTGCCCTCGAGCCAGAGCAGGATCACCGCGGCGTCGATCATCAGCCGATCGGCGAGCGGGTCGGCGAGCTTCCCGAAGCGCGACTCGACCCGCCAGCGTCGTGCCAGGAAGCCGTCCACCTGGTCGGTGATGCCGGCGACGAGGAAGATCCAGCCCGCCGCCCAGCTCGACCCATCTCCGGCGGAGACGTAGACGGCGACGAAGAACGGGATCAGCGCCAGTCGGAGTAGCGTCAGCGCGTTCGGGAGCTGCGCGAGCGGCGCGGAGACGACGCGCGTGGCCATGGTTGCAGGATAGTCCGTCGCGGGTGGAGGCTCAGGCGTCGGCTGGGGTCGGGAAGCGGACGACCAACTGGCGTCGGAGGGTCTCGATCGTGCGCCAGGCCCACATCCCGATGAGCACGACCGTGAGCAGGAACCCCGCCCCGCCCACTGCGAGCGAGCCGCCGATACCCAGGTCGAGGCTGTGGGCCGCGATCCCGACGGCCGCGGCGGCGACCACGGAGTCGAGTACGGCCACGACGCCCGGAATCGCGATGAACGGCTGCATGGGAGACGTAGGCCCGCGCGTCGCGAGCATCGACTGGAGGATCCCAGGGTCGTCGTCGTAACGGCTCGTCACGAAGTACGGCTCCAGCTCCGGCGCGAGCTTCAGGTAGGCATTCCGGATCCGATTCATCCCCTGCGTCCAGACCGCGTCCTCCCAGTTGATCTGGCCGAGCCGGGCGATCGTGACGATCCCGAGGAAGAAGACCACCGGGAGCAAAAGCAGCGCGAACGCCACGAAGCCGGTACCGAAGTCGGTTGCCTGAGCCACGAGCGCGAGCGCAACGACGGCGCCCGAGAGCGCTGCGATGAACATGGACGCGCGACTCATCGCCTCGGTATAGCCCAGGCTCCTCGCGGCGAGCAGGCTCCAGTGCTCTGTCGAGAGGATCTGGAGCGCGTGCGGCCCGGCAAGGCCGCCGGGTGCTCCCGCATGCGTTGGAACGACGCGGGCGGCGGGGTCGGGGTCGAGCACTGCGGCCACAGTTTACGCTCACGGAGTGCAGAGCTCGATCACGCTTCCCGGCTTCGTCAACGCCCACAGCCACACCTTCCAGCGGGCACTGCGCGGGCGCGCGGGTGGCGGCGACTTCTGGGCCTGGCGGGAGCTCATGCTCGCCGAGGCCGAGCGCCAGACGCCGACGCTCGTGCGGGAGAGCTATACCGCGGTGTATCGCGAGATGCGCGCCGCGGGCTACACCGCGGTCGGCGAGTTCCACTACCTCGGAACGACCGAGGCGCGGGCGGCAACCGAGGCGGCGACGGACGCCGGAGTCGAGCTCGTCGTCCTGCTCGCGGCGTACGCGCGCGGCGGACTGCCGCGGATGCGACAAAGCTCGGTCGCCGAGTACCTCCGTGATCTCGAAGGGTTGCGCGAGGCCGGGATCCGCGTCGGTCTCGCCCCCCACTCGGTCCGCGCGTGTCCGGAGGACTGGCTCCGGGAGCTCGGCGCCTACGCGGCCGCCGAGGGTCTGCCGCTCCACATTCACGCCGACGAGCAGCCGCGAGAGATCGAGGAGTGCCTGGCCGAGTACGGTTGCCGTCCGATCGAGCTCTTGGCGCGCACCGTCTGCCTCGGGCCGCTGACCACGGTCGTCCACGCGACGCATGCCAACGGCGCCGAGCTCGATCTGCTCGCGGAATCGGGTGCGACGATCTGCGCCTGCCCGACCACCGAGGCGGATCTTGGGGATGGCTTTCTCCCGGCGGCGCGGATCGAGCATCGGCGGATCTCGCTCTGCATCGGCTCCGACTCGAACGTGAGGATCGATCCGCTGGAGGAGCTCCGCGAGCTCGAGGGGATCGCGCGCCGGCAGACGGGTCGCCGCGGCGTGTTCGGCACCGAGCGGCTGCTCTGCTTCGGCGCGGACGAGGGTGCGAGATCGCTGGGTCTGGAGTCGTGGCCCGAGATCGAGCTGGACCTCGATCATCGTTCGCTCGCCGGAGTCGACCGGAGCGACGTCTTCGACGCGCTTGTCTCCGGCTGCGGCGCCGACGTGGTGCGAAGCTAATCGCGGCGCAGCGCGCGCGAGCGTGCGAACTGGGCCGTCCAGTACGCGGTTCGGTCGAGGTAGGACCTCTCGGCCGCCGCTCCGCGGAGGCCCCAGGCTCCCTCGTAGCTCTCGTACCCGCCCAGCGCGCTCCGGGCCGGCTCGATCTGCGTTCCCTCGTGCCATTCGTTGTAGCTCGTCACGGTGACGATGTCGGCGCGCGAGCGGATCGCGCCTCGCCACATCGCGTCGTAGGTGGCCCCGTTGCGACGTGGCCTGAGCCGCAGGTCGCCGGTCGCCCGGCGGGCGTCATAACCGGGGCCTACCGACGGTGCGCAGAGCAGCCCGAGCCGGTGCGCCTGGGCGCAGAGTCGTGGAAAGAACGCTCCGGCGTAGAGCAGCACGTCATAGGTGTAGATCCCGTCGAATCCGCCTGCAGCGGCCTTTCCCGCGAGATTCGTGTTCGCGAAGACCCGGACGCCACGCAGGCCGGCGTTCATGACCGCCCAGTCGGCGTCGGCGATCCACACGGAGGCCCACAGGTAGAAGTCTGCGATTCCGAGCGCGCGCAGGTAGGCGATATCCGCTGTGACGCTCTCGACGCTGCGGTCGCCGTACGGCTCGACATGCGCCGCCACCGCGAGGCCGTGGAGCTGCGCCGCGGCAAGCACGCGCGGCAGCCTCTGATCCTCGAGCGAGCCGCGACCCCACCACGACACGACCACGGTGGTGATCCCGGCTGCGGCGATCTCCCGCATTTGCGCGGCGAGTACGAGGGCGTCGGCAGACGAGTAGGGGCCGCGCGAAGGGTAGAAGCCCGAGGCGATCTGCGCGGGCGGCGCGCTCCCGCCTTGCTGCCAGTGCGTGTAGGCGCCGTCACGGGCCGCGGTGCCGAACCAGGGGTAGTAGAAGATCGCCGTCTCGGTCGCCGCCAGGTGCTCCCTGCCTCCGGGCCCGCCCGGGTGCGGCCACGCGGCAGCCGTGACCCCTAGGCAGGCCGCAACTACCAGCACGAAGACGGACGCCCGCATCGACGCGCGACTCTATCTCGCGCGTCGGCTTGTTTCCATCCCTTCCGGACGTTTCGCAAGCTTCGATGCATCGAAGCCCGGATCCCGTTGGGCAACGATCCGAACCGTCAGGGACGCGAGCCGGGAGCGAAGCGACCCTTCAGGGGTCTTCGCGCACGAGGGATCCGCTTTCTGCGGATCCCTCGTGCTTGCCAAAAGTCGGGGCGCCCAGATTCGAACTGGGGATCTCCTGGCCCCCAGCCAGGCGCGATAACCAGGCTTCGCTACGCCCCGTACGGTCGGAGTCTAGCGACCGGCTGAAAGCCGTGTCAGGCGCTGAGCCGCTTGTACAGGCGGTCGATCAGATCGGGCATCGCCTCGAGCCGGTCGTTGATCACGCGAAGGCGGTACTCGCGGAAGTGCTCCGGCTCGACCTCGAGCGCGGCTGCGAGTCGCTCGACGACGTTTTTCGAAGGAACGGGACGGTTGCCGTGGACGAGGTGGTTCAAGTAGCCGGCCGAGAGCTGAGTCTTCGCCGCGAGGCCCCGATAGGTGAGGCCGGTCTCGGCCATGAGGTGCTCGATCGTCGGCCCGAACGGCTCCTCGCTGTATTTCTTCCTACGGGTCATCAGCGAGCGCCTACCCGATTTGCCACCTCCAAACGCCCGATTCGCTCGTCCTCGCCGGTCGCCCGGAGGCGGATGTCGACCGCTCCGTCTTCCAGCGTCTTCTTGCCGACGGTGATCCGGAGGGGGCAGCCGATCAGATCGGCGTCGGCAAACTTCTCGCCCGGTCGCAGGGTGCGATCGTCGAGCAGGACGTCGAGGCCGCTCGCGGACAGGCTTTCGGCCAGCGTCTCGGCGTGAAGCCGTATCTCGTCATCGCCGTGAGTGAGGGCGACGACGTGGACGTCATAGGGCGCGAGCTCTCGCGGCCAGACGATCCCGTGCTCGTCGTGGTGCTGCTCGACCGCGGCCGCGAGAACGCGCCCGGGTCCGATCCCGTACGACCCCATCAGCAGTGGCCGCTCGGCGCCGTCCTCGTCGAGGAAGGTCGCGCGCATCGGCTCGGAGAAGCGCGTGCCGAGCTTGAAGATGTGCCCCACCTCGATCGCCGTCCGGAAGCCGAGGCGGCCACCGCACACGGGGCAGGCGTCGCCCTCGCGCGGCTGGCGGATATCAGCGAACGCGGGCTCGTAGTCGCGTCCGGCCTCGACCCCGCCCAGATGCCAGCCGGTTCGATTCGCGCCCGCGACGAACTGACCTTCGCGCAGCGTCTCGTCCGCCACGATCGGACCCTGGAAGCCGACCGGGCCGAGCGAGCCCCCTTCCGCGCCGAAGGCGGAGCGGATCTCCTCGTCCGTCGCAGGACGGAAATCCGAGCCGAGCGCGGACTGGAGCTTCGCCTCCTCGAGCCGGTCGTCGCCGCGGAGGAGCGCGAGCACGAGCGTTCCGTCGTCGCGGACGACCGGCATCGCCTTCGAGGTAGCGGCCAGGTCCAGCGAGAGCAGCTCGGCGAGAGCCTCGCACGTGCGCGTGTCCGGTGTCTCGATCTCGCCGGGCTCGTCGAGCGCGGCCGGGAAGTCAGGAGCGCGCGGGACGCCTTGCGCGATCTCGAGGTCGGCCGCGTAGTCGCCGTTCTCGCAGGTGACGAGCGTGTTCTCGCCCGAGCCGGATGGCGCCAGATAGTCGAAAGACTCCTTCCCGCCCATCATCCCGCTCTCGGCCTGGACGTAATGCGTCTCGAGGCCGCAGCGCTCGAAGATCCGCTCGTAGGCGCCACGGTGGGCCTCGAAGCTGACGCCGAGCGCGGCCTCGTCGCGGTCGAACGAATAGGAGTCCTTCATCACGAACTCACGCACGCGGAGGAGGCCGCCGCGGGGCCGCGGCTCGTCCCGGTTCTTCGTCTGGAAGTGGTACCAGGACTGCGGCAGCTCGCGATAGCTCCGGAGCTCGAGCGCGTGGAAGGTGAACGTCTCCTCGTGGGTCAGGGGAAGAACGAAGCGGCGTCCCGCGCGATCCTCGAGGTGGAAGAGCTCGGGGATCCCGATCCGTCCGGTCTGCTCCCAGAGCTCGCTCGGGGTCAGCACCGGCGCGTACATCTCCTGCGCGCCGATCGCGTCCATCTCGTCGCGGACGATCTGCTCGACCTTGCGATGGACGCGCCAGCCGAGCGGCAGGAACGTCCAGAGCCCTGCGCCGAGCTGGCGGATGAAACCGCCCCGGACGAGCAGCTTGTGCGAGATCGCCTCCGCGTCCGCCGGGGTGTCGCGCAGGGTCGGGAGGAAGAGCTGGGAGGCGCGGTGGATCATCGCAAGACCCTAGTCGAGCGGAATCAGCGAGGCTTCCGCCATCGCGAGCGCGGCGGGCTTGGCCATCTTCAAGCGCTTCGGGCGCGGCATCCCGGCCTCGATCCAGCGGTCGATCTCGACGAAGAGCTCGTCGATCAGGGTTTCGGACGAAACCTTCTTCAGGACGCGGCCATGGGCGTAGAGGAAGCCCACGTCGCGGCCGCCGGCGATCCCGAAGTCGGCATCGCCGGCCTCCCCTGGTCCGTTCACGGCGCAGCCCATCACGGCGACCTCGAACGCCTCGGGGTAGGCCTTGAGCCGTTCCTCGACGACGACGGCGAGGTTCTCGACGCCGACGTTGTCCCGGCCGCAGGAGGGGCACGAGATCATCACCGGGCCGCGCTCGCGCAGACCGAGCGCCTTCAGGATCTCGAACGCTGCCTCGATCTCCTTGACCGGGTCGGCGGTGAGCGAGACGCGGATCGTGTCGCCGATCCCGTCCACGAGCAGGGCGCCCATGCCGACCGCGCTCTTGATCGAGCCGGAAAAGGGCGTGCCCGCCTCGGTGACGCCGAGGTGGAGCGGATACGGGACCTTGTCCGAGAGCGTGCGATAGGCACGGATCATCGTCGGCACATGACTCGACTTGACCGAGATCTTGAAGTCGCGGAAGTCGAGCCGCTCGAGCAGCTCCACCTCCTCGAGCGCCGCCTCCACGAGGGCCTCGGCCTGGTCGGCCTGCGCGAGCTGCTCGAGGTGCTTCGGGAGGGAGCCGGAGTTGGCGCCGATCCGCATCGGGATCCCCGCTTTCTTCGCCGCTTTCACCACGAGCTCCACCTTGTCGGGACCGCCGATGTTGCCCGGATTGATCCGCACGGCCGCGACTCCGGCCTCGATGGCCTTCAGCGCGAGTGAGGCGTTGAAATGGATGTCGGCGATCACCGGGAGCGGCGAAAGGCGAACGATTCGCTTCAGCGCCTCCGCGTCCTCGAGCTTCGGCACGGCGCAGCGCACGATCTCGCAGCCGGCGGACGCGAGCGCTGCGATCTGCGCGGTCGTCGCCTCGACGTCGCGCGTCGGCGTCAGCGTCATCGACTGGACGGCGACCGGCGCTCCACCCCCGATCGCGACGTTGCCGACCCTGATTCCAACGCTCGACGCCACGGCTACAGGGTAGCGACGGAACCTCGCGCGATTAGCTCCCGAACCGGCCGATGTCGTTGGAGAGGCCGATGAAGAAAAGGAGCAGGACGAGGGCGATTCCGACGACCGAGACGCGCTCGTAGACCTCCCGCGCGACGGCTTTGCCCCGAACCCCCTCGAGGAGCGAAAACGCGATGTGGCCGCCGTCGAGCGGCAGCAGCGGCAGTAGGTTCAGCAGCGCGAGCGAGAGGCTGATCAGGCCGACCACCCAGAGATAGGAGTCCGTGCCGCGCTCGACCGCCTGGGACGAGCCTTGAACGATCCCGACCGGGCTCGAGATCTCGTCCCGCCCGTCGCCCGTCACGAGCCGGCCGATCGAGGCGCCGATCGCCTTCGTCACGATCCCGGTGACCCGGATCGCCTGCCAGACCGAATCGACCGGACCGTACGTCTCCGACATCTCCGCACTGACCGCTGGAAGCTCGACGATCTCGCCCTCGCGGCTCACGGTCAGAGCGATGGCTCGTCCTTCAGATGCGCGAATCGTGGGGCGAATCGCGTCAGGATCGACGCGTTGCCCGTCGATCTGGACGATGCGGTCGCCCGGCAGTAGACCCGCCGCGGCAGCCGGACTCTCAGGGGTGACCTCCTCGACCACGGCGATATCCCCGTCTTCGGTCTGCTGAGGCACGAAACCGAGCTGGAAGACGCCTGTCGCGGACATGAAGAGCGCAGCGAAGAGAACGATCGAGAGCACCAGGTTCGCGCCGGGACCCGCGAAGATGACGGCGACGCGCTTCCATGTGCGGGCCCGCCAGTAGGCGTCCGGGCCGAGCGCGTCGTCGACGTCCTCGGTTCCCCGGTCGGCAGCCTTTCGTGCGAGCGGCGAGAGCTCTGCGTGCTCGAGCTCGGCGGCGAGCTTCGCGACCGCCTCCCGGGAATGCACGTGATCCTCGGCGGCGAGCCGCCGGCGGAGCTCCTCGACCACGGGCCCGAGCGACGGCTGCTCCGAGACCGCGCGCCCGAAATGGACGTCGAGGTCGCCCGCAGCCGGCCGGTGCATCCCCGGGATCTTGACGTAGCCGCCGAGCGGAATCGTGCCGATTCCATACTCGATTCCGTTGCGGGTCTTCTTCACGAGCGCCGGCGGGAAGCCGATGTAGAACTTGCGCGGGTTCATCCCAACCGCACGCGCGACGAAGAAGTGACCGGCCTCGTGGATCAGGATCAAGAGGCCGAGACCGACGATGGAGATGAAGATGCTCATGTCACCGGCAATCCTCGCTCGGCAAGGCGTCGAGCCTGCGCGTCCGCCTCGACCAGGTCGTCCAGGTCGCGGGCGGGCGCGCCGTCGGCGGCGTCCAGCGCCTCCTCGACCACCTCGGCGATGCCGAGGAAGGGGAGCCGACCTTCGAGGAAGGCGGCCACTGCGGTCTCGTTTGCGGCGTTGTAGGCGCAGGGATACGTGCCGCCGAGCTCGCCCGCGCGCCGTGCGAGCGCGAGCAGCGGGAACGTCTCGAGGTCCGGCGCCGAGAACTCGAGCGTGAGGCCGGCCGCAAGGTCGAGCTGCGGCAAGTCGTTGGCAGCGCGATCGGGATAGCTCAGCGCCCAGGAGATCGGCACCCGCATGTCCGGGTAGCCGAGGTGTGCGAGTGCGGCGCCGTCACGGAAACGGACGAGCGCGTGAACGATCGAGCTCGGGTGCACGACGACCTCGATCCGGTCGTATGCGAGCCCGAAGAGGACATGCGCCTCGATCAGCTCGAGCCCCTTGTTCGCCAGCGTCGCGGAGTCGACCGTGATCTTCGGGCCCATGTTCCAGGTCGGATGCGCGAGCGCGTCCTCGACCGTGACGTCGGCGAGATCTTCGCGGCTGCGGCCACGGAAGGATCCGCCCGAAGCGGTCAGGACCAGCGAGTGTACGGTCTTCGCGGGACGTCCTTCGAGGCACTGGAACGCCGCCGAGTGCTCGGAGTCGACCGGCAGCAGCCGGCCACCCCCACGCTCCTGAGCGGCGAGCGCCAGCTCTCCCGCCGCGACGAGGCTCTCCTTGTTCGCGAGCGCGAGCGTGATCCCGCGCTCGAGCGCCCACAGCGTCGCGCCGATTCCGGCGAACCCGACGACGGCGTTCAGGACAACATCCGGCTGCGCGCGTTCGAGCAACTGGGTGAGGTCGCCGCCTTGCTGAACATGCTCGACTCCGTGCCTTGCTGCGAGGACGCCTAGGTCGCTCGAGCCCGACGCGATCGCGCAGAGCTCGAGCTCCGCTTCAGCCTCGACGACGGCGATTGCCTGCCGGCCGATCGAGCCGGTGGCTCCCAGAAGGGCGATTCGCCGCACGGTCACCAGTGTACGGGGAGCGTCACGGGACCTCGTTGCCGGGACCGCGAGAGTCGCGGGCTGCGATCGCGTCGAGACAACCGCGGCGGGCGTGCTTCGCGCTGTCCGCCGAGGTGCTGCCGACCGCCTTCGCCGTGGCGCTCGCCACCGCCTCGGGTGTCGGCTCCGAGACGCCGTAGCGCTCGGCCACGTACCGGACGGAGCCGATGGAGCAGATCGCGTAGGCACCGCGATACTCGACGGGTTGGGTGCGGATGTCGACCAGTGGCGCCGGCTCGTCGTCGCTGATGCAGCCGGTCAAGAGGAGAACGGCGAACGTCAGGACGAGCGGCCGGAGCATTAGGAATAACCGACGGCGAGGATCACGTAGAAGGCGGCAACGGCCGCGAAGAGGTGCGCGTCGATCCGATCCAGCATGCCGCCGTGGGCGCCGAGGAGTCGGCCGGAGTCCTTTACCTGCAGGTCGCGCTTCAGCGCCGACTCGAAGAGGTCGCCGGCAGCTCCCGCGAGCGCGATCGCGGCGCCGAGGACGAGCGACTCCGCAATCGTCAGGAATCCCTGCTCGTAGAGGGCGAAGAACACGACGGCGAGCGCGACGACGGTACCGGCGAGAAACCCCTCCCACGTCTTTCCGGGCGAGAGGGTCGGCGCGAGCTTGCGCCGCCCGATCAACCTGCCGATGCCGTAGGCGGCGGTGTCGTCCGCGAAGACGGCGAGCAGAACGGTGAAGACGGCGAGTCGCCCATGCTCGGGGAGAGCGCGGATAAGCAGCAGATGGCCAAGGCCGAGCGCGATCCACGCGACCCCCAGCACCGTCGAGCCGATCGTGATCGTCGCGGTCTGGCGCGTCTCCGCGATCCCGTAGAGCACGAATGCCAGGAAGAGCGTGAGCGCGAAGCCGCCGGTCATCCAAGCCGCCCCGCCCAGGTGCGCTCCCAGGAGAGTAGCGATTGCGCCCGCATACCCTGCGAGCACGAGCGGCCGCAATCCACGCGCCATCGCGTAGAGCTCGTGCAGGCCGATGAGCGCGGCCGCGAGCGCGAGCGCGAAGATCCACCAGCCTCCGAGCCAGACGAGATAGAGCACGACCGGCAGGGCCACGATCGTGACCAGCAGGCGGGAGACGAACTGACTCATGTCACCGTCCGCCGAACCGCCGGCGGCGGCCCGCGTATACGCCGAGGGCGTTCGCAAGCTCCGCGCGGCCGAAATCGGGCCAGAGGGTGTCGACGAAGACGAGTTCCGAGTAGGCGCTCTGCCAGAGCAGGAAATTCGAGAGCCGAAGCTCGCCTGAGGTGCGGATCAGGAGATCTGGATCGGGAAGCTCGGGCGCGTCCAACCGTGCGGCGAGCGACTCTTCGTCGATCTCGGCGGCCGGGACGCCGTCCCCCACGAGCCGTCGTGCTGCCTCGACGAGCTCCGCGCGCCCGCCGTAGTCGAACGCGATCCAGAGATCGAGCCGTTCGTTGCCGGCCGTCTCGGCCTCGAGACTCTCCATCCGGGTTCGGAGTGGCTCGGGTGCGCGGTCACGGCGACCGAAGAACCTGCTTCGCACCCCCTGCTCGGCGAGGTCGGGCAGCTCGCGCTCGATCGTCTCGCCGAAGATGTCCATGAGGTCATCGACCTCCTCGACCGGACGCGTCCAGTTCTCGGTCGAGAACGCATAGACGGCGAGCGAGCGAACGTGCAGGTCGATGGCCGCCTCGACGGTCCGGCGCAGGGCACGTGTGCCCTCGCGATGGCCTTCCGCAACCGGGAGCCCGCGGGCCTCCGCCCAGCGCCCGTTGCCATCCATGATGATCGCGATGTTGCGGGCTACGCCCACAACATCGCCAGGTGCAGCAGCCAACGTCGTCTTCACGCCGAGAGGTTTGAGCGCCCGGCGCTCAAACCTCCATGATTTCCGTCTCTTTGTGCTTGATCAACCCGTCGATCGTCTTCGTGTGCTCGTCGGTCAGCTTCTGCACCTGCGCCTCCCCCCGCCGCTCCTCGTCGTCCCCGACCTCGCCGTTTCTGACGAGCTCCTCGAGACCCTTCATCACGTCGCGGCGCACGTTGCGGATCGCGATCTTGCCGTCCTCGCCGTACTTCCGCACGACCTTGACGAGCTCCTTGCGGCGCTCCTCGGTCAACTGCGGAATGGGCAGGCGTACGACCTTGCCGTCGTTCGAAGGCGTGAGGCCGAGGTCGGACTCCTGGATCGCCTTCTCGATCGCCCTGATCTGAGTCGGGTCGAACGGCTGCACGGTCAGGAGACGAGGCTCGGGCGCCCCGATCGTCGCCATGTTCTTGAGCGGCGTCGCCGTGCCGTAGTAGTCGATGGTGATCCGGTCGAGCAGCGCGGCAGACGCGCGTCCGGTTCGCACGCTGTTGAACTCGGTGCGCGTCGTCTCGATCGACCTGTCCATGCGGCGGGTCGCGTCCTGGAGAAACTCCTCGATCGTCGCCATCAGGGCTCCTTCATGGGTGTCGAAATGATCGTGCCGACGCGCTCGCCGGTCGCCACTCGCAGGATGTTGCCCGCGGCGAGCTCGAACACGTAGATAGGCAGGCGATTCTCCATGCAGAGGGTAAGCGCGGTCGCATCCATCACGCGCAGACCTCGCTCGATCGCCTCGAGATGGGTGAGCTGCGGCAGAAAGCGGGCGTTGGGATCGGTGCGTGGGTCGCCGTCGAAGACGCCGCGGGTGCCGTTCTTGCCCATCAGGAGCGCCTCGGCGCCGATCTCGAGCGCGCGCAGCGCAGCCGCGGTGTCGGTCGTGAAGAACGGGTTGCCCGTGCCCGCGGCGAAGATCACGATTCTGCCTTTCTCGAGATGGCGCATCGCCCGGCGACGGATGTACGGCTCCGCGACCTCCGAGACCTCGAGCGCAGAGAGCACCCGCGTGACCGCGCCGAGCCGCTCCAGAGCGTCCTGGAGAGCCAGCGCGTTCAGGACGGTCGCGAGCATCCCGGCGTAGTCGCCGGTGGCGCGATCCATCCCGTCGGCAGCCGCGGCGATTCCGCGGTAGATGTTGCCGCCCCCGACGACGATCGCCAGCTCGAGCCCACCGCTCTGGACGTCGACGATCTCGTCGGCGATCCGCGCCACCGTGTCCGGATCGATCCCGTACTCCTGCTCCCCCATCAGCGCCTCGCCGGAGAGCTTCAGCAGGATGCGGCGGAAAGGGGAAGCAACGCCTGCAGGCGCGTGCTCCGCATGCTCGGGTTGAACCGTCACGCCCCTATTCTGCGACAGCGAGCAGCCTGAACGCGAGCACACGCGCGTCGGAGTCGCCAAGCGCCTTCCCGACGGTCTTCGCAGAGTCGTGGATCCACGGCTGTTCGGTCAGGGTTCCGCCGGGCTGGGCGGCGAAGAAGCGCTTCGCGAGCATCCCCTCGACGATCTTCTCCTTCGCCTGCTCGGGCTTGCCCTCGAGCTCGTCCGAATTGAGCAGGATCTGCTTCTCGGCCGCGACGATCTCCGCCGGCACGTCCTCCTTCGAGAGCCACTCGGGTCGCCCGAAGGAGATGTGCATCGCGAGCTGCCGCGCGAGCTCCGGCGAGCCGCCGGCGAGCTTCACGACGACGCCGAGCTTGTTCGCGGGCGGATGCACGTAGGCACCGAGCGTCTCGCCGGCTCCGACCGCTTCGCACCGTTCGGCGCCGGTGACGAGGATGTTCTCGCCGAGCTTGCCGACGAGGTCGACGCGCTCCTGCTCGAGCTGCGCGACCGAGTCGGGGCCTTCCTCGTCGACGAGGTCGAGCACCTTCTTCGCGAATGTCTGGAACTCGTCGTTCTTGGAGACGGGCTCGGTCTCGCAACCGACCGCGACCATCGTGATCCGGCCCTCCGACTGGTGGTAGCCGACGAGGCCCTCGCTCGTGGCGCGACCGGCGCGCTTGCCTGCGAGCGCCATCCCTCGCTCCCGCAGGAGCGTCCGGGCGGCGTCGAGATCGCCGTCGGTCTCCTGGAGCGCGCGCTTGCACTCCATCATCCCCGCGCCGGTGGCGTCACGCAGTTGCTTGACCAGACTGGCCGGAATCTCGCTCACTGGGTCTCTTCCCCTTCGGTCGTGGCGGCCGGCGGTTCGCCTGAGCTGACAGCCGGCTCGTCGGCTGTAGCCCCATCGACGACGTCGCTGGAACTCTCGGGCTCGACGGCGGTCTCGCACTGGCTGAGCGGCTCGTGCTCGGCCGGGGTCTCGTCGGCGGCCGGTGGTGCCGCTTCGTCCGCAGCGGCGGCAACGCCGTTCGAAGCGGCGCTGAGCTCGGCCTCGGTGACGCGCGTCTTGCCCGCGGCGACACCCTGGGCGATCGCGCGCACGATCAGGCTGCACGAGCGGATCGCGTCGTCGTTTCCGGGAATGATGTAGTCGGCTTCGTCTGGATCGCAGTTCGTGTCGACGAGCGCAATGATCGGCAGGCCGAGCCGGCGCGCCTCGCGGACTGCGAGCTGCTCCTTCTTCAGGTCGACGATGAAGACGGCATCAGGCTGGCGGCGGAGGTCGGCGACGCCGCCTAGGTTCGCCTCGAGCTTCTCGAGCTCGGCGAGCATCGTGATCCGCTCCTTCGCGGGCAGCAGCTCGAGCTGTCCCTCCGTCTTCAGGCGCCGGAGCTCGTGGAGGTGCGCGATCCGGTCGGTGATCGTCTTCCAGTTGGTCAGCAGCCCGCCGAGCCAGCGATTGTTCACGTAGGGCATCCCGACGCGCGCAGCCTCTTCGGCGACCGAGTCCTGCGCCTGCTTCTTGGTGCCGACGAAGAGGATGCTGCCGCCGCGGCTCGCGATGTTGCGGGCGAAATCGTAGGCCTCCTCGAGCAGCTCGGATGTCTGCTGGAGGTCGATGATGTAGATGCCGCCGCGCTCGGTGAAGATGAAGCGCTTCATCTTCGGGTTCCACCGGCGGGTCTGGTGGCCGAAATGGACTCCGGCTTCGAGGAGCTCGCGCATGGAGACGACTGGCAAGGGCTCTGCCCCTTTCTCGGTTGGTTTGGGTGTGACGGAACAGCCGGCGCGGTGCGAGCGGAACCGCGCTCAAAGCGCGGCACCCCCACTCGTTCTGTCCACACCGGGGAGCAGAACTGGACTCGCTCAGTGTAGCGAACGCCTAGTAACAGGCTGTTACAAGGCGTTCGCCCGTTCGAGGGCGGCCGCGAGATCGGGTGGCAACGGCGACTCCGTCTCGATTCGCTCGCCCGTGAACGGGTGGACGAAGGCGAGGCGGGCCGCGTGAAGGAACTGACGCTCGAGGTCGAGCTCGCCCGGGATCCCGTACACCGGATCTCCGGCGATCGGCAGGTCGATCGCCTCCAGGTGGACGCGGATCTGGTGCGTTCGACCGGTCTCGAGCGCGATCTCGAGCAGCGTGTGGGCGGTGAGCGCCACGGCGATCTCGAAGTGCGTGACCGCATCGCGCGGTGTCGGCGTGTCGAGCGAATGGCGCGTCCGATCCTGGCGGTCGCGGCCGATCGGCGCCTCGATCCGACCGGTGCGGGAACGCGGCCTTCCCTTGACGAGCGCGAGGTAGCGCCGCTCGACCTCGCGCCGCCGGATCAGATCCTCCAGCTTCGAGTGCGCCTCGTCGGAGCGGGCGACGACGAGCAGCCCGGAGGTGTCGCGGTCGAGGCGATGGACGATCCCGGGGCGGTCGTCGTCGCCGCCGGCGGCGTCGAGTGCGAGCAGTCCGTGGACGAGCGTGCCGCCCTCCCGGTGGCCGGTACCAGGGTGGACAACGAGGCCGGCGGGCTTGTCGACGACGAGCAGATGCTCGTCCTCCCAGGCGACGCGCAGGTGCATCTCCTCCGGCACAAGCGGTCCCGCGGCCGCCGGCAACTCGGCGACGATCTCCTCGCCGCCCTCCAAGCGATGACTCTTCGTGCGCGCCTGGCCCTCGACGAGGACATCGCCGGCGATGATCAGGCGCTCGGCGAGCGCGCGGGAGCCGACCTCGGGCCTCGCCGCGAGCGCGCGGTCGAGACGGCCGGGCTCAGGGGCGCGAAAGCGGAGAGTTGCCAAGCGGACGCGGTCGCTGCGACCGCTGGTCCGCGCCCGCGAGCGCGGCGAACAGGATCGCGACGCCGACGACGATGAACGTATCGGCGAGATTGAAGGCAGGCCAGTAGCGCACGTCGAGGAAGTCGGTCACATGGCCGAGGCGCACGCGATCGAGCAGGTTCGCGACGCTGCCTCCGAGCACGAAGCCGAGCGCCACCGGAAGGATCGGGTGGCGCCGGCCGGAGCGGGCGAAGAAGAACAGCATCCAGGCGACCGCAAGCCCTGTCAGGACTATCACGAGCGACGTCGCCTGCGCGAAGAGTCCGAATGCAATCCCGGAGTTCTCGACGTGGTGGATCGAGAACGGGCCGGCGATGTGTACCTCCTCGCCCAGGGCGAGGGTGCGCGCGACGACCTGCTTCGTGAGCTGGTCAGCGCCGACCGCCGCCACGGCGATTGCGCCGAGGCCGACCCACTGCCGAACGCCGGCCCCGAGCGGGCGCTCGGCGGCCGAGATCGGACGCAGCGCGTTCGTCGTCGAGCCGACACGGACGTCGGGCGAGCGCGGCGCCTCCCTGCGGGCCGGCTCGTTCAACGAGCGAGCTTCCGGGCGTCCTCGATGCAGAGTTTCGTCCACGGGACTGCCTCCAATCGCGCGGCAGGGATCTGCTTGCCGCACGCGGTGCAGGTGCCGTACGTGCCGTCCTCGATCCGCGCGAGCGCATCGTCGACCTCGCGCAGCTGCGCCTGCGCGTCTTCTTCGAGACCTTCGTCCAGCTCGCGCTCGTAGGTCTCGCTGGCGGCGTCCGCAAGGTGATTGTCCGCGGTCGAGCCCGAGAGCTCGCCGGTCTCCTCGGTCAGCGATGAGCCGCCGATGTCGTGATGCTCGATCGCCGCCAGCAGTCGCACGCGATGCTCGAGGAGCGAATCCTTGAAGTGACCCGTGTCGATCGTCATGCGTGCTCCTGTCCCCCCGCCGAGGCGAGGCGTCGGTCGATTTCGTCTGGCTCGAGTCCGGTCAGCTCGACGATCTTGTCGCAGGCGGCTCCTCCGGAGACGAGGTTGACGTCCGAGCGCGGGATCGCGAGCGTCTCGGCGAGCAGGGCGAGCAGGGCGGTGTTGGCCCTGCCGTGCTCGGCTGCGGCGGCGACGCGCACCTTCCACGCGTCACTGTGGCGCCCGACGATCGCGGCGCGGGCAGCGCCCGGGGCGACACGAAGCCGCAGTCGTGTCCTCGGGCCGTTCACGCTCGAAGGATAGATGCGTGCTAGGAGATCAGCCTGCGGATCTCACCCGTCGATTCGCCGACCGGCTCGCGGGCGTCGATGCCGGCCTCGTCGACGGTCTCGAGCGCCGAGCGCAGGAGCGATTGGATCCGGCGCGCCTCACGGTCGAGTCGCTCCCGCTCGGCTGCGGCGCGGCGCGTGACGGCGCGTGCCTCTCCGTGCGCCTCGGCGACGATGTTGTCGGCCTCACGTCGCGCTTGATCCTTCAGCTCCTGCGCCGAGCGCTCTGCGGAGACGAGTGTGGTGCGCAGCAGGCCCTCGAGCTCCTTGTGGCGCTGAAGGTCGTTCTCGAGCTGCTCGACCTTGTCGGAGAGGTCGGCGCGCTGGCGCCAGACCTCCTCGAAGTCCTCGGCGATGTCGGCGAGCAGGCGCTCGACGGCGGCCGTGCGGTAGCCCCGGACTCCCTTCTTGAGCCGGATGTGTCGAATCTCGACAGGTGTGATCCCCATCGTGGGCTCCTTTCCTAGAGCAGCGCCTGGATCACGGCATCGATGATCTGCTGGAGCACGATCAGACTCACGACCGCGATCATCGGCGACAGATCGAGCGGGCCGAACGGCGGGATGAAGCGCCGGAAGAGCCGCAGATAGGGGTCGCAGACGTCGTAGAGGAAGCGCTGGACCCTGTTCAGCCAGGGCCGGTAAGGCAGCCTGACGAGCGAGGTCAGGACGTAGGCGAAGATCAGCAGGATGTAGACGTAGATGAACGTGTCCACGAAGCGTTGCACGGACGTCGCCGTGTCGAAGAGCAGCCCCAAGACGGCGAGATGGTCGCCCATGGACATCCCTTCGATTTGTGCAGCCCGTCTCCTACCTCGACGCAATGCCGGAGAAGTGCGCCTGGACCGCGGGCGGCCCCCTTCAAGGGTCTTCGCGCCCGCCCAAAATCAAGCCTGGTTGAAGAAGCCGCCGCGTTCGAGCATGCGGGCGCGCTCTTCGGCGGAGACCTCGACGTTGCGCGGGGTGAGCAGGAACACCTTGTCGGCAACCCGCTGCATGCCGCCGTCGAGGGCGTAGGTCAGGCCGCTCGCGAAGTCGATCAGACGCTTCGAGAGCTCCTGGTCGGCATTCTGGAGGTTCAGGATCACGGGAACGCTGTCCTTGACGCGATCCGCGATCTGCTGCGCGTCGTTGAAGCTGCGCGGCAGGATCAGGTGCACCTTCACGTTTGCCGGGTTCGGCGCCGATTCGACCCCACGGAGGCGGGCGGCCGGGCGGATTGCGGCGGTGGTGTCCGCCGCAGGCTCGGGATCGCTCCAGTCCTCGAAGTCGCGGCCCCGGCGCGGTTGCAGGCGCCGCACGTTCGCCCGCTCGCGCGCCCCGTAGGTGCGCTCGAGCTCCTCGTTCGTCGCGAGGCCGTCCTCGTCCTCCCAGTCGTCCTCCTCGGCGATCCCGAAGTAGACGAGCGTGCGGTTCCAGACATCCGAAAAGCCCATGGCAGCAGGTGATGGTACCGCCGCGATCGGAACGATTCAGTACCGGCTCCGCGGGACAGGGCCGAAAAGGACGGCTCCGACGCGGATCAACGTCGCGCCCTCCTCGACGGCGACGCGGTAGTCCTGGCTCGTCCCCATCGAGAGCTCGGCGAGCCCGTGCTCGGCCGCGAGCTCCCGCAGGCTGCGAAAGGCCGACCGCGACGCCTCGGGATCCGCCGCAGCTGGCGGCATCGTCATCAGGCCGCGCGCGGGATACGCCCGCAGGAAGGCCGCGAGTGCCTCGGGAGCGATCCCCGATTTAGTCCCCTCCCCGGAGAGATTGACCTCGACGAGCGCAGGGACGGTCAGTCG
Source organism: Gaiellaceae bacterium (assembly GCA_037720595.1). Classification (GTDB taxonomy): domain Bacteria; phylum Actinomycetota; class Thermoleophilia; order Gaiellales; family Gaiellaceae; genus Gaiellasilicea. The sequence goes on along the minus strand of JBBJLW010000007.1, from coordinate 7,653 downwards.
GCGGGCGGCGGACTCCGAGCCGAGCGAATGAACGAGCTCGCAGATCCGATTCACGACCTTGACCTTGTTCGACTGTAGGTGCCCGATGAAGTGCCACCGGAACGCTGCGCCGAACTCGGCGTGCTTGCGCTCGAGGTCCTGCGCCCGGTTCTCGCCGACGACATCCACCCCGGCCTCGGCGAGGATCGCCATCTGTTCGAGCGGGACGTACTTCGTCGCCGCAACGATCGTGACGTTCCGGCCGACCTCGTCCCGGATCCGCGCGAATGCGAGACGAACCGCCTCGAGCGAACCTGGATCAGGTGACACGGGCGATCACACCCTGCACGCCGCGCGGCTTGCCGGTCAGGCGCTGCGAGAAGAAACGCTGCGGGTTGCACGCGGTGCAGAGATCGACGTGCTCGACCTCCGTCACGCCGGCTGCGTGGAGCGCGCGTTCGGCTGATGTCCGGAGGTCGAGCGTGCGTCCGTGGAGAACGTCGGCACCGAACGCTGCCGCGAACGGCTCTGCGACCTCGGGTCCGACCTCGTAGCAGCACGGCCCGATTGCGGGTCCGACGCACGCGCGTACGCTGCCTCCCAGGGTCGCGACCCCGTTGGCGACGACCCCGCCAAGCAGGCCGCGCCAGCCCGCGTGCACCACCGCCACCGCGGGTGGTCCACCGTTGGAGCGCACGAGCGCGATGGGCAGGCAATCGGCCGTGAACGCAAGAATCGGCACGTCGGGCTCGTCGGTCCAGAGCCCGTCGCCCGGCTCTCCTCGCCGCCCCGGCGCGGCCCGGTGCACGAGAGCGGAGTGGATCTGCCGGTTGAGGGCGAGCCGGTCGAGCTCGCCGCCGAGCTCGGCGCAGAGCCGTCTCCGGTTCTCGTCGACACGTTCGACATCGTCCCCGGTCAGACGGCCGAGGTTGAGCGAGGCATAGGGGCCTTCGCTGACCCCGCCCTCGCGGGTCGAGAAGACGACCTCATACGGACCGGCTGCGTTCCAGCGGATCACGATCCGAGAGTACGCAGGTTTTCGGAGTTGCCGTGACGGTCACGTACGCCGCATGACTCAGACGACTCCTCTCGGCGCGCTCGCGCGCGGGCTCGTCGCCGGATTCGTCGGCACGGTCGCGATGACCGGCTATCAGTTGACCGTCGCGAAGCTCCGGGGCCAGCCGAACAAGAAACCTCGCCGCTGGGCCGACGCGCCGGTGCCGGCCCAGTTGGCCAAGCGCGTCTCGGAGGGCGTCTTCGAGCACAAGGTGAAGCTTGCTGACGAGAAGAAGCTGACGAATCTCGTCCACTTCAGCTACGGCACGAGTTGGGGTGCCGTCTACGGCCTCGCCCAGGCGACACTGCACGCGCCGACGCTCGCGCACGGGCTCGGGTTCGGCACCGCCGTCTGGGGAACCGCGTATGCGGTGCTACCGCCCACCGGTCTGTACCAGCCGCCCTGGAAGTACCCGGTCAAGGAGCTCGCGTTCGATCTCTCGCACCACCTCGTCTACGGCGTCGCCGTCGCGGGCGCGTATCGCGCACTCGAGAGGCTCTAGCGTTTCGATTCGAGTTCTTCAGCCCGCCCGCGCGAGTAGGCGCTCGGCCTCGGCCAGAAGCCTGGCGCGCGTGTTCAGCTCCGGGTTGCCGATCACCTGGTGGAGGAGTTGTGCGAGCGCCCGTCCGAGTGCCGGCGACGGAGTCCAGCCGAGCTCGATCAGATCGCTGCCGTCGACCGCCAGATCCTTGAGCCGGTAGGCCCCCGTCCGCTCCTGTTCGAGCGCTTCGCGGAATCTCGCCAGTCGCACGAGCTCGGCGCGCGTCTGCTCGCTTTCGGCGACCCGCTTCCCGCGGAGATCCGCATCCTTGTGTGCGACCAGATCGAAGGCGGCCACCTCGCCGTGGCGGCTCAGGAACCGGCGTGCGCGCACCGGTAGTGCTCGTGCGGGAATGTCGAACATGTGCTCTCGGACGAGCTTCCGGACGGCAGCTCGCAACCGCGTCGGGTAGCGCAGACGTGCGAGCGCGGTCGAGGCAAGGTCGGCGCCAAGCTCCTCGTGTGAGCGCTTGCCGAGTGTCGGGTTCGCATAGAAGTGGAGCCGGCCGTCCTTGCCGCGCCAGGCCGATTCCGGCTTGCCCGCGTCGTGGAGGAGCGCAGCGAGCCGCACCTGCAGCGGAGCATCGGCGTTCGCCGTCGCCTGAACGACCGCCACCAGGTGCTCGTCCAGCGGGAGCTCGTGGTAGCGGCTCTCCTGATCGAAGCCGATCGCAGGCTCGAGCTCCGGCAGGATCTGGACGAGTGCGCCGGTATCGCGCGCGAGCCGGAGCGCCCTCGCCGGCTCCACTCCGAGCAGGAGCTTCGAGAGCTCCCCCATTCCGTCGCTCGCGAGGCCGCCGCCGATCCGCTCCCCGGCGACGTACTCGATTCGCGGAGCCCACTCGCGCATCTGCCGCTCCGTCTCGGGATCCGGGTCGAAGCCGAGCTGGGAGACGAAGCGCAGCCCGCGCACGATCCGCAGCGGGTCGTCGCGGAAGCTCGTCGGGCTCGTCGTCCGCAGGATCCGGTTGGCCAGATCCGTCCGGCCGCCGAGCGGGTCGAGCAGCTCTCCCGTCTCCAGCCGGCGTGCGATCGCGTTCACGGTGAAGTCGCGCCGCACCATGTCCTCCGTCAGCGAGATCGAGGCGTCGGCGGCGATCTCGAAGTCGTGGCGGCCGGGTCCCGTCGAGCGTTCGACTCGCGGCGGCGCGAACTCGATCCCGGCAGGCTGGAGAGCCCGCGCCTCGCGATCGCGCGGCACGAGGCGCACGCCGATCCGCTGCTCGGCGACGACGAGATCCTCGACCTTTCCGTGCGGCTCGAGCGCCGCCCGCAGCTCCGCATGGCCGACACCGGGTACGACGAAATCCATTTCAAGGACGGGGAGACCGAGCAGCTCGTCCCGAACCGCGCCGCCGACGACGTACGCGTCGAGGCCGAGCGAGTGCACATAGTCGGCGACGGACTTCCACACGCCGCCCATTCTGCGGGTCAGAGGTGGGCGATCGCCTCGACCTCGACGAGTGCGCCGGAGGGAAGGCCCGCAACCTCGACCGTGGAGCGCGCGGGCGGTCGGTCACCCACGTGGCGCGCGTACACCTCGTTCATCGCCGTGAAGTCGCCGAGATCCTGCAGGAAAACCGTCGTCTTGACGAGATTCTCGATTCCGCTCCCGGCTTCTTCCAGAATCGCCCGCAGATTTTCGAGCGCCTGCTCGGTCTGCTCCGCGATACCCGGCCCGACCATCTCCTGCTCGCCCGGGCGCAACCCAAGCTGGCCGGCGACGAAGACGAGCCCGCCGCTCTTCACCGCCTGGTTGTACGGCGCCCCCTGGAACGGGGCCGGAGCCTTCTCGGTACGGACGATTTCCTTCTCTGCCATGTGTCTCTCCTTGGAAGCCGATGTTGGCTGTTCAGCTTGCGCACGCTTCGGACAGCGCGACGCCGAGCGCCTTGAAGATTGCCTCGAGCACGTGCTGCGAGTCGTTGCCGTCGATCAGCCGGACGTGCAGTGTCAACCCGGCGGCGTCGGCGAACGACTCGAGGAAGCGGGCTGCAAGGTCGGAGCGAAGCCCGCCCGCGCGGGCGGCCGACAGATCAACGTTGGATGCGAGCAGCGAGCTCGTCGAAATCTCGAGCGCGACCTGGGCCAGAGCTTCCTGTGCCGGCATCACCCCCGAGCCGTGACCCGAGGCCGCCTCGGCGCGAAGGAGTGGCTCAAACGCCGCGCCGAGCGAATCTCCCGCCTCGGCTACCTCGGCCTCGGCGTCGCCGGGGAGCAGTTCGAGCGCGAGATCGAAACGGCCGCTGCGTGCAAGCAGGGTCAAGAGGTGATCGAGGACGGGCAGCCCCGTGGCGACGTTGACCGCTCCGGTGCCTGCCGCGGCGACTCGGACGCTCACCCGGCGAGCGTGCTCGACCCGCGGACGCTCTTCGCGACTGATATCTACTGCTCGATCCGCTCGATCCGAGCGCCCAAGCCGCGGAGGCGCTCGTCGATTCGCTCGTATCCCTTGTCGATCTGGTAGGCCTCGCCGATCGTCGAGGTTCCCTCAGCGCAGAGTGCGGCGATCAGCATCGCCATCCCGGCGCGGATGTCGGGGCTCGACATCCGCTGAGCATAGAGGTGCGCCTTGCCGGTGACGACCGCGCGGTGCGGGTCGCAGAGGATGATGCGCGCGCCCATCGAGACGAGCTTGTCGACGAAGAAGAGTCGGCTCTCGAACATCTTTTCGAAGATGAGAATCGTTCCCTGTGCCTGGGTCGCAACCGTGAGCGCGATCGACGTGAGGTCCGCGGGAAACTGCGGCCATGGCCCGTCCTCGATCTTCGGGATCGCGCCGCCGAGATCGTCCTGGATCACGAGCTCCTGCCCGGGGGGAATGCGGACGCTCGACTCCGCCACCTCGACATGGACTCCCAGACGCTCGAACGCGGGGATAATCGGAGCCAGATCCTGGGGCGTCAGGTCTGTGATCGTGATGTCGCCGCCCGTCACGGCCGCCATCCCGATGAAGCTGCCGACCTCGATGTGCTCGGGTGCGATCTTCCACTCGCCGCCGCGGAGCTGCCGGACGCCACGGATGCGGAGCACGTTCGACTCGATCCCCTCGATCTCGGCGCCGAGCGAGACGAGGAAGCGGCAGAGATCCTGGACGTGCGGCTCGCAGGCCGCGTTGCCGATCACCGTCTCGCCTTCTGCGAGAACAGCGGCCATGACGGCGTTCTCGGTCGCCATCACACTCGGCTCGTCGAGGAAGACGTGCTTGCCGCGGAGGCCGCTCGTGCGCATCTCGTAGCGACCGTTGAGCGAGATCTCGACGCCGAGCTCGGCAAACGCGTGCATATGCGGGTCGAGCCTGCGCCGACCGATGACGTCCCCGCCGGGCGGCGGCACGCTCGCCCTGCCGAAGCGCGCAAGCAGCGGTCCGGCGAGCAGGAACGACGCTCGGATTCGCCGGCAGAGCTCCTCGTCGAGCTCCGTCTTATGAACCGGCGAGGCGTCGATGCGGACTTCGTTCGGGCCGGTCCACTCGATCTCCGCGCCGATGTCGTCGAGGAGCGCGAGCATCGTCGCCACATCACGGATCCGCGGCACGTTCCTGAGTTGCACCGGCTCGCTCGTCAGCACGCAGGCTGCCAGCACGGGCAGCACGCCGTTCTTGTTGCCCGACGCCTTGACGGTGCCGCCCAGCGGCTGGCCGCCTTCGATCACGAAGGCCTGGAGATGCTTCTGGGACGGGAGCGTCAGCGTCATCAGGAATGCCCGCGTGGGCAGGCCGGTACTGTAGACGGCCAGTGGAGCTGACGCGAGACACCGCCTGGGAGACGCTCACCAGGTACACGAAGGGGGAGTCACTGCTCCGCCACGCGCTCGCCGTCGAGGCCTCGACGCGCTCCTACGCCCGTCGTTTCGGCGAGGACGAGGAGCAGTGGGGGATCACCGCCCTCTTGCACGACTTCGACTACGAGATCCATCCCACTCTCGACAAGCATCCTCAGGACGGGGCGCCGATCCTGCGCGACGAGGGCTATCCGGAGTGGCTGATCGAGGCGGTTCTCTCCCACGCCGAGCATCTGCACATGGAGCGCGACACGCTCCTCGAGAAGACGCTCTTCGCCTGCGACGAGATCTCGGGATTCGTGCATGCATGCGGACTCGTCCGCCCGCTCGGGCTCGAGGGGCTCGAGCCGAAGTCGGTCAAGAAGAAGCTGAAGCAGCCGTCGTTCGCGGCGGGTGTGCATCGTGACGAGGTCTACGCGGGCGCGGAGCTGCTCGGGATCGGGCTCGACGAGCACATCGTCAACGTGGTCGCAGCGCTCCAGCCGATCTCAGAAGAGCTCGGCCTGCGCACCGCCGCCTCGATCTAGATCTAAATGCTTGATGCCACGAGATCGTCCGTCTCGGGGCGCGAGCTGGCCTGCTCTGGGGCGCGGGATCAGGCCGTTGCCGATGCCGGTCGCATCGGTGACGGGCTGAGCACGCGAAGCGGACGGGCTGGCTGGGCGTCCACCAGGACGCTCAGGTAGCCCGGGAGCGGCCCAGACACGCCAGATCGCGCATCCGAGCGCTCGAGATCGTGGCATCAATCATCTAGGCAGCGACGACCGCCGCCAGCCGGTCAAGGTCGCCGTCGCTCGTCCACCAGCCGCAGGAGGCGCGGACGAGGCCGGTGCCCGGCAGATCGCGGACGACGACGTCCTGCTCGGCCAGGCGGGCGACGAGGGCCGGCGGATCGTCCACGCGGAACGAGACGAGCGTCGCGTCGCCCGAGACGACCTCGACGTGCGGAGAGAGCAGCTCACGGCAGCATCTCGCCTGCTCGCCCGCGCGTTCGAAGCGCCACGCAGGCGCTACCTCGAGTGCTGCGACGAGCCCGGCGAGCACCGAGGGCGCAAGCCAGTTCGGATCGAAGCGCGCCGCGCCATCCTGTGGCTCGAAGCGGCCGCTCGGCTCGTAGGAGGCCTGCGAGAAGTAGCTCGGCCTCGCCACGCGAAGCCGCTCCGGATCGGCTACGACGAGCGCACCCGTCGAGTCGGGACCGCAGAGCCACTTCTGGCCCGAGATCGTGAGGAAGTCGAGCCCGGGGGCGTCGACGGGGATCGCGCCGACCGATTGAGCACCGTCGACGAGGACCGGGATTCCGCTGCGCCGGCGCAGCTCGTGTACGGGCAGCGCGCGGCCGGTCGTCCAGAGCACCTGAGAGAGCGCGAGGAGGCGCGTCCTGGAGGTGATCGCTCCGAGAATCGCGTCGGCCGCCGCGGAGACGACGACGATCCGGGCGCCGCTCGCGTAGAGCGGGCCGAGCAGGCCGAAGTGCTCCTCGTCCGTGGTCACGATCTCGTCCTCCGAGGAGAGCTCGAGCCCGGCGAGGACGATGTTGCAGCCGTCCGTCGTCGACGACGTCAGCGCAACCTGCGCAGGTTCAGCACCGACGAGCCCCGCAAGCGCGGCGCGTAGCTCGACCCGAAGCGAGAGCATCCGCTCGAAGTACTCCTTGCCGAACCGGCCGTGCTCCGTCTCGGCGCGCAGCTCCCGCTCGCCGGCCTCGACCGTCGGCCGGGCGAGCGGCCCGAAGGTGCCCGCGTTGAGATAGGCCTTCCGTTCGAGCACCGGAAACAGGGCCCGCGCCTCCTCCAACGTCATCCGATCCTCACCTCCACCGGGGCGTGATCGGAGAGCACGCGTCCATTCTGACGGCGGCGCTCCTCCGGCCACACCGAGAGCGGCGCGGCCGGCATCCCGCGGACGAGCACGTGGTCGATTCCACGCCCTCGCGCCGACCAGCCCGGTAGCTCGAGCACGCTCTCGGCGCGCAGGTTGAAGTCGCCCGCGAGAACGCACGGCAGGTCGCCTCCGAGCTCCGTTACGAAGCGCTCGGCCCGGACGATCTCTGCGGCGACGAGTTCCGGCCGGCGGAAGTCGTTGGACGCGTGCAGATTTGCGATGACGAGGCCCTCCAGCCTGACCGCGTGGCACCAGCGCGGCTCGCGCCTCTGGTAGTCGATGCGGAGGGTGTGGTGCTCGAGCGGCTCCAGCGCCGGGGCCAGGAGGATCGCGTTCGCCTGGCCAGCGATCGCCGAGCGGAAGAGCCCGTTGTTGAAGCGGGTGATTGCTCCGCCCAGCCAGGCAGGGAG
>JBBJLW010000098.1:0-2920 GCA_037720595.1 Gaiellaceae bacterium | reverse complement strand
CGTCATCAGCGAAGAGTTCGACATCAGCGAGGCTGAGCGTCACGAGATGATCCCGAGCGGCCGCGCGCGGCTGTTCAACAACCGCATCGGCTGGACGCTCACGCACCTCTCGCAGGCTGGGGCTCTTGAGCGCACTCGGCGCGGTCACACGCGGATCACAGCACGTGGACGCGAACTGCTTGCCAAGTACCCCGAGCGCGTCGACATGTCCGCACTGGAGCAGTACCCGGAGTACATCGCCTTTCGGAACCGCGGCACGCTGGACGAGCAGGTTGCGCCTGACGAGTCCGACGGTCCGGCCGTCTGGATGATTCGGGCAGGACGCGGCGGACGGTACGCGCCGGCATTTGTGGGGCGATCGGCGGCCGTCGTCAGCTGGGGGCTCACCGGCGATGTGCTTGGCCTGTCCCGCGACGATCTCGTGGAGCGGGTCAAGAGTGCGTTCCCGGAGTACGGCAAGGGCCAGATCGGCTCTACCGTCAACCTGCTCGCTCGGTTCTCGCGCACCATGGCAGAAGGAGACCTCGTCCTCACGCCGGAGCCCGCCACGCGCACGATGCTGTTCGGTCGGATCGCCGGCGATTACGCGTTCCTCGACGAGCCGATCGAGCCCGGTACGGACTACCAACACCTTCGGCCGGTCCGGTGGTTTGCTCGCGTGGACCGGGATGAGCTTTCCTACGGCGCTCGAAACAGCCTGGGGAGCCTGATGGCGCTCACCCAGCCCGGCCACGCGGGAGAGCTCCTCCAGCTCGCCGACGCGCACGCCAACGACCCGGCGCCAGCGCCAAGCGAACAGCGATCTGCTCGCACGTCGGAACCCGGCCCGGTCGCCGAACGCGTCAGTGTGCCGGCGACCGCCTCCGTTGCAGCGCGCATCGCTCCAGACGAGGTCGAGACACATCCTCGCCGGCTGATGAAGATGCTCGACGACCTCCACAGCGGCCAGCTCGCGCTTCCTGACTTCCAGCGCAGCTTCGTGTGGTCTCCCGACGCCACCCGCGAACTCGTTGTCTCGATGATGAGGACGTTTCCCGCGGGTGCGCTGCTTTTCCTTCGCGGTGGCGGCGCGGCCTTCAAGGTCCGGCCTGTCGAGGAAGCGCCGACGCTGCGCGCGGAACCGCTCGAACTGGTACTCGACGGCCAGCAGCGCCTCACGTCGCTCTACCAGGCGCTGTTCGGGGTAGGGGCGTCGAGGTTCTTCCTCGACATCGGCGCATTGATCTCGGGCGCTGACGTCAACGACGCCGTCCGCGTGTTCGGCGCCGAGCGAGCGTCCGCGTTGGAATCGCTCGACGCCCAGGCGAACGCGCTGGTGATGCCCCTCGCCGCGGTGCGGGGTTCCGGCGCCAGCGATTGGCGCGACGAAGTGATCGAACACCGGAACGACGAAGACCATCGGAGGGTGCGGTCGGTCCTCAAGGAGGTCGAGCAGACCTTCATCAAGCCGCTGGCCGACTACGCCTTTCCCGTCACGGTTCTGCCGCAATCGACTGAGCTGGAAGCCGTGTGCACGATCTTCGAGACGCTCAACCGCACCGGCAAACCCCTGACGCCGTTCGAGCTCATCAGCGCGCGCGCTTTCGCCGGTGGCCACAGCCTTCGTGACCTCTGGGGCGCCGCGCTGCAGGTGCATCCGATCCTCGCGGACTTCGACGTCGAGCCGTACTACGTGTTGCAGGTCATTGCGCTGCGGCTCGGAGCCTCGTGCCAGCGCCGGGACGTCCTGAGCCTCGATGCGGCCGACATCGCTGGCGAGTGGGACGACGCGTGCGCCCACGCTGCCTCGGCTGTCCAGCTCCTGCGCAACGAGTGCGGGGTGCTCGTAAGTAAGTGGCTTCCGTACCGCCCGCTGTTGATCCCGCTCGCTGCCGCGTGGCGCACCGTGGAAAGCGCTTCCGGCCCTGAGCGCGGCGCCCGGCGCGCAAAGCTCAAGCGGTGGTTCTGGTGCGCATGCTTCAAGGGCGAGTATGAGAGTTCGTCCGCGACGCTCGCCGAGCGCGACACCCCGGTGCTTCGGGCATGGCTCGCCGGGGGCGACGAGCCGCCCGTCGTCGCGAGCTTCGAGTGGGACCCCGCCGAGTGGAGGAGCGCAACCATCCGCCAGAAGGGTCTCTACAAGGCCACGATCGCGCTCATGCTGACCGAGCAGCCGCGCGACTTCCACACAGGTGCGCCGCTGACCCAAGACCTGATCGAGGCGAGCAAGGTCGACGACCACCACGTCTTCCCGCGTGGCTACCTCAAGGACAGTGGACGACCGAACGAGGTCGACTCTGTGCTTAACCACTGCCTGATCGACCGGCAGACGAACAGCAGCATCGGCAAGAAGCCACCGTCGGCATACCTCGGCGAGATCCGCTCCACGCGCGGCGACGACCTCGACGACGTCCTCGCGAGCCATCGCTTGCCGACCGGAGAACGAAGTCCCTTGCACAGCGACGACTTCGACGAGTTTCTTTCCTGGCGCCTCGAGGAGCTGGCCGATGCATTGGCCGAACAAACGGGACGACTCAGCGTTCCGGCGGAGAAGCAGGACCCCTACCGGACGCGCCTCGACGCGAAGATCGAGGGAGTCGAGCTCTCGCTTCGTCGCCTGATCGCAGATCAGATCGACGGGCAGCGTGCTCTCATCCCCTCACACGTGCAACAACGAGTTGCGGAGCGCGTGGCAGCGGCGGCGCGCAAGTTGCCGGAAGACTCCGCGCCACGGCTCGCGACTCTCGACGTGCAACTCGAGTACTTCGACCTCCGCGAGTTGCAAGACGTCATCATTTCCAAGTCGCTGTGGCCACGGTTCGAGCCCACCTTCAGGACGAAAGAGACTCTCGCGGTACGGTTCGGCCAGCTCGCCGAACTTCGCAACGCGATCCGACACAGCCGCACGCTGACCGATCTCGCCGTCAAGGACGGCGAGGCC
>JBBJLW010000097.1:0-2963 GCA_037720595.1 Gaiellaceae bacterium | reverse complement strand
GAGCTGGTAGTCGCTCAGGCGGACGGTCACGGTCGTTTCGCCCTCACCGCAGGCGGCGGACAGGGTCGCCACCGCGAGGGCCGCGGCGCCGATCGTCAACCATCGCAGTCTCATCCGGGGCGCCCCTTCGGCGTCGAGTCTCTCTGGTCGCGCGCCGGACGGCGCGGTTGTCCGCGCGCACGGCGGTCGCGCGGCAGTATGGCGATCGGTGGCCCCGGTCGCCATAGGCTCTGACTGATATCCGTTAGTAGCTGCGCTGCGTCGGGCGTGCTGTGCGACGGCGGTTCGGTGGCTGAGATCAGAAAGCCGGCGTTGCGGGCTTTATGTCCTATCGGGCCGGGATCGTGCCCGGTGATGAAGCCTGGCGCGATCATGGGTGGAGGTCAGAGCCCGTGACGCGCAAACGCCTGAGGCTGGCGATCACCTCGACTCGACCCTCCGGCGTCCTCGACGGCTGGGCGTGCGGAGCTGAGGAGCGATCCTCGAGCCCCTCGCCCTCCGACCGGTAGCGGGCGAGCCACTTCGAGGCGGTGCGCTCGCTCACTCCGGCGGCCTCGGCCGCCTTCGTGAGCGACCACCCCTCCCCCCGATGCGCCGGGCCAGAAGCAGTCGGCTGTTCGAACAGGTCTTCGCTCTACGGTGCAGTTTCATCCGCTGTCCTCCTTGTGGCTGGTGGCCTCGACACCACCCAGCCTTCAGGGAGGCCCGGATGAACAACGTGGTCAGGAACTACAGCTAGCCTTGCTTCGCGTGGACAGCTCTACGCAGCGCGGCGATGCCGTCAAGGCCCCTGTTGGCCACCCAGAGCGCCTGGGGCTACCTTCTTCCGCGCTGCGGCTTCCCGGCCGTGGTTCGCCACGTCGGAGCGAAAAGCTACTCGTAAAGTGTTGGACCCGCGGTCTCGCTGGAGTATCGCGGCTTTGGCCGACACGGTGGTCGGGGTCTCGGGCGACGCTCCATGTGCTTATCCCGGTTGGACTCCTGGCTTTCCTCGCCTGGAGCTGGCGTTGGACGACCGAGGACGCGTTCATTTACTTCCGCGTCGCCGAGAACTTCGTCCAAGGGCATGGACCAGTATTCAACATAGGTGAGCGTGTCGAAGCCTACACGAGCCCGCTTTGGCTCGTCGCGCTGGTGGTGCCCCGGGGTCTGCTGCCCGGCCTTTCTATCGAGTGGATCGCGGTAGTAGGCGGATTGCTGCTGTCCATTCTAGGCTTATTCGCCGCTGTTCGCGGGGCTCTCCGCCTTCATAAGGCGCGACCCTCCGCCGCCTTTACGCTGCCTTTGGGCGGTGTCGTCATCGCCTCGGTGCCCGCCATGTGGGACTACGCGACCTCCGGCCTCGAGACCAGTCTCGTTTTCGCTTGGCTCGGGCTGGTCTTCTGGGGCCTAGTCGCCGTCGCAGATTCGACCCGTACGCAGGACTCGCCAGCAAAGGCGAACCCTGACCCGGATCGTCGAAAAGGACGGGCTCGCCACGACGCCTCGGCGATAGCGCTGGCCATCGGAATTGGGCTCGGTCCGCTCGTGCGGCCCGACCTTGCGATTTTCGCCGGCGGCTTCCTCGTAACCTTGTGGTTGATAACGCGCTCTTCCCGCGCGCTCGGATCTCTTCTTCTTCTGGGGGCAGCGTCTGCGATCCCTCTCGCTTACCAGATCTTCCGGATGGGCTACTTCGGCACGTTACTACCGAACACAGCGCTGGCCAAGGAAGCGAGCGCGGTCTTCTGGGGCCGAGGCCTAGACTACCTAGAAGATCTCAGTTCGTCCTATCTGCTTTGGGTTCCGATTCCTCTGTTGGTGGGGTTTGCGGTCTTCTTCGTCCGTGACCGGCTGCGCGCCTCCGACGGTAAGTCGGTCGTCCTCGCTGCGGCGCCTATTGCTTGTGCACTCATACACATCCTCTACGTCGTGCGCCTCGGCGGCGACTACATGCACGGCCGCATGCTTCTTCCGAGCCTGTTCGGTCTGCTTCTGCCCCTCGCCGTCGTGCGCGTCGGGACCTTCCGCTCGGCATCCGCCCTGCTCGTCGTCATCGCGTCTTGGTCGATCGTATGTGTCACCTCCTTGCGGGCTCCGGCACAGCCACCGGATGACCCTGGTGCGTTGGTTGTGTACGACCAGCGCCGCCGGTACGCGGATAACGCGGATAGACCTGAGTGGCAGAACCCCGTTGAGCTCACCGACTACGAAAGGCTTTCCGACGTCAGGACGGGGAGAGGGCTTGCCCTCAGGGCGGCCAAAGGGCCTCCCGCGATGCTAATGGTCTATGGCAAGAGGTTGCGTGCGGTGCAGTCCGAGGGGTCTCGGCCTCTGCGACCGCGGCAGGATCTCCCCGTCGACGTGGTTGCCTACGTTGGGGCGGTCGGACGCCGAGGCGTTGCCGCGGGGCCCGGCGTGCACTTGGTTGATCGACCAGGCTTGGCCGACCCCGTGGGGTCACGTTTGAGACTCAATCCGATACGGGGCTTCAAGCCAGGTCACGAGAAGAACTTGCCGTTAGCATGGGTGGAGGCGCGGTTCGCAGAACCCACCCGGGACGGTGCCGCGCCGAGTCTGGCCGTCGCCGCAGCGCGCCATTCCCTGTCCTGTGAGCCCCTGAGTGAAATTGTCGCCGCGACGAGCGCGCCGCTGACCTTCCAACGGTTCAGTCGGAATGTGGCTCTCGCTGTGCGCACGCACGGGTTCCGTCTGCCCCCCGATCCTATCGCGGCTGAGCGCGAGATTTGCCGCGTACCGAGCGTACGGCCGGAAGTAGATCGTCACCGGTCAGGTTCTGGTTAGTCACGTTGGCGCTCGTGACCGCCCGTCGCGGATCTGCGCACCAGCGATCATCGTGGCGGCAGTGGCGCTTCCCCGCGCTCGCCCGCACCACCGCGACGAAGGGATCAGGGTGGAGGATGAGAGAGCGCCGTTCGGGACCCGCCAGGAGCCTGCTCCGAGCATCCGTCGAGCCGGTAGAC
>JBBJLW010000096.1:0-2994 GCA_037720595.1 Gaiellaceae bacterium | reverse complement strand
CACCGGCTCCGGCTGCGGATACGTCGGGAACTCCATGCACCAGTCGCCATCGCAGGGCGGGCCGTGAGGCCGCCAATTCGTCGCCTTACAGAGCAGGCCAACGAACGGGATGTCGCAGAACCAGAACAATCCAGTCGGATCGATCAGGTTGACCGGGTCATTCCCCACGTACGCATAGATGTTCGTATCCCCGCCATCGAACCGAATCGGATCCTTTGCAAGCCACCGCCCCATCTCCGGATCGTAATCACGCGCCCCGAACCGAGCGAACGGCGTCTCCGGCTGAGAGAACCCGCCGGCGAACCCGAACGGCACCTGGGCAAGGTTGCCGCTGGACCCGACGATCCGGCCGAACGAATCGAAGTCCATCCTCCGCAGGATCGTGCCGCTCGCGGTATCGACGACGAGCCGCACGCTGCCGAGGTGGTCCTTGATGAGGCGCCAGCGCTCGGTACCGGCGACGACGAGCTCGGGGACGTTGACGCCGTCGGCGTAGACGTACCTTTGCTCGAGGGCGCCGGCACTGGTGAGCTGGGCTACCGGCTGAAGCGAACTGCGCCAGAGCCAGGCGCCGCCGAAGGTTGCGCCGCTATCGAGAAAGAAGCGGATTCGCCTCCCTCTCGCGTCGTGGTCATAGGCCTGCTCTCCCGAGACGCTGCTATGCCTGCCCCCCCTCGCTGGCGCTAGGCGATGTGCACGGCAGGTCGGGACGCCAGCTCGTTTGCGCCAGCTGTCTCCCCCAAATCTGTGCTGTGCGTCCTGAGAAGCTCTGACCCGGAGGAAGCGATGTAGACCCAGACAACGCAGAAACCGGGTGTCGTGTCCCAGCGGGTTGAAGTCCCGTCCGACCAATCGGCGCCGAAAGTCGGAAGCGAGTCTTGCGCGGTCTCGGGTGACCGGGGGCGTGAAGCGTAGACAGCGAGCGAGCAGGCCGTGTGATCGGGCCGCGAAATTTGGAAAGTGACGAGAGCCGACGGTTCAGCACAGGCCGGAAGGCAGCATCGCGAGGAGCAATCTCAGGGCGAAGGCCCGGCGGCGTATGTCCTCGCGGTCTCGTCGCGGTCGTAGAGCAGGGCATGCAGCGAAGGGGGCACCAGGGAACAGGAGAGATCCCATCCGCTCTGCGAGGGCAGCCTCGTGGGAAGCGCCGAGGCGAGCGCAAGAAAGCCCGGCGTGGTGGATGGGAAGTCGGAGCGCCGCAGTACGAGCGACGACGCCGGGGAACCGACTCGAGGGACCCGGCTGAGCAAAGGGCGGCGCCGAACAGTGGACCCGATCGGGGGATCAGATGACCGAGACAGCGAGCTCGAACAGCATCTCCACGAAACTCGATCGGATAGCGAAGATGGCGCGGGACAACCCCGGCAAGACCATCACCACCCTCGCACACAACATCGACCTCGCGTGGCTGCGCGAGGCACATCGACGTACTCGAAAAGACGGGGCGCGCGGCATCGACGGACAGAGTGGCGCCGAGTATGCGGCGAAGCTGGAGGAAAACCTCCAGTCGCTGCTCGACCGCGCAAAGTCCGGCCGGTACCGCGCACCGCCTGTGCGCCGCGTCTACATCCCGAAGGATGGGAAGGAGATGCGACCGCTCGGTATCCCGACGTTCGAGGACAAGGTGCTGCAACGCGCAGTCGCGATGCTGTTGGAGGCGGTTTACGAGCAGGACTTTCTGGACTGCTCGTACGGCTTTCGACCGGGGCGCTCGGCGCGTGACGCGATCGAGTCGCTCCGAACGGCGGCGGTGATCAGTGCGGGAGGGTGGGCGGTCGAGCTCGACATTCGGAAGTTTTTCGACAGTGTCGAGCGACCGGTCTTGTTGGAAGTCCTTCGCCAGCGAGTACGAGACGGTGTGGTCCTTCGCCTGATTGCGAAGTGGCTAAAGGCTGGCGTCATGGAACACGGCACGGTGACGATGCCGGATGCTGGGACACCTCAGGGCGGTGTGATCTCGCCGATTCTGGCGAACATCCTCCTCCACGAGGTTCTCGACGTGTGGTTCGAGCGAGAGGTGCGCCCACGGTTGCGGAACCAGGCCACGCTCGTGCGCTACGCGGATGACGCCGTCATGATGTTCGCCGACGAGGGCGACGCGCGGCGTGTGCTCGAGGTCTTGCCGAAGCGATTCGCCAAGCACGGGCTCACGTTGCATCCGGACAAGACGAAGCTGGTCGCCTTCGAGCGACCGGATCGCCCGTCTCGTCTGCGCGATCGCGGAGAGGGCGCGGGACCAGCACGGCCCGAGACCTTCGACTTTCTCGGCTTCACCCTCCATTGGGCGAAAAGCCTCACTGGCAAGTGGGTGGTGAGGACCCGAACATCCAAGAGCCGCTTCCGGCGCACGCTCAAGGCGATCTCCACGTGGTGTCGATTGCAACGACATCATCCGGTGGTTGCTCAGCAACGTGCCCTGAACCAGAAGCTCCGGGGGCACTACGTCTACTTCGGTAGGGTAGGGAACATCGGTCGCCTCTGGGACGTGTACCAACGAGTCAGAGCGATCTGGCGTCGTTGGCTGTCGCGTCGATCGCAAAAGGCATGGCTCACATGGCCGGTGATGACGAGGCTGCTCGAGCGGTACCCGCTCGTGAAGCCCAATGCGCTGGCACGTCCGTAGCGAACCCGCTGCTCGAAGAGCCGGATGCGGTAGTCCCGCACGTCCGGATCCGTGGGGGCCCCGGGGAGTAATCCCCGGGGCTACCCGACCCCGCGCGCTCGACGGGGTGGGCGGAACAGGTCGGTGCACGGCATGCGCGCGCTGCGCGCAAATGGGAGGGGATCGACGCGAGATCGACTCGTTATTACGAGCGTCTTCATGCGTGGCCGCTTGAGGGAACAGACGTCGATGTGGATGCTGGCCTCGCCCGAGGAGCGCATCCGGAAGGAGCACCCCGTCCGACGGATCAAGAAGCGCGCGGACGAGGCGTTGCGCAAGAGGTCGCCCCTCTTCGACCCGACGTATAAAGGGGCTGGTCGCGTCAGCGTGCC